>JBHIAH010000034.1:0-25801 GCA_046758505.1 Methylomirabilales bacterium (SeqCode) | reverse complement strand
CTCGTGCCCTGACTCCTCGCGTCGCCGATACTCGGCCATGGGCCCTCCGGTGGTCGGTTTCATCACTCTCTCCGGGGCGCGCTCAAGTATCAAGTATCCCCTGCTTCTCAGCGGGTGTCAAGCGTCAGGGATTTCCCCAAGGATTTCCTGCTGGGCGAAAGTAGGCACGCCGGGGCCACGACCCGGCGTCGGGTTGCGACGGGGAACCACCGACGACCGACGGGCAGAAAGTGGCTGGTGGCCAGTGACCAGTGACTGGTGGTTTTCACCAATTACTGAACACCACTCACCAACCACCATCCATGAATTATGAACTATGAACCATGAATCATGAACGGGATGGACGGTCATCGGTCGTCGGTCAACGGTCATCGATCAAAACTAGCGGGGTGTGCCGGGTGCTGGTTGGGACGGCCCAGGGGAGGGCGAGGACCCTCCCGCGACCGGCTCCACGATGCCCACCCGCACCTCGAGGCGGGTGGAGGAGCGGCTGCCGGACACGCTGATGACGCAGGCCTGACGCTCTTTGGTGAACAGGAGGATCGTCTCCTGGCTGATGAAGCTTGCCACCAAGCTCCATCCCTGTGACGGAAGGACGCCGCGATAAAAATCCACGACCCACGAAGGCTCGCGCTCCCCCTCGTACACCACCAGGCCTGCCTGAAATCCGCTGAAGGCGATGAGGACCGATTCCTTGTCGATCTTCTGAAAGCCGGCGGGGATGGGGATATCTGCAGGGCCTTCCAGGGGGCGTGCCGTCTCTGGCTTTGGGGCGGACGCGCAGCCGGAAGCGAGAAGGAGCAGGGTGATGAGAACGCTTCCGACGGTCCGACTGATGTGGTCCACGCTCATGCAGACGACGCTCCTGTGGCCGGGCCGCCATCCAAGAGAGAACCTTCTGCATCGCTTGCCCCGGCGTTGGGGCACACACTCCTCTTCACTATATGCGGTCTTGCTACCGTCTGGCAAGGGAAAAGGGAGGAAAAAATTTGCTCACGTCCGAGGGAGTTGCTAAGATGCGGGGAGTTTCTCCTGCCTCGCAAACGCGGGTGCGGTGTGGTCTCTTTCCGGAGGTGTCCATGGCAGAGGCGGGATGGCGGGGCTATTCCGAGCACGAATTTCAGATGGCCGTTTTTGTCCGGGACAAGATCTTTCAACACTACGGCGTCTCAGAAGAGGACCAAGCGCTGATCAGCGAGACATTGTCCCTGCTGGCCGTGTATCACCTGAGGGACCACGGGAGGATCATCCTCAAGGCGGCCCTCGAGGAGCTGTTCCCGGGTTTTCCGTGGGGCCTGCCGGACGCCCATCAGGTCGAGGAGATCGCCCGGGAGCACATGGAGAAGTATGACGTCTCCCCGCCCCTGAAAGAGCTCCTCTTTGCCGTCCTGCTCGCGGAAATCACCTATGTGTTCGTCGCGGAGAAGAAGCTAATCTGGTTGGCTCCCCCGAGTGGGCGAGGGGATCACCCGTGAGCGGGCCCCGGTGGCTGGTGGGATTTCTTGTCCTCTCGAGCTTTCTGGCTGCGGCTGACGGAGCGGCGGGCGTGATCGAGGAGCGCCGAGCCCTGATGCGCGACCTTGGCAACGCCCTGCAGGCGATCTGGGACGGGCTCGCCCGTGGGGAGGCGGACATGGTCGAGCAGGGGGCCAGGCACATTGCGGCGCGGGCCAATCGCATTGTCCCGTTGTTCCCTCCCGGCAGTTTTCACTCCCCCAGTCGCGCGCAGCCCGTCACCCCCGAAGAGGTGCCCTCCTTCACGGCCTTTGCGCAAGACCTCCGGGAGGCCGCAGAGGCGCTGGCCGCCTCGGCGGGGCGAGAGCGGTTCGATGAGGTCCGGCCCCGCCTCAGCCGGCTCGTGCAGACCTGCCGGAAGTGCCACCGGAGCTACATCCGGCCCTACTGACGCAGAGGCGCGGGGCCCCACCAAGACGGGGAGAAGGGACGATCAGCCCCCCCGAATCTTGGGGACGATGAGCACCATGTCCCCGGGGGCGAGCCGGTGGGTCTTCTCGACGGTGACGCCGTTGACCCGCACCTCCGTGTTTCCGTTGGTTCCCATCTCCGTTAACAGGGCGTCGAGCGAGAGCGGCTCCGGGCCGACGTACGTGGTCACATTCTTTCCCATCACCACCACCTTGACCGCCACCGTTCGTTCCCGCTCTAAGAGATCCGTCGTCATGATCTCCCTCCTTTGTTCAGCATCGGTCGCCCGAGCTGGTGAGCAGAGTCAGGGTCTTGAGATCGAGGAGGATCTCGCGGGGGAGATCCTCGCCGGTTGCCAGGCGCTTGATCAGGTTCCCGATCAGGCTGGCGACGGCAAATCCATTGTAGCTGATGGCCGCCGCGGTACACGGGAGGATCTCGGCCTCCTCGTCGGTGTAGAGACTCTTTTCGTACCACCGGATGTCATCGGGGTTGGTGGGATTCACGGCGTAGACTCGCGCCATCTCGACGCCCATTCTGGCGTCCAGGTATCGGAGCACGCCGGCCCGGTACCGGATGGATCGGAGCCAGATGGCCTTCCGGGCCCGCATGCTGTCGACCCCCGAGATCACGACTCCGAGCATGCGACGGGCCTCCACCTCCACCGGCAGTCCCTCGACCGGGGCGCCGGAGAATTCCTCGAGGATCTCGCGGAGGGCCTCAACCTTGGGGCGTCCCACATCCTTGAGGCGAAAGAGTTGGTTCGGCAGGTTATGCTCCTCGATCCCGTCGGGATCATAGAGATACAAGGGGTGCGCCCCCATCTTTGAGAGTACGAGGGCCGTGAAGGACCCGATCCCGCCGCAGCCGATGAGGTGGATCGGAAAGTCGAGCGTCTCCGGACTGACCAGATCCAACTGTCGCAGGAATTCCATGGGGTGGCCGGGCCTCACGGTCCTCCCTCCTGCCAGTACACGATTGGAATGCGCCAATCCTTCGGGTTGACCGTCTTCAAAAAGTCGAGGAGGACGTAGACGGCGGCCACAAATTGGTACTCTCCGATCATCCTGGCGACCCCCTCCCGAATGTTGCCGAGGCAGGGCCGGCCCTGATAGATATGCGGGTGGTCGTACGCGCCGAGGGCGTTGGTGAGATTGCGGATTCGGATGTCGCCGGCAAAGGAGATCTCGATCCGGTAACTCCCCAGGTGATACGCACGGCCGCCATACTCCGCCCGGAGCGGGGCGGTGAAGATCGTGATGCGGCCATCCTGAATCCGGACCTCGCGAACCTCAGGAAGCTCCTTGAGCCGGTCCAGGTCTCTGAGGTGTTGCGCATGCGCGGACGGGCTGCCCCGGAGCGTGTTGAGACGCTGCTGGTAGGTGTGGAGCCGCCGGGTCTCGGCGGTGATCCGACGCGCGTACTCTTCCAGGGTCTCCTCGATGAAGCGCGTCTCCTCTTCCAGAAAGGTGGTCTCCTCTTGGACGCGACTTCGACATTCCCGCACATAGGCCTGCCGGACGTTGGCCTGGCGCTCGCGGTCCCACGTCGCCGCGAGGCCGTCGGTCTCCTGTCGCAGGGTCTCCAGAGCGGCCTGGAGGGGCTCCGGTCCGAGGGCGGAGAGGGTGGCGAGCTCTTTCAGGAGGCGGGGAAGGCCCAGGTCGAGCAGTCGCCGCAGCAGAAGCGACCTGAGTTCTCCATCTTGGCCGAGGAGGTTAAAGAGGACGTAGATGTTCCCCTCGACGATCTCCCCGACGGCGCGCCCTTCCTGGTCTTTCAAAACCCGTCCTCGTCCAAGGTGAGAGCCAGCGGGAAAGGCGTGCTGGGCCGCCGGCGCGATGGGATAGCCGAAAGCCAAGGGGAGGCGACTCTGCGGAATGCGGGCCCAGATCCCGAACAGGACCGGCGGGGTCGGCAGGGCGAAGTGGTGAAGGGTGATGGCGTCTCCGCGGTGGGGCCTGGAGTACCGACTGCCACTCCCCAGAAACGCAAAGGGTGTCCTGAGCCTCTCGGCGTAGTGCCGCAGGACCTCGGGGAGGGAGCCAAGCACGGGAGGACACGCAGAGGGGGGGCCTGCCCCCTTTCCGCATTCGAAGAGAAAGAACTCGGACGGAATGCACGGCCCCCCCTCGGGGCTCTTGCCCTGGGGGGTAGCCTGGGAAGGGGAAGGGACATCCGTTCCCTCGGCCGATACCCAACGCCTGTACACGGAGTCTATCCCTACCCAAGACCAGGGAGAATGCCGTTTGGTGATGGAAGGTAGCTGTATTCCAGCACCGCCGCCCCCTCGTTGTCAAGGGATAATCGGTCCCGGCGAGGCACGGGTTACGAGATCGGGTGGGACCGGATCGGCTTTCGACCTGCGAAGCCTTCGGTGAGGCTGTGCCAGTGCGCCACCTCTGCCTCATCCGGCTTCCAACAGAGGAAGACCTCCTGGCCCTCGCGCAGAGAGGGAAAATCAATGAGACCCAGGTGCAGGTCCTTGAGGAGGCATCCCAGGGCTTCAATCTTCGTGATCGCGGTGTTGCATTCTTCCAGGATAAACTCGGCCTCTCGCTTGAGATGGAGGAATTCATCCCCGCCCAGTCGGTAGCCGTTTTCACCGGCCTGGTGACGGATCGCCTCCAAGGCCTGCTGTCGGTCCTCCAGTTCCCGGCGCCGCGCCTGGAGTTGCTCGAGGATCACTCGCAGCTCAGGAAGGAGGGTATTGGCTTCCTCGATCGTGAAGTACCGCCTCGCCATCGATGCCCCTTGGCGGATGTCTCGTTTCACGGTACCCAAGCCGAGTGGGCTTCGTCAATAGGAAACCCCGCCCGGCCACGATGCGGCTCAGCGGGTAAGCAGGCGGGTGAGATCCGCCGTGATGGCCTGGCCGACCTCCCGTCGGTTCGCCGGCGTGAGCCGCTGGAGCCGTGCATCGGGCTGGGCTTTGATCCGGTCTGCGATCGGGTGAGGCTTCGCCAGGATGGTGGCCAGCAGCGGTCGCGGGCCCTCCAGGATCGCGAAGAGGACCCTCTGGAATGCAGGCGAGTAGAGCTCCATCGAACCGATCTCGTCGATTACGATGAGGTCGGCGTCGTGCAGGGCCCGAGCAATCGCCTGCACGCCGATCGCTTCAAAGGTTTCGAGGTCCACCCCGTACCGTCCAACCCGGGGGGGTCCCGGATATCTGACATGGGCGAGGACGCCTTCGCGACCGGCGAGATCCGTGACCTGAAATCCGATTCGCTGTCCCCGGTCGCGAATTTCACGGGTATAGAAGCCCCCTTTGCGCCCCGGGAGGGTCTCCAGCAGGGAGAGGAGGAGGGATGTCTTTCCGACTCCAGGGGGACCGGTGATGAGGTGTGCGCGGGCCATGGAGATTTCAGACCGGGTGTTGTCGGTCCTGGGAGACCACGCTGGTGGCCACGGCCTGGGCCACCAGGACGGGGGGATCAATCACCCGGGCAGAAGAGGGGCGTGGACCCGACCCGTCAGCGCTGACGACCTTATGGGCCTCGAAGGCCATGCGCCGGGACGTCCGCCCGATCGAAAGGATCCTTCCCCGCGCCTCGATGAAGTCCCCGCCGTACATGGGGACGAAAAACTCTACCGATTCGTAGGCGCGGAGGAGCCCCTCATCCCCATCGTACCGGATGGTCAGCTCGGTGGCCAGGTTGCCGAAGAGGCGGAGGATGTGCGATCCGGCAACGAGCCCCCCGGCGTAGTGGGCTTCGGCATAGGCGATCCGGACCCGGAGGGAGGCCCGGGGGTACTCCGGTTCCTGCGTCACGGGTGCGCCCCCGCTTGTTGGGCCGCGAGCACCGACTCTGTCGCCAGAATTGGTGCGCCGGCGCGGAGGGCCAGGGCGACAGCGTCGCTCGGCCGGGAGTCAATCAGCACCTCTCGATCGTGCACCTGGAGGACCAGGGTGGCGTAAAAGGTATTCTCCTTGAGCTCGGTGATCACTGCCCGGGCCACGGTCGCTTCGAAGCGATGGAGCAGGTTCAGGATCAGATCATGGGTGTACGGTCGTGGCGGCGTCACCCCTTCCAGGGGGAGCGCGATCCCCACCGCCTCAAATTGCCCGATGATCATGGAGAGGCCTCGCTTGTCACGCCTGCTGCGGAGGAGGATGCGCGTCTGTCCGCCGGGATCGGCCATGACTCCCAGCACCTCCATCTCCTGGAGTTTTCCGATCTCCTGGGCGTGGCCGAGGCGGGGAGTCGTGGCCAAGAGCAGGAAGGGAAGCACCAAGACCCAGCGCCTGGCGGGGGAGCTAGAAGCCATTTTCGTCTCCTTCGATCGGACCGGCCTCGGTCTCCTTGGAGTTGACGCACCGGATGAGGCGCCAGCCGCTGAGCAGGTTGACGCGGTGGATCTGATCCGGGACCAGGCCCACGTGCTCTAAGAGCGGGCTGAGTTGGAGGTCCGGCTTGAAGAGGCCTGTCCGCGTGATGAGGGGGGCCATCATTCGCTCGAGCCGCCCCATGACGGGATGGTCGCTTCGAAAATGATTGAGGATGATGATCTGCCCCTTCGGGCGGCACACCCGCTTGATCTCCTGAAGGACCTGGATGGGATCCGGGACCACGCTGATGACGTAGGTGGCGAGGACATGGTCAAAGGCGTCGTCCTGGAATCCCATGTGCATGGCATCCATCACCACGAGACTCACGTGGGTGGCGTTGAGATCGAGGACCCGCTCGCGGGCTTTGCGCAGCATGTGTCCCGAGAGATCCATACCCACCAGTTGGCGATGGCGGGGATACAGAGGCAGGTTCAGGCCGGTGCCAATCCCAACCTCCAGGACCTGATCTTGCGGGCCGGGGTCCAGGAGCTTGATGGCCTCGACCCGCCCGGGATAGAAGATGCGCTCGAAGATGAGATCGTACACAGGCGAGACAACCTCATAGGCCCGCTTCACGGATTTCTGGGAGAGTCGCCATCGTGAATCCATGCGGTCACCGTTCTCCTGGGGATCGGGCGGACCGTATTCTAGCCGATCCGTTCGAGAATGGAAACGGTTTTTCTTCCCCCCTCTGTCGAGAGGCAGGTCGTCTGGTCCCGATGATCGGTCACGAGCGGAGAGAAAGAGATTGGCCCTCCCCTGTGTGTCGAGCTCTCACGGGGTTGCAGTTTCGGTCCGGAGGGAAGAAGGGGGTGGCGGGAACGGGTCAGGCGGGGTCGATCTGGACGCGGGCCCCGTCTTTGACCTTCTTGAAGATGGTCGGGTCTCCGGCGACGCGGCCGATGAGGTTGACCGCACTCGCAGGCCGAATCTCGGTTCCCGTGCTGGCGGGGGTCGGTCCGAAAAAGATGCAGAAGGCCCGACCGGGGGGCCAGTATCCCAGGTCCCCTTTTTCCACCGTCTCGGTGGCGGTGGGATCGAGCTCCTCCTTGACGGGGGTGGCGAAGTAGATTTCGTCCCCCCAGGTGTTCGCCTTGCCGGTGATCGGAAGCGCCTCCCAGAACGCCTGGGCGGTGGGGGTGTCGTTGAGGACCGCCTCGGCCGTCACATCCCCTGCCTTGATGAGAACCTTGTGACTCATGGAGCCCTCCATGCGTGTAACCTATTCATATATCATGCACTGGCTCGACGGTCAATGCCGTTTGCGGTGAAGGGCCGAGCGCCGTGGGCGGACCACGGACCCCTTTCTCGGGAGAAGCCCTCGGCCACTCCTTCCCCCACGCGCACGGCTGCGCACGCAGGTGCGGATCGTTCTAATCCCCCGACTATGAAGGGATTGGCGGACACAAACGCCTCGCCCTTCCGCGGAGCTCGATCGTCCCCTCCCGGTCCGCGGGTGACGGCTTTACTTCCGCAGGAAAATGCGTTACGTTTCTTATAGACGTGTCTTATCGATGAGAAAATGTGGCCCGCAGTCGACCGGCGGGCACTGGAAGGGAGGCCGGGCTCGTATCCTCCGCCACAACGAGCAAGGGCGCAGAGGACGCTCGCGGTGCCCGGGAGAATGTCGACTGGCGTACTCGTGTTGCACGGGGAGGGCCCACTGCGGCCTGCGCCGCTGTCGGTGGGCTTTCCGTCGATGAGGGTGATCCCCCCGAGGCTGACCTGGGGCTTACGTCACAGCTCACCGTCCCCGCAGCGGTCGCAGGAAGGGCGAAGGGTTCGGCGCAGTCCATCCGATCCATCCCGGTGGCCATGAAGCGTGAAATCATTGTTAACTCCTCGATGGTGGAGACCCGCGTGGCGGTCCTTGAGGACGGTCAGCTGGCGGAGCTCATGATCGGGGACGCGCGGAACGAGGGACTGGCCGGGAATATCTACAAGGGACGGGTGCTGAAGATCCTGCCCGGGATGCAGGCGGCCTTTGTGGATATCGGCCTCAGCAAGGACGCCTTCCTCTACGTCCGAGATATCTACGAAGATCTCGAAGACTACGAGCGGATGTTCGCGGTGGGCGAGGAGGCCGAGGGAGAAGAGAGGCTGATGGCGACCCCTCCTCCCAAGCGACCCCCCCGTCAGGGACAACCCTCCATCGAGGAACTGCTCCAAGAGGGGCAGGAGGTGCTGGTCCAAGTGGCCCGAGAGCCGTTGGGAACGAAGGGGGCCCGGATCACATCCCACATCACCCTTCCGGGACGCTATCTCGTCTACATGCCGACGGAGCAGCATATCGGCATCTCCCGGAAGATCGAGAACGAGGGAGAGCGGGTCCGTCTCCGCCAGCTCGTCCAGGAGTTGAGTGTCGGGACGGAAGGGGTGATTGTCCGAACCGCCGGGATGGGAAAGAAGCGCGATGAGATCGCCGCTGACCTGGAGTTTCTCCGCTCCCTCTGGCGACAGATCCGGGCCAGGGCCGAAACGGTCACGGCAGCCGCCTTGGTCCAAAGGGATCTTGACCTGGTCTTTCGGATTTTCCGCGATCTCTTCACGCGCGAGGTCACCCGGTTGGTGGTCGATAGTGAAGCGGAATATGAGCGGTGTCTGGAGTTCGTGGAATCCCTGTTCCCCGATCTCCGCTCCCACCTCTTCCTCTACACCGAGGAGGAATCCATCTTTCGGTCGTTCGGGGTCGAGCGGGAGATCGAAAAGGCCCTCCGGCCCAAGGTGTGGCTCAAATCAGGCGGCTATCTCGTCATCGAGGAGACTGAGGCGTTGGTCTCGATCGATGTAAATACCGGTCGCTACGTCGGCAAACACGATTTCGAGGAGACCGTCTTCAAGACGAATCTGGAAGCGGCCCGGGAGATTGCCCGTCAGGTCCGCCTCCGGGATCTCGGAGGGATCGTCATTATCGACTTCATCGACATGGCGAGGCAGGATCACCGTGATCGGGTGCTCGCGGAGCTCAAGGACCACCTCAAGTCCGACCGCTCTCCGACCAACGTGGCCCTGCTCTCCGAGCTGGGTCTCGTGGAGATGACCCGCAAGCGGGTGAAGCAGGGGCTCATTCGCTCTCTCAGCGTGAGCTGTCCCACCTGCGGGGGGACCGGGCTGCTCCGGGCCATCCCCTCGCTCGCCCATCAGATTCTCCGAGAGGCCGAGTGGCGAATGGTCAAACGGAAGCCGACCTACATCAAGATCCGCGCGCACGGCGAGGTGATCAACTGGCTGAGGGCCGAGGAGGCGGAGGCAATCGAAGCGCTGCAGCAGAAGTACGGGGGCGAGATCGTCCTCGCCTCCGAGGAGGGGTGGTCAGCCCAGAAGTACCAAGTTGCCGAAGGGTAGCGGCGCTGCGCGGCCTGCCCCGGGGGTCTTGCCCGGGGAGCACAGACGTCCCGCGCCATCCCGCGGTGGGCCGGCAGGTTCCTTGACAGGCGCGGGCATTCCTGATACAAAATGAGGTCCGCGCGGCGGGCGCGAGGCACAGAGGTGGACATGTATGCCATTGTAGAGACGGGAGGAAAGCAATACCGGGTGACCCCGGGAGGGGTCGTTGCCGTAGAGCGTCTGCCCGGGAACGTCGGGGAAGTCGTGGAGCTTTCGCGGGTCCTGCTGGTCGGCGACGGAGAAGAGGTCAAGGTCGGGGCGCCGGTCGTCTCTGGGGCGAAGGTCCGAGCGACGATCCTGGGGCAGGTCCGGGGTCCCAAGGTAACGGTCTTCAAGTTCCGGCGGCGGAGGAAGTACCGGCGGAAGACTGGACACCGTCAGCCGCTCACCCGGCTCCAGGTGCAGGAAATCACTGGGGATTCATAGTTCAGAGTTCAGGGTTCAGGGCTTACACAGACAATTCGATATGAGCTTTCTCCGATGAATGTGCCATGAACCATGAACCATCAACCATGAACGGAGAGGACAATGGCGCATAAGAAGGGGATGGGCAGCTCGAGAAACGGCCGGGACAGCGAGTCGAAGCGGCTCGGGATGAAGGCCTTCGCCGGACAAAGGGTTCCCGGCGGGAGCATCCTGGTTCGGCAGCGCGGCACGCGATTCAAACCGGGGTGGAATGTCGGGATCGGCCGGGACGATACCCTCTACGCGAAGGTGACCGGCGTTGTTTCCGTCGTGCACCGGGAGGGGCGAGGGCGGTTCGTGCACGTCATCCCAGCGCGGGGTGAGGAGCCCTAAGAAGCAGTCAGCTATCCGCTGTCAGCAAATTGACAGCGGTCAGCGGTCAGCCGCCAGCAATCAGCAAATGGTCAGATTCCAGCGATGATCCCGTGTGCTGATAGCACACTGCTGATAGCTGAGAGCCTTGTTTTTACCCTGCTTTCCGGTCATTGCTGACTGCTTTATTTTTCTGGCTGCTGATAGCTGAGGAGCAAGTAGGCTGCGTGTTCATCGATGTCGCCCGGATCAAGGTCAAAGCAGGTCACGGCGGAAAGGGATGCATCAGCTTTCGGCGTGAGAAGTACGTCCCCCGGGGCGGTCCGGACGGGGGAGACGGGGGTCGGGGCGGCAGCGTCCTTGTGGAAACCTCCCGATCGGTGAGCACGCTGATCGATCTGAAATATCAGCAGGTGTATCGGGCCCCAGGTGGGGCCCACGGGCAGGGGAAGAAGAAGCACGGTCGTGACGGGGCCGATGTGATTGTGCGCGTTCCCCTGGGCACGGTGATCACGGACCAAGAGGCCGGGAGGCTCTTGGGGGACCTCACGGAAGAGGGGCAGCGGGTCGTGGTCGCCCGCGGCGGTCGTGGCGGCAGGGGAAACGCGGCCTTTGCGACGGCGACGCGGCAGGCGCCGCGCATTGCCGAAGACGGAGAGGCGGGCGAGGCGCGGACGCTCCTCCTCGAGCTCAAGCTGCTTGCCGATATCGGCTTGGTGGGGGCGCCCAATGCCGGCAAGTCCACGCTGCTCCGGGCGCTGACCGCCGCACGGCCAAAGATCGCCGAGTATCCCTTCACCACCCTGACCCCCAACCTGGGGGTCCTCGATCTCTCTCCGAATGAACAAGTGACGGTTGCCGACATCCCGGGGCTCATTGCTGGGGCTTCGGGCGGTGCCGGGCTTGGCCTGAGCTTTCTCCGGCACATCGAGCGGGTGCGGGTCATCGTGCATGTCCTCGATATCTCGGAGGGGCAGGACCCCCTCAAGACATTTGCAGTGGTGGAGGAAGAAGTGCAGGCGTATGGGCGGGTCCCCCCGCATCTCTTCCGCGTGGTGGCGGCGAATAAGGTCGACCTGCCGCACGCCAGGAATCTGGCGCGGTGCCGACCCTATTTTGCCGGCCGGGGGATCCCGCTGTACCCCGTGTCGGCCGTAACGGGGGAAGGCCTTTCCGCCCTCACCGATGGGCTCCGGCGAGGCCTCTGGGGGGGGCCGGCGCACAGGGAAACCGGTGGATCGGACCGAACTGTGCAAACACGTTAGACGCCTCGTGGTCAAGGTGGGCTCGGGGGTCCTATCGCGGGGGACACTCTGCCTGCAGGCAGAGGCAATCCAGGGGCTTGCAAAGCAGATTGCCTTGCTGATGGCGCAAGAGGTTGAGATCCTCCTGGTCTCGTCGGGGGCGGTAATGGCCGGGCTGGCACGGCTCGAACGGAAGGTGCGCCCGCGCAGCATCCCCCTGAAACAGGCGGCGGCCGCCATCGGACAGGGTGTGCTGATGGCCACGTACGAGGAGGCCTTTACCCAGTTCGGGGTCAAGGTCGCCCAGGTGCTCCTCACGCAAGAGGATGTCCAGGACCGGGTCCGGTACCTGAACGCGCGGAACACGCTCTTCACGCTGCTCGCCCTGGGGGTTCTCCCCATTGTGAATGAAAATGACACCGTGGCAGTGGAGGAGATCAAGTTTGGGGATAATGATATTCTGTCGGCGTTGGTTGCCTCGGTGGTGGACGCGGATCTGTTGGTGATGCTCACGGATCAGGAGGGGCTCTATACCGCCGATCCCCGGACCAGTCGCGAGGCCCGGCTGATCCCGGTCCTCTCCAGCCCGTTTCCACCTGAGGCCTTCTGGGCTGGCCCGACCCAGACCCTCACCGGGATCGGGGGGATGGCATCCAAAGTGGAAGCGGCCCGGCTGGCCACTGCTTCCCACATTCCGGCGGTGGCCGCAAATGGGCTGACGCCGGACATTCTGCTCCGCCTCGCTGCCGGCGAGTCCCTGGGGACCCTCTTCCTCCCCCAGGCGGCCAAGATGAGAAGCCGGAAGCGATGGTTGGCCTTCGCCGCCCGTCCAAAGGGAGGGATCCAGGTCGATGGGGGAGCCAAGCGGGCCCTCATTCACCAGGGACGGAGCCTGCTCCCCTCCGGAGTCCAGAGGACGGTGAAGGCGTTTCATGTCGGGGATGTCGTGTCGATCCTGGGGCCGGACAGGGAGGAGTTTGCCCGGGGCCTGGTCAATTACAGCGCGGAAGAGGTGGAGCAGATCAAGGGGCGGAAGAGTACCGAGATCGAGCGGGTGTTGGGCTACAAACACTCCGACGAGGTGATCCACCGGGATAACCTGGTCATTCTGGAGATGCAAGAATGAGGGAGGTGGAGGCGCTAGCCAGCCGGGCCCGGGAGGCGGCGCGGGGACTGGCGCTTGCCTCGACCGCGGTCAAGAATCGGGCCCTGCAGGCGATGGCCGAAGGCCTGATGGATCGCCACGCGGAGGTCCTCCGGGCGAACGCGGCCGATCTGGCCTCGGCGGAAGGGAAGGGACACCCGCGCGCCTTCCTGGATCGGTTGCGGCTGACGGTCGACCGGGTCCGGAGCATGGCGCACGGACTGGAGCAGGTGGTAGCCCTCCCGGATCCGGTGGAGGAAGTCACCGGGATGGAGCGCCGCCCGAATGGCCTCTGGGTGGGTCGTATGCGCGTTCCCCTGGGTGTAGTTGCCGTCATCTACGAATCCCGCCCGAATGTCACCGCCGATGTGACCGGCTTGTGCCTGAAGGCTGGCAATGCCGTTCTGCTACGGGGGGGGTCCG
Source organism: Methylomirabilales bacterium (SeqCode) (assembly GCA_046758505.1). Lineage (GTDB taxonomy): Bacteria > Methylomirabilota > Methylomirabilia > Methylomirabilales > CSP1-5 > CSP1-5. The sequence continues at coordinate 12,570 of JBHIAH010000034.1, read as the reverse complement.
AGGCCATCCGAAGCAATACGGCCATTGCGGGGATCCTGACGGCCTCGGCAGAGGCGGCGGGGCTCCCCAAGGGGGCCGTGGGGATCGTGGAGAGTACCGATCGGGCGGCGGTGCACGCCCTCCTCAAGCTGGACCGATACATCGATCTCGTCATCCCCCGAGGGGGCGCCGACCTCGTCCGGACGGTGAAGGAGACATCGACGATCCCGGTCATTGCGCACGAAAAGGGACTCTGTCATATCTATGTGGACGCGGCGGCCGATCTCTCCATGGCCGAGGAGCTGGTCCTGAACGCCAAGGTGGAGCGGCCGGGGGTTTGCAATGCCGTCGAGACGCTGCTCCTGCACGAACGGATTGCCGGTGAGATCCTGCCCCCGATGGCCGCGCGCCTTGCGGCGGCAGGTGTGCAGCTGCGAGGCTGTCCGAAGACGCGGACGGTCCTCCCGCACCTTCCCGAAGCCACGGAAACCGATTGGGAGACCGAATATCTCGATCTGATCCTCTCCATCAAGGTCGTCGATTCCTTCGAGGAAGCGGTGGGGCACATCCATCGGTACGGCTCGGGCCTCGCGGAGGCGATCGTCACCGCCGATTTCCGCCGGGCGCTGCGTTTCCTGCGGGAGGTGGATGCAGGCGTGGTCTGTGTCAACGCCTCCACCCGCTTTGCGGACGGCGGGGAGTTCGGATTGGGGGCGGAGATCGGCATCAGCACGCAGAAGCTTCACGCCCGGGGCCCGATGGGACTCAAGGAATTGACCTGTGCGAAATTTATCGTGCTCGGTGAGGGGCAGATCCGTGACTCCCACCGCCCGCCCGGTTGAGAGTTCATAGTTCATGGAAGCGCAATCGGAACAGTTCTGTCTGGTAGTTGCTAGGCTATGAACCATGAACCGTGAACCATGAGCGAGGTGGAGTTTTAGGGATGCGCATCGGTGTGATGGGGGGGACCTTCGATCCAATCCATCTGGGTCATCTGCGGGCGGCCGAGGAGATCTATTGGGCCTTCGCCCTCGATCACATTGTCTTCGTTCCCGCGGCCCGTCCGCCCCACAAGGGTGACCAGGACGTGGCGGCAGCGATTCATCGGTATGAAATGGTCTCGCTGGCCACGGTCTTTACGCCGTACTTCAGCGTCTCCCCCATCGAGTTGAACCGACCGGGGCGATCGTACTCCGTGGAGACGCTCCGGGAGCTGCTCAGGCTCTACGGCCCTGAGACGCGCCTGTGCTTCATCATGGGGGTGGATGCCTTTCTGGAGATGAGCATCTGGAAAGAGGCGAAAGAGATCCTGCACCTGGCCCAGGTGATCGTGACCGCCCGCCCCGGCTGGCGTCTCGATGAGGTGGAAAAGACCCTGACGCCGGAGCAGCGTCGACAACTCGGCACCCCGCAGTTTAAGTACCTGAAGATCTCAGAGGTCACTCCGGAGCTGAGTCGCCCGGGGCCGGTCCCCGGTCTGGTCCTGCTGGTGGAAGTGGTCTCACTCGATATCTCCTCTCGGGAGATCCGGCAGCTAGTTGAGGAAGGGCGAAGCATCCGGTTCCTGGTCCCCGATACCGTGGCCGCGTATATGGGGAAGAACAAACTCTATCAGGGACGGAGAGGGGCAGGGGCGGAGGGGGTCCAGGGCAGCCTGCTTGGAGGATGGGAAGCATAGATCCGGAGCGACTGGTCGATCTGGCAGCGCATGCAGCCTGGGAGGTCAAGGCCAACAATCCCATCATCCTGGACCTCCGGGGCGTCTCCAGCATTGCGGATCATTTTCTGATCTGTAGTGCACATTCGGATCGGCATGTGCGTGCCATTGCCGATCACATTGGGGAGTGCCTGGAGAAGGTGCATGTCCGGCTGCATCACCGGGAAGGGTATCCAGAGGCGCGGTGGATTTTGCTTGACTACCATGATCTCATCATCCATATTTTCGACGAAGAAACGCGGCGCTACTACGATCTGGAGTGGCTCTGGGGGGACGCGCCGCAGCGAGAGTACCGCGGGTAGAGGTGGACGAATCGTCCCCCTCTTTCGCTTTTGGCGACCTGCCGTGGCGGGGAGGGTGTCACCCTTCGGGGCGAAAGGGCCGGTTCGGTTCCTGAGGTTCCTATGAGCAAAGGGTCTGGAGATGAGGGCATCCAAGCTGAAGGAACTCGAGAAACGGCTTTCGGAGAAGCGGAAGGAGCTTTTGAGCGGCGTGCGGACGCGGACCGCGACCGGGTTCGAGACCGGTAGCGGCACGTTGGACTTGGCCGACCAGGCGGCGAACGCCTACACCAAGGAATTTCTGCTCTCTTTGGGCGATGCCGAGAGGCGGCTTCTACGCCAGGTAGATGCCGCCTTGGATAAAATCCGTTCCCGCACGTACGGCACGTGTGAGAAATGCGGGGAGGAGATCGCCGTCAAGCGCTTGGAAGCCGTTCCCTTCGCTCGGTACTGCATCGCATGCCAGGAGGAGGAGGAGGAGCGCCGGTAAGCCGCTCCCCCTCGGTCATTTCCCCACCTCCGATTTGAGGCCACGCGTGGCGCCGTCCCACGGCGGGGAGCAACGGATGGGGCTCGCCCGTTGGAAGCATGGGGGCCTGGAACTGTATTTTGCCCTCCTCCGATTTGTGTTCCCCGCCGGGTGTGCCGTCTGTGACGGCGTGCTGGGGGTCGGCTCTCGGTCGGTCGTGTGCAGGACCTGCTGGGGAGGGATTCGGCTTCTGGATTCCCCCTTCTGTCCTCGATGCGGGCGGCCCTTTTGGGGACGGGCGCTCGCCCACCCCCCCTCTCATCTCTGCCAGGCCTGTCGGACCCAGCCGCCCCAGTACCTTCTCGCCCGGTCGGCTGTCCTCTATGAGCGGGATGATCCCCTCCGGGCAATTCTCCTCCTGTTCAAGCACGGGGGGCGGATCGCCCTGGGCGGACATCTGGGCCGCCTCATGGCGGAGCGGGCAGCAGACCTCCTCGGTTCCCCCAGCATCGATGCGATCGTGCCGGTTCCGCTCCATGGAAGGCGTGAACGAGATCGGGGGTTTAATCAGGCCGATATCCTGGCCGGCGCCGTCGCGAAACGGTTGGAGCGGCCGGTCCTCCGGAAGGCGGTGCGGCGCATCCGGGCAACCCCGCCGCAGACCGGCAAGGCCCGGGAGCGCGTGCGGAATGTTCGGGGAGCCTTTGCGATCCGGAGTCGGCAGGAGGTCGAAGGGCTTACACTTCTTCTCGTGGATGATGTCCTGACGACCGGCGCCACGGTTAACGAGTGTGCGAAGGTCTTGATGAGGGCCGGGGCGCGCGCGGTCTCCGTCTATACGCTGGCGCGGGCGCTCTGACGGTTGACTTCCCGCGGCATCGCGTCTATCATGAGCAAGAATCTTGGGATCTTTTGGGGTGGGGTTCCGCCCTGGCGCGGTAGGAGGAAAGGAGGAGGATGATGGCCATTCGCGTTGGAATCAACGGCTTCGGGCGGATCGGGCGGAACCTTTTCCGGGCGGCCTTTCACGACACGACCCTGGAATTTGTGGCGGTGAACGACATCACCGATGCCAAGACCCTCGCCCACCTGCTAAAGTACGACTCGATCTTGGGCAGGCTGAACGCGCGGGTCGAGGCCAAGGACGACGCGATCGTCGTGGACGGCAAGGCGCTGAAAGTCCTGGCCGTGAGGGATCCGGCTGGGCTGCCCTGGGAGGCCCTCGGCGTGGAGTACGTTGTAGAGTCCACGGGGCGCTTCACGGATCGGGACAGTGCCTCGAAGCACGTGCAGGCCGGGGCGAAAAAGGTGATCATCTCTGCGCCGGCCAAGGGCCCGGACATCACGATCGTCCTGGGGGTGAACGAGAAGACGTACGATCCTCAGAAGCACCATGTCATCTCTAATGCCTCCTGTACCACGAACTGCATCGCCCCGGTGGCCAAGGTCGTGCATGAGCACTTCCGCATCAAGCACGGGTTCATGACGACGATTCACTCCTACACGAATGATCAACAGCTCCTCGATCTTCCCCATAAGGATCTCAGGCGGGCCCGGGCGGCGGCCCTCTCGCAGATCCCGACGACGACGGGGGCGGCCAAGGCCGTCGGGCTGGTGTTGCCCGAGCTGCAGGGGAAGCTCCACGGCATCGCCATCCGTGTCCCTACGGCGAACGTCTCGCTGGTGGATCTGGTGGCCGAGGTCGAACGGGTGGCGTCAGAGGAGGAGGTGAAGCAGGCCTTCAAAAAGGCGGGTGGGGAAGAATTGAAGGGCATCCTCGAGTATACGGAGGAACCCTTGGTCTCCGTCGATTTCATCCATGATCCGCATTCTGCGGTTGTGGATGGGCTGTCCACCTCGGTGATCGATGGCACGCTGGTAAAGGTCTTGGCCTGGTATGACAATGAGTGGGGATATTCCTGCCGCCTGCGCGATCTCATCAAATACCTGGCCTCCCGCTAGAACGGTTCACAGTTCACGGTTCATGGTTCAGGGCAATGGCAGTGAACCGTGAACGGGGTGTAGCGTCTCCGATGTTTAACAAGGTGTGCGTCGACGAGCTCGAGCTCGAGGGGAAGCGGGTCCTGGTCCGGGTGGACTTTAATGTCCCCGTGAAGGAGGGGCGTGTTACCGATGATATCCGGATGCGGGAGAGTCTGCCTACGATCCGGTACGCCCGTGATCGGAAGGCGCGGGTCATCCTCTGCGCCCACCTTGGTCGGCCCAAGGGCAAGCCATCACCGGCGTTGAGCCTCAGGCCGGTCGCGGCCCATCTGTCAGAGCTTCTCGCGGGGCCCGTGGGCATGGCCGAGGATTGTATCGGGGCACAGGTGCAAGCCGATGTGGCCAGGCTGCAACCGGGCGAGGTCCTCCTGTTGGAGAACCTGCGGTTTCATCCGGAGGAGGAGCACAACGCGGCAGACTTTGCCCGGGCGCTGGCCGGGCTCTGCGATGTATACGTGAATGACGCCTTTGGAGCCGCACACCGGGCGCACGCCTCGACGGCCGGCATCGCCCGCTTCGTCCCGGTCGCCGCATGCGGTTTCCTCATGAGGAAGGAGATCGAGCATCTGGGAAAGCTCCTCACCGCTCCCGAGCATCCTTTCGTGGCGATCTTGGGAGGGGCCAAGGTCTCGGACAAGATCGGGGTGCTGAAGAACCTCATCGGGAAGGTGGACACGTTTCTCCTGGGGGGGGCGATGGCGTACACCTTCCTGAAGGCGGTCGGGCAGCCGGTGGGAGCGTCCTTGGTGGAGGAGGACAAACTGGAGTTGGCCCGCGAGACGATGAAGGCCGCGCGGGCGGCGAAGGTGGCATTCCTGCCGGCGTCGGACCATGTCGTCGCCGAGCGGATCGCGTCCGGCGCCCCGACGCGCGTGGTCGATGGTCCCGAGATTCCTGAGGGATGGATGGCCCTGGATATCGGTCCAAAGACCCGGGAGGCCTTTGCCGTGGTCGTCCGTGGGGCACGCACGATTCTGTGGAACGGTCCTATGGGCGTCTTCGAGACCCCCCCTTTTGACGAGGGGACGAAGGCCGTTGCGGCTGCGATTGCGGCGAGTGGGGCCATCTCGATCATCGGAGGCGGAGACACCGCGGCGGCGGTGGCCCAGGCAGGGGTGGCGGACAAGATGACCCATATCTCCACGGGCGGTGGGGCCTCCTTAGAGTTTCTCGAGGGAAGGGAGCTGCCCGGGATCGCCGCACTCACCGACAAGAGATGAAGCAACCAGGTGGCAGCAGGCAGCAAGGTGCGAGCGGTCAGCAGGCAGCAAAGTTCGAGCTGTCAGCAATCAGCAGTCAGCGAACAGCTTTAAGGTCAGTAGGTCCCTTCGAATTCCTGCTGACGGCTGGCAGCTGACAGCTCAAGTTGGTGTTTGCTGATGGCGGTTGGCCGGGGCTTTGATGCGAAAGCCGTTGATTGCGGGCAACTGGAAGATGTACGAGACCACGGCCGCGGCGGTGGCCCTGGTGGAGCGTCTCGGAGCGCTCCTGGGGGAGGGGGACGAAATCGAGGTCGTGGTTTGTCCTCCCTTTACCGCCTTGCCGGCAGTTAGGGAGGTGCTCCACGGCTCTCGGATCGCTCTCGGGGCTCAGAACATGCACTGGGAACGGGAGGGGGCGTATACCGGCGAGATCTCCCCGGAGATGCTCACGGATCTCGGGTGCCGCTACGTGATTCTGGGTCACTCCGAACGGCGCCAGTACTTTGGCGAGGCCGACGCGGAGGTCAACCGGAAGCTCGGGGCGGCTCTGGAACACGGGCTCAGCCCCATTCTCTGCGTCGGCGAGACATTGGCGGAGCGGGAGAAGGGCCGGACCTTTCAGGTGGTCGAAGGGCAACTCCGAGGAGGGCTGGCGGGGGTCGGGCCGCACGCGGGCGAACACATTGCGATTGCCTACGAGCCAGTCTGGGCTATCGGGACCGGACACACGGCCACCCCGGAACAAGCGGCCGCGGTGCACACCTTCCTCCGGAAGTGCCTGGCGGAACTCTGGGGGGAGGCGGCGGCCGCGGCGGTCCGAATTGTGTACGGGGGAAGCGTCAAACCTGATAATGTCGATGCGCTGATGGCCGAAACGGAGATCGACGGAGCGCTCGTGGGCGGGGCAAGCCTCAAGGCGGAAGCCTTTGCCCGCATTGTGCACTTCGAGAAGGTCTCAGGTCCGACGTCCGACGTCCACCGATGACCGACCACCGAAAAAGCCGATGACCGACCACCAACAACCAAAAAAGCTACTTGCCCAGCGAGGAATTCGAGACCGACCATGAACCATGAACCATGAACCATGAACTGAGAACTGGATAGGTGGTCATCGGTCACCGGTCGTCGGATAACGTTCAGCGGAGAGGGTGTTATGCACACACTGATGGTCATTCTCCACATTGTTCTGGCCTTGACCTTGATGGGAGTCGTCTTGGTCCAGACCGGCAAGGGTGCAGACATCGGTGCCGCCTTTGGTGGAGGGTCCTCCCAGACCGTTTTTGGCGCGCGCGGCCCGACCACGTTTCTCCACCGGTTGACCACCACCCTTGCCGCCCTCTTCATGGCGACCTCGATCATCCTCACGATCTACGCCACGAGGCAAGGGCCAGCCTCGGTGATCCCGGAAGAGCCAGTCAAAGCGGCGCCGGCAGGGCCCGCGCCGGGCAAGTAGGGGGCGTGCGCGCGTGAGGCGCATGAACCGTCAGGTACACGCAGCCCGGTGCTCTGCCCCCCCCCGTCTTCATGCGCTTCGCCCGTCTGAGAGGCGGGTGGCGCCCCCCCCGGGTTCTCCATGCGGGTGAAGCAGGTCCTGATCCTGGCTCCGACGCTCGTCAGTCTTTTTCTGCTCCAGTCCTATTTCTGGGTTCCGACCTTCGAGGACCAGGTCAAGGGGGACCCCGGCCGGCTCACCCGGTATATTGAGACCTCCATCGGGGATGCCTCCATCCTGAACCCCACCCTCTCCGCTGACTCAGCCAGTAGCGCGATCAATAGCCTCGTCTTCGAGGGGCTGATCGATCGAGACTTCGATCTCTCTTTCCGTGGGCGTCTGGCCGAGTCGTGGGAGATCTTTGAAGAAGCCTACCTGGTCGTGGATGAGACCCAGCGACTACCCGATGGCACCTCGGCGACAGCCGACCGGCTTCTCCGATACCTGGAAGAGGTACGGGCGGCAGGAAATCCGGCTCTCCGGGGTGTGCGGAAGATCGAGCTCCTGCCAGGCCGGTCACGGGTCGAACAGATCGAGGTGAAAGCCCCCGGGCCAGGGGGGAAAACACCCGTGACACACGCGGTGCAGGTGACGGTCCGCCAGCCTCCGCGCCTCCGATTCACCCTCCGCGAGGTCGACCAGGACTTCTTTATCAAACTCAACCGCCTGCTGGCGGGCTACCCGGATCGGATCGATCCTTCCCGCTTTGTCGAGGCGGGTGAGCCGATCGTCACCCGGGAGCGGGCCGCCGCCCTCGTCCCCCCGACTGAGCACAACCCGGTCGTGCTGTTCCGGCTACGAAAGGGGGTCCTCTTTCACGACGGGCACGAGTTCGACTCTGGTGATGTGAAGTTCACCTACGAGACGATCATGGCCCCCGAAAACCTCTCGCCTCGGGTGCCGGACTTCGAGCCGGTCAAGTCGGTGGAATCCCTCGGTCGGTACACCGTCAAGATCACGTACAAGCGGCTCTTCGAACCGGGGTTCGCAAGCTGGGGCATGGGGATGCTGCCCGAGCACCTCCTCAATCGGGGGCGGCTCAGGGCCGAGGCGATGCGGGCTGGCCGGGATCCCCAGAGCTTCTCCGTCCGCGATTCCGGATTCAACCGGGCGCCGATCGGGACGGGTCCGTTTCGGTTCGGCGAGTGGAAGACGGACCAGTTCATCCGCCTGACCCGCTTTACCGATTACTGGGAGGGTGCGCCGAATCTCCACGAGTATTTCTTCCGGATCATCCCGGACCTGCTGACCGCCGAGCTCACGTTCTATGGGGGGACCAGCGACGCCTACGGCGCGCAGCCGCATCAGGTGGAGCGGTTGAAACACGACCCGCGTTTCCAGGCCTTCTCGCGGCTTGGCTTAGGCTACACTTACATTGGCTACAACATGCGGCGCCCGGTCTTCCGGGATGCCCGGGTGCGGAAGGCGTTGGGCATGGCGATCAATGTCCAGGAGATCATTGACTACGTCCTGTACGGCCAGGCGGAGCGGACCACCGGTCCGTATCCGAAGCAGACCGACTTTTATGACCCGACGGTGACGCCGCTCCCCTACGACCCCGAAGGGGCGCTCCGGCTCCTCGCCGAGGCCGGCTGGACCCGAAATGCCGCGGGGTGGCTGAAAAAAAACGGAAAGCCCTTGGCCTTCACGCTCATCACGAACTCGGGGAACGAGATCCGCAGGGCGGTGATGGTGGTCGCCCAAAACGCGTGGCGACGCCTCGGGATCAAGGTGGAAACCCTCACGCTGGAGTGGGCGGTCTTTATCAACGCGCGGGTGGACAAGGGGGACTTCGATGCACTCGTCCTCGGATGGGCCATGGGGCTGGATGCGGACCTCTATCAGATCTTTCACTCGAGCCAAACGGGGCATTTCCAGCTTAACTTTGTCGGGTATAGCAACCCGGAGGCGGATCGGTTGATGATCCGCATCCGCCGGGAGTATAACCACACGCGGCAGGTGGCCATGGCCAGGCATCTCCACGAGATCATCGCCCAGGACCAACCGTACACGTTCCTCTTCGTCAGAAAGGCCCTCATGCTCCTGGACCGGAAGCTGGTCCGGATGGTCGGGCGTGCGGATGGGGCATCCCGCTACCTGCCCATCGTTCCCGACAAGCTCGGCGGGATCAAGTTCCACTTCAACCAGTGGGTCAAGACCCCTCGGCCCGTGCTCACGGCCTCCTGAGGCGCGATGCTTTCCTTTCTGCTCCGAACCGGCTGGAAGAAACTCTGGACCCTCCTCTTTATCTCAATAATCTCGTTCGCCGTCATCCACCTGGCCCCGGGAGAGCCGAGTCAGATCGACCCGATGAACCCCCGGTTCACCCCTGAGATACTGAAACGGTACCGGAAGGCCTTCGACCTCGACCAGCCGCTCCCCATCCAGTACGTGCGGTTCTATCGCAAGCTCTTTACCGGCCAGCTCCGCTCCTTCAAGGACAACCAGCCGGTCCTGCCCAAGATCATCGAGCGGTTTTGGAACAGTTTTCCCCTTTTCCTGGTCGGGACGATCCTCGTCTGGTGCTACGCCTTTCCCTTGGGGATCACCAGCGCCATTCGCCGCAACTCCCTCTTCGATAAGGTGACGACCGTCCTGGTCTTTGCCCTCATCTCGGTCCCGGGGTTTTACCTGGCGTACCTCCTGATCATCTTCGTCGTCCAGAGCTTTCATGTGGACGTGATCGGGCTCAGGACCTTTGGGCGCCACGGCATCGCGGCCACCTTGAGGCTCATGGACCGGACATGGCACTTGGTCCTGCCGTCGGTGCTCGGGGCGACGGCCGGGATTGCGGTCCTGTCCCGGTATGTCCGCTCGCAAATGCTCGAGGTGATCACCTCGGACTATGTGCGGACCGCTCGGGCGAAGGGATTGGACGAAGACACCGTCCTGTACAAGCACGCCCTCCGCAATGCGTTGCTCCCGTTTGTCACGATGCTCGGCCTGCTGGTTCCTGCCCTGATCGGTGGGAGTGTCATCATCGAAACGATCTTTGCCTGGCCGGGGATCGGGCGGCTTGGCTACGAAGCGATCCTGAGTCGCGACTACCCGATCGTGGTCGCCCTGAATTTCATCGCGGCGGTCCTCACCTTGCTGGGCACCTTCCTCTCGGACGTCCTGTACATGGTCGTGGACCCCCGGATCCGGTTCGAGAAGGCGGAGTAGCAATGGCCGAAGGAGCGGTGGCAGCCACGCAGTCCCCGGAGGTGAGGCTCTCCCCCTCTCGGCTCGCCTGGCGGGCCTTTCTCCGGAATCGGACGGCCGTGACAGGCATGCTGACCTGTGCCCTCTTTGTGCTCGTGGCCCTCTTCGGCCTGCTCCTCACCAAAGGGGAAAACCCGGTCTTCGATCCCCGCCTGGTGAGGCTTGCAGACAAGTTCAGACCCCCGCTGTCGCTCCCGAATTTCGAGGCGGTCGCCGCCGAGACCCTGCCCCGTCTCGGTCTCTACCTGCTTGGCACCGATGAACTCGGGCGCGACGTCTTTGCCCGCATGCTCGAGGGGGCGTTTGTCTCCCTGTCGGTCGGCTTTGTGGCTGTCGGGATTGCATCTGCCATCGGGATCATCCTGGGAGGCATCGCCGGATACTACGGCCGGAGGCGGATCGCGTTCGGGGTGATGACGGTGGACACCCTGATCGCCGGTCTCATTGACGTGTTCCTTTCCTTCCCCTCGTTCTTCCTGATCCTGACCGTCATCGCCGTCCTGAGGCCGTCGATTTGGAACATCATGGTCGTGATCGGCCTGACCACCTGGACCGGGACGGCGCGCTTCGTCCGCGCCGAGATCCTGGCCCTGCGCGAGCAGGACTTTGTTCAAGCCGCGCATGCGCTCGGCGTGCCCGGGCCCCGGATCATCCTTCGCCACCTGATCCCGAACGCCGTCGCCCCGGTCCTAGTCGCGGCAACGCTGGGGATCGCCGGCGCCATCCTGACCGAATCCGGACTCTCCTTCCTCGGATTTGGTGTGCCACCGCCGGACGCCTCGTGGGGGAACATCCTCGCGGACGGGAAGAACTTTCTCTTCGACGCCTCGTGGCTGACCATCATTCCGGGGACGGCGATCCTGGTCGTCGTGTTGGCCTTCTACCTGTTCGGGGAGGGGCTCAGGGAGGCCTTTAACCCCAAGCTTCGGCAGCTGTAACGGTGTTGCTCCGGGCCCTCGACCCCGCCCCTCCCAGGGATGAAAGGATAATCTGTCCACCGCCCTCGGTAGAGCCCCGTCGCCGTCGCCGGGGCTTGCTTGTGCCGATACCCCATCGCTCGCGCGGCGGGATCGTAGCGTTTGTCCGGCGCGGGCGGGCCGAGTTCCGGTAGGGATCCTTGTGCGGCGTTAACCTAACAAAGCTCATCCGTTCGGCCGAACGTGCAGCCCGCCTGCTTCATCTCTTCGATCGCCCGTGCGCAATCCCCGGGAGTGACCTCAACACCCCGGATCGCATCCTCCAAAATGACGATCGCGAAGCCGGCGCGCCGGGCGTCGAGTGCGGTGGCCTTGACGCAGTAATCTGTGGCTAATCCGCCGATCACGAGGCGCTTCACGCCTCGCTCCCGTAAAAGGGGGGCGAGCGAAGTCCCCTGAAAGCCCGAGTAGGCCTCGTGATCCCGCGTGGTGGCCTTCGAGACGATCAGCTGGAGCCGGGAGCAATCCAGGGTGGGATGAAATTCTGCCCCCCAGGTGCCGGCCACGCAGTGGACCGGCCAGGGTCCCCCCTGGTCTGTGAACGAGCAGTGATTTGCGGGATGCCAGTCCCGCGTGGCGACGATGAAACAATTGGCCTGGCCCAAGAGAGCATTGAGTGGTGGAATGACCTTGTCTCCCTCCGGAACAGCCAAGGCACCGCCGGGACAAAAATCGTTTTGCACATCCACCACGATCACCGCATCGCGCTGGGGGTCCAGGCTGAGCATCTTCATCTCACCTCCTTCACGCCTCCACAGGCGTTTTTGTCGAAATTAACAACGCGGCTTCGGGGTGTCAAGCCGCGGCTCAACTTGATGACCGACCACTCGTAAACCACCGACCTGCAAAACGGCAGCACTTGCAAGCCCCGGGCTCCTCGCCTCCCTGTTGCAGTCGAGCCTGGGAGGGCTCGGAGGCTGGGTCTTCCCCGGCGGAACAATTCCACTGGTCGGTTTGGTGCAATCTCAGACTTCCGCGCCGGGCGAATCGTGTGGCAGCAGGACGGCCACCCCCACCTGCGCTCCGCTCCGGCGGCGGGACCCCGGCCGGACGCAAACCAGGTTCCGCCGGGTCCAGGCCCAGCCCCCCTTGCCCTCCCGAAGAGATACAGGACCTCTACTCCCGAAATTTGCTTTCTGGGGCAGCATCTGCAGGCCCCGAGCGACATTGCCGGGAGTGGCGGGGCCCCCCGGCAGGCGACGGCCTGGGAAACCGAGGCGCGATCCGTGCTCATGTTGTTTGCAC
>JBHIAH010000033.1:0-26076 GCA_046758505.1 Methylomirabilales bacterium (SeqCode) | reverse complement strand
ATGATCTCTTGCGTCACCATGCCGATCTGCTCCCGAAGAGACTTGAGGGTGACGTGACGGATATCCACGCCATCGATCTCGATGCCTCCCGCCGTGGGGTCATAGAACCGGGGGATCAGGTTGACCAGGGTGCTTTTGCCCGCGCCGCTCGGTCCCACGATGGCCACGATCTCACCCACCTGGGCGGAAAGCGTCACGTTCTTCAAAACCTCCCGACTGCCGTCGTACGCAAATGACACATCTCGAAACGCCACTCCCTTCCGCAGCCGCACGAGGGCCGGGGCGCCGGCCACCTCCGGCACCTCCGGCACCATATCCATCAGTTCAAAAATCCGGCGGACCCCCGCCATCCCCTGTTGGATCCCGTTATTCATCTTCCCGATCTTCCGGACCGGTTGGAAAAAAAGCCCCAGCGTCACCACAAACGTCATCAACTCCTCGGGGAGGATGAACCCCCGGGCCACCAGGTACCCCCCCAGCCAAACCATCAACAGGACGCCCGAAAAGCCGACAACTTCGATCACCGGCGCAGAGAGCGCATCGACCCTGGCAATCCGCATGGCCGCCCGGAAGAGCCCTGCATTCTTCTGGGCGAACCGGCGCCGCTCGTACGGCTCCATGGCGAAGGCCTTGACGATCCGGATACCGCTCACCGTTTGCTGGAGCAGGCTGTTGAGGTCTGCCTTTCGCTCTTGAATGGTGGTCCCGCGTGCCCGCATCTTCGTGCCAAACTTCACGATCGCGTAGACGACCAGGGGGATGGAGGGGAGCGCGATGAGGGCCAGCGGCCAATTGATGAGGAACAAGACGACCAGCAGGCCGACTGCGGTGAATGGTTCCTTCAAGAGGCTGGCAAAAAGCAGGAACACACCCCGCCCGCACAAGTCGACATCGAAGGTCAGGCGGGACATCACCTCCCCGGTTGGCGTCCGCGCAAAGTACCCGAGGGAAAGGGTATGCAGGTTGGTGTACAGTTCGTCCCGCACATCTCGCTTCACCCCCTCGGCGACGTAATTCATCAGGTACCCCTGGAGGTATGCGAAGATCCCCCGCGCGATCACCCCCAGAAGGAGAACGAGGGCAACGAGAGAGAGCAGCATAATGGCATTCGAGCCCACGGATGCCGGCAATCGACGCAAGAGTTCCGGTCCCAGGTCTCGCAACGGGCCCGGCAGGCTCAACTGCGGCGCGCCCTCCCCCTGACGAAAGACGAGGCCAAAGATCGGCTGCATCGTCCCGGCCGAGATCGCGCCGAGGGCGGAGACGAGGAAGGTCGAGAGGATTGCAACAACCATCCGTCCGCTGTACGGCCGGACATATTGGAGGAGGCGGACCAAATCTTTCACGGCTCACCCTTTGGTGTTAGGTGTTAGGGAGTGGCCGATCGTTACTGGGCAGTTGTTTTCACCAACCACCCACCACCCTACACCCAACCCCTCTTTGCCGTCGGTCATCGGTCCTCAAGCGCGGCCTCGATCCGTCGAAGCTCCCGGAGGAGCGATTCGAGTTCCCCTAAGGGCCACATGGTGCGCCCATCCGAAGGTGCCCGATCCGGATCCGGGTGGACCTCCATGAAGACCGCATCACACCCTGCCGCCACCGCCGCACGGGCGAGATGGGGAACATACTCCCTGAGGCCCCCAGAGGCTGTGCCGGCTCCGCCGGGAAGCTGGAGACTATGCGTAGCGTCAAAGACCACCGGATACCCCAGGGCCCGCATGATCGGCAAGGCTCGCATATCCACCACCAGGTTGTTATACCCGAATGACGTCCCCCGCTCCGTGATCAAGAGGCGATGATTCCCGGTGGACACAACCTTTTCTGCAACCCGGCAAACCTCCTCCGGAGAGAGGAACTGCCCCTTCTTCACGTTCACGGCGCAGCCGCTGTGTCCCGCGGCCAGGAGGAGGTCGGTCTGCCGACAGAGGAAGGCGGGGATCTGTAGCACGTCCACAACCTCTGCCGCACGCGCCACCTGGCCCACCTCGTGCACGTCGGTGAGGACCGGCAGGCCCGTCTTTTCCCTCACCCGACGCAAAACCTCGAGCCCCCGCTCGATCCCGGGCCCCCGGAACGACTGAAGCGAAGTTCGGTTCGCCTTATCGAACGACGACTTGAGAATGAGGGGCATTTCGACCCTGCCGCAGATTTCCTGGAGCCGCTCCGCCACCCCCAGCAACGGCTCCTCTCCCTCGATCACACAGGGCCCGGCAATGAGCCCCAGCGCGTTCCTCCCCCCGATCCGGACCGGCCCCACCGAAACCTCTCGCGTCGACATCCCTACGCCCTTTCCGCCAGGACGACCCACTTCTCCGACCAGAATCGCAGGCAGGGGAGCATGGCCACCGGGCGGAGTCCGGCCTCGCGGAGTTCTGCGGCCACCTCCTCGCCCGAGAGTCGTTCTCGAGCCTTGACCCGCAACCCCAGGGACGCCCGAATGCTTCCCACGAGCGCCTTCCACGAAGAGCGGTGCAGAAAGTCGAAAACGATCCACCGCCGGGTCACTTCCCCCAGTCGCCCGAAGACCTTGATCCGCTCCGCGCGCGGGAGATGACGAAGAAAGCGGATGGTCACCACACAATCGAACGCGCCGGGGGAGAACGGCAGATCTTCAACATCTCCCTGGACAAAAGTTACATTCTCCCGCGCAACCCGCTCTGCCTCCCGCAACATCTGCAGGGAGACGTCGAGCCCGATCGTCGAGCGACCCGGCAAGCGGGCGGTAAACCGCCCCGTTCCACACGGCATGTCGAGGATGCAGTCCAACGGTTCACACCCGTCCAGCAGGGCCCGGATTGCCCTGAACTTCAGAAAATTTCGGAGCCGGCCGATCGGATCGTGAAACCGCGCCGCCGCGTACCCGGCTGCCACCCGGCGGTCCTGATAGTTTCGCTTCATGCGTGCGAGCGTGCTCATGACTCACGAGAGAGGCCGGTCGCGGTAAGCGATCGTCCCCTCATAGCCGTTTCCGGTGTTCCAGGGTTGCCCGGATAAAGGCCCGAAAGAGGGGATGGGGATGTTGGGGGCGGGACTTGAATTCAGGATGAAATTGGCAGCCGATAAACCAGGGATGATCGACGAGCTCGACCATCTCTACTAGCTTTCCATCGGGGGACATGCCGCTGATCACCAGGCCGTGGCTCTCCAAAGGGCCCCGGTACTCGTTGTTCACCTCGTACCGGTGGCGGTGCCGTTCCGATATCTCTTCCGTCCCATAGGCTTGCAAGGCTCGAGAACCCTCACGCACGAGGCAGGGATAGGCCCCAAGCCGCATGCTCCCCCCCAGATTGGTGATTCCCCGCTGCTCGGGCATCAGGTCGATGACCGGGTGAGAAGTTTCGGGATCAAACTCGTGACTGTTCGCCCCCTTGAGACCGCAGACCTGCCGGGCAAACTCAATCACCGCACACTGCATCCCGAGACAGATGCCAAGGAACGGCACCCCTTCTTCACGCGCATAGGTGATTGCCGCGATCTTGCCCTCGATCCCGCGCATGCCGAAGCCTCCAGGGACCAGGACCCCCGCAACGTCATGGAGACACTCCTTGGGACCCTCCTGCTCGATCTGCTCCGCCTCCACTGCCCGGATCTCGACCCGGCAATCATTGGCGATCCCGCCGTGGGCGATCGCTTCGGTGAGACTCTTGTACGCGTCCTTCAGGTCGAGATATTTCCCGACAACCGCAATCGTGGTCACGGTGGCGGGGTTGTGGATCTTCTGGACGATTCGCTCCCACGCCTCGAGGTCTTGCTCCCGGGCATCAAGGTTCAGTTTTTCTACCAGGATATTGTCCAACCCCTCACTGTGCAGGACCAGCGGGACCTCGTAGATAGAAGAGACGTCCTTGGCCGTAATGACCGCGCGCTCCGAGACGTTACAGAAGAGGGCGATCTTGGCCTTGAGCTCTTTCGGAAGGATGCGGTCGGTTCGGCACAGGAGTACATCCGGTTGAATTCCAATCTGGAGGAGCTCCTTGACACTGTGCTGGGTCGGCTTGGACTTCAGTTCAGCGGCGGTCTCGATGTAGGGCACCAGTGTGAGGTGAACATAGCTGACATTCTCCCGGCCGACATCACCCTTAAACTGCCGGATCGCCTCGAGGAAGGGAAGCCCCTCGATATCCCCCACCGTCCCCCCCACCTCGACGATCACCACATCCACGCCCTTGCTCACACGGTAGATGACCCGCTTAATCTCGTCCGTAATATGCGGAATGACCTGGACGGTTCCCCCGAGGTAATCGCCCCGCCGCTCTTTCATGATCACGTTGTGATACACCTGCCCGGTCGTGACATTATTGTCCCTGGTTACCTGTGCGCTGGTGAACCGCTCATAATGGCCGAGGTCCAGATCGGTCTCTGAGCCGTCATCGGTGACAAACACTTCCCCATGCTGGAAAGGGTTCATGGTCCCGGGGTCGACGTTGATGTACGGATCGAACTTGAGCAGGGTCACCCTGAGGCCCCGGCTTTCCAAGAGACATCCGATGGAGGCTGCCGCCAGCCCCTTGCCCAAAGACGACACCACTCCGCCGGTCACAAAGATAAACTTTGGTGTCATCGCTCCCCCATTTCTACTCGCTTCCCGCCGCCTGCCACTCCTTCGCCGCTACGATCCGCTCAACGCGCTCAAGGTCCTCCGGGGTATCCACACCGATACTGTCGTATTTCGTCTCCACAACCCTGATCGGATGGCCGTGTTCCAACGCCCGCAGCTGCTCCAATTGCTCTGCCTCCTCCAACGGTGTGGGAGCGAGCCGCGCGAACTCGAGCAGGAAATCCCGGCGGTACACATACAGGCCGATGTGCTTGTACCAGAAAAGCTGAGAGCTGAGGGTTGAGAGTTGAGGGCCTGGCCGACCTTTCCCCTCGACTCTCCGCTCTAGACCCTCGACCCTCATATACGGGATGGGCGCCCGGGAGAAGTAGAGGGCAAATCCCCTGCAGTCCCGAACCACCTTCACTACATGCGGACTACGCCACTCGTCTTCCCCTTCAATGCGACGGCAGAGCGTCCCCATGACGAGATCCGGCTCTATAAAAAAGGGGGCAACCGCCTCATCGATCATGGCCGGCTCGATGAGAGGTTCGTCCCCCTGGATGTTGACGACAAGCTCGGAAGAAAGCAATGCGGCGACTTCGGCGACCCGGTCTGTCCCCGAAGGATGATGCGTCCCCGTCAGCTGGACGTCCCCCCCAAACCCCGCTACCGCATCGCGAATCCGCAGGTCGTCGGTCGCAACCACCACCCGTGCCAGTGTCCGGCTCCGACGTGCCCGTTCATACACATGGTGGACCAAAGGTCGTCCACAGAGCGGGGCGAGCGGCTTGCCTGGGAACCGGGAGGAGGCGTAGCGGGCCGGAATGACCCCCACCGCCTTCACGATCCTATTCCTCCTGACGCCCCAAGGATCGCTTAAGCTCTGCCATGCTCACCGTTGCGGTCCCTCGCTTCCCGACGACCACACCGGCCGCATGGTTGGCGATCTGGGCCGCCTCCACCATGGTAGCCTTGGATCCGAGGACGAGAGCCATGGTCCCCACGACCGTGTCCCCCGCCCCCGTGACATCGAACACCTCTTTCGCCACCGCCGGGATGTGACTAACATGGCCGTCTGCCTCGAAGAGCGCCATCCCCTTTTCGCCGCGCGTGATGAGCACCGCCTGGACCCTCAGGGAATCGACAAGGTGTCGCCCCGCCGCAACGACTTCTGTGTCGCTCCTGACCGGACGTCCCCAGGCCGCCGCCGCTTCCCGGTGGTTGGGCGTCAGCACGTTGACCTGACGGTACAGGCCGAAGTGATTAATCTTCGGGTCCACCACCGTGATCACCCCCCGCGCACGCGCCACGGGAAGCACCTCCTGAAGAAGCCGGCTGTTGACGACTCCCTTTCCGTAATCGGAGACGATCAGGGCATCCACGTGCGCCAGCCGATCCCGGACAAGCTCCTCAATCCCTCCCCGAATTTCATCGCCCAGCCCCTCCATACATTCCCGGTCGAACCTTACCACATGCTGGCCCCCCGCGACAACCCGGGTCTTCACGGTTGTCTTCCGCGAACGATCAAGGATGACGCCATCCGCCTTCACCCCAATCTGCTCGATCTCGTGGATCAACCGCTCCGCCATGGCATCGCCGCCCACCACGCCAACCAGATCCGCCTGCCCCCCCAGGGCCCGGACGTTGGCTACGACATTGCCCGCCCCCCCCAGGCGGATATTCTCTCCCTCCACCTCCACAATAGGGACGGGGGCCTCGGGAGAAACCCGCGACACGCTTCCCCAGATATATTCATCCACCATGATGTCCCCGAGCACGAGGACCTTTCTCTGGGGGAATCGGGTCAAGAGCTCATGAAAAGGAAACAGGACCTGCCGCGCCGTCGGATCGTCGCTCATAGCTCAGCCCCCGCCGCGGAAATCCTTACGCAGGTGATCTCCGGCGGAAACAATTCCACACCAACTGAAAAAAGACATGCGAGCGACAGAGTGCCAGGATAAACTTCCGATGTCGCTCGAAGTCCGCCCAACGCCTCACCAGCTCCGGGAGGTCCGATTCATGGTAGGCGCGGACGAGACGGTCAAGCTGCTCATCCGACAGCATCCCTCCCACCCGGCGGAAGAAGGATCCTACCCGAAGCTCAACGCCGATCTCCTGGCGCCACCGCCGCTCGTACTCTCCCAGAATCCGCTCGCTCAGGTTCCCGAGGCGGAATCCCCGGTCCAACGCCGCCGCGGCCACATCGCCACAGAGGATCCCGTACGAAATGCCACCCCCCGTCGTGACCTTCACCTGGCCAGCCGCATCCCCCACCAACAAGATCCGGTCCAGGAAGCTCCGGGAGACATTGGCGATGGGAATCGCCTTTCGCTTGATGTGAGACGCCGGACGGCGAACCCGGGACGCAATGGAGGGATGCTGAAGGAACTGTCTCAGGTGCCGGAGCGCCCCTCCACCGTTACAGACCCCCACCCGGGTCAACGTGCCGGCCGGAATGGCCCATGCAAAGCTCCCGGGGGCCACCTGCCGCCCCACATAGACCTCCACACGATCCACCCCATCCATTCCGACTTCAGCCTGCGCCGCCTGGAGAAACCTGGAGGGGCGCTCTACCCCGAGACCTGGGAGCAGGCCATACCGGATGCCGGTGGCCAGGACGACAGCCCGCGCCCTCAGGGTCATGGGGGCCTCCTCCCCCTCCGGCCCCCTTTCGACCGCCGTCACCCCCACATGATCGCTTGCATGCCGGAGCCCGACACACCGAACTCCCAGCAGGTAGCTTGCGCCAGAGGCGAGGGCTCGCTGTGCCATGGTCTGATCGAACTCACATCGACGGACCACATAGGCCATCACCCGATCGGCGCCGACCGTCGCAGAGCTTCCGTTGGGGGAGAAGAAGGTCGCAGAATCAAATCCCCTGATGACCGAGGCGCGAGGGAGATCGAACCGCTCGAAGGTTTCCGCCCCGATGAGTCCCGAACAGGTCGTCGGGATACCGATCTCGGGATGTTCTTCGAGGACGAGGACGGTATATCCACGCTGGGCGAGGGATGTCGCCGCCTGGCTCCCAGCCGGTCCCGCCCCCACCACGATCACATCGTACATAGAGGCCCCTCCGCCATTTCAACCTGCATCAAGACGCGGGGGAACCCATTCACTCCGCCTCCCTTTCCGTCGGTATCGGGCGTCTCGGGGTTCCCTGTTCGACGCGCTCCCCGGGTCCTCCGTCTCGGACCTCCCCTTCCTGAACAAGATCTTTAAGAATAGCCGATAACCCCTCGGCCGTCAACTACAAATCGATTCTCAACCGATGCAGAAATGGCTAGGGGGCGCCGCGGCCTTGATGACGGAGCAACCTCCAGAGCCCCGCCACCGAACAGACAATCAGGAGGACGCTCACGACCTGGGCGACCCGGAACGGCCCCAACATGAGGCTATCAATTCTGAGCCCCTCAACGAAAAACCGGCCGAAAGAATAGAGCCCGAGGTAGCTGAGAAACAAAGCCCCCGGGGTAGACTCCAGCCGTTTCCGGAGGAGCCCATAGAGCACGACAAAGACAGCAAGGTCCCACACCGACTCATACAGAAACGTGGGGTGGAAGTATGTATACTCGGCCAGATGAGGTGGCCGGTGGGCCGGATCGATGAAGAGCTTCCAGGGGAGATCGGTGGGGGTCCCAAAGGCTTCCTGATTGAAGAAGTTTCCCCACCGCCCGATGGCCTGCCCAAGCGGGAGGATGGAGGCAACGATGTCCAGATATGTGATGGTGGGAAGCTTTCGCCGCCAGGCCCAGATCCCTCCAACGAAGACCCCGGCCAACAACCCGCCATGAATCGCCAGGCCGCCCTCCCAGATCGCCACGATCTTCCAGGGATAGGCCCCGTAATAATCCCAGTTAAAGAGGACATAATAGAGTCGCGCCCCGACCAGGGCGGCAATGACGGCAATCACGCCCACGTTGACGAGTTGCTCGGGGTCCTCGCCCCGCCGCCGGGCCTCCCGCTGGGCGAGCAGAGTCCCGAGCAATACGGCCGTGGCGATGAGGAGGCCATACCAGCGTATCGCCAGAGGTCCGACCTGCATTGCGATGGCGCCCGGTGACGCAAACATCTCGGTTCTCAGCCGACTCCCCTCACGCCCCCGGTTCCGACCGCCGCCCCGGGCACGTTCGATTGGTCAAGAGCACCAGATCCATATCCCGCTTGCGATAGTAAAACTCCCCACAGGCACGCAGTACACCGGGATACCGAGCAAGCACGCTGGAGACGAGCTTCCGGTCCGTCAACAGATACACCGGCGAGCCCTGCGTCAGTCGGGAATCCACCTGGTGCAGATCAGCGAGTGGGGGGATGTCGTACCCGAAGTAAAAAGAGATGCCATCACTAAAGATCCCGTATCCCCACACGCCCCGGTGGTCACTGACGATCTGGTGCAGGGCCGTCCCGATGCTTTTTGCGGTCCACCTGTCCCGGGCCGGTGCATGAAACCGGATGGCAAACAGGATAAACCAAATCCAGGCAATCGTGAAAACCGAAAACGCCCACGCGTACTCTCCCCGCCGCATGCTGACCACGGATTGGACCAAAGGCGGAAAGATCGGAATGAGGAAGAGGGCGGCCCCGACCGGATGCTGCACCGCAATCAGTGGCCTGCTCAATCCGAGACCGTCAAGGCCGATCAGCACCGTGAGAGAAAGCGCAGCCACCAGCAGGGCACCCATGACCCCGAGGAGATAGCGGCGGAACCACGGTGCCGCAGCTCGGCCCGATCCCCCAAGATAGTCCCAGACATAGGCAACGAGGATGGCCGCCGCGGGAAAGAGGGGGAGAGGGTAATAGCTGCGTTTTACCCTGGCCACGGAAAAGATCAGGAGGACCGTCACGGCCCACACGGCTGCGAATTGCAATCCATCGGGAAGCGGCTTCCCCTCTTCCCGGCACCACCGCCATACCAGGTAGAGGCCTGGAAGGAACAGGCTCCAGGGGGCGAAGCTCAGGGGAATTGTCCACAGGTAAAAGTACCAGGGCTCGGCATGGCCCCGCGGAGCCAGCAACGCCTTGAGGATCTCCCCGGCTAGGGCGGGGTGAACCGACTGCCCGTATCCGAGCGAAACCGCCAGATACCACGGAAGAATAATTGTCGCCGACACGAGCAGCCCCGACGGACATCGCATCCGGCGCAGGGCACCGAGGTCCCTCCGGATCACCAGATAGGCGAGGATCACAAGCGCGGGAAGCAATATTCCAACCGGCCCCTTGGCCAGGGTGGCGACGCCTATGGCGGCATACATCACATACCAGGCGGACGCTCCACCCCACCGATGATATCCCGCATAAAACGCCACAAGGGCCAGGGTCACGAAGAAGACCATGACCTGATCCGGCAGGTTATACCGCCCCATGATCACATAGTGGCCACTCGTCAGGAGGACGAACCCTGCGAGACCGCCAAAGAGGATCCCTCCAAGCCGGCGGCCCCACCAGTACGTGACCAGGACCGTCCCGAGGGCCGCCGCCGCCGAGGGGATCCGGGCCGTCAGTTCGGTAATGCCTCCTCCCACCAGGGCGACCAGATTGATGAGCCACATCTGAAGGGGGGGCTTGTTGAGCCACGGCTGCCCTTTCCGGATCGGCACCAGCCAGTTCCCCGTCTCCCGCATCATGAGGGCCTTCAGCGCAAAGCGGGCCTCATCCGACTCCCACAAGGCAAGCTGCCCCAGTCGATACACCAGGAGCAGGGCGCCCACGAGCACCAAGAGACCCGGCACCGCCCATCGGAGCCATCCAGCTTCGCCCCGGGCGATTCCCCTTTTCGGCTGCGAAACCACCGTCAACCCACCCTCAGAAAAAGCCGCCGTCCTCATCGCGTGAGTGCCAAGAAGCGCCGATGCAATTCTTCTCCCGGAACCGCCTCCACGAGGCTCACCGCACCTTCATCCTTGCCGGCCCTTGAATCTAGGACGTCGCAATTCTGATTGGAAAAGACCATGAGCACGGTGGACTTTGCGGGTTTAAACCGAAATGGCCGTACCGTGGGATAGTCAAACTTTCTGCAGAGAGTGATGCGGTGGTGTCCATAGCTATCCGGGATCGTCCTCGCTCCAGCCTGATTCGTCACGAGGAGGAGGTGCTTTTCCCCGGCGAGAAAGGGGCCTAATACCCGATGCGGGATGAGTGGGATATCCCTTCCAAAGTAGAAGGCAACGGCATGACTGTAATAGTCCACCATCAACACCTCGGCACCGGCCTTGACATATCCCCTCAACCTCTCGCCAATCTCCCTCGCCCTGGGATTCGGATACAGCTCCGGGATGATGGATTGGACCATCAGCACCTCTCCCAGCAGGACCGCCGTTATCATGGCAGCAGGAACCCAGCGATACCGCCCCTGGCGGAGCAGGACCGTCCCCAGACAGAGGAGGATGAAGACGAGGATCATCACAAGGAGATCGCCCGGAGAGGGGTCCGCCACCGCGGCATGGCCTGGAAGGCCGAGACCGGCAGCGCCAATGCCCACCGCCGCTGCAGCCACAAGGGCAACACAGGCGAGTCCGGCCAGCAGATATTGATGCGAAGTGCGGATCCACCGGTGGCGCTCATACCCCCCCGTGATCACATACTGCCAGAGGAATCCCATCAACAGGCTGACGGGGGGGAGGAGGTGGAAGGCATAATAGAACCGCTTCTTGGTCGTAACCGACAGGATCAGGAAGATCACCACGCCCCAGACGGTGCAGAACTGCAGACCGTCCCGGGCCCCTGTATCCGATTCCGGGTAATACCGCCAGACCAGAGCGAGCGCGGGGAGGAACAGGCTCCACGGGAAAAATCCGAGGAACAGCGCCCCGATATAATAGACCCAGGGCTCATGCCCCCCCCTCCCGGAGACGGTCTTGATGATCTCTCCATACAAGATCCGATCCACGGATTGGTGAAAGACGAACGTCACGGCCAGAAACCAGGGAAGGGTGATGGCGGCGTACAGGAGGAGGCCACGGCCCAGGCGCATTCGACGCAGGGCCCCGAGGTCACGTCGGCTCCACAGATACGTCACGATCACCAACCAGGGAATCACCAGGCCCATCGGCCCCTTGGTCAAGGTGGCGAGTGCCATCGCCGCGAAGGGCACCCACCAGCGCCTTCCGAGGGTCCAACCATGATAGTGAGCGTAGAAGGCAAACAAGGCCAGGGTGATAAAAAAGGCGAGCAGGGGTTCGGGATCGTTGACGCGGGCACGGGCCACAAAAAGCGGGGTCGTCAACAGGCTAAATCCCACGACGGCACCGAACCGAAGCCCCTTCAGGCGCTGGCCCCACCAAAAGACGAGGAGCACCGTCCCCAGCCCGGCAACGGCACTGGGCAACCGTGCAGTCCAGTCGTTAATGCCACCTCCGCCCAGACCGAAGAGGTTTATAAGCCACATGAGGAGTGGAGGTTTGCGGAGCCAGGGTTGTCCCATCAGTGAGGGGACGATCCAGTTCCCCGTCTGCCGCATGGTGAGCGCTTTCAGTGCATACCGGGTCTCCCCTGAGTCCCAGAGATCGCGCCCCCCCAATCCGTAAAACAGGAGGAGCGCGCTGGAGAGGAGGACACATCCCAGCACCCACCACTGGCGGTGAGTGGTTCTTGATTCTCCCTGCCGACCTGTTCCTCGAAGGAGTTGAGTGGTCTTGTCCACGAGATTAAGGACGCCGCAGCCAGCGAATCCAGTCCCGGAGGGCCTCCTGCGTACTCCGGAAGGCCAGCTCCCCCCAGGGGACTGCCTCGGGAGGGAAGAAGGCAATCTCCTCCGCCTCCTCCCCCACTTGGGGGCTTCCCCCAACGATCCGCGAGAGGTAAACGACGGTCACCACCGGTGACTCTCGGTAGGAATAGACGTTCAGGAGGGACAGTTCACCAATCTCGAGGGCCACCTCTTCCTGGGCCTCACGAATCGCCGCCTGCTCGACACTCTCCCCCAGCTCGACATACCCGGCGGGAAACGTCCATTTGCCCCGCGCCGGTTCGATCCCGCGTCGCAAGAGGAGCACCCGGCCATCCTGAAAGGGAATCGCTCCGGCCACGACCTTCGGGTTCGCGTAGAGAATAAACCCACACGCCCGGCACACCGGTCGCTTCCGTCCCTCCTCTTCAACCCACGCCTCCCGAAGTGCTCCGCCGCATTGAAGACAGAACTGGACGGTCATCGATTCATCCTCACAAAATACGAAAAGCGGACTCCTCCCCTCTCCGGGGTTCGAATCCGCTCCCATCCCGATGCCGACCGCAGCCCTTTACCCATGGCACACCCGCGCACCGGGACCATCGGCCGCATCGACAAAGGGAATCAGCTCTTCTTGGAGGTCTTGGCAAAGAAGGGGGCCAACAGGGGTTCCGGCTTCTTTGATCCGCACTTGGGACAGGCAATCTTCCCCGCTTCCCGCTCCTTGATCGACAGGGTCATCCCGAAGGCCTTGTTACATTTTTTGCAATGAAATTCGTAAAAGGGCATCCCCTTCCCCCTCCATCTGCACTCATATCATCCACCACACCCGGCGGCGCGCTCGCTCGGCCAAGCCACCTGGGCCCTACGAGGCTTCCCGGAGTTTGCGAATCCGCCGCTTGAGCCGCTTCATCCAGGCCCGAGCCTCCCTGAGCCCCTGAGAATCCTGCGCCGCCAGTGCCTGATCCCGCCGCTGCTTGAACTGGCGAATCTGACTCTTCAGCGCCGAAACCGTCTGAACCGTCGGGCGGCCGGCATCGGTCTTGGGCCGGAGCCCAAGACGCACCTCTTCGCCAATGATCGCTTCGATGATCTCTTCCTTCTTCATCCCGGAGACTCCCTGAATCTCCGGGTATTTCTCCATGCAAAGCTCCCTGAGCTTGGTGGCGGTCAGCTTTTCAAGCTCACCCCCCTCCATTACGCTCTTTTCCGCCTGGTCCGACATGAAACCCTCTTCCTCCATCGCCAATGGAATCCTGCACAGGGGCCCCGCGCCGCCGCCTATCCCCTGAGCGTCCGCCAGTATTCTTCCTCGAGGTGCTCCCCCAGGAGTCGCTCGAATCGAGGTCGCAGGACGAGATCGAACAAGTTCCCCGTGTCGGGAAACAGGGCCAGGACTCTCTCCCGGGCGGCCTCGATGACCTGCTCTCCCCGCGTCCGGGTGATCGGGCCGACCGTGACCCGCCAGACCGTTGCATCGGCGAGCCACTTCAGGAGTCGCATCTGGTCTTCTTCGCGCTGGAGCGCCTCCTGATTGACCATGGCTACCCCTCGGGAATCTCTTTATAGACCAGATCGTGCTCGCGGACCCGCTCCCGAACCTTGACCCCTACCAACTGGCCCGGGACAGCGGTCTGGACCGGCTGGTGCTCTTCCTGCATGGACTCCACCGTTTGGGAGAAGTCGGTGGTTTTCCCCCGGATACGCACCGTATCCCCGACGCGCAGGTCGCCTGCGTGGATCTCTATCGCCGCGACCCCCACCTTCCCGAAGTACCGGACCACCCGTCCTACCTGCACCTCACCCATGGCCCGCTCCTGCGATCACGACCGGCACTGGAGGGCTCAGATACCAGCCCGGTTCGTCACCCGGCCACCCTCACGCTGGGCTACCCTACCACTCCCCATTTTGCCTTGTCAACTCCTCTCCAGGGTTCCGCTCCGCACCGATTGGCGGCCCGTTGGCCGGTCACAACCCGTGCCTCGAAGGTCACGTAGGCCGGAGCAAGGCCACACCGAGGGACACCGTCGCGCAGCAGGCGAGTCCAGAGCTGATGAGGGTTGACTTGGGGAAAACTTTCGGCATAACGTAGAGCCAATGCGAGGCAATCGACGGACACGGGATATCTTTCGCTGGGCCAACCCCCCCCGGACTGTCCAAAAGTCAGGGCACAGGTGGTCCCGCCTCCTTCCAGCCCTTGTGCTGGTGGCCCTGCTCCTCGTGGCCAGCCAGTCCATTCCCCTCTATACCGAGTGGCTCTGGTTTGACACGGTCGGGTTCTCAGCCGTCTTCCTCACCATCTTCCTCACGCGAAGTATCCTGACCCTCATCTTCGGAGCCATCTGCTTCAGCATCCTCTACCTGAACCTCTTCCTCGTCTATCGCTCCCCCGCCACCGACGTCCTCGTCGAATTGGAGGACCACCTGGGACTGCCAAGCCGCTTTATCCTCGAGCCCTACATTAAGCGGTTTCTCCTTCCCGTTACGGCGCTCGTGAGTCTGCTGGCGGCCCTGCAGGTCACCGGGCAATGGGAAGCAGTGCTCCGCTTCCTCCATCCCTCCCCCTTTCAGATTCAGGACCCGCTCTTTCACAAGGGCCTCAGTTTTTACATCTTCCGTCTTCCCTTTCTGAATTTTGTGTATCAATGGCTGATGACCATTCTCGTCCTCACCACCTTACTCGTCGTGATCGCGTATATCCTTTACCGGGGTATCCAGATCACCGGTCAGGGTCTCCGCTTCAGCCCGCGGGCGCGGACCCACCTCTTGCTCTTGATCGGCGCGCTGCTCTTCCTCAAGGCCTGGGGGTATCATCTGAGCACGTACGATCTCCTCTACTCCTCTCGCGGCGTCGTCTTCGGCGCCAGCTACACCGACGTGTTTGCCACCCTACCCGCACTCAGGATCCTCACCGTGTTTTCCGCCGTCTGTGGTTTCCTCGCCTTGACCCAAATCTGGCGGCAGCGGCTGACGCCACTCTTTGCCGGTCTCGCCATCCTGGTCGGAGCCGCGGTCATCGGCCAGATCGTTTACCCGAATCTCCTGCAGCGCTTTCGGGTCGTCCCCAACGAGCTCGATTTGGAAAGCCCGTACATCATCCATAACATCCGGTACACCCGGGCCGCGTATGGTCTCGATCGGATCGAGGAGGTAGAGTTTCCGGCCGAGGAAAATCTCAGCATGGCCGATCTCCGGAGAAACGAACTCACGGTGAACAACATCCGCCTGTGGGACCCGCGACCCCTCCTCGCGACCTTTGCCCAGCTTCAGGAGATCCGCACGTACTACAAATTCGTCGACGTGGACGTCGACCGGTACCCCCTCAACGGGAACTACGAACAGGTGATGCTTTCCCCACGGGAGCTTTCCTCCGATCATCTTCCCAGCCGGATCTGGATCAATGAACACCTGACCTTTACTCACGGCTACGGGATGGTCCTGGGCCCGGTCAACCGGGTCAGCCCAGAGGGGCTGCCGGTCCTCTACATCAAGAATATCCCTCCCGTATCGGGCGTTTCCCTGACGATCACCCGTCCGGAGATCTATTACGGGGAACTGGGGAACGAATACGTCTTCGTCAATACCAGGAGCAAAGAGCTGGACTATCCCGCGGGGGACAAAAATGTGTATTCGACGTACCAGGGGAATGGTGGAATCCCGATCACCGGTTTCCTCCGCAAGGCCCTCTTCGCGGCACGCTTCGGGACGATTCGGATCCTCTTCTCTCAGGATGTCGTCCCGGGGAGCCGGCTGATGTTCTATCGCCGAATCGGCGAACGGGTGAACAAGGTCGCCCCCTTCCTCCGGTACGAACCCGACCCATATCTGGTTATCGCCGAGGATGGCAAGCTCTTCTGGATCCTCGATGCCTACACCACGAGCGACAGGTACCCCTATTCAGACCCCCACGGGCAGGCGGGAAACTACATCCGAAACTCGGTCAAGGTGGTGGTGGATGCCTACAACGGCTCCATGCGCTTTTATATCAGCGACCCCGACGATCCCCTGATCCAGACCTACGCAAAGATCTTCCCCACGCTCTTCCGGCCGCTCGAGGCCATGCCGGCGGACCTGAAGTCCCACATCCGCTACCCCGAAACCCTCTTCGCGATCCAGGCGGAGATGTACGCCACCTATCACATGAGAAGCCCTCAGGTTTTCTACAACAAGGAGGATGTCTGGAATATCCCGCGGCGGGCGGCGGAGAAGGATGTCCCGATGAAGCCGTATTACATCATCATGAAGCTGCCCGGGGAAAACCGGGAAGAGTTTATCCTCCTCATCCCCTTTACCCCGGCCCGGAAGGATAACATGTCAGCCTGGATGGCGGCCCGGAGCGACTCCCCCCATTACGGCAAGCTCATCGTCTATAATATGCCCAAACAGAAACTCGTCTTTGGGCCACGCCAGATCGAGGCCCGACTGAACCAGGACGCCTTTATCTCTCAGCAGCTCTCGCTGTGGGGACAGCGAGGCTCCCAGGTGATCCACGGGCCCCTCCTGGCGATTCCCATTGAGACGTCCCTCCTGTACGTCCAGCCCCTCTATCTCGCTGCCGAGGAGCGATCCCTGCCCGAGCTGAAACGGGTGATCGTTGCCTACGGGAACCAGATTGCCATGGAGGAAACCCTGGACCAGGCCCTCACGAGAATCTTCGGCGGCACGCGGCTGCCGTCGCCTCCGGTCCCCGCTCGGCTTCCGACGGCTCGCCTCCCCGCCTCCATCCGCGACCTGGCGAACAAGGCCCTCGCGCAGTTCCAAAAGGCCCAGCGGCTCCTCCGGCAGGGCAACTTTGCCGCCTACGAGGAAGAGCAGAAGCGCCTCGAACAGACCTTGCAGCGGCTCCGGGACAAAGCAGCCGGAGCTCCCTAGCGCAAGACTCCCCGCCTTCAGCCCCTGCGCTCGGTGAAGACCCCGGCCCCCCGCAGCGCCTTACGGGAAGACGAGACCCCGGTCGGTAATCGTGTACTCCGCGATCTCGGCGCTGCAGGCACTCCCCCGGTGCTTGGCGACATAGAGCGCACGTCCCACCTCCCCCTGCCCCATCCGCTTCCCCATGAGGAGGATGGTATTCGCCGAGGCCCCGATGTCCCCTTCCCCCACCTTCCGGGCGATCAGGTCGTCGAGCAGGGTTTCTTGCGTCGTGACCAGGAGAAGGGTTGCTACCGCTCTGTGGTCGTAGCGTTTTGCCTCGATAAAATCCCGATGACGCCAGACCGGGATCAGGATCTCCATCCCCAGGATCTCCCCATCCTGGTGGATGACCTTCCGGTAGAGCTCGTCGAAGGTGTACAGTTGCACCGACTCGTGGGGAGCCTCGGTCGGATCTACACCATCCACAACGACTCGTCTCACGCCCGCGGCGAAGTGGAAGAAGAAGAAGGCAAGCACCGTCTTCCACCGCTGGGCATAGGCAGCCAGCCAGTCCCGGCGGAACTCCCGGCCCTCGGGCTTATTGACCTGATATGCGTCCAGCCGCCCCCCGTAGTCAAACTCGTGGCAGTACCGCATCCGTTCCAAGGCCACGGGGGGCGGAAAGGGGTCATGCTGACCCGGCCGGATCGAGTGGTTCCACCGCTCGAGCTTCCATCCAAAGAGTCTCTTCGCATACTCGCCATGCCGTTGAGAATCCCCCCGCGCAGCCAGATCGAAGACCACTCCCCGCGCCCCCTCCTCCCGGTCCCCGTGGACCGCAAAGGTGAGCCCCAGATGGGTCTTCCCGATCCCCGTCGCCCCATAGACGACGGTCAAGGTCCCCGGGAGGAGCCCCCCACCCAACATCCCGTCCAACTTTTCAATGCCAAACTTCACCCGTCCGGGCATCCGCAGGACCCCCCCTCAACGCTCTCCGGCTCGGGAAAGCATCCTTCGTCGGCGGAAAATTCCACTGTTTGCCTCAGCGCAGGATTCTCGTTGCGCGCGGACCGGTTCGATGGATGACAGGACGGCCACCCCCGCCTGCGCTCCGCTCCGGCGGCGGGACCCCGGCCGGACGCAAGCCAGGTTCCGCCCTCCTCAGGATTTGCTTCCCTCGCCGGTTCGCGCTCGGAAGGTTTGCGGTCAGGCGGATTTCCCGCCCCGGCTGTCAGCAGGCAGCCCTCAGCAGTCAGCAATCACTTGTCGGCTAGGAAAGCTTGGGAGCTAGCAGGTTGGTCGGCTCACCCAATGAACCCGATAAACTCGATGAACCCAACAAGCCCGAGACACGAGTCTAAGCCATGAACCCTGAACCATAAACTATGAACCCTTTACGAGCCCATCCCGACCCAATATGAGCCGTCAGGCGAGACCTCTTTTTTCCACACCGGGACGATCTGCTTGATGCGTTCAATGGCGTATGCGCAGGCCTCCAGGGCCTGCTGGCGGTGGGGAGCCGCGACGGCAATGACCACGCTCGCCTCGCCAATTTCAAGACGCCCGACCCGGTGACGGATGGCGATCCGTTCAATTTCCCATTTACGTCGGACCTCTTCCCCGATCTGACGCATCGTTGAAATGGCCATCTCTGGGTACGCCTCATACTCGAGATACGAAACCTGCCTCCCCCGGGAGAATTCACGGACGACGCCGATAAAAGTCGCCACTGCCCCGCACGTCCTCCGGGTGACCGCCGAGACAGCCTCCTCGACCGAGAGGGGGCTTGCAGTAATCTCAAACATCCCTGCCTCCACTCACCGGGGGGATAACCCCGACCTCGTCCCCCTCCTGGAGCTTGGCGCTCCGCTCCGCAAACTCCCGGTTGACCGCGATCAGCAGAGACGCGGCTATCCCCTTGAGTCCAGGATACCGGGAGAAGACTTGTTCCAGCAGTTCGCCGACCGTTCCCCCCTCCTTGAGCTCGACAGACACTTCCCCCCGTCCCACGATCTCCCGGGCCGCTGCGAAGAGCCTCACCCGGACCTGCATTTGGAACATCCCCCCCCAGGAAACTTGTCGAGAAATCTCATAAGTCGCGCCTACGCTAGCACGGGCGACTATCTCTGTCAATTCCGACCTATAAAGTTCTTCTTGACCCGCCCCTTGACCTTATGCTACGTAACACGGCTAAAGATCTCGATCGGCGAGCCATTTGAGAGCACAATGCTTTATATCCTATATGTTATGGAACATATGCTAAAGTAAACACTCGCGGCTGATCATGCATCTTCTGATAGGAGAGGAAAAATAAGCGACCGCAGGAACGCCGTTCAAGGCGAGAGGGGCATGACCTGGATCAGGGTTCTCGCCCCCTCTCGACGTGAGAAGGGGCAGGCCTTTGAGCTCCTGATGCGTCAAGTCCTTGATGCATGCGGCCTCTCTCCACTTCGCACGCGGCTCAAGGTCAGTGGGGCAGGGCCCCTCCTCGACATCCGGGTAAGGCACCGGAAGGATGCCACCCCCTATCTGGGCGAATGCTGCGCCCTCTCGAGGGAGGTTGCCCTCGACGAAGTCAAACGCTTCTTTCGCCGCTACCGTCGCGAGCGACGCAAGACGAAGCGGCTCCGAGGTCTGTTTCTCTCCTGCACCCCCTTTCACCCCAGGGCTCTTGCCTGGTATCACGCGCTGGGCGACGAGGTCCGGCAAGACCTTGCGCTCCTCGGTCCTGACGCCATCACCGCCCGCCTGGTGGAAGACCATCGCCTGTTGGACGAGAAATCGACGGATGCAGCGGTTACCGCCTTGTCGTCCTTCCCGACCGGCCCGCGCTGGATCGCCTTCCTCGGCGGAAGCTTCTATTGGGTTCAGACAGTGTCGACCCCCCGCCGCCCGACGGCCTACTTCATCCTCGAAGGGCTCGGAGGGACAGCGACACGCCCCATCTGCCAGGAGATCAAGCGGCTGGACGCCACCCTCCGTGACAAGCGCCTCCTCGATCCCAAGCTCCGGGAGCGCACCCTCCTCGCGCTCCTCGCCCAGGAACCGAGCACCGCCGACGAACTGGCGCAGGCCGTGGAGGAACAGCCGCAGGAGGTGCTCGGCCTCCTCCAGGGGCTCGAAAAGGAGGGGGTGGTGACCTCCCAACGGACCCCCCGGAAGTCGCACAGGCTCGACCGGTACCGCGTGCACCGGGGCTTTCAGAACTTCCTCCATCTGGCCCGTCAGTTTCTCCCCGGGGCACATCGCTTCCGCTTCCTCGCCTCCCGGTTTGCCCTCCAGATGATCACCACCGGCCTGGCGTCCCATGTCGAAGAGCGGTTTCGCCTGAAGCTTCCCGCGGAAGACCTCGAGGCAATCGTCAACCTTCTATCCATTTCACCAGCCGCCCTGTCCTATACCCTCTCTTCCGCACGGCAGTACGTCGTGAGCGACCGCGAATTGGAGGCGAAATTCATTCCAAACGGGGAGCGAGAAAAGCTGCGGGAGGCGGCGCGCGCGCGATTCGTGAGCGACCTGTCCCTCTGGGCTATCACCGATAGCCTCCATGAGGAGTTTTCGACCCTTCTGGCCGCCCGCGGCGTCCGCGCGTACCTCGCGAGGATCCAGCTCAAGGCGTCCCTCCTGCAGCATCCCCTCTTTTCGCTTCGCGGATCCCACCTCCATACGCTGGCAGGGGAGAAGCCGCCGCCCGAAGCTGAACTGTCCCTCGAGTTCGGAGCGGTCATGCGGCTCATGCAGGAGTACGACCACGCCATTCAATACCTCAACCAGGCCATTCACGAGCTGCGAGATCCGGCGCGCCTCAAGAGCGCGTGGAACAACAAGGGCCTCTGCTTTTTCAACAAACGGCGGTATCAAGAGGCGATTGAGTGCTTTAACGAGGCCATCAAACTCGATAGCGATCTCAAGCAGGCCTGGTTCAACAAGGCGATTTGCCTTCGAGAGGTGGGAGACACCCTCGGAGCGATCCGCTGCGTCCAGCGATCGTTGGAGATCGACCCCGCCTACAAGGAGGCAAAGGATCTGCTCCATCGACTTCAGCCTTGACGGAATCCGATTGATCTCCGCCACCGCCGTTGCCATGCCGCGGACGACTCCGGACCCCGTGTGGGTCGCGGGCCCCGCCGAGCGCCCGCCGGGGCCCCGGCCGCCCAGGAAGGGGCTCCTTCCCTCACCCCACCGCCACCTTCTCAGCCGACACGCGAGGACGGACGCCTGACACGGAGGCCGACGCTGGGGGGCCATGCATCCACATTCGGGACAGCGCAGACGAGAAATCTGGGGCTCGCGGGTCGCCTTTGTCCTGGCCGCCGCAGGCTCCGCCATCGGGCTCGGGAATGTGTGGCGGTTTCCGTATCTCGCTGGGCAGAACGGGGGGGCCGCCTTCGTATGTATCTACCTGATCATTGTCCTCCTGATCGGACTGCCAGTCATGATCGCCGAGGTCGGTCTCGGCCGCTTCACCCGTCGCAATCCGGTAGGCGCCTTCGCGCGAACTGCTCCCGATTCCGGCTGGCGACTCGTGGGTGTCCTGGGGGTCATCACCGGGTTTGCCATCCTGTCGTACTACTCGGTGGTGGCGGGCTGGACCCTCCGCTATGTGGCCAAGGCTGCCTCCGGCACCTTTGTGACCCTGACGAATCCCGGACAGACCGAGTCGTTATTCGCCCATATGGTCGGCGATGGCCCGACGGTCCTGACCTTCCACGCCCTCTTCATGGTCCTCACGGTCGCCGTGGTCATCGGGGGCGTGCGGCGCGGCATCGAACGGTGGAGCCTGATTCTGATGCCTGCCCTCTTCTTCATGCTGCTCCTCTTAGTCCTCCGTTCCCTGACCCTGGACGGCGCAGCGAAGGGGGTTGCCTTTTACCTCAGACCGGACTTCTCCAAAGTCACCGCGGCCACATTCCTCGCCGCGCTCGGTCAGGCCTTCTTCTCCCTGAGTCTCGGGATGGGAGCGATGATCACGTACGGGAGCTATCTCTCCGACACAGAGGACGTGATCGCCGCCACCGCCTCCGTGAGTCTCTTTGACACCCTCGCGGCTTTCCTGGCCGGGCTTGCCATTTTCCCCGCCCTCTTTACCGTGGCGGGAGTGGAGCCGACCGAGGGCGCCGGGTTGGCCTTTGTGGTCCTGCCAGCGATCTTCCACCGGATCCCCTTTGGGGGGCTCTTCGGGACGGTCTTCTTTGTGCTCCTGGCGGTGGCAGCGCTCACCTCCGCCATCTCGCTCCTGGAAGTCTGCGTTGCATACCTGACAGACGAAAAGGGGTGGTCCCGGAAACGCGCCTGCTGCGTCGCCGGGACGGTGAGCTTTCTCCTGGGCATCCCGGCCGCATTGAGCACCGGCTCCTCCCTCCTCCTCTCCCGCCTGCCCGTACTCCAGATGGGGTTTCTCGATCTGATGGATACGATTTTTGGCAACATCGCCCTCACCCTCGGCGCCCTCTTCCTCTGTCTCTTTGTCGGGTGGCGTTGGACCCCAGCGGAGGCCCTGCACGGGACGATCGACGGAAGCGCGTATCCCAGACTTGGGCACTTCTGGTTTTTCCTCATCCGGTATGTCTGCCCGCTGGCCATCGGCGCCATTCTCTTGCACCTCCTGCTGAAGCTTCTCGTGTACGGATAGGCATTCCGGATTTCCCTTGCACGGGGCGCGCCGATTCGAGTATCGTGAGGACCGACGGAGGCAGGAACATGGGACCAGAAGAGGTCGTGGCCATTGGCGCCGATCATGCCGCCTACCACATGAAGGAGGAACTCAAGCTCTTTCTCAAGGAGCTGGGGCACGAATACCTCGATTTCGGGACCCACTCGGCCGACGCCGTCGATTATCCCGACATTGTTTTTCCGGTCGCCAGGGCGGTCGCCACGGGGCGGGCCCCCCGCGGGATCGTCCTGTGCGGAACCGGGATCGGAAGCGCTATCGTCGCCAACAAGGTCCCGGGGGCGCGCGCCTCGCTCTGTCACGACACCTTCTCGGCCAAGTACGCGCGGGCCCACAACGACGCCAACATCCTGGCCATGGGGGCCCGCGTCGTCGGAATGGGCCTTGCCCGCGAGATCGTCCGGGAATGGCTAGCCGGTACCTTCGAAGGGGGGCGGCATTCCCGGCGGGTAGGCAAGATCGAGCAGCTCGAGGAACAGCTCTTTACCGCGGAGGCCAGGCGAGGATCCACCTGGATTCCGGGGGCGAAGCCAAACCAACCACAGGACAACCAGGGAGGGTAACACGTGATGCCGACGACTGCTTATGTCCTCATCGAAGCTGCATCGGATAAGGCCAAGAACGCGCTGAAGGCCATTGGCAAGATTCCCGGCGTCAAGATGGCCCACGCCGTGACCGGACCCTACGATATCATCGCCTTTGTCGAGGCGTCCGACGTCGATGCCCTCGGCCGGGTGGTCCTGTCCAAGATCCGAACGATCACCGGCGTGACCAAGACCTTGACCTGTGTGGCCATCGAAGTCAAATAAGCGCGAGGATGCTGGAAAGCTAGTATGCTAGAACGCACTGCAGGCGTCCTAGCGTCCTAGCTTACCCGCTGCTTTTGGCGAGGTCGACGGCAACCTGGATCAAGGTTTGAACCGGAACCCCGGTGGCTCCCTTCGGGGTGTATCCTTTCTCCTTATCAGCCTGTGTGGTCCCGGCAACATCGAGGTGGACCCAGGGCGTCTCCCCGACAAAGCGGGCCAGAAATTTGGCTGCAGTGACTGCTCCCGCCTTCCGCCCCCCGATGTTCTTGATATCCGCCACATCGCTCTTGATCTGCTCATCGTACTCTCCATCCATGGGCATCTGCCAGATCTTTTCCCCCACCCCCTCGGCGGCCGCCCGCACCCGGTCCATCCATTCCTGATCATTGCTGAAGGCTCCGCTCCGCACCGACCCCAGCGCCACCACGCAGGCCCCGGTGAGCGTGGCCGCATCCACCAATCGCCGGCATCCGAGCTTCTGCGCATAACACAAGGCATCCGCGAGGACGAGGCGGCCTTCGGCGTCGGTGTTCACCACCTCAATCGTCTTGCCGTCCATGGCCCGAACCACATCCCCTGGCTTGAGGGCAGATCCGGAGGGGAGATTTTCACAGGCGGGGACGATGGCGGTGACATTGATGGCCGGCGTGAGCCGGGCGATGGCCCCAATCGCGGCAATGACCGCCGCCCCGCCCGCCATATCCCCCTTCATCTGCTCCATCCCCTCACTCGGCTTGATCGAGATTCCCCCCGAATCGAAGGTGATCCCCTTCCCGACCAGTCCCAGATCGGGCTCCTTCCCGCGCCTCCCCCGGTAGGAGAGGACGATCAGGACTGGCGGCCGACCACTTCCCTGTGCCACCGCGAGGAGGGCTCCCATCCCCATGCGCTCAAGCTGCCGCCTTTCGAAGATCTGGCAGGCGAGCTTTCCGGCCTTGGCCACCGCCTGGGCCTGACCGGCGAGGCCCTGCGGCGTCAAGGTATTGGCCGGTTCGTTTACCAGATCTCTGGCCAGGTTGACCGCGCGCGCGACGATCTGTCCGGTCGTGCTCGAGGCACGGACGTCGGCCACCTGCTTCCGGTCCCGGAGGAGAAGGGAGAACTCCCGGACGGCTTGGTGATCTTCATCTTTCTTCTTATACCGCTCAAAGGTATAGAGACCCAAGAGTGCCCCTTCGCTGATAGCCCGGGCGGCCTCCTCGACACCGAGACCCCCTGCACCCGTCCCGTGGAGGATCGTCCCGATCCGCCGGCACCCATGCCGGCGGAGGAGGCGCAAGGCCTCCCCGCTCACAGACCGAACCGATTCGAGCCCAAATTGCGCCTGCGTCCCCAAGCCGACGACGAGCACCCGCTCGGCCCTGAGCTTTCCCTGGGCATGCATGAGCAGGGTCGTGCCCGCCTTTCCCCGAAATTCCCCTTGCGCAATCACCTGGGAGATCAGGCCACCCAACGCCTGGTCCACAGCCCCGGTCGCTCCGCCCGGCTTCTTGACCCCCTCGAAGAGATTCACGATCAGGGCATCCCCCCGATAGGCGAGAACATCCTGGACCCGCACATCGATGTCCACCGCGCTCCTCCTTTCCAGCCGAATTAATGTAACTGTCAGCAATCAGCCGTCGGCGACGCGAAAGGCTTTCCCGAGCGGAGACCCGTCCCGAGCCACACGGCTACCGCCCACCGCAAAAAAATTGGGTGGCCCTCCCGGGCCACCCGGAACGGGATCCCCCATCCCCTGCGTCAATAATAAGAGGAGGCAATCATCTCCTCCACCCTCGCATCCTTCGACTGAAACGGGTCCTTACAGAGGATGGTCCGCTGGTATCGGTCGTTGAGCTTGAGATAGCTCCAGCCGACGTCGTACGATTTGTTCCGCTCCATGGCGTATTTGATGAAGTCACTCCGGATCTTCGCCCGGGTCGTCGGAGGGGGCTCCACCATTGCCCCTTCGATCACGCCATCCGTACACAACCGTTCGACCATCTCCCCCCGCGTCATGAGATAGTAGAGACCCCGGCTCCGCTTGATATCGTGGAACTGCAGGTCCAGCATCGAGATCCGCTGGTCCTCGAATCCGACCTTCCGCCGTTCCATGTACGACCGGATCAGCTCCATCTTGATCACCCAATCCAGGTGCCGATGGAGCTGCCAGGGGTCCTCTTCCAGCTTGTCTAAGACCCACGCCCACTTCTCCACGATGTCCAGCACCTGGGGCGACGCCTCCCGCCCCTGGTAATACGCCCACGCCATCTCGAGATACTCCCGCTGGATCTCGACGCCGCTCAGCTCTACTCCCCGCTTCAACCGCACCTTCCGGCGACAGGTGACGTCATGGGAGATCTCCTTGATCGCCCGGACGGGGTCCTCGAGCGCCAGATCCTTCCGGACCCACCCGTCCTCGACCATGCTCAGGACGACCGCCGTCGCCCCGACCTTCAAGTAGGTGGCGAACTCCGACATGTTGCTGTCGCCCACAATGACGTGCAGCCGGCGGTACTTCTCTTCATCCGCATGCGGCTCGTCGCGGGTGTTGATGATG
>JBHIAH010000032.1:0-26136 GCA_046758505.1 Methylomirabilales bacterium (SeqCode) | reverse complement strand
AAGTAGGCCGCTATCTTACCGCAAAAAGGCGACATGCTGTTGTGTAACACAACGAACCTCGGCGCCCGTAGTGTTTTTGGGAGCCCTGTGCCCCACCGTCCTCCACCGTAGCCTTCAAGGGGAAACAGACCCGCTGGCGTCCTGGAGCCGGGAAGGCTCATTCATCAAGGGCCTTGCCTGGTGACGGGGGGATTGAGCGTAATATTCTGAGGCTCCAGTGAAACCCACTAATTCCATTGAGGCTGGCCAACCAAAACTAGATCGTGAATACCCTTCATAGAACCTCATTTAGGTCATATGTCGGAACACTTTACACTTTCCCTTCCTTCGCCGAGATTTTCGAGTGTCCATTTTCGCATTGTTACGCTTAACGCAAGTCCAAACGGAGACAACCGTCGATATCGTCAGATATCCTTACACCTTCCGCTTCTCATTCGATCCGCACCTAAGCCCTTGCCTTCTTTTTGTTTTTCTTCATTAACAGGAATCCCGGGAGGCCTATCGTGTCGGCGTAGTTTACAGTTTTGAACACATGCCGACACCGTGGGCTCCAATCCATGCCGGACTGAATTGCTGCAATTCCTCGGAAGGAAAAGGCTTACACCATCGCACCTGGCGCGCTACCCAGCCTTGGCATGACTTCTGCTAAACAAAGGATGTGTTATGGCTTCGAATTTCGGGGTCGCCCCACACAGGAAGGGGGACCAGATCGCACCGAATAACGTAATTATTCCTGGTTTGGCCCGTATCCAGTCTGAGCGGGGGCGGAGGGCAGCATCATGAAGAGACTAATTGCGTTCTTCACGTGTGTGATGGGCGCTTC
This sequence comes from Methylomirabilales bacterium (SeqCode), assembly GCA_046758505.1. Classification (GTDB taxonomy): domain Bacteria; phylum Methylomirabilota; class Methylomirabilia; order Methylomirabilales; family CSP1-5; genus CSP1-5. Next base: position 25,313 of record JBHIAH010000032.1, on the reverse strand, counting down.
CCTTTTTGCAGCAAATGCGCAAGCAACCATCATTGGAACCACGGGTGCCGTAACTGAGATCGCGCCGCCCGCTTCTGTTGAAGTAGGCGCCCTAGAAAGCGATACCGTTGTCTCTGCGTTTGCCGAGAGCCAAAATGTCAGCCTGTCCGGAAACCTGCTGATCAGCTTTGCATCCCCTGGAACATTCACAAGTAATTCGCCATTTCCTGGGGGGTCCATCCTATCTGGTACCATCGTTAACAGTTACTTTTTGCATTTCGACCCCGTAGGCGAGCCAACAAACCTTGTCACGGTAACAGGCACCGTCACGTTTAATGAGAAAATCCTTGGCGTGATAGCGGAGTCACCAAAGCTCTTGAACAGCGACCCTCTTGGCGCTTCTGGCACGACCTATCCTCCCGACCTCAGTGGCCTGAATGCCAATCGCGGGCTTGAAGGCAGCAGCCAAGCGACCCTTGATACCGTGACGCTCTCGGCCAACTTGAGAACTCTGAGCTTAGACCAGCTGGTCGCCACGCTGGCACCAGATCAGATTCGCGTAATCACGCAACCGGTGCCGGAGCCGGGGACGCTGCTCTTGATCGGCTCAGGCCTGGTGGGGATCGGGGTCGGGGCGCGGCGACGGCGGCGATCCTAGGTGTTGGGTGAGACTCGGCGCCTGCGGTGTTTAGAGAGCGAGTGCAAGATTTGCATCATAACCCGGTATTCGGGGGATGGAGGTTTCCCGAGGCTGCTTTCCGGGAATCACGTCGAAAAGGATTGAAACGTAAGTACGAACAGCGCCCCGGAGCGGATAGAAAAAGAAGAAACGGCGGCATGAAGCTCCCTTGGCACGAAGATCGCAACCTGTGCAGCTCGAGGTAGATTAAAGGACGCGCTCAAATGCTGAAGAAACTCCTTACCACGACCTGCCTTGCCCTTGGCGCGGTGATCCTGGCCGCGACGTTGCCCGTACACGCGGCCGTCATATTCTCGGACGGCTTTGAAAGCGGCGACCTGAGCGCATGGAACGGGTCGAATGCCCCCGATGCCGGCGATTCCATTGCCGCCTCCACGGCGCTGCCCAAGACGGGCACGTATTCCGGAAGGGCCGAGATCGACACCAATCCCGCCAATCCCCAGGCCATGGTGTGGAAAAACTTCAGTGACCAGACCACGGTCTTCGCGAGAATCAACATCTTCCTCCCCTCGACCTTCTCCCTTCAGCCGGGCGGCCATCTCACGGTCATGGAGTTCCTCAACGACTGGTCCAATATCATAGGCACCTCCATCAAAGACGACATGACCTTGTATATGTGGAACTGCGTGCCCAGCTGCGGAAGTGGAGAGGCTTACGGATGGGGAGCAACAGCAGCGATCACCACGGATACGTGGCACACCCTGACGATGATGGCGAGCATCTCGCCCACGGCCGGCGAGGCTCGATTGTACCTTGACGGCACTCTGGAGATCGAGGCGACCGGAAAGAACTTGGGGTCGAATCCGATCAACAAGTTTGCCACGGGTATCTATTGGGCCAACGACAAAGACCAGGCGAACACCCTCTACATCGACGACGCCCTGGTGTCCGACACCGCGCCCGTCCCCGAACCCGGCACCCTGCTCCTCCTCGGCTTTGGCCTGGTCGGGCTCGGCGTCGGCGGCCGGAGACGGAGCCGCCAGCGAAGCAAGTAGTGCGTAGCCCCGATGACCGGGGACCGGCGACCGATGACCGTAAACCCATGACCCTGTTCCGTGTATTACTCATCGGACATCGGACGTCGGCACGTGGCGGGGAGGGTCGATGATTACCGATTATCTCTTTCTCGGCCCGCACGGCGACATCCTCTGTGACCCCGAAAGGATCCGCGGGTACGTGGAGCAGCACTACCGCGACCGCCGGCCCTGTCCGCACTGCGGCTGTTACCTCATCCCCACGGGGAAGCGTCGCCGGCTTCTCTTCCGAACCTACCACTGCGCCAACCGCATTTGCTCCGCCTCGCTCAGGACCTTCCGCCTTTGGCCGTTATCGCTCCGCCGAGCCGTGTAGGGTTCCATCCTCTCTTCCCCCTGCTCCCCTAGCAGAAGGCCTTATTTTTCCAGAGTCCGAGACAGGGCAGCAACGCGCTCAGCAAACTTGCCAGTGCAAGATTTTCATCTCCCCTCGAAAATCCGGCTCGCAGACCCTCCCCGGCCACCCAAGCCCTCGATTTCCCGGGAAAGACGGCACCGAGGGGCCGGAATAAGTGGAACGTTACTTGCAGATTGCCCCGTACGCTAGTACACTCCCCTGAGAGCTTCTCGTGACTCTTTTGGAGGACCGCATATGGACCCGCGAAATCCCTCACTTATCGTCGAGCAAGACCCCGAGGAGCCTCTGGAGGCCCCGGATTACTACGAGGCCTTCCCACACGGATGGCTCCCTTCGGATGCTGATGAGGAGTTCGGAGAGGACCTTAACGCCGTAGAGCCTGCCATGGAGTGAGTCCCCCATGGTCGAACCCTTCTCCCCACTGTACCGCCTTTACGAGCGGCGCCTGCACCGGGAGGTGCAACGGGGACCCCTCCCCCGCCACATCGGCCTGATCCTGGACGGGAATCGGCGGTATGCCCTGGAGCGAGGGCTCCAGGATCCGGTGGCGGGACACCGCATCGGCGCCGACAAGCTCGAAGAGGTGCTGGATTGGCTGGAGGAGCTGGAGGTCCGGATCACCACCCTGTTTGCCCTGTCCACCGAAAATCTGGCCCGCGCTCCCGCAGAACTCACTGGGCTGCTCGCGCTCATCGAGGCCAAAATGCGGGCGGTCGCCGTCGATCCCAAGATTCACCGGAAGGGGGTCCGGGTCCGGGCGGTGGGCCGGACCGAAATCCTGCCGACCTCGCTCCAGGAGGCCATCGCCACGGCCGAAGAGGCCACGCGGGAGCATGACAGCTTTTACCTCAACCTCGCCGTGGGGTACGGGGGCCGGCAGGAGATCACGGATGCCGTGAGCCTGCTCCTGCGCGAGCGGGCCAGGCGCGGGGAGTCGCTGGGCCGCGCCGCCGACGAGATCACGCCGGAGGAGATCGGCAAGTATCTTTACACCTACGACCTGCCCGACCCGGACCTGATCATCCGAACCAGCGGCGAACTCCGCCTTTCGGGTTTCCTCCTCTGGCAGAGTGCCTATAGCGAATTCTATTTCTGTGATGCCTTCTGGCCGGCCTTCCGCAAGATCGATCTTCTGCGCGCTATCCGCAGCTACCAGCAGCGGAAACGTCGCTTTGGGACCTAATAGTGGAGAGTTGAGGGTTGAGAGTCGAGAGCTAAGATCCGGTGACGGTTCGGCAGGGCCTCGACCGTCAGCCCGGCCGAACGGCTCACCGCAGGCCGATGACGGGGGACCATTGGAATTTGGGATTTCGGATTGCGAATTGCGAGTTTGGGATTTCGGATTGCGAATTTTCATGAGAAGTTAAGAGGGGAGAGTTCAGAGTCGAGAGGGGACTCCTGACTACTGACCACTAACTCCTGACTGCTGCTCGACCCTAGACTCTCAACCCTCAGCACTCGACCCTGGACACTCAACGCTCGACAGTCGACACTGACCAGGGACAGATTGCCCTGGGATCCGGAGACTCGCCATGGAAGAACGAGTTATCCTCGTGGACGCGGACGATCACGAAATCGGGACGGCGGAGAAGCTCACGGCGCATCGCGAGGGGCGCCTGCACCGGGCATTCTCGATATTTGTCTTCAATACGCACGGTCGGCTGCTTCTTCAGAAAAGAGCAATCACAAAATATCATTCCGGCGGCCTCTGGACAAATACGTGTTGTAGTCACCCCCGCCCCGAAGAACCCATCTACGAGGCGGCCCATAGGCGGTTAATCGAGGAAATGGGCTTCGATTGCGACCTCAGAGAAATTTTTAGCTTCGTCTATAAGGTGCAACTCACCGACGACATTTGTGAGCATGAATATGACCATGTTTTCGTGGGGCAATACGACGGGGACCCCGCGCCAAACGGGGAAGAACTCGAAGACTGGCAGTGGACTGACGTGGAAGCATTGCGCAAGGATATCCACGCGCATCCCGATCGGTACACCTACTGGATGAAAGCCTCTATCGACACAGTCCTTTCCCACCGAGACCAGGCAGGGCCGGTCCCGGAGGATGCACCCGTTTCCTGCACCATCGTGCCCGGCTCGCGTTCGGCATCTCCACATCGCACACATATTCGCATCCCTGATGGGGAGGTCCGGTGAAAAAAGAACGGCCAGAGAGGCGGAAATACGCCCGGTGCGTTGTCGAAGAGGGGGCCAGCGCGCGGATCGCCGCGGTCTTTGAGGCCTCGGTCCTGAATCTCAGCGTGGGAGGCGCACTGCTTGAGCATGACCAGCTCATTCAGCCGGGTACCCTGTCTTCCTTGATCCTCACCCTGAACGGGAGGGCAACGACCTTGAAATGTCGCACGGTCCGCTCCGCCGTTCACCGGCTAGAGGTGCAGCCGGATGGGGAGCGGGCGCTGATATACCGCACCGCCTTGGAATTCGTCGAATCCTCTGACAACGCACACCAGATGATACGCGATTACATCCAGTCCATTATCCCGCCAGACGCCTCATCGTCTAACTGAGCACGCGAGTCTCGACTCCTTGCGGTTCATGGTTCATGGTTCATTGTCCGATGACCGGCGACCGATGACCGATGACCGGCTCAGGGCTAAGGGCTCAGGGCTTTTAGCGCTCGACCCTCAGCTCTTGGCTCTCGGCTCTTAGCTCTCAGCATTCAAACAAATTCGAAATTCGCAATTCGAAATTGGAAATTCCAGCGGTCAGCGGTAGGGCTAGATACGCGGGAGGGTGATCTCTTGCTGGCTCTGATACTTCCCCTGCTTATCGGCGTACGAACGCTCGCAGACCTGGTCGGCCTCGAAAAAGATCACCTGGGCGATTCCCTCGCCCGCATAGATGCGGGCCGGCAGGGGTGTCGTGTTGGAGATCTCGAGGGTGGCATGCCCCTCCCACTCCGGCTCGAAGGGGGTCACGTTCACGATGATGCCGCAGCGCGCATACGTCGACTTTCCCACACAAATTGTGAGGATGTTCCGGGGAATTCGGAAGTACTCGACGGTTCGGGCCAACGCGAACGAGTTGGGGGGGATGACGCAGACCGCTCCCTGAAAATCGACGAACGATTGCCGACTGAAGTTCTTCGGATCCACGATGGTGGTGTTCATGTTGGTGAAGATCTTGAACGCATCCGCAACCCGGATGTCGTACCCGTAAGAGGAGAGGCCATACGAGATCACCCCGTCCCGGACCTGGGACTCCACAAAAGGGTCGATCATCTTGTGCTCCAGGGCCATGCTCCGGATCCACGCATCCGCCTTGATCCCCATACCTCCCCCCCTTCTTTCTTGTCTTACGCGTGATTGATCCGTTCCTCAGGACGGTTGCCCCAAAAATACCGGGTCTCGCGCGAAGGGCAGAATGCCCGACACGTAGAAGCTGACAGGTGCTGAGGTGGGGTCTGTGTACGCTACTTCCCGGTCGGGGCGTCGAAGACTTTGATCCCATCGATCCGCCAGCGCCCCTGCTCGCGGACGAGATCATACGTCTCCCGGCTTACCTTCCTGCCCTCCGGGGTCTTCAGGCGAAGGCTGATGACCACCGTCGCCTCCTCGCCGCGCACGATGGCAGGATTGACACGCATAAAGAGCACCTCGGACCGGGGCTTCGCATCGACCCGCTTGAGCCGCTCCACCCAGTCCTGCCGGGACATGCCGTTGCGCCGCTTGGAAGAAAGGTAGTTGTACGTCTCGTCATACTTTCCGTCCAGGAGGGCCTGGAGGTAGGCTCGGACCACCGCACTCGGCACATCGTGCTGGTCGGCCTGCTCCACGGCGACCGCCACCTTGGCGGCGGTCAGGCCAAACAGGACCACAAGACCCGCCCGCATGACTACGGTCGAGATCACGCGCGCTTTGCGGAGCCCCGGGAAGACGGCTATCATGAACCCGACTCCCTGCTTCAGTGCTGGACGCAGCGACGATGTAACTCATGGGAGGTACAAAGATCATGCCAACCCAGCCCGGCACCCGGCGCGGCCGCCGACCGGTCAGCCCAGCATCCAAATAAATCAGAACTCCGCCTCAAAGACAACAAAAAAAGAGGCTTCCGCCTCTTTACCGTAAATCTTCGCCGATGAAATCTGGGGTGCCTATCCAGCCAGGCGCTTTTTCTTCGCCACCAGGCTTGCCGGGCGACGCACATCCTTTGGCCCGGCCCGCTTCGGAACCAGGCGGCGTGGCTGCTTGCGTCTGGCGAGCGCTTTACGCTCTGCACGCCGGCGCTCCATCGCCACCCGCTCGATAAAGCCCCGGATCTCCGCATCAGTCCACTCTTCACCCACAGGCCATTCTCACCTCCTTTTCTCTATATTTTCCCCCTCCGGTCTCGTGGTCGAAGCCAATCCTGACAGCGGCACCGCGCCCCCGAACTGCTCCTCTGTGGCAGAGCCGCCCCCGCCCGGGTTCACGCGTCCAGGGCGCCCAAGAGGATCCGCTCGAGGACATGCTGGATGGCGGCGTCCGGATCCGCCAGGACCTCGTCCACGAGCTCCCGCCAGAACCGAATCTGGATCAGGTTGTGGAGATGTCGGAGCGCGACCAGACACTCTCCCTTGCCCATGTCGAGGACCAGGAGGGACACCTCGCCCCGGGGGACCACCCGATGGATGACCCGCCGTAAGATCCCCTCCAGCCGCTCGGCCCGCTTCCGCCCCGCGAGCTGTTCCGCCAGAAAGCTTTCCGCCGTTCTCGTCAGCACGTACTCCTCAGGCATTCCCCCCTCCTTCCTCTAGTGCCGTTCCAATTTCTTTGGGCCAATTTTCCCGCCGCACACGCTCACGACCGCTGCAACAGGTACATCGCCCTCATTCGGTTCATCAAGTTGGACCGGCACTAGCATTCGCTGAAGCCGCAGGAGTAGCACTTTCGACACCCTTCCTCATTCACCAGGGTCGCTTGCTGACAGTCCGGGCAGAGGTCGCCGACTTTCGTCAGCGCGACGTCCGTTCGCCTGTGCTCCCTGATCTCTGTCAGCCCGATATGTTCGGCCAGGGCCTGGGCCAAGGCATCCGGAAGCGAGAGCACCCGCTTTCGCCCAAACCCGAGAGGTCGCCCCCCGCCAATCCCACTCAACTGTCCCACGATCTCGGCCACCCGATCCCGGGCGGACATATGTTCGGGCAGGGGGAGCCGAAGGATCAGCGAGATGAGGCGCCCGATGGCCTCGGCATGGGCCATGGTCTCGCTGCCGGCCTTGCCGACGCTCACAAACACCTCAAAAGGCTCTCCGGTGCCTTTGCCGTTATCATTGACCGTAACGAACGCCGTCCCGACCGGGGTCTGCATCCGGTAGGTCTTCCCGGACAACGCCGCGGGTCTCGGCTCAATCCCCGTCCCCACCTCCACCGTCGGCCCGGCTTGGGCCTCACCCTTCTTCTGGGTACCGACGTGGAGCACCTGATCTCCTTTGCACCCGTCCCGGAAGACGGTAATCCCGATACAGCCGAGCTCATAGGCCTTCAAATAGGCCTTGGCCACATCCTCTTCGGTGGCCGACTGCGGCAGGTTGATCGTCTTGGAGACGCCGTTGTCGGTGTATTGCTGAAAGGCCGCCTGCATCCGGACATGCCAATCCGTCTCGACCTCGTGCGCGGTGACAAAGACCCGCTGGACCTCCTCGGGGATCCCCGAAAGCCCGCGCACCGTGCCGCGCTCTGCCACGGCCTTCATCAGGTCCTCACCGAAAAAGCCGCGCGCCTTTGCCAGGCGCTCGAAGATCGGGTTGATGAAGTTCAGGTGGCGATCCCCCACGATGTGGCTGAAGGCCAGCGCAAAGACCGGCTCGATTCCCGAAGAGCAGTTGGCGAGAATGGAGATGGTCCCGGTGGGGGCGATGGTCGTCACCGTGGAGTTCCGGAGGGGGCGTTCGTCCCCGTAGATACTCCGGGGCCAGTTGGGGAAGGGGCCCCGCTCGTCGGCCAGCCGGGCCGACTCATCATGCCCCTTCTCTTCAATGAACCGCATGATCTCCGTGGCCAGGGTCAAGGCCTCCTCGCTGTCGTACGGGACTCCCAGCTCGAACAGGAGGTCCGCCCAGCCCATCACCCCAAGCCCGACGCGCCGGTTGGCCTTCACCGAGGCATCGATCTCGGACAGGGGATACGGGTTGGCCTCGATGACGTCATCGAGGAACCGGACACTCAACCGGACCACCCGCTCGAGGTCATCCCAATCGATGTGCCCCTTCCCATTGCCGGCCGCCACCTTGAAGAATTTGGCGAGATTGACCGAACCCAGGTTGCAGGCCTCGTTGGGATACAGGGGCTGTTCACCACAGTTGTGCGCGACGAACCCGTTGGCAACGAAGCTCTGCGTCAGTGGCTCAGTGAGATCGAAGACCGGTTCGACGCCATCCGGTTCGAGCGATTTGACCCTCGCGACGAACGTCTCTCGATACGGGCCGCGGGTATATGCGCCGAGCGCCCGGACGAGCCGGTCCTGCTTCGCTGCCGCCAGGAAGCCGATCTCCTTGGCGAAGGTCGTGAGTCCCGTCCGGCTGATCACCAGGTCGTGATCGGCCTGACACTCGTACTCGGCCACCCCACCCTTCCCGTTCGGCAGCGGCACGGTACGTACGGGATGCCGGTTCGCGTAGAGTCGCGAGATAATACCGAAATTAAGCAGCATCCGCTGAACGCCCTTCAGAAGCGGCAGCGAGATCGACGTCAGTCGGATCGATACACCCTTCTTGAGCGTTCCGCTTATATGCCCGTCGGCCGTGAAGAGAGCCTGGAGGAACCCACGCTGGAAATCCTCGGACGCCGCGAGGACCTCAAGGGGAACTTGACTGAGTTTCGTATCCTGCGAGAGGCGAAACCGTTGCAGGACTCGCCGTGCGAACCGGACGGAACTCACTGTCGCCTGGTCCCGGCCCGCGACCTGAACGGCCGTAATCGGGTATCGGTCCTCCTCGCTACTGCGGACCACATGATTCATGTGGGCAGCGAAGAGGGGGGCGAGCTCGCGCTTCTCTTGCCCGTAAAAGCGAAGGATGACTCCCTTGTCGGGCCGGATGTGACCGTCCCCGATCAGCCACCCGAGCAGGCACCCCTCCTCCAGCGAGCCTTCTGATCCGAAGCCCCCCTTCCGGTTTACGATGTGCACAAAATCCCCGCTCCGAAGCGCGTCCGCTCGGAGCCAGCCCTCGGGCGTCATCAGCCGATGGTCGGCGGTCAAGCGGACTTCGTAGCCCTCTTCCGTGACCAGGCGGTAGACCGCCTTGACCCCTGTCTGAAATACCGTGCCGGCGGGGCCCCATTCACCGGCGTCGAAGCGCGAGTCCAGGACGACGTCCACCGCCTCGCCGGACCGAGCAAGCTCATCGGCGCGGACGAGACCTCGTACGGTGTAGATGAGCGTGTCGCCCGCAACGCAGGGGTTGGTCGCTTCGACCTGCGCGAGGGTGGGAGTGGGATTCGCCCGGCCGGCGTTACACCGGTCGACGAAGAAGAGCCCCGGATCCCCGGTCCGCCAGGCCGCCTTGACGATGCGGTCGAACACCTCCTTTGCCCTGAGCCTTCCCACCACCTCCCCCGTATGCGGGGTGATCAGCTCGTACTCCCCGTCCTGCCGAAGGGCCTGCATGAATCGCTCGGTCGCAGCCACCGAGATGTTAAAGTTGGTAATCCCTCCGCCAAGCTTCGATTCGATGAACTCGAGAATGTCGGGATGATCGACGCGCAGGATCCCCATATTGGCACCCCGCCGCGTCCCCCCCTGCTTCACCGCCTCGGTGGCCCCGTTAAAGACCCGAAGGAAACTGACCGGACCGGAGGCCTTGCCCCCCGTTGTGCGAACGGTGGCATCCTTGGGCCGCAGCCGCGAAAACGCAAATCCGGTCCCGCCCCCCGACTTGTGGATGATGGCGGCGGCCTTCACCGCCCCAAAGATCTCCTCCATGCTGTCCCCGACCGGGAGGACATAGCAGGCCGAGTACTGGAGGCCGTTCTGCCTGCCAGCGTTCATGAGGGTGGGGGAGTTCGGGAGAAAGAAGCCGTCCACCATGAGTTCGTAAAACCGCGCCGCAACCTCGTAAATCTCTTTGGCCGATTTTCCCCACGTCTCTTCCGCAGCAGCGATTTCAGCCGCGACCCGCCAACACATACCCTCGGGGGTCTCCAAGACCTCGCCCCCCATCCGCGCCAGATACCGCTCCCGTAAGACCCGAAGTGCGGACTCGGACCAATTCCCCTGCTTGGCAGGCGGGTCTGGAAAACGGTGCAGGAATGTCACTCCCCTCGCTTTCTCACTCGCCGCCTGTCGAGAGTCCGCCTTCATCCCCAGCCTCCTCTCACGTTAAGGTGAAATCCTCTCGGCAGTTATGGGTTTCCCGCCAAAAGCTCCACAACTTATCCACACATTTATCCACAACATTTGGTATGTCCGATTGCAATATCCTACAACATATTGTGGTTGTCAAGCAAAAAATGAAGAGGCGGGTGAGTTTTTTCAATCCGCCCGACGAGAGGTGATTTGGGCCAAGGCCACCGGCCCAAAGAGCGCCACACGGCGCACCAACGCTGCGGAGCAGCGCGGACACAATTTCTCTTGCCTCGGCCAAAGGGAGTCAATAAAATACAGAAAGAAAGGTTCCTACCTGCTTCCGTCACCCCAAGAGAAGAACAAGGGAGGGAGGAGTATGACCTATATCGTCTGCGAACCCTGCATAGGCACGAAGGACCGGGCCTGCGTGGAGGTCTGTCCCGTCGAATGCTTTTACGAGGGGACGGACCAGCTCTACATCCACCCCGAGGAGTGTATCGACTGTGCAGCCTGTGAGCCGGTCTGTCCGGTCACCGCGATCTTCCCCGAAGATAGTGTCCCCGAACAGTGGAAGTCGTATACCGACAAGAACTACAAGTTCATCGAGGAGCACGCCGAAGCTCCTCATGCCTTGACCAAGGCGACCAAGGGCGACCAGGACAACTTTGCCCACACCTTTACGGTGGACGGCAAGACGATCGTCCTGCCACCGCCGCCATCCGGATTTGGCGGCCCGGCTCCCCCATCCCCCAAGGCCGAGGCGGCGGCCCCGCCGAAGGCGGCGGCCGCACCGGCTCCCCCCGCGGCGGCCCCGGCCCCGCCGAAGGCAGAAGCAGCCCCCAAGGCGGCCGCGCCCGCGGCGGCGCCCAGGACCGTGACAGCCGCCCCCGACGCGATCTCGCAGGTGGCCGAGGCGGCGGCGGCGGCGGCCGAGGCAGCGGCCCGCGCGGCCGAAGCCGCGGCAGCTGCGATCAGGATGCTCCAGGGAAAAACTGACGGGCGGACGGTTTCTGGGGCACCGTCCGCCCCAACAGCGCAGCCCCAGGCTGCTCCTGCCGCCAAGCCGGCAGAGGCCAAAGCTGCTCCCAAAGCCGGGGATGCGGCGGCGGCCCCGGCCCAGCGCCAAGCGGCAGCACCACTGGCGGTCGCTCCTGACCCCTCCTTCGATCGGGCGAAACAGGTTCTCTACGCCCTCGTCGATTTTGAGAGTGGGGCTCGAGCGGCGGATCCCGAGGAGCTCGCCCAGGCCGAGGAGACCGCCACCGCGCTGTTCGACGAGATCGCCAAGGCCGCCGGGAAGCGGGACTATACCTTTCAGGATCTGGAGAAGAAGGATGTGGGGTTACGCCAGAAGATGGAGATGGCGAACGCCATCGTCGATCGCGTGGGGGGAATCCGACTCCAAATGGAGATCGAGCGCCAGCGGGGCCGGACCCGCGCGCAGATTCCCGGCGCGGTCTTCTCCTTCTTGATCGCCGGGGCCTGCACGGCCCTCGGGTTGCTGTACGCCCTCAGGTATAGTTTCTCCACGACAGGCGTGCCAGGCATCCAGGACTTGCTCAGGGCGCCTTTCACCCCCGAGGGGTTCATGCCTTTCCTGGGGTTCAATCTCTTGGGGGGACTCTTCGCCCTCTTCGGCGTCCTGGCCCTCCTCAAGCTGGTGCGATCGTGGGTTGAGGGCCGCCATCTGGAGGCCCTCCGTCCGAAGGTATTCGGTGCCGCCTCGCTCAGGCCGGCCCGCTGGTCCTGGATATCCCGATTGAAAATCGAGTCGCAGCGTATCCTTGACGCCGAGCGGATGCTGCAGGTCCTGGCGGCGAAGAAACGGTAGCTATCCCTTTGTGGCGGCGGGAGTCCTGCGTCCGCGGAGGGTCCGAACGGCGATCACCGCTCCCACGGCCAGAAAGGCGAAGAGGAAGAGGATCATCACCTGCCCGTGGCTGGACATGTAGGCCTGAAGCCAGAGCAGCAGGTAGAGATCGTTGCCGCTCTGCCTCCAGGCGCGACGGTAGGCCTGAAGGGCCTGGGGATATTCTCCTCGAGATTCATGGGCCTTCCCTAACCCGTAGAGCGCCAGCGCATATTCCGGATTGATGGTGAGCGCCCTCTGCAGGTGAGCCACCGCCTCCGCAGCCCGGCCCGCTTTCTGGTACGCCAGTCCGAGGTTGGTCTGGATCATCGGGTTTTGCGGGTCCAGGGTTGCGGCCTTTTCGAGCGCCGCCACCGCTTCCGGGTACCGGTTCATCTTATAGGAGAGCCAGCCGAGATCGTTGAGAAGGGCGGGGCTCTCCGGATCCAACTTGACTGCCGTGAGATACTGCTTCATCCCCTCCCGGTAATCTCCCCGTGCCTCGACCACGGCGCTCCCCAGCCCGGCATGCGCCCGGGCCAGCCGGGGCTGCAGCGTCAACGCAGCCTCAAAGGCACTGACGGCGTCCCCGTAGCGGCGCAACTCGACCAGCACCCAGCCGCGGTTGACCAGGGCGTCGGCGGCCCTCGGCTCTCGCTTTACACTGCGGGCAAAGGCCTCCAGGGCCGTATCCCAGCGTCGCTCCCGCCCGTACAGGACACCCAACAGGTTCCAGGCGATGAAATCCCCCTCCTCCCGGGCGACCGCCGCCTTCAAGAGCTCCTTGGTCTCTGCCGCCGTGTGCGTTCTGTTGTAGGCTTCCCGCAGGCGGTCGAAGGCGACCGGATGCTCTGGGAAGGCCCGGAGGGTTTGCCGGTACGCCTCGATGGCCTCCTGGTACCGTTCCGCCCGACGGAGGGCCTCGGCCCGGTGGTAACTCAGGGTCGCCTGCTCCTCGCGCCCGACCGAGGCGTGAGCGAGGGAGGAGCCGCCGATCACGATTCCGATGATCCATGGGAGCAGAATGTGTCTCATCCCCCGCTCCCTTGAAGAAACCGGCCCAGCAGAAACAGGAGGGCGCCGACCCCGAGGAGGATCAACTCGGGCCCCATGCCGTGCTCCTCCGTGATCCCCACGAACAGGCCCACCGCCAGATTGGCCATCCCCAGCACCTGGAGTCCCCGACCCAGATAGTACATCAGCCCCCTCATGCCCTGAAAAACCTTCTCACTATAGCGGAAGGTCACAAGGGTGTCAAACCACCGAAACCGAGCGCGTGGAGGGGGGAGAAATGGGTCTTGCAATACCGGTCGGATCCGGCTACAATCCCTACACCATTCCACAGGGGAGGAGCCATGGAGCAGTTCATTCTTATCCTGACCAAGCCCGATAACATTCCCATCACGATGCTGTTGATCGCGGTGGCGATCTGCCTCTATGTTGCACTCAAGCAAGCCTTCAAGAGTGACCGGCTTATCGAAGAAGGACGCGAGGACGAGATCTACGAGGACATGATCAGGTAGGTTCGTCGTGTTTCTTCTCGTTGTACTCTCCTTCCTGTTCGGCTTTTTCCTGATAGCCTTGTTGGTCTTTGCCAAGCCCAGCAAGCCGGCGGTCGAACGAGAGGGGCGCCGCCCGGAAGGGACCTCCGGCTATACCCATCTCACCATGGAAGATTTTGAGCGGCTGTGCCTCACACTGGTCGAGGAGATGGGATTGGTGGTCAGTTCCTCCGTCCGCAGCGGACCGCGGGAGCTGGAAATCGCCGCCGTCAACCCGCAGCCGATTACGGGCGGGGATTTTCTCGTCCACTGCACCCATCCCGAGGATGGCTTTGTCGGTTCCGCCCGCGTGAACGCTCTCCGAGACCAGGTCAAGGGTGAACAGGCCGCGAAAGGGATCTTCATCACCACCGGCTTCTTCGCCGAGGAGACCTCCAAGGTGACGGACGGGCCTCCTCTCGTGCTCGTGAATGCGAACCGGCTCGCCGAGCTGATCCACGACTACCGCCTCGCCGTCTAGCCAGGGGAATTTCGAACTTGGAATTCACGCTCCGATTTCGAATTTGGAATTTCGGATTTCGAATTTAACTACGAGGCCCTGAACCTGACAAATTCGAAATTCGCAATCCGCAATTCGAAATTGCCCTCAACTCTCGCGTTTCACGGTTGATGGTTCATGGTTCACTGAGTGTTGAGAGTTGAGGGTTGAGGGCCTAGAGTGAAATTGTCGAGTGTTGAGTGTCTAGAGTTGAGGGCTTCGGGAGCTTGACTCTTGACTCTCAACTCCCCACTCTCAACTATTGACTATCGACCCTGGACTATCGACTATTCACACTCGACTTTCCACTCTCCGCTGACTGTCAGAGGATCCCCCGCCCGATCATATAGACCGCAACCACGGCGAGCAGCCACACCATGATGGTCTGGAGCCGGGAGGCCGAGAGGATGGCCGTGCCTTTCACCCCGAGGAGAGCCCCCAGGATCCCGGCCAAGACCGTCGGGATCGCCGCGGCGATGTCGATGTGCCCCAGGCCGTAATGCGTCACGGCCCCCACCGCCGAGGGGAACACAATGGACAGGAGTGAGGTTCCCACCGCAATCGGAACCGGCAAACCCACGACCAAAATGAAAAGGGTCGTCAGGAGCCACCCACCGCCGATACCCAGGAGGCCCGAGAAGAATCCTGTGACCCCCCCCACCCCAATCCCGTACAACAGACTGACGGGATAGACGTATTCGGCCCCGTGCACCTTTCCCCGCCGCAAAACAACCCCGAACGGGTGCGCCAACCCGCTCCGCAGGACAGAAGCCCCAGGAAAGGGCCACTGCTGTTTGGACTGCCAGCGGAGGGCCACGGCGGCTCCGAGGACGAGGACCCCGAACAACAGCTCGAGCAGGTTATTCGGGAGCAGGCTGCTGCAGTACGACCCCACCGAAACCGTGACCAGCGCCCCGGGCACGGCCGCCCCCGCCACGACCGGGTCCGCAGTCCCCTGCCGGTAATGGGCCACGGCCCCCGAGACCGAAATACAGGCGACGTAGAGAAGGCTCAGGCCGGCGGCAGAGCGCATCGGCACACCGATGAGGGTGAGGAGCGGGACGAAGAGAAATCCCCCGCCGACGCCGATTAACCCGGAGACGAGACCGGTAATTGCTGCAACGATGACGAGTTCCAGCGTGAAGATCATCCGATATCAGCAGGTGGTGGCGAATGTTGAGTGCTGAGTGCTGAGAGCCCAGAGTTGAGAGTTGAGGGTGAAATTGTCGAGTGTTGAGTGTCTAGTGTTGAGCGCTTCAGGAGCTTGACTCTTGACACTCGACTCTTGACTCTTGACACTCGACGGTCAGTGGAGCTCCACGTAAAACTTGTACTTGTCGCCCCGCACCAGGCTCTTCCGAAGCTCCACCGGCCGACCGCGGAACGTATAGCTGATCCGCGTGATGAGAAAAACAGGCGCCCCGGTCGGGATCCTGAGCAGGCGGGCCTCAGCGCGATCCACCACGTCCGGCTCGAGGTATTCCTCGGCCCGAACCACGAAGAGTCCGTATCGCTGCTCCAGCAGATCGTACAGGGGGATGTTCTCGAGATCCTCACGCACCAGTCCTGGACACAGCTCTTTCACCAACCACAGGGTTTCCAAAATGTACGGCTCCCCCTGGACCAGGCGGAGGCGGCTCAGGCGTAGGACCCGCGCCTTGGGACGCACATGAAGCCGCTCCGCGACCCAGGGGGGAGGCCTCTCGACCGCCCGCTCCAAAATCTTCGAGTACGGACTGAGGCCGCGATGGAGCATCTCCCGGCCAAAGCTGTAAAACTTGAGGAGGCTCTGCTCGAACTTGGATGCGGCGGTGACGAACGTCCCTTTGCCCCGCGTCCGACGCAAAAATCCTTCCCGCTTGAGCTCCGCCAGGGCCTGGCGGACCGTCCCTCGGCTCACCCCATACTGCGCGCCGAGGGCTGTCTCGGGCGGGAAGGGCGTTCCCGGCCGGTAGGCCCCGGAGAGGATCTCTTCCTTAAGCGTCGCCTTGAGCTGGTAGTAGAGCGGGATCGGTGTGTCGGGGTTGAGGACGGCCACAGAGACCTCCGGAAGGTATTGGCTAAATGTCTAAACAATTATACCTAATATCCTGCCCCCCACAAGCGAAATCTCCCCGGGATCCGGGATATGTCAGGCCGCGCTTCGGCGTGCAGTGCCGGCTGCGGCGATGAAGGCCACTGCGCCGAAGCATACCGTGAGCAGGAGGGAGAGGAAAAGCGGAGGGACATCGCCGGCGAGGGCAGGATTCCCCAGGTAGAGGCACCGCCGCAAGGCCGCCATCCCGTACGTCAAGGGGTCGAGCTTCATGGCCCATTGCAGCCACACGGGAACGCCCGAGGCGGGAAAGAAGGCGCCGGACAGGAGCCAGATGGGAAAGAGGATCAAATTCATGATCGCGTGGAACCCTTGCGTCGAGTCCATCCGCCACGCGATCATCAACCCGAGACTCGTGAGGCCAAAGGAGACGAGAAACATCACCCCGGTCGCTGCCACGGCCGAGCCGATGGTCAGGGAAATACCGGCGGCCGGCGCAAGCAGGAGAAAGAGCACCCCCTGGATCAACGCCAGGGTCGTGCCGCCGAGCGCCTGACCGAGCACGATGCTCGACCGGCCCACGGGAGCCACAAGGATCGCCTGTAGAAACCCCTCCCGGCGGTCCTCTACGATGGAGATCGTGGCGAAGATGGCGGTAAACAAGAGGACCAGCGTAATGATGCCGGGATAGAAGTATTCAACGGAGCCGGTCCCCTCCGGCGCCCCGGGGGGTCGAAACGAAGCGCTGAATCCCCCGCCGAGGAGGATCCAGAAGAGCAGGGGCTGCACAAACGCGCCCACGAGGCGACTCCGCTGGCGGCAGAACCGCACGATCTCCCGCCACCAGAGCGTCATTACCGGCAGACCGACCCGTACAGGGATCCGTTCACCCATCATTGCTCCAGAGGCGACGTCCCGCCAGACGAATAAAGACGTCCTCCAGGGTCGGCTTCCCAAAGGCGGCAGACCGGACCGCCCCGGGAAAGGCCTCCACCACCTCGCGGATAAACTCATGCCCGGACGGGCACTCCACACGCACGGCGCCGTCAACCAGCACGGTCGCATGACCAAACCGCTCCTGGATCTTTGCCTGCAACTCGCCGGGATTATGGGCATCGATCACCACAACGTCCCCGCCGACGATCCCCTTCAGGGCATCAGGCGCTCCCATAGCGACCATCTTTCCCTGGTGGAGCACTCCCACCCGGTCGCACTGCTCAGCCTCGTCGATGAGGTGGGTCGTGAGCAGAATGGTGACGTGATCCTCCTGGCGCAGCCGGTGGAGGTAGGCGTTGAAGTCTTGGCGGGCACCCGGGTCGAGCCCAGTGCTCGGCTCGTCCATGAGCAGGAGGTCCGGGCGGTGGATCAGGACCTTGGCCAGCTCGGTGCGCCTCCGCAGGCCTCCGGAAAGGGTCTCCACCAGGTCGCGGGCGCGCTCTTCCAACCCCAGCGGCTCGAGGATCGCCCGAGCGCGACGCTGCAAGGCCTCGCCCCACAGCCCGTAGAGATGCCCGTGGTGCAGGAGATTCTCCAGGACCGTGAGCTTCAGATCCAGGCTCGGGTCCTGGAACACGACCCCCAGATGGGGCCGTACGGCATGAGGCGCATGCGCGAGATCATGGCCAAAGACACGCACCCGGCCGGCGGTGGGGGGCATGAGGGTGGAGAGAATTTTGAACAGCGTCGTCTTGCCCCCACCGTTCGGCCCCAGAAAGCCGAACATCTCCCCGCGGGGAACGGTAAATGTCACCCCGGCGAGTGCTTCCCGACCTCCGTAAGCGTAGCGAAGGCCCTCGACCTCGACCGCCGCACTATTCATGTCCGGTTTCGTTTCACTCATGCCCCACGGCCCCTGAAACCCTCACCGCGTGGATGCTCGGGATTGCACATGTGATCGAGGCTCAGCCACAGACTCCTGGAGTACCGAAAGAAGAAGAGCGGGAACAAGACGGCGAAGCTACCCCACAGGAGGAGCTGCCGCCCGAGGGACATGCCGATGAAATGATCGAGAGTGAAATAGCCGACCATGGCCGTGACGGCAGTGACGGCATAATTGACATAGATCGCTCCGACGAAGTACCCGTGCTCCCGTTCAAACCGGAGATCACAGGAGAGGCAATCCGCGTACATCGAGAAGGGACCCCGAAACAGGGGGGCAGCACCACACCTCGGGCATCTCAACCGAATGCCCCTCCCAAGCACCTCTCGGATGCGCTGACCGTCCACCGCGCTCACCCGCCTTCCCGCAGCCATTTTACCATACATAGCCCCTGTCCGATCATCCGACGCCTCACGCCCATCTCCGGACCAGGTCTGACCCCACGGCAGCAAAAAGCCGACGAGCCATCGACGGACCGCATGATTACTGTCACCTTTTTCGATGACATCGATCATAGACGCCCATGCCAAGGCTTCTTATTGTAGTGGATGAGCGGAACGAAAGGTCCTCGTGTCACTCCGGAAAAGGAGGCAACCATGAGCACCCCATGGCTCGTGATCCTCGCTATCCTCACCGTGGCAGCACTCTACGTCCTGCTTCCTCTCATCACCCATACCTTCCTCCGGTATCGCCCCACGAGGCATCTCCGGTGCCCCGAAACGGCGGAGGCAGCGGACGTGAGCGTGGACGCCCCTCGGGCCGCATTCAGCGCCGCCCTGGGTCCGCCTCGCCTGCGCGTACAGCGCTGCTCGCTGTGGCCGAAGCGGAAGGATTGCGCCCAGGCCTGCGTCAGTGAGGAGGCCTGAGACCGGCGTCTTGCGGTCCGGCGCCTCTCCCGCTCCTATCGCGGCGGGTAGAGCTGGTAGAGCATCACATAGACGATGACACCGGTCACCGAGACGTATAACCACGTGGGAAGGGTCCACCGCGCAATCTTCACGTGCCTGTCAAATTGGGCGCTGACGGCACGATAGATCGTGGTCAGGGCCAAGGGGACCACGAGCGCGGCCAGGCAGACGTGCGAGATGAGGATCGCAAAGTAGACGGGCCGAACCCACCCCTGCCCGGAAAAGGGCACCGAGCCCACCCGGAAATGATGGATCAGATAGGATATCAGAAAGAGGCATGAGACGCCAAACGCCGTTCCCATGCAGATCTTGTGGCCGGTCACATTTTTCCGACGGATGCAGAGATACCCCGTCGTGAGGAGAACGGCACTCATCCCATTGAGGAAGGCATTGACAGCGGGGAGCCCGGTGAGGGTGGGACTCGCGTCGACCTTCGGCTGCCGGCCCAACAGAATGAACGCCACCCCCAAGAGGATGAGGAGCGACACGAATCCAATCCCGGGAAGCACCAACCGATCTCTCATCTGGTCGTCCCCGTCTGACGTCCGGTAACCCACCCCATCATCGAGCCCCAAAAGGCCGGTTGGGCCCGGCCGACCCCCCGGCTGACACCATCGTCCCGCCGATGCAGAATTCCCGGAACGCGACACACGCGGAGCGCACGTGGGGAGAGCCGCCGTCGTGGTGTGCAGGACCCGCACCGGAGACCACCGGGGCCCCCACGACCCGTACGAACAATGGGAGGCATTCCCGGCGGATGTCACTCGGGGGCAGCGGAGTGCTCGGCGGATTCCTTCACCGTGGTCTGATGCGGAGTGGCGGAGAGGTCGGGGAGCAGCGCAAACACCAACAGCACGCAGAGGAGGAGTGGTGTCAACGCAATCACGCCCAACGTGCGCGGCTCAAATTTCAGGTGCATAAAATACATCGCGACCAACGACGCCTTCGACAAGGCGAGACCAATCAGCAGAATGACAATCACCATCTTGACGAGCGGCGCGTAGATCACGGCGACCTCGATAATGGTGAGCGCCAGGAGCCACCAGAAAATGGCGATGTAATTTGGCGTCTTGTGGGCGGTAGTCATCGCGATTCCCGACCCTCCCTCACACCAGATAGACAAACGTAAAGACCAGGATCCACACCAGATCCACAAAGTGCCAGTACAGGGCGGCAATCTCGATCTGTTTGGCCACCCCGGGTTTCGAACGGCCGAGGAGGGCCTGAATGAGATAGCAGGAAAGGTACACCACGCCCCCGGTCACGTGCGCCCCGTGAAACCCGGTGATCGCAAAAAATGTGGTCCCGAAGAGGGAGGCGCCCCACGGATTGGCCGTGAACCCCAGTCCCCGGTGGATCAGGTGCGTCCATTCGTAGGCCTGGAGACCCAGGAAGGCGAGCCCACCCAGAACCGTCAATCCGAGAAATCTCTTCAGCCCCGCCTCATCCCCCTGCTGACTCGCCGCCAGGGCGAATACCATCGTGACGCTGCTACAGATCAAGAGGAAGGTCATCAGGGCCGTGAGGTTGATCCCGAGCACATGCGCGGGAACAGGCCAGTCGACGCTCCCGTATCGGAGGACACCGTACCCGGCCAGCAGGGCCCCAAAGGACATGGCATCCCCGGCCAGGAAGATCCACATGCCGAGCTTGCCCGAGCTTTCAGGGATGAGGGGCGACTCCGCCGGTTCGGCGGCCGGATGTACCGTGGCAGCTTGACTCAATTTTCACTCTCCTTTTGCGTCCAGGCGAGGCGGGGAAGCGCTCGGTTGCTCTCCCGGGGTCCGAAGGTCCGCCGGTGCGTATAGACCAGCCACCCGGCGATCGCTCCCACTACGGCATAGGGCATCCCCAGCAGGAAGAGGATGCTCCAGTTGAACCCCGCGCCCGGATCGGTACCCATCGCAAAGCCCCCACACACGGAACAGGCGTGGGCAATCCCAGGACCGAGGACGAGCGTTGCCACCATCCCCACCGCCAGAGCTCGGCACACCGCCATAAAGGATTCCCCAGAATTCACGACCCTGCCGATCACCGCTCGCATCCCGAAACGCCCCCGCCCAGGCTCAACTGAGGTACACCAGCGTGAAGAGCACGGGCCACAGGCCGACGACGAAATACCAGTACATCCCGCACAGCTCAACGCCGACCCGCCGCCGGGCCGAGAATCGACCCGCCCCCACCCCCGCAAGCACCACCAACAGCCAGAGCACCGCGCCGAACACGTGGGCACCGTGAATCCCAATCAGGCCATAGAAGGTCGCCCCGTACGTCCCGCTTGTCCAGGAAAAACCAAAACGGATCAGTCGCAGCCACTCGTACCCTTGCACCCCGAGGAAGACCGTTCCAAGAAGTACCGTCGTCAGAAGCCACCGGACAAGTCCCTGCCCGTTCCCACCCCGGATGGCCCGGACCGCCCGGTGCATCGTGTACGCACTGCACAGCAGAATCGCCGTGTTGACGCCGGTGACCCCCACCGGCAGGTACGGCTGGCCGGGTGGCGGCCAGCGCGCGCTTCCCAGGCGGAAGACCAGGAAGGCGCCGATCAGCCCAGCAAAGAACATCGCCTCTGCCCCCAGGACCATGAGCATGCCCAGGTGCGCATTGCTGACGGCCGGCCTGCTCCGGTCGTCCCCCCTGTGACCGAACGGGTCCCGAGGGTACTCCGGCGGTGGACCCTCATCAAAACGCGGCGGGACCTTCGCCGGATCTTCCGCACGCCTGTCGACGATGGGCGTCTCGATCCCCCGTGCCATCTTCACAGCCCCCACCGGACCTCGCGCCCCATGCCTCCGCGTTCAATGCCATCCCACTCACCGCCGTCGCCGCCCCATCTCAGCCTAGAACGGCACCTTGTCGAGCGCCATCAGGGCGAGCTGCGCCGGCAGGTACAGCAGGGAAGCGAACAAGAGGCGGCGCGCGGCTGCCTCGGAGCGAGAAATTGCGAGACCGATCCCGCATCCAAGAAACACAACCCCGAGGACAAAAGCTCCGAAAAAATAGACCGATCCCGCAAGGCCGATGAGCGTCGGCAAGAGGCCCACGGCGAGGAGGGCCAGGCAGTTACTCACAATCTGGCGCCCCGTGCTCCCCCCGTCCGGCTCGACCACCGGAAGGACCCGGATTCCGGCGCGCGCATAATCGTTCCGGTACAGCCGGGCGATCGCCAGCGAATGCGGGATCTGCCAGAGAAATAGAATGCCAAAGAGGACTCCCGCCTCGAGGCCCAGCGCGCCCCGCGCCGCCGCCCACCCCACCACCGGCGGTAGTGCACCGGGCACGGCCCCCACCACGCTGCACAGCGAGGTCTTGCGCTTGAGCGGGGTGTAGCAAAAGAGATAGCTGCCCACACTGATCGCCGTGATGGAAGCGCTCAGGACGTTTACAACCAAGGCGAGATAGAGGAGTCCGCCGGCGGTAATGGCTGCCCCGAAGGCCAGCGCCTCGGCCGGGTGGAGCCGCCCGGCGGGCAACGGTCGCAGCCGTGTGCGGTCCATCCGCCCATCTACGTCCCGCTCGAGATACTGATTCAACGCCAACGTCCCCCCCGCTGCGAGACCCATCCCGATCAGCGTATGGACCAGCCGGAGATAGGCCGGTGCTCCTACCGAGGCCAGGTAGAACCCCACGAGGGTGGTGACCAGCACCATGATCACCACCCGAGGTCTCATCAGCGCCAGAAAGTCTGCCGGACGTCTCTGCAGCAGTGTCATTGTGGGTTCCAGGCCTTCTTTCCCGAGATCATGCACGTGCCTGCTCCGACCTGCCCCCCGGAGGGGCAGGGACGAATTCCCGAGCGACCGTGGGCACTCGGGAGGCCAACCGTCGATAGATGCGGAGGGTCAGCACGAGACCGGCGGCCAGCATCAAGGCCCCGGTGGCGACGTGCGCGGTGGTGAGCATCACCAGGGAAAGCGGAGACCAACGCGCCGCCAGGGGGGTGAATTTCCCGAGGTACGATCCCAGGCCGAGTCCGAGTTGGAGCACCAGCAGCACGCCAAGCACTGTCACCGGGCGGACCAGTGTCGGCTGATCCGCATGGCTGGTGAGGAGCCAACCCCCCAGGCAGACGACCAGCATGGTCACCACCCCGGCACCGACCAGGTGCGCGCTAAGCCCCGCGCCCGTGTGCCGCAGCAGGGCACCGAAGATCAGCTGCACATATATCATCCCGGTCGTCAAGAGCGCCAGGCTCCGGAAGCGACCGCTGTGCCTGCTCGGGGCTTTGTCTGGTTCCCGCCTTCCCTCTTCCGACGTAAAGAACGCCACACTCACGGTGAGGGCAAAAAAGGCCTGGGCGAGGGCTGCATGGACAACCGCGAGTGTCCGCTCGAGCAAGACGACCCGAAGGCCCCCCAGCACCCCCTGGACGACCACCGCAACCAGCGCGGCGACGCCGAGCCAGCGAAGCCACCCCCGCGGCTCGCGAAACCAGAGCAGCAGGGCCAGCACCAGCGTGAGGAGACCGACGCCGGCCCCGATCAGCCGGTGACTGTGTTCGTAGAGGATCCCTCCCACCATCTTCGACCATGGATACAGGAACATGTTGTGGCCGAACGTCGTCGGCCAGTCCGGCACCGCAAGGCCCGCACCCGTGCTGGTCACGATTCCCCCGACACAGATCAGCAGGAACGTGGCCCCCGCGGTGCACAGGGCACACCGGTGGAGCCACACGTGAGCGGGCTGCCGATGGATGTCAACGGGATGAGGAGATTTCGCCATGCGGTCCGTCCTTTAATGGGCCGCCGCGGCGTGCACGACCAGGGGCCGATCCTGCGGGAGATAATCCTCGGCCACCTCGGGCGGACTATACTCGTAGGGGCCGCGGTGAACGACCGGGATCCGCTCTCCCCAGTTGCCATGCGCTGGCGGCGAGGGCGCACTCCACTCCAGACTATTCGCCTCCCACGGATTCTGCTCCGCCTGTTGCCCGGCGAAGAGGCTCCAGAAGAAATTGATGACGAACGGGATCTGGGCGAGGCCGAGACCGATCGCACAGACCGTGATGAAGACATTGATCGGCTGCAGCGGCTGCAGGAACTCATACTGCATCGGGTTGTAAATCCGCCGCATGTGCCCGCCCACACCGAGGATGTGCATGGGAAAGAAGGTCCCGTTGAAAAAGAGGAAGGTGAGGAAGAAGTGGATCTTGCCCAGCGTCTCGTTCATCATCCGGCCGAACATCTTCGGAAACCAGTAATAGATGGCCGCGAAGATGCCAAACACGCTCCCGCCGAAGACCACGTAATGAATGTGCGCCACGATGAAGTACGTGTCATGGATGAAGATGTCCACCGGTGTGGAGGCCATGTAGATGCCGCTCAGCCCGCCAATGACGAACATCGAGACGAAGGCCAGGCCGTTCCACATCGGCGTCGTAAATCGGATCGATCCCCCCCACAGGGTGCCGAGCCAGTTGAACGTCTTGATGGCCGACGGCACGGCGATGATCATCGTCGAGATCATAAAGCCCGTGCCGACCGCCGGGTTCATGCCGCTCTGAAACATGTGGTGACCCCAGACGATCCAACTCAGGAAGGCGATGCCGATCATGGCGTAGACCATGGACCGGTAGCCGAAGATCGGTTTGCGGGAAAAGGTCGAGAGGACGTCGGATGCGACGCCCATCGCGGGGAGGATCAGGATGTAGACTTCCGGATGACCGAAGAACCAGAAGAGGTGCTGCCACAGGAGGGGCTCACCCCCGCCTTCGGGTAGGAAAAAGTGCGTCCCGGCCATCCGGTCGAACAAGAGCATGGCCAGGGCGGAGGTGAGCTCGGGCAAGGCGAGCAAGAGCAGGATCGCCACGATGAACAGGGACCAGACCACGAGGGGGAGGCGAAACCAGGTCATGCCCGGTGCCCGCATGTTGACGATCGTGGTAATGTAATTAATCGAACCCATCAGCGAGGAGATGCCGAGAATGATGAGGGCGATGCACCAGATATTCTGCCCCCAGTCCACGCCGGTGTAGATCGCCTTGGCGGTGAGGGGCGCGTACGCAGTCCAGCCGCCCGCCGCGTGCCCGCCCGGGACAAAGAACCCTGCCAGCATCACGACGCCCGCCACCGCCCCCACCCAGAACGAGACCATGTTGAGCGTCGGAAATGCCATATCCCGAGCCCCGATCATCAGGGGAATCAGGAAGTTCCCAAAACACCCGACCAGGATCGGCATGATCACAAAGAAGACCATGATCGTGGCGTGCATGGTAAAGAGCATGTTATAGGTCTCGGGCGGAATGATC
>JBHIAH010000031.1:0-26818 GCA_046758505.1 Methylomirabilales bacterium (SeqCode) | reverse complement strand
GCGTCAATGGGGCGGATGTCGGCATGGTCCATGCCGATCCCCCTGAGCAGCGCATACAGATTGTACCGCTTTCCCTGAATGGTGAGTTCCGTGAGGCCCTCGCCGATTTCCCCAAATCGTTCCTCCATGCGCTTCCGTTCCTGGCTTGGGATCATGTCTCCTTCCTCCCTTGTGACTATTCCGCGGTGGCGTGAAAGCGCGCCCACACTTCCCTGTCGCGGCTCCCAGCCTCCTCTCTCGAGAAGAACCGCCCTCAAACTCTGTTTTATAATCGAGAAGGTGGTTCGTGATCAAGTCTTTTTTCCATGAGCCCCTCGACCCTGGTTCTGAGGCGTCCCTGCTCCTCCGGTGGGAAGCGCCACGTGGCGGTTAGGATCATCTCGCCAAAGGGCTCCTCGATCTCCCCCGTCCGGGAATGGGTGATGGGACCATAGGCAGGGGGTCCCAGGTGGCTTATCCAGGCCCGCATGATCTCCTCGGGGATGATGCGGCTGAGGGACTTCAGTTCGACGGTGAGGGAATCCTTTCCCAGCAAGAGGAAGCAATGGATCGGCTCTGTCTCTCCCGGGGCGAGAACAGACCCCTCGTAGCTCAGATACAGGGGGTGCTCCGCCCGGTGGAGGTCGAACCGCCATGCCGCCATGCTTCCCCCTCTCTATTTCCGCTCGGGGATGCGGTAGATGAGGTCGGCCAGGTCGGAGGTTTCAGCGATGGCCTGCCGCGGCTGGGGACCGGTCTCGAGTAGGTGATCCATGATTTCACCGACGGTCGGCTCGAGCCGCTCCCAGTCGAGCGCCAGCGGAAAGAGGGGGTCGGCCTCGGAGGCTTTTTCCCACGCCTCGAGAGAGCTGATGCGGGGGTCCAGGCCCCGGGCCCGCTCGAAGCAGTTTCCCGCGATGTCGGTGTTAAAGCCGGTACTCCAGAAGTAGTCGAGGAGGACGGTGACCTGATTAGCGACAGGGTTCCCCCACAGATCGAGCGGGCGGCCCCTGAGACAGGCGCGACAGGCAGAGCGCTTTCCAGGATCGGCCTGGACGTTCCAGAGATTCGGCATCAGCAGGACGTCCTCTGAGCTCTCGAGCGGGGCGGTCCGGTAGTAGACGCGCATCTCCTCGAAGCTTCCCTGGTGGAAGAGGAAGATGTAGACGGTATAGGGGACCGCGAGCCGGTAGCTCTGATACTCTCCCCCCTTGCCCATGGCGGCGGCGCTCCACCGGAGCCGTCGGAGTTGTGGGGGTTGCTCGATGCAGAGGGCGTTACCTCCCCCGTCGGGCTTGACGATTCGGGTGCCGGGGGGGAGGAGGACGTGGCGCCCTCGCCCGGGTCGGCGGGCCGACGCGGCCACCTCCCGGAGGAAATCCTCGAGCGGAACCTCACGATCAACGGTGGGCGGGGTCCCCTCCCGGTACAGGGAGACCGTCTTCCCCCGGACCTCGATCCACTCCACGATGCTCTCTCCCCTCTATGGGTTGAGTCTAGCTTAGGGGGCTTCCATCCGTGTGTCAAGGCGACCGCTGAGGCAGACTGGAGACAGGGGACCCCAGACCGGCGACCGAGGGATTTCGAATTTAACTACGAGGCTTAAGACTTTTCAAATTCGAAATTCGCAATGCGAAACCCGAAATCTCTGCACTCTCGACTCTCAACTATTCGCCCTCGACTGTTCTCACGCAATCCTGTGCCCTCAACGCTCAGGTCTTCGCCTCGCGGAGCCATGCGGCGGCACGCCGGAAGACCTCGGGGTTGAACTTCAGGTCGAGGTGGTTGAACCAGCGGTGAAGGTACGGGAGGATGGCGGGCGGGAGAGGGGTCTCGGGATGCTGGAAGGTGGTCACTGGCGCCAGCGTTCCTTTGGGAAGGTTGCCCGCTACCCGCTGGATGCCCTCGATAAGGGTGGGGATATCCTGCGCCCCGTGAAGGAGCAGGGCGGGCCGGGTGGGTTCCTTCACCTCTTCCATATTCCGCAGGAGCTCCAGGATGAAGCCCGGCTCCGGGCTTCGCACGGTGGTCGCGCCGAATGCAAGAAGCATCTGCCGCCCCTCCTCCGAGGGCCGGCTCGCGACGGCGGGAGAGATGGCGATGACGAGATCGGCGCTGGAGGTGAGCGCCAACCGCCCGCCCAGGCTATGTCCCACGGCGACCACCCGCCCGTAGCGGCGGAGCCAGCTCAGGGCGGCCTCCAGATCCTGCAGCAGTCCCGCATCGAGGGGGGCGGGGTGCTCCCCGTGGCCCCGGAGGTCGACGGCGGTCGTTGCCCATCCCTCCTCGCCGAGGCGGGCCGAGAGACCGAGCATCTGTTCCTTGCACCCCCCGTACCCGTGAACGACCGCCGCGCCGCCGCGCGGGGATTCGGGAAGAAACGCGTAGGCGGGGACGGTGTGGTTATCCGCCGTTTGGAGATCGGTCACTCGAACGAATTGCATTGTCGGCACCTCCACGGTGTTCACGGGTCACGGTTTAAGGTCCAAAGTCCAACGTTCGAGGTCCGATAACCGAAGTCAACCCCCGTCGGGTTCAGAGTTGACAGAAATTCGAATTTCGAAATTCGAAATTGGAAATTCCCCGGGTCATCGGTCATCGGTCGTCGACCAGGGGGGAGACGCTGGTGGGCAGAGCTCGGGGTCGAAGGAGGACAAAAATTCCACCTCGACCGGGATCTCATGGTACTGGAGGTCGCGGGTGACCACCTGGAGCTTCTCGCACATCTCGGCAATGATGGCGGTCCGGAGCGCCGTCACGTCCGCCTCGCCGCCCTGGCCGGGGAGGATGGTGAGCGGAAGGTCGCTGAAAACCCGTGGGGTGGGGTGCAGGAAGTCGAGGCGACACGCCAACGCGCCCGATTTGTTGGCGACAACGGAGAGGAGGAAGTCCCCGGGGAAGGTCGCGATGGTCCGCTCATCCGTTTCGCTCCACTCCACGTCCATCTCGGCGTGGCTGTGCCACCAGAGGCAGAGCGATGCGGGGTTCCGCTCCTCGGCAACGCAGCATTGGAGCATCTCGAGCATCGCTCCTGGGTCCAGCTCCGTTTCCGACGGGGAAATCTTTTGGGGGAGAATGAAGAGGTCGGTGATCAAGAGATGTGCACCGTGGCGCTCTACTTCGCCAAGTCCTCCGATCTCCATGGGGCACAGGTCGATGTACAGGCGCAGCTTCTGGAAGGCTGCCGGTGTGATCAGGACCTCGGGAATGGTGTTGACGGTCCAGCTCACGGAGAGCGCTCCTCCCAGTGGTCGATGGGGGTATACCACTCTTTGGGGCTCACGGTCTTCAGATACTCGAGGAGCAGTTCGGCTGCGGCGACCCACTGAAACTCACTGACCAGTTTCACGACACTCTGACCGATATTGCCGAGGCACGGCTTGGTGTTCCAGATGTGGGGGTGATCATAGTAGCCGTATGCCCGGGTAAGGTTCGTGATGGCCACATCGCCATTGAAGCGAATATCGAGGCGAAAGCGTCCCAACCGGTAGCGCCGGCCGGCAACCACCGTATCGACGGTTTCCGTGAGCACGCACAGGCGGTCCCCCAGGACTTGGACGTCGCGCACTTCCGGGATGGCGAGTAGCCTGTCGAATTCCCGCGTCAGCGCTTCCTCCGATTCGTCGGCCTTGGTGAGCGTCCGGTACCGCTCCCGACAGTGCATCAACAGGCGTGTCTGCGACGCCATCTGCCGGGAGAGTTCTCTGAGGTTTTCTTCTGCCACCGTCATCCGCTTCCGGATACACTCCCCGTCCTCGGCTGGCCCGGCGTTGTCGGAGACGTGATCCTGAATTCCCGGGTGCTCTCCCCGGGCGGCGCGCTCGTTCAGGGTGATGAGCATCGTCGTGTGCTTGAGGCGGTCAAGGGTGAGGTGCACCTGATGGGGGAGCCTGCCGCTCTGCAGGGACAGGGATTCCGACAACCCCCCCAGACACAGGTCGAGAATCCTCCGCAGGATGACCGGAACCAACGGCTCGGGCTGTCCCAAGAGGTCGAACAGGACATAGATATTCTCTCCAAGGGTCCCGGTAATTGCGCGACCCCTCTGATCGAATGTTAAGGCGCCGTGGGAGAAGAGGTTCCCTGGGTCCAAGGCCTTCTTCGTTCCTGCAGCCAGTCCCCAGCAAAAAACCGCAGGGATTTCGACGCTTGGAGTCACTGGCCAGAAGGTGGACCAGTGGGGTTGGGCCGGGAGGGCAAAGACGTGCAGATGGAGACCGCCATCCCGCCGCGGAGGAGAGAGGCGACTTGCCGGTGCATGGGCATGGATGGGGGTCCGCACGGCTTGGGCATAATCCTCAAGGACCGGCTGGAGCAGGTCCGGTACCGATGCGTCGCTCCCGTGGCCCGGTGTAATCCTCGTCATCGGGTCCCTCGTTTTTTCTCCGGGGCTACTGTCGCACTCGTGCGATTTCTAGCACGGAACACACTTATCCCCTGCCTGGCGCCGGGCCGAGAGGTCGCAGGTGTCGAGGCCAGCGCTGTATCTGCACCCGGGTCCCGTCGAGGCCCTGCAGCAACCGCCGCCCAGCAGGGCTGATCCACCTGACCCGGCTGAGATCCAGGATGAGCCGCGTGTCGGGGTGAGCAAGGTGCTCCTGGCAGACTCGCTCGAGCCCTCGGGTCCAGGGGAAGAGAATCCAGCCCTCGATCCGCAGCCACACGTGGCCGGGCTCGGCCGCCCAGAGCCGGATGACGAGCACCTGGGCTACCCACCGGCTCACGGCGTCGGCCGCCCGCTGGGGTTCGGCCTCCCAGATCAGGAGCCGAAACTCGTCATCCGAGCAACGATCGAGCCAGGCCGTCCCACGGGCCATGCCGTAGGCAAAGAGAAGGAGGAGGGCGGTCACCAGGAACGCAGGCCACATAATAGCTCCGGCAGCGGTCAGCGATCAGACATTCTGAGGCTGTCAGTAATTGTGAACTGGCAGTCAGCAATCCGCCGTCAGCAGTCAGCCGGGGCATCCTGAGCCTAATAGCTGGTCGCTGACTGCTGACAGCTGACAGCCGGAAATTTGCTGACTGCCGATAGCTGATTGCTGCCCCCCGGAATCCCCCTTAGCCTCGCAGGCATACGGCCTCTAGGGGGAGGAGGTTTCCCTGCACCAGGACCATCCAGATACCTGCAAGAACCCCCGTGAAAAGCAAGACCAGGAGTCCGACTCCCACCCATGCGATGAGCGAAGCAACCGCGCCGGGGATTCCCTCACCCGCCCGAGGCGTCGTCCGGGAATCCAGTCCAACGTTGTCGCGTGTTGCGGTTCCCATCTTTCTTTCGTTGCATCCCCCAATCCGAGTCCGGCCAGCACGCACCCTGAGGGCCTGCCCTGAGCCCTGAGCAAGGTCGAAGGGTCGAAGGGCCCTCCCTGAGCATATAGTCAAAGGGTACGCCCGAGGCCCCAGCCGCGTCAAGACCTCGCACAGTAGACCTCTCTTCGTGGCCCCCGGGAAAGGGCCGATCATGGGGCCAATTAGCATTAAACGAGATCTTGCGAGTTTCTGAGGAATATTTGTAACCAAACGCACGTCAACATAAGTGTAAGAAAAGGAGGGGAGCGATGCTGTCCAGACTTTGGCAACTGATCTGTCAACGCCCTATCCTGACCTGATGCCTGATCTTCTCCGCGGGGGCGGAGACCGTCTCGGAGACCGTTCAGGCCGATCTGGAGGGCTATCAGGCCATCGGGCGCCGTCTGGAGGTCGCCGCGGGGATCTCCCCGGTGGCCGAGAAAAAATCGGGCCCGTCGGAACCCGACTCTGGCCCAGAAATTGCAACCCAAACAAGTGTCTGAAATCTAGATGCCAAGAGGCCCACAATGATCACGCTGGATGCAGCAACAATGTTCCTGCTCTACACGGTGGAAGTGCTGGCCTACGCTGCGATTCTCTTTCAGCTCCATAAGCTGGATCGCCGCCGCCTTCGGGAAGCCCGGTGTACGCTTCACCAGTGGGAGGCAGCCTCACCCGGCGGCATGGTGTGTTCCCTGTGCCACAAGCGTGTGGCCCAATCCCTGATCGGCTTCCCGAAAATCAGGATCTTCGACCGGGACTGGCCCCTCTTCTAGGTAGCAAGCAGCGGTCAGCAATCAGCTGTCAGCGGTCCGCTATCCGCCGTCCGCTGTTAGCTACCAACTTCAGGATGTCCAGACCGACTGCTGACACCTCCCAGGAGCGGATTGCTGAGCACTGACACCTGGCTGCTGTTCTTTTTCGTCTTTGCTGAGAGCTGATTGCTGGCTGGTGACAGCTTGGCTTTCCTTCTCCCCCGCCCGGGGGATGAAGGATCATCAGATTGATCCCACATACTGTCCGTCGCGGACCTCGATCACGCTCGCATCCAGCACGTGCAATATCCAGATCCCGAGTCGCAGCCATCGGGTCGGGGCGCTGGCATTGGTCGGTGTGTTCACCGGGTCCATCATGAGTGGTCTCGCAGCCCGTGGGGGATTGCCTCTGTTCGTGTCCCGGATGGCGTAGCTTCGGGGGTGGGGGGCGTGGACGCGTGGGGAGAAGGGACCTGGTACAAGTAGATGTTACGAATGGTGATGCCGTGTTCCAAGGTCACCACCGTCGGCGTGAGCCAGCGCTCGATGGTGTAAGTGTTGCTCATCACGACGGTTCCGGGTCTCAGTTCACGGGTGAACTTGTCCCGAAGCTGCTGGATCGCCCCCGAGGCTTGATAGCAATAGATGACGTCTGCGTCCGAGAGGTCCGCGTGCATAAAATTCCGGAACCGGACCTGGGCGCCCCCCCCGTGCCACCAGGCGTTCAGCCGCGCGTAGACATACGCGCACGGGTTCACCTCATAGCCGATGGCGTCGACGCCGTACTTCTCCCTGGCGGCAATCAGCATGCGGCCCTCCCCGCACCCTAAGTCGTAGAAACGCTGGCCGGGTCGCATCGGCACCAGCGCAAGGATCGCCTCGACCAGCGGTCGATCGGTAAACCGGAAGATCGATTCTCCGGTCAGGGGGAGAACGAGCAGCGTGGCTCCCACATAGAGCACGACGGCCACCAGGGGCATCGCCAGCACGGCTAGTATTATAAATTCAAGGATTGGATCCATTGGCTCCCTTCCGGAGTGCCCCGGCTCCGCGATGCATGACCGCGGCCGGAGCACCGGTCCCCATCGCCGCGTTCTACAGCAGGAACCGTCGGAGGATGGCGAAAACCGTCGCCCCAATCACGAGGCCCAGCAGAATTTCGAAATCCTGCAATTGCGGGATCTGCTGCGCCATCTTGAACACGGCGAGGCCGATGAGGACAGCCGCTCCGAACACGATGGAGCGGGTCCCCTTGCGCAGCTGCTTTTCGCGCCGATCCCCGCCATGGCTCATGATGCTCATCACTATACCGAAAGGATGTCTCGGGCGTCAATGGCTGGAATCTACCAACCCACGCGGGGATCGCGTCGTCTCAGTCCCGCTCGCCGGCCACCAGACCGCACCGCGCACAGCGGAGCCGCCCGTCGGGACCGGTCTCCCACTCGTGGGGGGCACATGTTCTCTGGGCCCGCTGCCGAAAGAACCAGATGATGGCCGCCGCGGTGATGCAGAAGCCGATGAAAAACCCGACAGTCAACCAGAGGTAGAGGGAGACGTTCTCCATCACTCACCTCGGCTGCCGTCGGCACGGCCCAGGCGTTGTGCTTCCCGCACGATCCCCTCGACCCGCTCTTTCATGTAGGTTCGGTAGCCCTCGACGTACATCCTCCCCATGACCGCCCGCTGCAGCAGATCGAGGAGGCCTTCCCCGGCAAGCTTCTCATGGATGCTCAGGGTGAGGGTGTAGCGCAGGCGGGATCGGTCTCCGTCTTGGGTCAGCTCAAAGCCCCCCCGGAAGACCGCCTCGCTGCTCAACCCATCCACCTTCTCAAAGGTCAGCCGATAAATCCCGGCTGCCGATTGTGAGGTATCGGCGGCAAAGCGGCGTACCCCCCAGAGGAAGTAGAGATTGACGTGGTAAAACTCTTCGTACAACAGAGGGCCATCCAGGGGGAGGGCGAGCAGCCGGGAAACATCCGGCTTGCGCGCAAGGGGGAGGCTGTTGAGCCGGGCTGCCACCGCACGCTTGGCCGCCTCGGAGTCGAGCGCGCGCGCATACTCGACCTCCGTGGGGCGCACCCCCTTTTCCGCCAGCCGTGGAAAATCCTGCAGCGCCGTCCAGATCGGCTCCACCGGCAGCGGAAGCGGGCAGTCCGTGATAAAGGTGGTCTGCTCCGGGCCTGAGGGGGGTGTGGCGGTTTCGTGGGTGAAGCGACACTCGACGGCCCAGGCTGGTGCCGGAGCCGACAGCCAGAGGGCGAGCATCGTCACCACGATGGTCTTACCGAGGCGGAACGCCTGTACCAGGGTCTGCATCGCAAAAAAAGAGAGGCTGTCGGGGGATTCGACAGCCTCTCGCTCCAGATTGCCTCTCTTTCGTGTGGATTACCGGCCGGTGGCAGCGGCAGGTGCGACCTCCTTCGGCGGCTTCGTAACGATGGCCATGACGACCGCCAGCAGGCCCAGGCCGGTGCCCACCATGAAAGCTGTCTTGTAGGCGCCCAGCGCCGCTTGCGTAAACTCTGGCGTTCCTCTCTCAAGGCCTGCCGTCCTCGATGCAAGCATATACGCCTTGACGCGCGGGCCGACCACCCCCGCGACCCCCCACGCGGTGAAGACGGCCGCGTAGTTCACCCCCAGGTTCTTGGTGCCGAAGTACTCGGCCGTGGCGGCGGGGAAGAGGGCGAAGTTGGACCCGTAAGCCGCCCCGGCGATCATGAGCCCGGTGGCAAACCCGAGGGTCGTCCCCGCGATGAACGGCAGCAGAAAGATGGTCACCGTGGTGATCCCGAAGATCAAGATCATCGCCCGGGTGCGGCCCATGACATCCGAGAGCCAGCCCGCGATGATGCGCCCAAAGCCATTCGCGATCGACAGGAAGCCGATCATGAAGGCCGCCGTCTCTGGGCTCATGCCGAGGCTCTTGGCGTAGGGGGCGATGAGGCTGATCACCATCAGGCCCACCCCCGCGTTCCCAAGGAAGGCCAACCAGAGTGTCCAGAAGGTCGCGGTCTTCACGGCCTCGCCGGGGGTGTAGTCCCTGGCCGCCTTCACGCCGCCCGGCTTGGGGGGCGGCGGCGTCCAGCCCTCGGGCCTATACCCAGCAGGGGGGATCTGGAGCAGCTGTGCCAGAAGCCCCACGGCGATGAGGAAGATGAGCCCCAGGTATAGAAAGGCACTGCTGATGCCCACACTCTTGATGAGCTTCACGGCGATCGGGGTAAAGACGAACGCCCCGAATCCGAATCCCGCCACCGTAATCCCGACCGTGAGACCCTTCATGTCGGGGAACCACTTGATCGTGGTGACGACGGGGGTCACATACCCGAAGGCGACGCCGGCTCCGCCGATGACCCCGTAAGTCAAGATGATCGCCGGCACGGAGCCGGCGAACGAGGTCAGGATGAACCCGGCCCCCATGATCGCCGCGCCGATGGTGCAGACAATCCGGGGCCCAATCCTATCCTGGAGTCGGCCCGCATAGACCATCACCAGGGCAAAGGTGAAGATCGAGGCGGTGAAGGGCCACGTCAGCGAGGCCCGCGAGAAGCCGGCCTCTGCCCCATACTTATCAATCAAGGGCACGACAAAGATGCTCCACGAGTAGAGGACGCCGAGACAGATGTTGATGGCTGTCCCGGCCAAGCAGATAATCCATCGATTCATGTCTGCGCCTCCCCGCTACAGGTTTCCCTCACACGACTCTCGTGATTCGATGTTACCCCTGTTCGGGACCAGCGTTCTTAAGATGGAGAGGCAGGAGAACCCTTTCTGTTCCCTGAGCCCCACCTCACACCTCTTGACATGTATCACCCCCTCCTCTGAAGAGTGGCAAAATGCCTGGTGGGTCCTGAGCCTGCCCGCTCCTTTATCAAAAGGGGAGAAGGGGTGTCAAGCAAAATTTAATGGCGTTTTATTTTCGGCCGGGGAGGCTGTTGGACGGTCGCTTCCCCTCCCCGTCCACACGCCCGACTTTCTCCTTGACAAATATCAAACTCCATTTACATTAATAAGCCAATCGTCCCGGGCTTTCGCTCCTTTGCCCCCCTATTCCTCCTTGACCGCAGAGGAGGTCCGTCATCGAGACGCCTCAGGCAGATCTGAAGCAGACCCCCCTGAACGCCGCTCACCGACAGATGGGGGCCCGCATGGTCCCCTTCGGGGGCTGGGACATGCCGGTCCAGTACTCCGGCATTCTGGAGGAGCACCGGGCGGTCCGGGGGGCTGCCGGCCTGTTCGACATCAGCCACATGGGAGAGATCGAATTTCGCGGCCGGGATGCGCTGGCGGCGGTGCAGCGCCTGGTGACGAGCGATGCCTCCAAGCTCCGCATCGGGCAGGTCCAGTACGCGGCCCTCTGTTACAACAGCGGCACATTCGTGGATGACCTCACGGTGTACAAGGTGGCCGATGATCACTACATGGTGACGGTCAACGCGTCCAACATCGAAAAGGACCATCAGTGGGTTGTCGAGCATACGAGCGGCAGCTGCGAGGTGCGGAACATCAGCGACGAGACGGCGCTCCTCGCCCTGCAGGGCCCCCGGGCCGCGGAGATCCTCCAGAAGCTCACCCCCGTGGACCTTGGCCAGATCAGATACTACTGGTTCCAGCCTGGCAAGGTGCTGGATGCCGATGCCCTGATTTCCCGGACGGGATACACGGGCGAGGACGGCTTCGAGATCTATCTCGCCCCGGCAAAGGCCCAGACCCTGTGGTATCGCCTCCTCGAGGCGGGCCGTCCCCTGGGCCTTCGTCCGGTCGGGCTGGGGGCCCGGGACACGCTGCGGCTCGAGGCCAAGATGGCGCTGTACGGCAACGATATTGACGATGCCCACACGGTTCTCGAGGCCGATCTCGGCTGGATCGTCAAGTTGGATAAGGGGGAGTTTATCGGGCGGGCGGCGCTGGAGAAGCAGCGCGCCGCTGGGCTGACGCGGAGGCTCGTGGGGTTCGAGATGACGGGCCGTGGGATCGGCCGCTCGCATTACAAAATCGTCATTGACGGTCGGGAGATCGGAGAAGTCACCAGCGGTGGCCCCTCCCCGACCTTGGGCACAAATATCGGGCTGGGGTACGTCACCATCGAGCATGCTACGATCGGGACCGAGGTCGACATCCTGGTCCGGGGCGAGCCGGTCCGGGCCAAGATCGTTCCTACCCCCTTTTATAAACGCAAACGATAGCGGTTCATGGTTGAGGGTTCATGGTTCATGGACCGTGACCTCTTGACCCTGAACTCAGAACCCTGAACCATGAACGCATCGGAGGGCATCATGCATGTGCCGGAGGGACTCAAGTACACCCGGGAACACGAATGGATCAAAGTGGAGGGGGAGACGGGACGGGTGGGGATCACCCACTACGCGCAGGATCAGCTCGGGGATGTGGTGTTCGTGGAGCTGCCGAAGACGGGGCGACGGCTGGGCCAGATGGAGGCCTTCGGCGTCGTGGAGTCGGTCAAGGCGGTCTCCGACCTCTACTGCCCCGTCGGGGGCGAGGTCGTGGAAGTGAACCGTGAGCTCGAGCAGAAGCCGGAGCTGGTCAATTCGGACCCGTACGGGGCCGGGTGGATGATCCGGGTCAAGATCACCCAGGCAAAGGATCTGGACACTCTCTTCTCCGCCCCGGACTATGCGGCGTACCTCGAACAGGCCGGAGGAGGGCACTGATGCGGTACATCCCCAATACCGATGCCGATTGCGCGGCGATGCTCCAGGCCATCGGTGTTCAGAGCGTCGAGGAGCTCTTCGCCGACATCCCCAGAAAGGTCCGGGTCAAGGGGGACCTCAAGCTTCCCCCGGCCCTGTCCGAGGCGGAGCTCCTCCGCCACATGCGGGAGCTCGCCGGGAAGAACGCGGACGTGGATCGGTACACCTCCTATCTGGGGGCGGGGGCGTATAACCATTTCACCCCCGCGCTCTTGAACCATCTCATCCTCCGCGGGGAGTTCTTCACCGCATACACCCCCTACCAGCCGGAGGTCTCGCAGGGAACCCTCCAGGCCATCTATGAGTACCAGACCCTGATCTGCCAGCTCACCGGCATGGAGGTGGCCAACGCCTCGATGTACGATGGGGGATCTGCCACGGCGGAGGCGGTCCTGATGGCGCACCGAATCAATGGGCGGGAGGTGGTCCTGATCTCCCGGGCCGTCCACCCGGAGTATCGCCAGGTGGTGCAGACGTACGCCTCGCGGCTGGGGATGCGGATCGTGGAGGTCCCCTATGAGAAGAGCGGGGCCACCGATCTGGCGCAGGTGAAGTCGCTCTTGACCACAAAGGCCTCGTGCCTGATCGTGCAGCACCCCAACTTCTTTGGGATCGCCGAGGACCTGGACGCCTTCGCCCGATCTGCCCATGACCAGGACAGTCTCCTCGTCGTCTCGGTCGCCGAACCCATTGCGCTCGGCCTCTTGAAGCCGCCCGGCCACGCGGGGGCAGACATCGTGGTCGGGGAGGGACAGGCCCTGGGCAATGGCATGAGCTTTGGCGGGCCGTATCTCGGGTTCTTCGCCTCGAAGGAGGCCTACGTCCGGAGCATGCCGGGGCGCCTCGTCGGCGAGACTGCCGACCGGGAGGGGCGGCCGGGCTACGTCCTCACGCTCTCCACCCGGGAGCAGCATATCCGCCGCGAAAAGGCCACCTCGAATATCTGCACGAACGAAGGGCTCTGTGCCCTCGCCGCGGCCATCTTTATGGTCACCATGGGCCGGCGCGGGCTGCGCGAGATGGCGCTCCTCAACCTCCGGAAGGCCCACTTTGCCCGGGAGCGGATCGGCAAGGTCCGGGGCTTCGGCCTCAAATTTGGCGGTCCCGCCTTTAACGAGTTTGTCGTGGAGAGCAGACGCCGTGCACCGCGAGAGGTGACCCGCGCCCTCCTCAAGCGAGGGATCATCGGGGGGCTTCCGCTGGGTCGCTTTTATCCGGAACTCAAGGAGTGCCTCCTGTTCTGCGTCACCGAGCAGATCAGTCGGGGAGACATCGAGCAACTCTGCAAGGCCTTGGGAGGTGGACGATGAGGGCGCGGACGGTAGGGACACGGGGACTGCAGTTCAACGAGCCCCTCATCTTTGAGCAGAGCGTGCCGGGGCGGGCCGCCTACTCCCTCCCCGCCTGCGACGTCCCCGAGGAGAAGCCCGAGCGGCTGCTCCCCCGGAAGCTGCTCCGGGAGGAGATCGAGGGGTTCCCCGAGGTGAGTGAGGTGGACGTGGTCCGCCATTATACCCGAATGTCCCAATGGAACTATGGCGTGGACATCGGCTTTTACCCCCTCGGGTCCTGCACCATGAAATACAACCCGAAGGTCAACGAGGATGTCGCGCGTCTCCCGGGGTTCGCCCGGGCCCATCCGTATCAACCCGAGGAGCTCAGCCAGGGGGCCCTCCAGCTCATGTGGGAGCTGGAGCAGTACCTGGCCGAGATCAGCGGCATGGACCGCGTCACCCTCCAACCGGCCGCGGGGGCGCACGGGGAGCTCACGGGAATGATGCTCATCCGCGCGTATCACACCTCACGGGGCAACCCGCGGAAGAAGGTCCTCATCCCCGATTCGGCCCACGGGACCAACCCGGCCTCCTCCGCGATCTGTGGGTACGAGGTGATCCCGGTCAAATCCGGCCCGCGCGGGGTCGTGGAACCGAAGGCGGTGGCGGACGTGATGGATGGGGAGGTGGCGGCCATCATGGTGACCAACCCCAATACCGTGGGCCTCTTCGAGGAACACAGCGTCGAGATCGCCGACATCGTGCACAAGCAGGGGGGGCAGGTGTACTGTGACGGGGCCAATCTGAATGCCCTGGTCGGGATCGCCAGGGTGGGGGACATGGGGATCGACGTGCTCCAGTTTAACCTCCACAAGACCTTCTCCACACCCCACGGCGGGGGCGGACCGGGGTCAGGTCCCGTGGGGATGAAGAAACATTTCGCCCCCTTCATGCCGGTCCCGACGGTGGAGAGGGAGGGGAAGCGGTTTGTGCTCAACCATGCGCTCCCCAAGTCCATCGGCAAGGTCCGCGCTTTTTACGGCAACTTCGGGATGATGGTCCGGGCCTATGCCTATATCCGTTCCCTGGGACCCCAGGGACTTCGGCGGGTGGCCGAGGTGGCGGTGCTCAATGCGAACTACATCCTGAGCCAGCTCCGGGGGATCTACGACCTCCCGTATGACCGGCACTGCAAGCACGAGTGCGTCTTCTCGGATGCCCTCCAGTCGCGGACGGACATCCACACTCTGGACGTCGCGAAGCGCCTCATCGACTACGGCTTTCACCCGCCGACCATCTACTTTCCCTTGATCGTCAAGGGGGCGCTCATGATCGAGCCGACAGAGACCGAGAGCCGGGAGGTCCTCGACCAGTTCATCGATGCCATGAAGCGGATCGCCCGGGAGGCCGAGGAAGATCCGGAGTTGGTGCGGTTAGCGCCTCACCATCCCAAGGTGACTCGCCTGAACGAGACCAAAGCAGCGCGCGAGCCGAAGCTCCGCTGGCGGACCACCTCTTGAAATGGTTCACGGTTCACGGGTGATGGCAAAGGGTTGAGGCGGCTATGCACTGAGAACGGTGAACAGAGAACTGCAGAAAAAAGGGGATGGTGTCCATGATCACGGTGCCTGCCCATCGGGTCAGGCAGTTCGGCGTCGAGTTCTATCAAGCCTCCTTCTCGGCGGCTGATATCGACCGGCTGGTCCGGTTCGAGGTCTTGGGGTACGCCTCGGCCGAGGGGCCCCCGGGGAAGCGCCGCCGCCGGCCGACGCGCGTGAACTGGGAGCTCTTGGAGCGGCGGATTGCCCGGGGCGAGGCGGCGTTTCAGCGACCCGTGATCCACCGGAAGATCGAGGAGCTGCTGCAATACTACCGGGAGTGCCAGGAGGCGGGAAACCTTCCCGCCATCCCGGGGGCGGTGATCATCATTGCGGAGCGGCGGCTCCGGTTTACGCGGGGCGGGGCAAACCCGACCCTCGGGCTCCTCGAGATCCCGGAAGAGCCCGGCATCCTGCGGGCCCTGGATGGCCAGCATCGCCTGTTGGCCCTGCACGCGGCGGCCCAGGAATTCAGCGGGATGGAGGTCCCGGCCGTCCTCTTTGACCACCTGGATGATCGGCAGGTTGTGGAACTCTTCGTCACCATCAATGCCAAGCACACCCGCCTCAATCCGTCCCACCTGATCAGCCTGGCGGGGCGACGGCTCTACGCGAACGAGAACCAGGCACTGGCCCACGACATCATCCGGGCCCTCAACGAGGCCGAGTCGTCCCCCCTGCGGGGAGAGATCCGGATCCTCGGCGTGGGACGGGGGAAGGTCTCCCAGGCTCCCTTGGCCGAGGAGATGGTGGAGCTCTTCGAGACGGTCCAGAAGATTGGCGGGGAGGCGCGGGCCCGAGAGCTGCGTGAGGGGGCGCGCCGCTTCTTCCTGAACTATTTCAAGGCGATTGCGGCCGCCTTTCCCCAGGCCTGGGCGGGGCGGAAGTACAGCATCAAAACCGGGACGGCGCTCAGGGCCTTTATCCGGGTCTCTCCGGATGTCATGGCGGCCGCCCGGGACAGCAAGAAAGACCCCTTTGACGCCGCCGCCATCCGCCAGGCGGTCTCTCCCTGGAGGGAGCGGATCGGAGACGCCCGCTTCGAGACCGAGGGCCTGTGGCGGCAGAAGCTGGCCGGGGGGACGCGGGGGACCGTGGAGACGCTCGTCCGCGAGCTCCGGGATGCCCTGCGGTTCCGCTGACCGGATCACGCGAGCGGCGGTAGAGACCCTGAGGGATCGGTCGCTGCACCGCCTGCCGCACCTCAGGGTGCGGAGTGAACAGGGCGCCCTCCGGTTCGTCCGGCGCGTCGGGTTCTGTTTTCCCTTCAGCACCTTTGGCTATACGGGCCCCTGCCTCTGCGAGAAAAAGGGGATAAAAAGGGGATAAGTACAATTATCTGTTGACGCAAGCAGGGTCCTCCGATAGCGTCGGTGTATGCCTCGAACGGCCCGCATCGCTCCGGGTGGCGTAGTCTTTCATGTGCTTAACCGTGCCACTGCGCGCATTAGGATCTTCGAAGACGCCCGTGATTATCAGAGGTTTGAATGGCTCTTGGCCGAGGCGGTGTTGCGTGTCCCCATGCGTCTTTTGGCATATTGCATCATGCCAAACCACTGGCATTTGGTTGTGTGGCCCGAGCGGGACGGAGACCTGGGAAAGTTCATGCATCGACTGACCACCACGCATGCACGCCGTTGGCATCTGAACCGGGACAGCGTAGGAAGCGGACACCTCTATCAGGGCACGTACAAGTCGTTTCCGGTTCACCATGACGAGCACTTTCTAACGGTCTGCCGCTACGTGGAACAGAACGGCGTGCGGGCAGGCTTGGTCGAGAGGGCCGAGCAGTGGCAGTGGTCGAGCGTCTGGGTGCGGCTCCGAGGGGGCGCAGATGAGCATAAGCCGGCGCTGTCGGCGTGGCCAGTGCCTCGCCCGGACGACTGGCTCTCGCTCTTGAACGAGGGGCTAACATCGAAGGAGCTCGAAGCGTTGAGGCTATCGGTCAGGCGAGGCCGGCCCTACGGCAGCGAGGCCTGGCGACAACGAGTCGCGAAACGTCTGAGCTTAGAATTTACCTTCCGTCCACGGGGTCGTCCCGCCAAGAAGGGGGGACCCGAATAATGTACTTATCCCCTTTTCTCTTTTCTCGGGTTGGGGAGGCTGGCGCCGGGGGTGTTGACTTGAAAAAAAAGGGGGAAAGGGCTATTCTAGATGCTGCGAGGGAATAACGCAGGGGTAAGAGAATATGGCGCACGGGAAGGTGCTTACGACCAATCGAAAGGCGTATCACGACTTCCACATCGAGGAGGCCTTTGAGGCCGGCATCGCCCTGAGGGGGACCGAGGTCAAGTCGCTCCGGGCGGGCGGGGCGAATCTGCGGGATGGCTATGGGGTGGTGGAGGGGGGGGAGGTGTTTCTTCTCAACTGCCACATCAGCCCGTACACGCAAGCCAACCGGTTCAACCACGAGCCCCGGCGACGCCGGAAGCTCCTGCTGCACCGGGCGGAGATCCGCCGCCTGGTCGGGAAGGTTCAAGAACGGGGGCTGACCCTCGTTCCGCTGAGTTTCTACTTGAAGGAGGGCCGGGTCAAAGTGGAGCTGGCCCTGTGCCGGGGAAAGAAGCAGTACGATAAACGGGAAGACCTCAAGCGCCGGACCCAGGAACGGGAGATGGCTGATGCACTCAAAAGGGTTCAGGGTTGAGGGTTCAGAGTTCAGGGTTATAAACGCGTTTCGGCAGTATTCATTCTTTTTTCTGAACTATGAACCATGAACCATTAACCATGAACGGCGGCCTGCGGGCCGCAGGGGGGCGAAACGGTTTCGACGGGGACGAGGTTGGTAGAGGCGGCATGCCGAGGTCCCATCACCCTCGTAAAACCGATGGGAAACACACAACTGCCAACCATCAGCTGGCACTGGCTGCCTAACGAGTAGCCACGCTGCCCTTGCCCCGCTTGCCGGGTAAGGTGCGGTGTCATACAGGTAAGCTGGCCTTCCGATCCCGGCCCGGGAGAGGCGGGCGAGAACTGCAGGGCTGGTTGGTGAGTAACCCTGCCTGTGGGGGTGTTCACCGACGAGAAGCAAAACACAGGCTAAGCATGTAGGGGCCTCTATGGACCTGTTCTCGGACGCGGGTTCGACTCCCGCCGCCTCCACCATTCGACGCGCGGGGAAAGCTTTCCGACGAGAGCTTTCCCCGGTTGCTCATGGCAAGCCATCTGCGGCTGGAGAGCCGCTTCTCGCGCGTCGAATGGTGCCCTGAGCGAGCCGCCGAAGCGCCCCAATCCTGCCAAGGAAAGGGAGCGAGTCGAAGGGCTTCATGTCTGAGGGGTCATCGGCAAGGTAAGCAACTCGGACACCTACTGGACCTCGTCCGACGCGTGGTGCAATGTTCCGATGCGGTCTGTTGTTCCATTGCGCGTCGCCGGGCGCCCTTTAGAGGGCTGTTATACCCACGCGCATCCGATATAGTGATTGGCACGTAGTTTGCTGTGATCGCTGGCGACGTGTTCTCTGAAGTCACCCGCAGTCCTTGCCAAAGGCAGAGTGTGGCCAAGGAAATCCTGATCGTCGACAATGACGAACTCATCCTCCGGGGCGTCGGGGATGCGCTCGGTGAGGCGGGCTTTCGCGTCTCCAGGGCCCGCAATGGGCTTGAGGCCTTGGAACAGGCGCGCGCCCATCACCCGGATCTCATCGTGACGGACCTCATCATGCCCGTGATGGACGGGCGTCAACTCTGCCGTCACCTTCAACAAGATCCTCACCTGCATGAGGTCCCCGTCGTCGTCGTCACCGCGACCATGGCCGAGGGCCTGGCCAGCCTTCAGGATCTCCGGGAGATTGGGGCGAAGGCGTACATCGCCAAGCGCCGCATGGATGCAATGGTGGCGGACATCGTGGAGATCCTCGAGCGCTTGGGGCGAGAAGAGGGAGAGGGGGGGTCCCCGGTCGTCGTCGGTCTCCACGAGGTGCGGCCACGGGTTATCGCCCGAGAGCTCCTCTCGATCAAGCGCCACCTGGATACCTTGCTGGCCACGCTGGGGGAGGCGGTCATCGAGTTCAACGAGACCCATCAGGCGGTGTACGTGAACCCCGCGGGCGTCCAGCTCCTCGGGCGACCCGAAACAGAGCTCATCGGGGCCCCGATCGTGTCCCTCTTCGGTGACCCGATCCCGGAGGCGGTTCGGCGG
Source organism: Methylomirabilales bacterium (SeqCode) (assembly GCA_046758505.1). Lineage (GTDB taxonomy): Bacteria > Methylomirabilota > Methylomirabilia > Methylomirabilales > CSP1-5 > CSP1-5. The sequence goes on along the minus strand of JBHIAH010000031.1, from coordinate 8,072 downwards.
ATGGAGATGTCAAGAGGGCGGGAGGAGTTTGAGTTTCAATACGGCGGGCGGGTCCTCAAGGTGACGATGACCGGCCTGATGGGGGAGAACAAGCCGGCGGGCGGGGTGATGATCTTCCGGGATGTCAGCCACGTTCACCAGCGGCTCCAAGAGCTAAGCGTCCTGAATCAGGTGACGGCGGCCTTTACCTCCACGCTCGATTTCCCGATGCTGCTGCGGTTGGTGATGGAGCAGGTGGGGGCATTGATGAAGGTCGAGGCCGGCTCGCTCCTCCTCCGTGAGGAGACAGGGGAGCTCACCTTTGCGGTGGTCCTTGGGGAGAGGCGGGAGTTGGTGCAGGGACTCCGCATCGCGGCGGAGGAGGGGATCGCCGGCTGGGTGGCCTCGACCGGTGAAGCGCTCGTCCTCCCCGACGTCAGGAAGCACCCGCTGTTTTCTTCGCGGGTGGACGCCCTGACCGGTTTTGAGACCCGGTCCATGCTCTGCGTCCCGGTGAAGACCGAGGAGAGAGTCCTCGGGGTCATTCAGCTGATTAACCGGATCGACCAGACGCCTTTCGGGGAGGCGGATCTTGCCCTTCTTTCTGCCATTGCCAATCATGCCGCCACGGCCTTGGAAAGCGCCCGGCTCCATGACCAGTTGCTCCAGACCAACCAGCAACTCCTCGAGGCCAATAACCAAAAGAACAAATTCCTCTCCCAACTCTCCCAGGAGGTGCGGACACCGCTCACAGGGATTTTAGGGTACGCCGAGCTCCTCCAGGACAAGCGCGTCGGTCCCCTCTCCACGCGGCAGAAGCAGTATCTCCAAAATATTTATGGCAGCGCACAGCACATCCTGAAGTTGGCCAATGACCTGCTGGAACTCGCCGAGGGGGATACCGGCCAGAGGACGTTCTACTCCGAGGAGTTCAACCCCCTCGTCGTCCTTGAGGAGGTCCACGCCCTGATGGCTCCTCAGGCGGCGAACAAGGAGATTCAATTCACGGTCCAGGGAGAACCGGGACTTCCCTCGATCCGGGGTGACATCCATCAGGTTCGGCAAGTGCTCCTGAACCTGGTCTCGAATGCGATCAAGTTCACCGCTGAAAAAGGCGAGGTCGCCGTTCGCGCCCGTGTTCGGGACGCTGACACCGTTGCGGTCTCCGTCCGCGATAACGGAATCGGGATCCGCCCGGAGGAACGGGAGCGGATCTTTGATCCCTTTGGCCGGGGGCAGAATGCCGTCGCGCATCGGATCCCGGGAGTCGGTCTCGGTCTCACCCTCGCCAAGCGGCTCGTCGAGCTGCAAGGGGGGGAGATCTGGGCAGAGAGTGAGGGGGAGGATGGGGGGAGCACCTTTACCTTTACGCTCCCTCTCCCCTCGGCGCAATCCAATCTTCATCCCGTGTCTCCTTGACTTGGCCGCACCGTCTTCCGCAACACCGACATCCTCGTGGACGCCGTGATCGCCTCCGCTGAACCTCCTTCTCATTCGTACTGCACGAGGCCATCAAGGAGCGCGAACCGCCCCCGACCAGTCGTCGTGCGCCGCGCCACTCCTGTCGGCGGGGGAACCGGCGGGTGCGGGAGGGATCCTTCCACATCATGATCATGAGCGGGGCCCGTCTCCTCGTCCAAGGGCTGAAGCAGGCAGGGGTCGAGCAGATCTTCAGCCTCTCGGGTGACCATATCAATCCCATCTACGATGCGTGTCTCGACTTCCATATCCGGATCATCGATACCCGTCACGAATCGGCAGCGGCCCTGATGGCCGACGCCTGGACGCGCGCGACCGGACGGCCGGGGGTTTTCGTGGTGACGGGCGGTCCCGGCCATGCCAACGCCCTGACCGGATTAACGAGCGCCTTCCTGCAAGGGTGCCCCGTCCTAGGCATCAGCGGCGCCCCGGAGTCCTTCCTCACGAATCGCGGGGCCTTTCAGGAGCTCGATCAGCTCGCCCTGGTCGGGTCCATCAGCAAGTGGGCAGCCCTGGTGACCGATCCCGGCCAGATTCCGGATTATCTTGCCACGGCGTTCCGCGAGGCCCTCACGGGCCGGCCGGGGCCGGTCCATCTCACCATCCCCGTCGATATCCTGAGCCGAAAAACCGGAGAGGCCCCCGTGTCTCTTCCTCAGGCGGATGCGGGGCAGCCCGCCCACCAGCCGGAGCCGGACCTCGTCGAGAAGGCCCTGGCCCTTCTCCGCGAGGCGGAGCGGCCGGTCGTGATCGCGGGGAGCGGCGCGTGGTGGTCGCAGGCCGGCCCTGACCTTGAGCGGTTCGTGGAGCGGTCCCGGGTTCCTCTCTTCACGATCGGCCTCTCCCGCGGGCTGATCTCCGATGACCATCCCCTCTGCTTTGGCTACGCCGACCCCCTCCTGAATCAGGCGGCCCGGGAGTTTGTTCACGCGGATGTGATCTGCATCCTCGGAAAGCGCGTGGATTACCGGCTGGCCTTCGGCGGTCCACGCGTGTTTCATCCCGGGGCGCGGATCATCCAGGTGGATATCCACGCGGCTGAGATCGGGCGCAACCGTGCGGTGGAAGTGGGGATCGTTGCCGACGTGCGATCCTTCCTGGCGGCGTGCCGGGCGGGGATCAGGGCGCCGTGGCCGGAGCGACCCTGGATCCGTCACCTCTCCGAAGTGCGCCGCGCGTGGCGGATGAGCCTTCAGATCGGAGAGCAGTCCTCCGAGATTCCCATCCATCCCTTGCGCCTGTGCCGGGAGCTCCGGGACCTCCTGCCGCCCGAGGCCACCATTGCCATCGACGCCGGGGACTTCCCACAGTGGGCGAGAATCGCGGTGCCCGCCCGCCGAGCCGGGCGATGGCTCCGGCTTGGTCCCCTCGGAACCTTGGGGGCGGCGATCCCCTTCGGCATCGCGGCCAAGCTGGCGAGACCCCACGAACCGGTCGTGGTGGTCACGGGAGACGGGGGATTTGCCTATCACGCGTTCGAGCTCCATACCGCCCTCCGCCACGGTCTCCCCATTGTGGTGGTCATCGGAAACGACGGGGCGATGGGCATGGAGAAGCAGATCCAAACGGCCCTCTACGGGCCGGACCGGGTCGTTGGCTGCGACCTGGGGCTCGTCCGGTACGAGAAGGTCGTTGAGGCGCTCGGAGGGCACGGCGAGTGTGTCGAGGAACCGGCAGCCATCCGTCCCGCCCTCCTCCGGGCCTTTGCCGCGGGGCGCCCCGCCTGCGTGAATGTGATGATCCGGTCCGTTCCGAGTCCCCTGGTAGAGGCGAGCATCGCGAGGAAACGGGCCCTCATGGAGTAGGCTGGAGTCTCACAAGGGGGCCTGGGAGCGATCCAGCAGGGTCCGAAATAGGGGTTGACAAAGTGGAAAAAAGTTAGTAAATGCTTACACACTTCTGAGGTGACGATGTCTCGACGGGTGAGCGGGCTCGAGCGGAAGCGGCAGATCATTGACGCGGCAGCGACCCTCTTCTCCCAGCGGGGATTCCGGGGAACCACCACGCGGGAGATTGCCGAAACTGTGGGGGTGAGCGAGGCGGCACTCTTCCGGTATTACGCCAACAAGGACGCGCTGTATCGTGCCATCATCGACGCGAAGTCGAAGACCGAGGACGTGGTGGCCGCGGCCAGAGAGGCGGCGGAGCGGGGGGACGATCGGGGGGTGTTCGAGGCGGTGGCGTTGACGCTCATGGAGGGGACCACGGAGGACTCGACGCTGATGCGGCTGCTCCTCTTCAGCGCCCTCGAGGGGCACGACCTCTCCACCATCTTTTTCGAAACCCGCGTGCGAAGACTCCACCGGTTTCTGCGCCGCTACATCGAGACCCGGATCGCCGCCGGGGCCTTTCGGACCATCGATCCCCTCCTGGCGGCTCGGAGTTTTGTTGGAATGGTCATTCATCATCTGCTCATTCATGAGCTCTTTGGCGTCAAGCGACCTCCCCGATACTCCCCCGGGAAAGTGGTGGAGACGTTCGTCAACCTCTTCCTGGGCGGCATCCGGGTGGTCCCCGCGAGGGGAGAAGATGGGCAACGGAGGAGCGCAAATGTTTCCGCGCACAGGGAGCGGTGAGCGGAACACAGGATCTCAATACCGCGTGTGGGAGAGGGGGGGGCGATGCGTCGAATCCGAACGGTGGTGGGTCTCGTGGGGCTTGCCCTCCTGTGGGGCGGCTGTGCCTCGACGATGATGGTCTTCACCGAACCGGGCGATGCAGAGATCCTCGTAGATGGGCGCATGATCGGCCGGTCCCCGGTTCTCTACGAAGGGAGCTCGGTCCTGGACGGGGGCGTGGAGGTGACGGCCCGGCTTCCCGGGTATCGGGCCACTACCGTGGAGGTTTCCCGCGAGCCGAATGCCGCCCACCTGGGGGAAAGTGTCCTCTTCCCGGTCTTCGCCCCCTGGGGCTGGTATCTGCCCGATGCCGTTCATATTCGATTGGTGCCTGTGAAGGAGTCACGTGGTGCCGGAGGCGGAAGCCGTTGGGCGATGAGTCTTCGAGAGGAGGAACGGCATGGAGAAGGCACGAAACCCGTGGTTCGTAGCTGCGGTTTTGGCGGCCCTCGTCTCCTCGACCGGATCTGCCCTGGGCGAGGAGACATCGGCCGGGGTCCCGGGCAAGCCCGAGGAGCCCGCGCCGACCGCCGGACAGGTGATGGTTCTCTCGCTTCAGGAAAGCGTCCTGCTCGGGCTCAAGAATAACCTGGATATCGTCATCGAAGGGTTCAATCCGAAGATCCGGGCGGCGGATATCACCGCTGCCAAGGCGGTCTTTGACCCGGCCGCCTTCGCGGAGGTGAGCTTTACCAATACCCGGACGCCGGGCCGGTCGGCCCTCTCGCAACGCGGGACCAACGTCAATCAGGACCTGGACTTCAACGTCGGTGTGCGCCAGGACCTGCCCACGGGTGGGAATTACGAGCTGCGCGCGAACAACACCCGGAACTTCAACAACGCCGTCTTCTTCACACAGGCAGGTAACGGGACTGCCTACACGTCGGATCTCACGCTGACCCTCACCCAGCCGCTTCTGAAGAACTTCGGCGTAGACGTCAATCGGGTCGAGATCAAGATCGCCCAAAACGAGCGGGAGGCGTCGTTGGATCGGTTCCGCCAGACGACGATGGACGTGATCACCCAGGTCCAGAATGCGTACTGGGACCTGGTCTTTACCCTGGAGAACCTCAAGGTCGCAGAGCGTTCCCTCCGTGTGGCCAGGGAACTCGCCGAGCTGAACCGGGCCCGGGTCCGGGCCGGGGTGGCGGCGCCCGTGGAGATCACCCAGGCCCAGGCAGAGGTTGCGGCGAGGGAGGCGGGTGTCGTCGTGGCCGAGAAGCAGGTGCGGGATGCAGAGGACAGTCTCAAGGTAGTCCTGAACATCCCCAAGGAGGGGGCGTGGGGGGGTGCCATTCTTCCGACCGACCCTGCCAGCTTTTCACCCGTCACGCCGAATCTGTCCGGGGCGGTCGCCGATGCCCTCCGCAAGCGGCCGGAGTACCGGGCGGCCAAGGTGGATATCGCGAATCGGGAACTCACGGTCCGGCTCGCCCGGAATCAGCTCTTGCCGGACATCTCCTTCCAGGGGAGCGTGGGGCTCAACGGTCTCAGCGCGGAGGATCCGTCCTTGGGGAAGGACCTCGATGTCCTCGGCTCTGGCAAGTTCCTGAACTACTCGGCCGGGTTCGTGCTGACCGTCCCGCTGGGCAATCGGGCGGCTCGGGCCGAGTTCATCAAGGCGAAACTGGAGCGTGACCAGGCCCGGGTCTCCCTCCGCAATCTGGCGCTTCAGATCACCGCCGAGGTCCGGGAGGCGGTGCGGAGGATCGAGGCGAATGCCAAGGTCGTGGACAACACCAGGGCGACCAGGGTGCTGCGCGAGGAGCAGCTCCGGATCGAGCAGAAGCGGTTGGAGGCCGGGGTCTCCACCACTTTTGAGGTCCTCCGGTTCCAGCGGGACCTGGCCGTGGCCCAGTCGGCAGAGGTGCGGGCGCTGACCGAGTATAAGAAGTCGATAGCCAACCTCGATCGGGCGCAAGGCGTGGTGCTGGAGAAGCACCGGATCCGGATGTAGGATGGATGCGCTCCTGTCTCGTCAGCTGGTCCGACGGTCGGCGGTGCTGGTCCTGGGTTCGCTCCTGGGTCTCCTGCCGGGGCAGGCCCAGGCCCTCTCCCTCACCTTGTCCTCGTCGCAGATTGGCGAGGCCATCCGCTATGGGGAACGAGCTCAGGCTCTCCCCTTCGCTCTGTTCGCGCGCGAGTGGCGGGCGGAGGGAATGCAGAAACCGGGTCAGCCGCTCACCGGCTCGGCCTGGCTTCAGTCGCCCTTCGCCCGGGTGGCCCATGCCGGGTGGGCGGCGGCCCACCGCGCTCTCTCCCTCACGCCGCGGGATCTCGAGCGGCAACTGATGCCGGTCAGAGACCATCTGGCCTTTGCCGTTACGTTAGCGCTCCCGCCGGAGCATCCCCCCGCCTATCGCGTCAGCCTGCACCAGGCCGGGGAAATCTTTAACCCGTCTCATGTGGAGACCCATCAGGACCCTCCCGACCGGGGGACCGCCTGGGTGTACATCTATTGCCTCTTCCCTGCAGCACGGGTTGATCTGCGTGGACCCGTCGTCCTGGTGGTGACCGACGCGCACGGCGATCTGCTCCCCTTCGTCTTCGACCTCTCCCGGATCCGGTAACCCTTGACACCCCTTTCTGAGTGTGCGAGCCTCCGATGGGCGGAGGCAGGATGGGAAAACGGAAACAGATCGCGACCCTGCCGGGATCGCCGGCGGTCGAGGCGATCCTGGAGGGACTCAATCCGGAGCAGGTCAAGGCGGTCACCGCCCCGGAGGGGCCGCTGCTCGTCGTGGCGGGTGCGGGGACCGGGAAGACCACCATCCTCACCCGTCGGATCGCGTATCTCATCGGGGCAAAGCGGGCCAGGCCGAGCGAGATCCTTGCCCTCACCTTCACGGACAAAGCGGCCGGTGAAATGGAGGAGCGGGTGGATCTCCTCGTCCCCTATGGCTATGCCGAGGTCTGGATCAGCACCTTTCACGCCTTCGGCGATCGCATCCTGCGCGAGCAGGCGCTGGCGTTAGGGCTCAATCCCGATTTCACCGTCCTCACGCGCCCCGAGCAGGTGGTCTTCTTTCGGGAGCGGCTCTTCGACTTTCCCCTCTCGTATTATCGCCCCCTGGGGGATCCCACCCGATACATCGAGGCGATCCTGACCCTCATCAGCCGGGCGAAGGATGAGGACGTCAGTCCTGCGGAGTATCTCGCGTATGCGGAGGATCTCGCCGGGCGGGCCCGGGCCCGCCCGGACGATGACCGTCTGCAGGAAGAGGCGCGGCGCCAGCAGGAGATCGCCCTGACGTACCAGCAGTATCACACGCTCATGGCCCGGGAAGGAGCGGTGGACTTCGGAGATCAGGTGGCCTTGACCCTCAGGCTCTTTCGGGAGCATCCTGCGATCCTCGCCGAGTACCGGAGCCGGTTCCGCTACATCTTGGTCGACGAATTTCAGGACACGAACTACACGCAGTGGGAGCTCCTGAAGGTGTTGGCCGGTCCGGAGGGAAACGTGACCGTGGTCGCGGACGACGACCAGTCCATCTACAAGTTTCGGGGAGCGGCGGCGAGCAACCTGCTGGACTTCACCGAGGTCTATCCGCAGGCGGAGGTCGCGGTGGTGAACCAGAACTACCGATCGAGCCAGGCCATTCTGGATGCCGCCTACCGATTGATCCGTCACAATGATCCCGAACGCCTGGAGGTCCGGGGGGGAGTGGACAAGCGCCTCCGGGCGCTCCAGGAGGGGGGGTGTCCCGTCGAGCATCGTCATTACGATACGCTGGGGAGTGAGGCGGACGGCGTCGCCGCACTGATCGAGGCGAAGGGCCGTTCGGGGGCATACCGGTACCGGGACATGGCCATTCTGGTCCGGGCCAACCGGGATGCCGATCCCTTCCTCCGGGCCCTGAATATGAAGGGAGTCCCGTGGCGCTTTTCGGGGGCCCACGGCCTCTACAACCGGGAAGAGATCCGCCTCCTCATGGCCTTCCTCCGGGTGGTGGCGGATCCCGGGGAGAGCCAGTCCCTCTACCACCTGGCGGCCAG
>JBHIAH010000030.1:0-27137 GCA_046758505.1 Methylomirabilales bacterium (SeqCode) | reverse complement strand
GGGCCGAGGTGAGCCCCGATTACGCGGAGATGGCCTACTATCGGTACCGGTACGGCCCCCGGAAACCGACGCCCGTTCCGTCCCCTGGGGCATTTGGCTTTCTGGGGGGTAGGCTCAAGAGGACACTGAAGCTCCTCGTCCCTCAGCGCCGGCGGTAGGTGTCGCGATGCGGCGCGCTGGACCCTTCACGCTCCCCTTCCTACGAGCCGTTCGGTCGACCCGATCCGTGCAGACTTTGGCTGGCACCGTGGAATCCGCCGATGGGGGAACCTGTGGGACTGCGTGAGCTCAAGGACCGTCGGATTCCTCGAGGAGGCCTCGGGGCCCTGACATGAATTTACGGGTTGACAAGGCAACGGAGATTTCGCTCCTCTTCGCGGCCCTTGCCGCTGTTGGAATGGGCCTGCTTTTGGTCCGGATGACCGTCCCCCTGGCGTTGGGGGTCGGCCTCGGCCTCGCCGTTCTCATTATCACGATTGCCAGCGACGAATTCGCCTTGTATCTCTTGATCTTCTCCATGCTCCTAGGTCCTGAGTTCATCGTGGGCGAATTGGGGAAGGGAACCACGTTGGGACGGGGCCTGACCTTCCGCATCGACGACGTGTTGATTGTGATCATCGGCTTTGCCTGGTTGGCCAAGGCAGCCCTCCACAAGGAGCTCGGCCTTTTTTTGAGGACCCCCCTGAATCGGCCGATCGCTGCGTACAGCTTTGCTGCCGTCCTGGCCACCGGTCTCGGCATGATCGTCGGAGATGTGAAGGTCCTCGGGGGGAGCCTGTTCGTCTTGAAAGCGCTCCAATACTTCGTGATCTACTTTATGGTGGTGAACAACCTGCGGGAGCGGCGGCAGTTTCGGCAGTTTCTTGTGGCCCTCCTCGTCACGGCCGCCATCGCAAGTCTCATCGGCATCCTCCAGATCCCTTCCGGCGCGCGCGTCTCTGCCCCCTTCGAGGGGAGTGGGGGGGAGCCGAACACCTTTGGCGGATACCTGGTGCTGATGCTGGCGATCGCGACAGGGGTCTACTTGAGCCGCGGATTCCGCGAGCGGAACCTCGCTCTCTCTCTCCTTGTGGTCCTGATGGTCGTCCCGCTTCTCTTCACCCTCTCCCGGGCGTCCTACCTGGCCATGATCCCTATGGTTGGCGCGCTCTTGGCCTTCGGCGAACGCAAGCTGGTCCTCGCATCTGTCCTCGCTGTCGGCCTGGTTCTAGCTCCGTTTCTTCTACCCAAAGCGGCCGTTGACCGCGTCCTCTATACATTCACGCAGCCGTTTCAGCCGGGCCAGACCGAGGTTGGGGGGGTTCGCCTTGACACGTCCACCTCGGCGCGCCTTCGATCGTGGCGGGAGGTCGTCTTTACCGGCTGGCCCAAGCGTCCCGTCTTTGGCTACGGGGTGACGGGTTTTGAGTTTATCGACTCGCAGTACTTGCGAGTGCTCGTGGAAACCGGGGCCGTCGGGCTCCTTGCCTTTCTGTGGCTTCAAATCAGCCTCTTTCGCCGAGCCCGTGACGTCCTCAGGGCGACGCAGGATCCATTGTTCAAGGGGGTGGCCGTGGGCTTTCTGGCCGGTTTCATCGCCTTGGTCGTTCACTCCTTCGGCACCAACACCTTTATTATTGTCCGGATCATGGAGCCTTTCTGGTTCCTGGCCGGGATGGTCATGATGATCCCGCAGCTCGAGGCCTCTTCAGCGACTCCCGGGAGGGAGAACTCGCTCAAGCCGGCTCGGGGAGTGGTGCCGGTCCGATGGTGGTGATTCTTCAGCGCTCCGCGGCTCAAGGCGGGCTCAGTAGGTTCCGTGCCGCAAGGGGTCTCCACGCGGCAGCAGGAAGAGGGTAGGATGGACTACGTAGGACGGCCCGGGCTTCTGTCGCGCCCAAGTATTGCCGGTTCCCTTGTTGGAGTTTTCTCCTCCCAATTGGGTTCGGTTCTCCTTAATTTTCTCTCCCGGGTCGTACTTGCCCGCCTCCTGGCGCCTGCCGATTTCGGCCTATTCGCCTTGGCCCTGTTTGTCCTGGGTGTCGCGCAGGCGCTTCAGGACTTCGGTCTCTCGAGCCACTTGGTTCGTGAGGACCAGCGCCTGTTCGGCAATGCCCTGGTCCTTAAACTCGGGGCTGCGGCCCTTCTGGTCAGCGGCTTTTTCCTGGTGCCGGAACTTTTCGCAGCCCTGAATCCAGGGCTTCCGGCGCTGCTCTTCCCTCTGTCTCTGACCCTGTTTGCGGAGGCTTTCACGTCGATCTTTCTGACAGTGCTGCGGAAGCGACTGCTTCTTCACGGGGCTGTACTCGCCGAGGTCGGCTCGCTGGGACTTTTCGTGCTCGCAAGCATCCTTCTGGCCCTGGACGGATGGGGTGTTTGGAGTTTGGTCCTCGCTCACGTCCTCAGCGCGTACGCAAAAGCGGTTTTCCTCTGGTTCCCAGTACGATGGCTGTTCCGGCCGTCGTTGACGGTGGCGTATAGCTGGCAGCTCGTTCGGGGAAGCTTTTACTTCTTTTTGATCGGCTTGATGAGCTTGTTGCTCCTTGATCTGGATAAGGCCGTCTTGGGAGTTTTCGTTCCGGCCAAAGAACTTGGACACTACGTGATGGCCTTTGCCCTTATCTACTTGCCATGCCGGATGATCGAGAATCCACTGCGTAGAGTGGCATACCCCGTCTTCATCCAGGCTGCCGATGATCGAGCAAGACTGCACGAAAGCTACCGGAACTTTACGCTGTTAAGCTTGGCCGTGGAGCTACCGCTCTATCTCTTCATCGCGCTCAACGCGGAGATGGTCGTGCTGCTGTTGTATGGGAACCAGTGGCTCCCTATTGTGCCTCTGGTGTTTTGGATGAGTTTTCTGCCTCTGGTAGATCCCTTCTCGAAGTTCGGGAACACCCTTCTGCAGGCGACGGGAAAGGAGCGGATCCAGTATTATGCCTCAGTCCCGTATCTTGTCTTTTTCGCGAGCGTCGGATATGTGCTAACAGGACAGCACGGGTTGTGGGGAATGGTCATCGCAAACTATCTTCAGATTGGAGGATGGGCAATCACCTACTTTTACTTGAGGACGGTAGGGGCGGCCGCGCGTCTCGTTTGGGAGGTTCTTGTCATCTATGGGGTGTCATGCGCGTCGTTCGGTGTGATCTATACGCTGTTTTCTGCGTCTAGGATTGGCTCTCTGCTCGGTTCTGCCTTCATGCTGATAGTGCTGTGGGTGATGCTGCCCTTGTATGTCTGTCCGGACCTTAGGCAGATGCCGCAGCGTTTTCTTGCACGGTTAGTGGTGCGGAGTATAGAGGGTCGATGAAAAAGCCGCGGCTAGCATGGCTTGTCTCGGGCCTCGGCGCGGTGGAACGAGGTGCAGAGGGGATTGCACTCAACCTTGCCCGTCACCTCCGACGGCAGTTCGACATAACACTCTTTGGTCAAGGATGCGTGAACGGAGAGGTCAGCAGACTGTGGGCGCTCTCCAGAGATCGGTGGGTCGCTGTGAAGGCATTCGAAGCTCTCTCACCCTCCCTGCGAACCTTGGTTCGCCGGCTGCATCTGACCCCTGTCGAGATTGAGATGCTGACATTCTCTCTATCAGCTTTTGGCTCCCTCTGGAAAGGACGATTCGATGGGCACCTGCTGGCGACGGGCGTATGGGGATCACGACTGGCGCGTATTTTTCGGATTTTAAGGGGGGTGCCGTTCATCTATGTCGGGCATGGAGGGTACTCTGGGGAGCTACCGCATGCAAAGGAGCGACCTGACCTCCATATCTTTGTGAACCGGACTGTTATGCAGGAGGTCGAGAAGGCGGTCCCGAGTTTACGCGCCGTGTTCATCCCCAACGGTGTCGATCTGGAACGGTTCGCCCCTCGGCCCTCGAATATCTCCTGGGAACTGGAACGGCCGATTTACCTCGCTGTAGGGGCTCTAGTGAGGGAGAAAAGTCTGGACCTGGCGATTCGTGCCGTCGCAGCATTGCCTAAGGGAAGCCTTGTCCTGGTTGGTCGGGGAGCAGAGGAGGGGAAGCTGCGAATGCTCGGCGAAACGCTTCTCGGGACCAAGCGGTTCCTCCTTACCGCTGTGCCCTTTGCCGCGATGCCCGACTTGTACAATGCGTGCGACGTCTTTACGCTTCCCACCCTCAAGGAGCCCTTCGGTCTTGTTTATCTCGAGGCCATGGCCTGCGGAAAGCCGGTCGTGGGCCACCGGGATCAAAGCCGCGAGTTAATCGTGGGCCAGGCAGGAATTCTCTGTTGCTGTCACGAGATCAATGACTACGCCGCTGCCCTAGCGAGGGCTGCTCAAGGGGAGATTGGAGAGGACCCCCGTAAACAGGCCGAGCGCTTCGATATTCGAGAAATTGCGCAGCAATATGCAGATGTTATCCAAGAGGTCTTAGAGAATAGATCGAGATGACGGACCCGATTTATAGACCAGAGTATTACAAGCGCCTCCAGGATGGCTACCTGGCGCAGAAGCGCTGGGTTTCGAAGCGGATTCAGATCATTCTGGAGTATCTACGGCCCGCACCGGAAGATATCATCCTCGAGACGGGATGCGGGCAGGGGACCGTTGCCTATGAACTCGCTGCTCGGTGTGGACGCCTCTATGCGGTGGACAAGAACGTCGAGGCCATGGACGCCTCGAGGAGATTTCTAGACAGCTTCGGACGCCCGGAGAATATTCTGCTACTCCAGGCAGATCTGGGAAGGCTCCCCTTTCCTTCGGAATCCTTTGCCAAGGTCAATTTCTCTGAGGTTGTCGAGCATCTGGAGCGACCGAAACTGGTTCTCCAAGAGTTACATCGAATCCTCATGAAAGATGGGAGGATGGTCGTCACGACATGGCCAAACAAGGCACATCTCGTCTGGAATTGGCGATACCGCCATGGCCGGGGCCTGCTGGAGGATTTCAACCCGCAAACCCCTCGATCCCTGTGTCGCCTTCTCAGAGAATCTGACTTTGAGATCCTTGACATGCGACTGACGAATTTTTACCTGCACATTCCCGGAATGCGTTGGGAAGTGGATGGGTGCATACAGGACAATCTGTTCGCGCGAATCTGCGAGAAAGTGCTCACGAGGAGGCCCTGGGGCTCCTACCTGGCGACTTCCATCAATATCCTCTGCCGAAGGTGCTAGAGGTAGTCATGACGCTTACTGTCTCGGTCGTCGTCCCTGTCCGAAACGCGATGAGGACACTTCCATCTTGCCTCGCGGCGTTAAGGCGGCTGAACCCGGCGCCCACTGAGATCATACTGGTTGACAACGGCTCGGCCGACGGGAGCCTCCAGCTCCTTCGCGCCTTCGCTGCCGAATACGCGGCCGGGACAGCACGTGTCGTTGAGGAAGCTCGCCGGGGAGCGGGGGCTGCCCGCAACGCTGGGATCCGCGCAGCAACGGGGGAAGTAATTGCGTTCACCGACTCTGACTGTGCCCCCGACTCTGCCTGGCTGCGGCGCCTGACGGAACCGTTTGATGACCCGACGATCGGTGCCGTTGCCGGCAGGGTGGTCGCGGCCCCCGCGGCCTCCACCGTTGAACTATTTAGCGCTCTTTACACCCTCCACTTACCGGATCGGCCCGCTCGCGACAGACAATGGACGCCATGGCGGGGTGGATACCCCACCGCGAACCTCGCAGTCCGGCGTGCTTTGTTGCGCGAGCTGGATGGCTTCGATGAGAGCATAGTGATCTATGGCGAGGATTACGACCTTTGCGCCCGTCTCTATGGCCGCGGTAGCGCGATTGCCTATGTTCCGGGGGCCCGGGTCTTCCATCACCATCGAACGACTATTGTCGGCATGGTTCGGCAGGCATTCGGCTTCGGGCGTAGCCTTCCATACCTTCTCCGTCGGCATGCGGCCAGTGGACTCTGGGTGAACTTGCCGCGGTATCCATTTACCTGGGGCCGATGCCCCGTTAAAGCTTATGTCGACCTCTCGTCGGCGGATAAGAAGTTTTTGGGGATTCTAGTGTTGGGGGCCATCTACAATCCACTACTCTTCTTGCTGCCGGTGTATGCAGTGTGGTTGGCGGTGACAACGAGTCGGCTCGCGAGCCGGTATGGGATCTCCCCGTCGCCCGTGGTCGCATTGGGCCTTGGTGGGCTCCTGTTGCTGAAGTCGGCCGCTATGACGGCGGGGCGATGGTGGGGATCGGTGAAGTATGGTGCCATCTGCGTGTAAGCGTCCGAGGCAGTGGGGACGACGCTGGAGCCGAGGTCGTCGCCGAGATGGCGCAATAGGGCGAGATGTGATCAATCGGACATGAGGACAACGTGAAGACGAGTAAGAAGAACAACGCCGGTGGACAAATGCTGTGGGGCAGCGATGCGATTCCTAATATGGACAGTGTCTTTCATTCCTGTATGGGTTATGCCAGTACACCCGGGTGGGCGCTCATCCAGCATGAAGTCATCAACGCCTTTGGCAGCTTTGAGGGCTTGCGCACCATAGAGCTTGGCTGCGGGCTGGGAAAGGTCTCGCTTCTCTTCTCGCTGCTCGGAGCAAAGGCCACTCTGCTTGATTACAATGAGAAACAACTTGCTGCGGCACAATTCATCCATGAACAATTTCATTTATCTCCTGACATTGTCGCAGCGAATCTTCTTCATTTGCCTGAAAGGCTATGCGGCCAATATCACGTTGCGATGTCCTTTGGTACAGCTGAGCATTTTTGGGATGATGATCGGCAGTGCGTATTTGACAGCCATAATAAGGTGTTAAGCCGTGGTGGGCTTGCTATTGTGTGGGTGCCAAATAGGTATGGCTTTTGGTTTCGTTTTGGTCGGGCAGCAAGGAAGCTTCTCCAAAGGCCAGTGTGTCCAGTAGACGAAACACCATTTACTCGGGACGAACTTTATAGGCGGGCAAGGGATGCGGGTCTTACAGATGTAGAGATAAGAGGTGGCGAGCGCTTAAGCCGGGACTTTTCCAATTTCGTCATGGATGTGTCACGGGTATTCGGTGCCCGGAAACAGTACTCCGGCTTTCGAGACGCGAAGAGGGCAAAGGATACGTTACGACAGTGCATGGCAAGGAATTGCGCCCAGATCAGGCCGTGGAACGATCTTTTTTCGTATCCGCTTGTTCTCATAGGGCGGCGTCGTTGACGGCCCTGATCTTTAGAGCGACCTAGGCTCGGCGGATAGATAGAAAGGTAGCGCCAATTCTGGTCGTGGGGGCCGATGCTCTTCGTGTTCCCGCTCTGCAGCATGTGGCTGGCCAGGGTAGCGAGTCGGCCGGTGCGGTACGGCGGGAGCCGCGTGTCGCCTGGGGCGACGATTGGCGTTGCCGTTGTTGTGTTGAGGGGAGCCGCTATGAGCGCGGGCCGCTGGTGGGGTTTGGTGAGGTATGCCGCCATCTGCCTCTGACCTTGAGCACACTGGCTGCGGCCAGGTGTCCATCGTTATCTGTACGAAGGATCGGCCGGCGGACTTGGCGTGTGCTATTGCTTCCATCCGGGGCTGCGGCGATGCCGGTCGCCGCGCCGAGATCATCGTGGTGGAGGAAGCCGATGGGCCGCGGGAAATTCCGGGAGTTCGCTATGTGCACCTGCCGCGTGAGGGGCGGGGCTTTGGCTATGCGCGGAATGTCGGTGTCCAGGCCGCGGGTGGCGACCTCGTGCTATTCTTAGATGACGACTGCGAGGCGGAACAAGGCTGGGTTGAGGCCCTAACCGCGCCGCTTCGGAGCGACGCGCGCGTGTTGGGTGCGGCCGGTGCCGTCATGGTCAGGGATTACGGGCGGATCGGCTACGCGGAGAACATCCTCGGCTTCCCCGGCGGCGGTCTTCGGTATCTGGACCAGGCTCGCGGACAACTGGTGCCCACGCGCTATCTGTCCACCTGCAATTGCGCCTACCGGAAGGAAGCCCTACTCCAAGTCGGCGGCTTCCTGGAGGACGCACGTCTGGGAGGGGAAGATTTCCTCTTGGCCGAGCGAGTCACTGCCCTGGGCCCCTGCGTGTACGCCCCGACTGCAGTGGTCTACCACCGACCCCGGGGCCGGCTCTCCGGCGTCTTCCGATGGTTCGTCCGGCGGGGGCAGAGCGAGATCGGGCTTCTGAGGACCACGACGGATCGGGGGAGGTTCGCGCGCGCTCTTCTCAGAAGCTCATGGACCTTGCGCGCGCTTGTCGTCGCTGCGCTTCTCGCTTGGTGGCCTCGGCTTGCCCTTCTGCTTCCGGCCGTGGGGATCGTGTATTACGGCGCCATCCTTTGGCGCTTCAAGTTCGCGCGCGCATACGCTTCCCACCGGCGGGCCTGGTGGGTGGTCCCGATCGTGAAGCTGACGATGGATCTAGGCACGGAGGTGGGGCGGTGGAAGGCACTGGTCCTCGAAAGTCCCGGGTGACCCCTTATCGGACCGTACTCGTGGTGTCCAATCACGGTAAGATCGTGGGCGGTGGTGAAGTGAGCCTGCTCACCCTCCTCGGCGGCCTGGACCGCTCCCGCTGGGCGCCCGTTCTCGCGGTGCCATCCGAGGGGGCGGTGGCCGCTAGCGCTCGCAGCCTCGGGCTCCCCACGTACCTCACGCCCCTACCGAGCATTCGGTGGCTGGGGCCTGCCGGGGTCCGGAGCGTCTGGACCCTGAGGCGTCTCGCCCGCGAGACTCGTGCGGTGCTCCTCCATGCGAACGGTTCTCGGGCCATGTTCTACGCGGGACTGGCGGGGTGGCTGGTTGGCCGGCCCGTGGTCTGGCACGTTCGCGTAGCCGACCGCGACCCGCTTCTTGACCGACTGCTTGTGAGGCTGGCGCACGCCGTGATAGTCAACTCGACTGCTGTGGCGCGCCGGTTTGCCTGGGCGCCGCAGCGCAAGATTCGCTGCGTCCCGAACGGTGTGGACCTTAGCCGTTTCGGTCCACGGAACCCCTCCGCAAGACTCCGTGCCTCACTGGGTCTCCCGGCCGTCGCGCCCGTGGTGGCGAGCGTTGGGCGCTTCGTTGCGTATAAGGGGTATGGGCAACTGCTGGAAGGGGCGCGGCTCATCCAGATGACTATGCCGGGGGTTCACTGGCTCCTCGTCGGGGACGGGGAGCTGAGGGGGGAGCTAGAAGAACAGTGTCGAAGCCTTGGTGTTGAAGGGCATGTTCACTTTACCGGCTGGCGCGAGGACATCCCCGACATCTTAGCGTTGTGTGATCTGTTCGTCCTACCGTCGCTCGGCGAGCATTTCGGGCGGGTCCTGATCGAAGCCATGGCTATGGCCCGGCCTGTCGTGGCGACAGACGCGGGTGGGGTCCCCGAGATCGTCAACGATGGTCATACCGGCATCCTCGTTCAGCCAGGCGATCCATCAGGACTGGCAAGCGCTATTTTATGGCTGTTAGAGCATCCAAAGCGTTCGAAAGAAATGGGCGCTGCAGGTCGCAAACGGGTGATAGAGCATTTCAGTATTGAGACACACGTCCGAGGGGTTGAAAATGTCTATGATACTCTTTGCACATTCCTCTGAGTCGGTACTAGGCACGCCTCCTCGTGCCTGCAATCTCTGTGGGGGAAGGAGCGCCGTTCTCCTTCAACAGGCTGAAGAACCTTATCGTGTAGTCCGTTGTGAACAGTGCACTCTTGTGTATGTAGATCCTCTTCCAGGTCAAAGGAGGTTAGAAGAGCATTATGACGAAAGCTATTACCACGAATGGATTTCGACACAAAAGGAGGAAAGAGAGATCTTATGGAGAAATCGGCTCCCTGAGGTACTCAGACACAAGAAGACAGGTCGGTTGCTTGACATCGGTTGCGGTGAAGGGACTTTTATCAAACTTGCGAAGGAAGCAGGTTTTGAAGTCTTTGGAACGGAATTATCAAGGTATGCGGGGAGGAGAGCAAGAGAACTTTATGAGGTTCCTGTCTTTGTGGGTAATGTCATCGAAGCAGGGTTTCCGGCGGAGTATTTTGATGTTGTTACGCTCTATCATGTCATAGAGCATGTTGATGATCCGAGGCGTTATCTATCTGAGGCGTATCGGATCCTGAAAACTGATGGTCTCTTGATTGTTGCATGCCCAAATGTGGAGAGTTACGTCTTTAATCTCGCTTATCGCTGTTTTAAGAGGAGGCCTGTCCATCTTTTTTCCCAGCATGACAAAGAGATCCATCTTTATCACTTTTCTTCTCGAACTCTTTCCATGCTTTTGGAAAGGGTTGGTTTTACTGTGATATCTGTAGGTCCTGATGATTTCCCCGTTGACCTCCGAAAGCGGGTCGTGGAATGGCTTGCGAGGGGTTTGTACCAAGTGACAGAAAGAAACTGGACCATGGGACTAAAGCTACTTGCTGTCAAAGCACCATACGGAAGCGTAGCCGGGAGAATATAAAAAGTGCGAATCGGAATTGATGGACGAGAGTTAGAGGCCAAGACAATGACGGGTATCGGACGATACCTTGAGAATTTTCTCACCTATGCGACGAAGGCAAGGCCTGCTTATCAATTTATCATCTATGGTAATCAAAAGACGCAAGTCCCGGTCTCAACTGAGAATCTTGCGGTTAAAATTATTCCGGAGAGAGTCACTCTATGGTGGGATCAGGTCTCCTTGCCTCGTAGCATAGAAAAAGATAGGTTAAACGTTTTTCTTTCACCATATATCAAAGGCCCTCTCTTGGCACCATGTCCATATGTGACTACGGTCCATGACCTGCTCTTTCTGAAGGTGTCCACATATAGAGGGTGGCGGTATGCTATCCATAACGCCATCTTCCAGCAATGGGGGCGATTTCTTTCAAAGCATGCCGCCTTGATTCTCACAGTTTCGCTTCATTCCCAGCAGGATATCGCTGAACTGTTTAGGATCCCTCGCTCGAAGATCGTGGTAGTCCCCAATGGGATCTCGCCGGGGTTTCAGCTCATTCAGAATCGGCAGGCTGTTATGAGCGTCACTCGCAAGTATGGAATTATTTCACCCTACGTGCTCTATGTCGGCAACCTGAAGCCTCATAAAAATCTCGGAAGATTGCTTGAAGCATACCGGAAGGTTTCAAAAAGGTTAAAGGGGGACCATCAGTTGGTTCTGGCAGGAAAAGATGAACGGTATCGACCAGATGTAGAAAAGGCCGTGGAGAATTTGGATCTCTGTGAATTAGTGGTCTTGACGGGATTTGTCCCGGATGAGGAGCTGCCATTGCTCCATAGCGGAGCAGAGGTGCTTGTGTATCCCTCCCTTTATGAAGGCTTTGGGATGCCTGTTCTTGAAGCCATGGCCTGTGGGACGCCCGTTATTGCGTCCAAGGTTACATCCCTTCCGGAGATTGTTGATGACGCGGGACTTCTGATCGACCCAGAGAATACTGATGAAATAGCTCAAGCGATTTTTCTCCTTCTTACCGATCCAGCCTTGCGAGAAAAATTGATCGGGAAAGGGCTAGAGCGAAGCAAACATTTTTCCGTTGAGCAGACCTGCAGCAAAATTCTGAGCGTTTTGGAGCAAGTTGGAGGACACAAATGAGAGCGGATGCGAAAAAAGCGTTGATCACGGGAATCACAGGACAGGATGGCTCCTACGTAGGGGAGCTTCTTTACGGATCGGTCTTCTCCCGATGGGGCCATCAAGACGGCGCGACCGGACGAAGTCTATAATCTGGCCTCACAATCGTTCATCCCCACCTCCTGGAATCAGCCTGTGCTTACCGCCGACGTCACTGGCCTTGGGGCGACAAGGATTCTGGAGGCGATTGGAAAGGAAAAACCGGATACCAAATTGTATCAGGCCTCCAGCAGTGAGATGTTCGGTATGGTGAAAGAGAGACCACAGAATGAGCGGACACCATTTCTTCCGCGAAGCCGCTACGGGGTGTCAAAGACCTATGGCCTCTGGATTACGGTGCATTATCGGGAAAGCTATAACCTATTTGCCTGTTTGGGGATCCTTTTCAATCATGAGTCGCCTCGGCGAGGTCTCGAATTCGTCGCGAGAAAGGTGACCCATGGCGTCGCCAAGATCAGATTGCGATTGGCAAAGGAATTGAGGCTGGGGAACCTCGTACTGAAGACGGACTAGGGGTTTGCCGGTGATTATGTCGAGGCCATGTGGCTGATGCTCTAGCAGGACGAGCCGGGGGATTGTGTCGTGGTGACGGGGAGGACCCACGGTGTCCAAGAGCTAGCCGACATCGCGTTTCAGCAAGTAGGCCTGGGTTGGGAGGATTACATCGCCGTTGATCAGGCCCTATTCCGATCAGCCGAGGCGGATCTCCTGGTGGGGGTTGACAGCAAGGCGAAGATCAAGCTCGGTTGGGAACCGGAGGTCCCTTTTGAGAAACTCATCGCGATGGTGGTTCAGGCTGATCCCAAGAGTCTCAACGGGTGAGAGGGCGCCTTTGTGAGCAAAGGCAATCCGCACGATAGTGTAACCCTCCCGGACAACCAGTGCACAACCTTATGAAACTGCTTTCGGATCACGCGGTGCTGCGGGCATTTCTCGCCTCCGGAGGGAGGCGAGTCCCCCCCCACCATCGATGCCATCGCCAGGCGCTGATGAACCTAGGAGAGCTCCAAAACCTCCCTCCAGCGCTGTGCTAACGCGTGCATCCTGACGCAGCTTCCCTATATTTAGCCATTGCGCTATCATTGTGTTCACTAGGGGGGATTACATCCATGGTTGAAATTCAGGGTCAGTGGTCCGGCCGATGAGGATCAAGGCGGGAGGAACGCTGAGTGTCTGATCGATCTCGCGGGCACCACGCGGGGGGTGAACCCGAAACCGACAAGCCTGCGGTGCCTGAACCGAGCTACGCCGAACGGGCCCGGACATTGCTCTATGTTGGCCGGGTCGGCAGCTTCTCGACCGCTTCCCGAAAACGTCCAGGCTACCCGTTTGGCTCTGTTATGCCGTATGGGCTCGACGGGCTCGGCCGCCCCATCTTCCTCATCAGCAACATGGCCGTCCACACCCAGAACATTGCAAGGGATAGCCGCGCCAGCCTGCTGGTGACGCAGCCCGATGGCGGTGTGGACCCACTGGGGAGCGGTCGTGTCACCCTCATGGGCCATGTGTCTCTCGTTCCAGGAGAAGAGCGGGACCAAGCACGCCCGCTCTACCTGGCCCGACATGAGCAGGCAAAGTATTGGGTTGACTTCGAGGATTTCGCCTTTTACCGGATGGAGGTCCTCGATGTCTATTTCGTGGGTGGCTTTGGCGTGATGGGGTGGGTGTCGGCTGAGGAGTATGCTCAGGCCGAGCCCGACCCGCTCGCCGATGCCGCGCCGGGAATTGTCCGGCACATGAACGCCGATCACGCCGACGCGTTGCTTGTGCTTGCACGAGTTTTCGGTGGTGTCGAGGTCGATGAAGCGACGATGACGTCGGTGGACCGCCTCGGTTTTCATGTGCGACTAAAGAAAGGGGACCGCGTTCAGGGTGCCCGCATCCCCTTCACCCGCGACGTGAAAAGTCCGCAAGAAACCAGGGCGGTTTTGGTGGAAATGGTTCAAGAAGCAAGGAGGATTGCGTGATGCGAGTGAAGGCCTCCTGACTGCCCTTTCCCCCCGTCCCCACGATGTAATCCTTACATTCCTACCGTGTAAGCGTTACATTTTGCGCTTCAAAAGAGCGCCCGACTTGCCGACGGCCCGCGCATCGACGTTCCGGGCAAGAGAGGGAAAATCAGGAACATTGCGACCGTGGGTCGTGGAGCCTTCCGCATTTGGCATGGAGTCTGCCATGTGGCCCCCACAGGGCGCTCCGTGACCGGGAAATGATGTTGCGGACAGGGGTCGCGCGAGCCATCTGATGAGACAGTCGGGGCCGCCCCGCGGGAGGACGACCGCGGTTCATAGGGCTGTCCTCATCGATCTCGGCATCGGCGAGGAGAATTGTGAGGGCGGCGTGGAAGGGGCCGGATGCGGCCTAGAGAGGAGGTGAGGTCCAACGACTCGGGTAACGCTTGCGCTTGACAGCCCTGCCGTGGCGGGGGATACTTCAGCCGCCTTCTCGAGGTGCAAGAGTCCCATAGGGCTAGGGACAGCTTAGCCCACCTCCGGCATGCCCGTTGATTTGGGAAATAGCCAGGCGGCTCCCCCGGCGAACGCGAGGTGTCGATCGCTCTCGCCATCCTGCGACACTGGCCTTCGTTGCGCAGAAATGTACAAAATGCGAAAGAAGGGAGGAGGTATGAACGATAGAAACCTGACGCATCGTGCGATCGAGTCAGCAACCGCAAGATGGGTCGCACTCGGTGTGCTCGGCGTTATCACCCTTGCGAGTTGTCAAACCCTGCCACCCCCCACACCGGATCCCCAGGCTGAACTCATCGAGAAGGGGAGACAGCTCTTCCTCACGGAGACGTTCGATGGCAACGGACGAACATGTGCAAGTTGCCATCCACCGGAAAACAACTTCACCATCGATCCCGCCTTTATCGCCACTCTGCCCGATGACGATCCCCTCTTCGTCGCCGAGTTCAATCCGGCCCTGAAAAAGAACTTCGAAAACCCGAGGCTGATGCGAGAGTTGGGGCTCATCCTGGAAAACCAGGACGGATTTGGGGACCTGGAAAACAATTTCAACATGCGGGGCGTCCCCCACACACTGGGCCTGCGGACCTCAGTGGATAGTCGCCAGGGCCCTCGGACAGGCTGGTCGGGGGATGGCGCGCCAGGAGATGGATCGCTTCGGTCATTTGCCACCGGCGCGGTCATTCAGCACTTCACCAAGACCTTGAATCGCATCCCCGGCGTGGATTTTCGGCTCCCCACCGAGGAGGAACTGGATGCCCTGGAGGCATTCCAGCTCTCCCTGGGACGACAACAGGACTTGACTTTGCCGTTGCCACTGAAAGGTACCGTCGCAAAGCGAGGCCAGGAGATTTTTCTTGATCCGACTATCGGGAAGTGCTCCGCCTGTCACGTCAACGCTGGTGCCAACGGGGACCCGAACATCTTTGGCGCGGGAGCAGGTAATTTGAACTTCGACACCGGCGTCGAAAACTTGCCGGACCAGCCGGCAGATCTGACGGGGGAGAAGGTACCGCCCGATGACGGATTCGACACCCCGGGCGACGGCACGTTCAATACACCTCCCCTCGTGGAGGCGGCCGACACCGGGCCGTTCTTCCATAACGATTCAGTCGAAACGATCGAAGGCGCGGTCGCCTTTTACAATGGGGACGCCTTCAACAACTCTCCAGCGGGCCAACTGTTACGAGGCGCGACTGGCAGTGGAATCAATTTGGACGGGACGCAGGTAGTTGAAGTCGCAGCCTTCCTTCGGGTTATCAATGCCCTTGAGAATATTCGGGAAAGTATTGCACAGTTGGAGGCGAGTCTTGAGAAACGGTCCGAACGGACGAGGGAGCTCTTGGGACGTGCCCTCGCCGAGACAAAGGACAGCATCATGGTGCTCAAAGGCGGCGGCCTGCATCCCGATGCGGTCGCCCACCTGAAAGAGGCCAAGAAGCTGACAAAGAGAGCAGCCCGGAGCTTTTTCTTCAGGCGCGCGCACACGAAAAACGCGATCCGCGAACAGGAGAAGGCGAGAGCGCTGCTCGTCGAATCATCGTAGGCAAGCCTACAGTCGTTGCGAAGGAGGCGGGTAATCATGTGGAAGTTTTGGACGGGACTGGTTGCAATTGCCGTATTGCTCTGGGGCGGTACACCGTATGCCCACGGACAAAAGGCGACGGAAATGTTCATCCCTCTTGGGCAGTCTCCCGGACTGTCTCACAAGGTCACGATTATTGGAACGATCCAGAGCGTCAAGTCTCGGGGGCAGAGCATCACCGTCGCCGGGCCGTCCCGAACCTGGCGGGCAAAGGTCACCGATCGCACGAGGATCTGGTTGGACAGGAGCACGCTCCGTTTGCCCAATCAGTACGGGACCTTTGCGACCCTGCGGAAAGGCCAGGTGGTCGAGATCAAGTATCAAGGGAAAGAACGGAAGGACAACGGTCGCGCCGAGTGGATCAAGGTTCAGGTCACCGCGCCCAATGCCAAAGCAAGCGAAAGCCGCAAGTAATGTCCCCCGGGACTGCGGAACCTTCGTGGAAAAGGGAGGCAAAGGGACTGCCCGCTTCATCGACCTGTGCAGAGTGACAGCGTTGTGACGGTTCAGGATCTCATCCAACGAGCAACCGGCGGACGGCAGCTGGACCGCCAGGTCCTGTTCCGGCCTTCCCTGGTGTACCGGGTGCTTCGAGATCCGTTTTGGGTGTGGTGTGAATATCACGCCCCCCGATCGGAGGCCGTAGACGAAACCAGCCGGTATGACGAGATGCGGTGGCAACGCGGCATCGAGTATGAGCAGGGCTGGGTGCGGGAGCACTATCCGGATGCGGTCAGGGTGACGCCTGACTTCGGCTTTGAAGCGCTCCGGAACACGCTTCGGGCGATGGTGGAGGGGGTCGCCGCGATTTACCAACCGCAGCTCTGGGATCTGCAGGGCGAAAGCTACGGCAAAGCTGATTTGCTGGTCCGGGATGACACCCGCGGATCGGACCTGGGGCCGTACCACTACCGCCTGGTAGAGATCAAGAGGGCCAAGTCGGTACAGGACCATCATGTCTTGCAGGCCGCCTGCTACAACCGAATGCTCGGAAGACTCCAGGGATGGACCCCCGCCGAGATGACCGTTGCCCTCCGGGATGCGATTGAGCGGGCATCGTATTCCCAGAGGGAAAATGAACTAAAGGAGATCGTCGGGAAATGGAGGGCGCTACGGGATGGACGGGTGATCCCCGAACCCGGCAGGCCACCGGACGTGACCGCCTCACCCTGGCGGATATACGGGAACACACTGGTCGAGCAGAGGAGGGATCTGGTTCTGTTGGCCGGGGTCGCACCCAGGGAACGAGGAAGGCTCCGGGAGGCAGGCGTTCAACGGGTCGATCAGCTTTGGAATCTTGACCTGGAAGAAATATGTGCCATCCTGGGCCGTCAATATGGGATGCAGGCGTATTCCGTGGCACAGGCCTACAAGAGTGGGGAGCCCGTCTTGAAGCCTGGATGTCGGCTGGTCATCCCCCGGGCCAAACGGCATCTCTACTTTGATTTTGAAACCTCGGACGAAGTCCATCCGACAGAGCCGCCACATGTCTACCTGATCGGATGCTGGGATGCGGAGGGGAATCGGTTTGTCAACTTTCTCGCACGAGGGGCGGAGGAGGAAGAAGCGATTTTCAGCGACTTTCTGCAATATGTCGGCCGCGGGGAGGAGACACGGCTGTATCACTGGACCGATTATGAAATCGGACAGATGATGCGTGTGGCTCAGCGGTGGCCCAGCCTGGAGGCGCCCTTGCGCCGATTGATGTCCTCCTGCGTGGATCTTATGCCGGCGATCAAATCGGCTGTCTACCTGCCCGTTCCCTCATTCTCCCTGAAGTGCGTGGCGCCTGCGCTCGGGTTCAGGTGGCGGCAAAAGGACTTCGATGCCTTTGATTCGATGATCTGTTACTGGGATTATCTGGATGGACGAGACGAATCCGGTATCCAGAGAGCGCTTGCGTATAACGAGGATGACTGCCGCGCCATGTGGTACGTGGATCACGAGCTCACGAAGCGTCTGACGGGGCGAAAGGAATCCTAATACAAACGCATTTCATCATGTGACAATCGAACAATAGAACATTAGACCGCAAGGGAGCCCTTGACGTCTTCGTCAAGGGCTCCCTTGCTCCAAAGTAAACGCACTGTTGTGTGTTGACTTTGGTTCTCCCGCCTGTCGTGGTCCGTGGTTGGTCCCGTTGCTTTGGGAGGAGGAAGCATCACGAGCCTTTGGAGGTCTCTCACATGGTCAAGAAGGTATCCAAATCCGATAAAGAGTGGAGGCAGGAACTGACACGGGAGCAGTACTGGATCTGTCGAATGAAAGGGACGGAGAGACCGTTCTCCGGAGAATACACCCGCTGCACGGAGGATGGGATTTATCAATGTGCGTGTTGCGGGAATGACCTGTTCGGCTCGGAGACCAAGTTCGATTCACGCACCGGGTGGCCGAGCTTCTGGGCCCCCATTGCCCCACAGAATATAAGCACGGAGCCCGATCATAGCCTGGGCATGCAAAGAATGGAAGTGCTGTGCAGCGCGTGTGACGCCCACCTCGGCCATGTATTCGACGATGGGCCCCCGCCGACGCGGCAGCGCTACTGCATCAACTCTGTCTCGCTCAAGCTCGTGAAAAAGGATGGATAAGCCGGTAGGGAAAAGCGGTCGAGGGAGACCAGCAGGAACCCAGTCCTGACGAGGATCAGCGCCTGCGGTGTTTCTCGGTATCACTATGCCCCCACAGTCTACTTGACACTCCCGGCCGAGTTAGCGATACTAGGGACCCCTGAGACCCCGTGAAGGAGCCGCGGCGGGAGACCTAGGCTCACGTGGGGTACAGGTGTTGGCAGACGGAGAGATCTTCCCATCGGAAAAAGGCAGCAAACGAGGGATGTCTTTTTGCATCGATGAGAGGACCACGGCAGGAGACCGGAGACGAGGTTGACCGATGAAAACCGTCAGACATATCCTGCAGGTGAAAGGGCAAGCCCTCTGGTCCGTTACGCCGGATGCGTCGGTATATGATGCCCTGAATCTGATGGCCGACAAGGAAGTCGGAGCGTTGCTGGTCCTGGAGGAGGGGAGGCTGGCCGGCATCATCTCGGAACGGGATTACGCCAGAAAGGTCATCCTTAAAGGGAAATCATCGTTGGAGACCCCTGTGCGAGAGATCATGACCCAGAAGGTGATCTGCGTGCGCCCGGAGCAGACGATCGAAGACTGCATGGCGTTGATGACTGACAAGCGTATCCGGCATCTCCCCGTTCTCGGAAATGACGAGGTGATTGGTGTGGTTTCCATTGGGGATCTGGTGAAAGCCGTCATCGCGGAAAAAGATTTCATGATAAAGCAGCTCGAAAACTACATCACCGGAGACCGATAGCGGTCATATCGTACGTGGTATCAGCATTGCGGTAGCGGGGGATGCGGGGTATCCGCCAACGCATGGGGCGGACGGAAGCGGAGTGCCGATAGCCCCTCTGCGTGGTTCGCTCTTATCGTTGGCATCGCAGAAATCACACGCCTTCCCGGTTCGTGGCACAGTCCGGGAAGGCGTGTATTTTTATCCGGAATACAAAGGTGCAGGCAGGTGATCAGCGCCGCACGACGAGGGGGGCGAACCCCTTCTTTCTGAGGGCCTCACGCACCCGGACGGCCTTCGATCGCATCGCATACGGTCCTACCCGCACGGCGCGCACCGGGGTGGGGGCGGTGGTAGAGACGATCCGCGAGGTGTAGTGCTTCTGCTGAAGGCTGTGGGCCAGATCGATGGCTTCGTTCTGATGGAAGAATGACCCGACCTCGAGCGCGAACTTCCCTCGTCCCATCTCGACCAGGTTGCGGTAAAACCCGTCCATGCTGAGTCTCTGCGCGGTCCGCTCCGCGTCCTCCTGATTCCTCACCGCACCCGCGTAAACCCGATGGAGGCTAATGGGGGCAGTGGTCCTTCGGATGATCGGATGATATCCGAGCCTTTCCAATCGCTTCTTGAGAGAGAGGGCGTTCCGCTTGAAGACCAAGGTGGCGACCTGGACGCTGTATCGTCTTTTCTTCCTCACCGTGGGGACCGTCCGCTTCACCAGTCGCTGTGGGGCCGGTTTTTTCCCCAGGGTCGGGGTCTCTGCCGGCGTGGGGCTCTCCCGTGGGGTCTCGGCCGGTTTGACGCTCTCCGGCGGAGCCTTGGCCGGGGCCTCCTCCCTGGAAGGTTCGACCCTGGGGGGGAGGGCCTTCGGAGCTGGAGGGGCAGCTGCCTGCTGCCGTTCTGCCCCGGGAGGCCTCACGGCAACCGGGGGCGTGACGCGTCGGGGTTTGACCTGGGGAGGCGTGCCAGGCGCCGGTTTGACCTGGGGAGGTGGGATAGGCTTGGGTTGCACCGGGGGGGGCGCGACCGGGGGAGTCGGCGCGGGCTTCGGTGCTGGGGGCTTCGGTACCCGGGGCCTGGGTGCGCGAGGCTTCGGTGCTGGGGCTCTCGACAGCCCCCAGGGGAGGCGGACGTTCGGGAGCGATGGGAGTTCGAAGGGACGGTTGAAGTACCAATAGGCGGCGCCGACAAGAACAATGCCCACTCCTCCGATCACCACGAAGCGATTCCTCATAATGAGTGCTCCTCCGTTGTAGAAACCCGAGCCTCTTTATATCTTCCCCGCCTTACCGACGTCAATACCGAAATGACCGTTCGGACCGGAAACTGGGGCCCGAGTGTTCGTGCGCCGAAAGACATCGCGATGCCCTTACGGGCGCTCGGCCGCCGCGCTTGTGGCCACACCCTGCTGCCGATGCAGGGTAACTTGGTGCGGGCTTGCCCACGAATTCGGGGACGGGTATACTGGTTAAAGTGATGGGTGCTGCGAGTGCCGGTGCGGGATGAGGGCCCGTAAGGGGTTGTATTTTCAGGCGCAGGACCGGGGCGTGAGTAGGACGTGTCCCATGGACCCGTCGCCGGAACAAACCCCGGCGGCCCCGCGGCGCGACCTGGACGAGACCCGCTGATCGGGGAAAGGGACTGATGGCAGGAAGGAAGATAACCGCCTTGCGTCAGCCGGACGCGCCTTCGTCCGACCGCCCGACGAAACCCGAATGGGTGGATTGGCCCGATGAGAAGCTCCTCGATATGAGGATCTGTGATCTCGATGTCAGGATCGAGCAGACCGACCTCGAAGACCGGATCAAGCAGCTCTATGGAGAGCTCGAGGACCGCGGCCTCCAATTTCGGCCTCACTTTTGGCTTTCGGATGACTGGTTCACGCCGGACGATGTTCCCGGGACTGCCATCCCGTTCTACATGGCCCATCCACGCCTGGCACGGCTCGAGCTGAATCAGATGCTCGAGGTCGAGGGCGGGACCCCCGAATGGTGCATGCGTATCCTCCGTCACGAAACGGGGCACGCCATCGAAAACGCGTATCTCTTGCGCCGACGGCGGCGCCGGCAAAAGCTGTTCGGCAAGTCCTCCGAGCCCTACCCCGAGTTTTACACCCCCCGGCCTTACAGCAAGAGCTTTGTCCTTCACCTTGATACGTTGTACGCGCAAAGTCACCCTGATGAGGACTTCGCCGAGACTTTCGCCGTCTGGTTGTATCCCGAGTCCATGTGGAAAGAGCGATATGCGGGCTGGCCGGCGCTCAAGAAGCTTGAGTATATAGACGAACTCATGCGAGAAATTGCTGGCCGAAAACCCCTCGTAGTCTCGAAAGGGCGGGTTGATCCCCTCTCGCGCCTGCGGAGGACCTTGCGGAAGCACTACAAAGAGAAGCGCGGGCACTACGGTCTCGAGTATCCGAACTTTTACGATCGGGACCTGCGGCGGCTTTTCTCCGACGCGCCAGAATTCGCTGGCAATATGTCGGCAGCCGGGTTCTTACATCGGGTCCGTAAGGAAGTCCGCCGCAAGGTTGCGGGCTGGACCGGGGAATACCAGTACACGATTGATCAAGTGCTCGAAGATGTGATCGAACGCTGCCGAGAACTGAAGTTGCGGCTCGCCGGTCCCGAGGATCAGACCAAGCTGGATTTTACGGTGCTCCTGACCGTGCAGACGATGAATTATCTCCACAGCGGTCGTCACCGGGTGGCGCTATGAGGAAGCTGCGTGTTTTGGTCTTGGTGCATGAGGCATTGGTTCCTCTAGATGACACCACGGGAGTCGATCTCGCGACCGTGGATTGGAAAACGGAGTTTGACGTCGTGACCACACTCCGCGAGATGGGACACGAAGTGCAGGTCGTTGGTGTGCTCAGCGATCTGACGGTGATTCGCAACGCGATCGAGGCGTGGAAGCCTCACATCGCCTTCAACCTCCTCGAAGAGTTTGATGGGGTCGCCGTCTACGATCAAAACGTGGTCGCCTACCTCGAGCTACTGCGGATGCCGTACACCGGCTGCAATCCCCGGGGACTCATGCTGGCACGGGATAAGTCGTTGTCCAAGAAGGTCCTTTCCTACCACCGCATTGCTGTGCCTGAGTTCGGCGTCTTTCCCGTCGGGCGAAAGGTCAAGAGCCGCAAGCGACTCCCCTTCCCCTTGATCGTCAAATCCGTGTCCCAGGAAGCCTCGCTGGGTATCTCGCAGGCCTCCATAGTGGACAATGACGATAAGCTGCGGGAGCGGGTCGGCTTTATCCACAAGAGCGTGGGTACGGATGCCATCGCCGAGCGCTATATCGAGGGGCGTGAGCTCTACGTGGGAGTTCTGGGCAACATGCGACTCCAGGTGTTTCCCGTCTGGGAGCTGTTTTTGGGCGGGATGCCGGACGAAGTCCGGCACATCGCTACGGCGAGGGTCAAGTGGAGCCTCAAGTACCGAAAGAAGCACGGCATCAATTCGGGTGAGGCCAAGGGCCTGTCCGAGGGGCTGCTGGAGGCGATCCAGCACCTTGCCAAGCGCGTCTACCGTGTCCTCAATCTCAGCGGCTACGCGCGCCTCGATCTGCGGCTTGACCCGACGGGAAAGGTCTTCGTTC
This sequence comes from Methylomirabilales bacterium (SeqCode), assembly GCA_046758505.1. Lineage (GTDB taxonomy): Bacteria > Methylomirabilota > Methylomirabilia > Methylomirabilales > CSP1-5 > CSP1-5. The sequence goes on along the minus strand of JBHIAH010000030.1, from coordinate 4,720 downwards.
TCGAGGCAAACCCGAACCCCGAAATCGCTTATGGGGAGGACCTTGCCGAATCGGCCGAGAAGGCGGGTGTCTCATATGAGGCGCTCTTGCACCGTCTCCTGCATCTCGGTCTCGGATGGCGACCCGACAGGTTGGGGTAACGTTGGGTGCACGTGCCCTGCTTTCCACGCACGAGAATCGTTTGCAAGCGAAACCTGGCCTTGCTGGACCCACGCGATCCGCGGGGCGGCCGCGAACAGGAGGTGATGCCATGAGGCGTGGAGCGCTTGCCGTAGGCATGGTCCTGGTCTTGATTGCCGCACCGGCATCGGCCCAACTGGATCGGCTCCTGAAGGGGCTGGGCTTGGGTCAACAGGACGAACTGAGCGATGTGAAGATCGCCTCCGGCTTGAAAGAGGCGCTGCAGGTGGGCACCGAGAACGCGGTGAAGGCCACGGGACGGCGCGGCGGCTATTTTCGTAACCGGGCGATCAAGATCCTTATGCCCGAGAAACTCCAGACCGTGGAGAGGGGGCTGCGGCTCGTGGGCTACGGCCCACAGGTGGATGAGTTCGTGGTGGGCATGAATCGGGCCGCCGAGCGGGCGGCCCCGTCCGCCAAACGAATTTTCTGGGGCGCCATCAGGGAGATGAGCTTTGGCGATGTGCGAAAGATCCTCGCCGGTGGTGACACGGCGGCGACCGACTATTTCCAGGACAAGACGACCGATCAGCTCGCAGCAGCCTTTCGGCCGGTGGTCGATAAAGCGATGAACCAAGTGGGCGTGACCCGTCGATACAAAGCACTGGTGGGCCGCTACCAGGCCATTCCATTCGCCAATAGCGTGACCTTCGATGTCGACGAGTACGTGGTGACGAAGGCGCTCGATGGATTGTTCTATGTGGTGGGTGAGGAAGAGCGCAAGATTCGGACGGACCCCGCGGCGCGGGTGACGGATCTTTTGCGGCAGGTCTTTGGGAAGTAAGTAGCCGTCGAGGCGGGCGCGCACGGGCGCCGCCCAGGGAAAGGGGAAGACACCATGCAGAGGAGGGGCAGATTCGTGGAGGCTGCCGCGCTCGGCGCCTGGCTGGTCGTGGCAGGCCCGGCGGTGGCCCAGAGCCGGGTGCTCTCCGAGGCCACGTGCCAGGCCCTGCGCCTGCGAATCGCGGGACACGCCAAGCTGTCCGAGGGGGTCCGGCGGGCGTTGGCCTCTCAGGCGGCGGCGTACCCGGCCTCCCCAGCCAGCACGGCACCCGCGCCGGGGGGTGCCGGGGGCCGGGCAGGGGCCATCCACGCCCGGCTCCAGCAGATCTCTGGCGAGCTTCAGCGACTCGAAGAGCAGCGCGTGGGTGCCCTCGTCAAGTTGGATTTTAGGCGGGCGGGCGAAATTCAGGGGCAGATTCAGGTGCTCGAGCAAGAGAAGGCCGACCTCGGGCAGGAGCTGGCCGGAGTCCCGGCGGAACCTGCCGCACCCGCAACGGCTCCACCGACCAAGCGCGCCGGCTCGGACGTGAACCGGATCCCCTGCCGGGATATCGCAGCGACATATGACACCGCCGTGAGGATTCGGCAGAGAGAGTTAGGCGCGAGGGAAGGGCAGGCGGGGGTGGTACCGCTCGTCACATTAAAGGGACAGACCAAGGGGCAGATCGCCCGAGAACTCGCCGCCCAGTTCGCTGCCTGGCCCGAGGCCGGTACCCAGGTGGGACTGCTCGACCGCGACGGGGACGGTCGCCTCGATGGATTCGTTGATGTTCCTGCCCAGGGCGTGTTCCGCCTGTATCGACGGCGGCCGGACGGTACCGTGACCATCGAGGTTTTCACCCTGCAGGGGCGCAGGCCCGGCCCGGCCTATGGGGACACCACCCGGCGTCTCGATGAGATGGCGGCGCAGCGGATGGGCCGGACGCTCGGAGATCTCTTGACCACTCGGCCCGCCGGGCCCGTGCGCAGCCTGGGTGAGACGGCGGAGTTCGATCAGGTGCACGCGCACTTCCTGGCCGGCAACTTCAAGGATGCCGCCCGCGTCGAGGGAGCGGCAGCCCGCAGCGCGGAGTTCGAGAATGTGCGCGGGGAGACCGTGCGGGTGCTTGAGATCATCGCGCCGGCGCCCGGCGGGGTGGTGGTGCGCCGGGTCTCGATCGTGGCGAGGCCCGACAATCGGGAATTGTGGGAGGAGACGGCCACGCAGGTGCGGCCGGTATCCTACTGGCGGACGGACGTCCAGGTCACCGTGAGCCGTGAGACACGCATGCGGACGGGCACCCGCGTTGGAGCGCGCTCGATCGGTGGACCGTTCACGTTCAGCCTCGAGCGGTAGCGGAGCCGGTTGGCGATCCCCCGTGCTCGGTCCTGGGGGCGGCGAGTACGACAATCTCTGCGACGTGTTGATACGGATGTCTCTCATGGATATATCGTCCCCAGCGGGTGCGTGAGCGGTGTCCCCGGCATCAGGACGCTTTCATGAGCGATGGTATGCCTGGTCCTTGACTCTCGCTGGCCGGCAGGGGATACTACATTTTTTTCAGAAGGAGATACGGATGGAGACAGGGAAGGAAGCGTTCCGGGCTCCGCCCCGGCACAATCGTTCGTGTGCGCATGTGACATCCGGATGTCCTCGCGAAAGGTAAATGCCCCGAGGGAGCGGTCCGCTATTCAGAACGGCGGACTCCCGAGGCCATCCCCTCATGATGGGACGGTGGACTTTTCGACCCGGGGGAGGGAGCAATGAAGCAAGCGCTGAGCATGAAAGGCTTGTCCCTGGCGCTCGGGCTGAGCTGGGGGGGAGGAGTATTTCTTCTCGGCCTGGCGGGCTCGATCGGCTGGGGCCGACCGATGGTCGACGTGCTGGGGTCCGTGTACCTGGGCTTTCGGCCGGACCTCGGCGGGAGCCTGATCGGCGGAGTCTGGGCTTTCGTCGATGGGGCGCTCGGGGGGATCGTTATCGCCTGGCTGTACAACCGCTTTTCCTAGCCCGCATTATTCACGAGCGGAGTGGCTTCGTGAATAATGCGCCCGCCGGTGCGGCCTCGGCCGCACCGGGAGGTTTCGACGGAGCGCTCCTGCGGCCTGCTCAAGGCTAGCCCTGAGCGACGCCCCGTACACGCGGGGCGGAGTCGAAGCCCCTCGACGGGGCTCGGGACCGTGAGATTGTCCAATGGCCCCTCGACGATCTTGGAACCTCGGCCCCAGTTCCAACCAGAGGGGTCGTGAGCATGTCGAACGGCCCGGAGGGCGGATATTCATTCGCGTGTGAATACTCGAGGCTAGGAAGGCAACTCGCGCGTTCCCGGATTCCGGAGTGGAATGGTGGGACAATACACCGAAGGGGTCCAGTGACCTCCCATGGGCAAACGGCTGCATAATTATCTGCACCGACTGAACGCCCTGGTCTTGGACGAGGTGTGGCAGCTCGAGCCTGCGGAACTCACCAAGGTCCGGCGGTTCCTGTACCGACAGGTCAGGCTCCTGTACATCGTCGGACACGGTTTCATGGAGAATCGGCTAACGCTGCAGGCATCCGCCTTGACGTTCTCGATGCTCCTCTCCATCGCGCCCTTCCTGGCCGTGGCCTTTTCACTCTTGAAGGCATTTGGCGTCGCCAATCGGCTGCAACCCGCCCTCGCCCAGCTCCTGGCCCCGCTCGGTCCGAGTGCCGAGGAAATTACCACACGCCTGATCGGTTTTGTGAACAACGTGCAGGTGGGGGCCCTGGGGGCGGTGGGGATGTTTACCCTGTTTATCACCATCGTCTCCCTGATGGGGAATATCGAGCAGGCCTTCAACCGAATCTGGGGAGTGAAAACGCCACGGCGGCTCGCTCGGAAGTTCAGCGACTACCTGAGCGTGCTGCTGGTCGGCCCCGTGTTGGTCTTCTCGGCCTTGGGGATCATCGCGTCACTGCAAAGCTCTGCGCTGGTCCAACGCCTCATGGCCATCGAACCGTTCGGCACGATGATCCTGACCGGCCTGCGGTTGGTGCCGTACGTGATGCTCTGGGGGGCGTTCACCTTCATGTATATCTTCATGCCCAATACACCCGTCACCCTGCGGCCTGCCCTGATGGGCGGCCTGGTGGCGGCCATTCTCTGGGTGACCGCCGGGTGGGGCTTTGCGGCCTTCGTGGCCTCTTCAACCAAGTACACCGCTATCTACTCGAGCTTTGCCATCCTGTTACTCTTCCTGCTCTGGTTCTATGTGGGGTGGGTGATTGTGCTCTTTGGGGCGGAGGTGGCGTTTGCCCAGCAGCATCTCCACACCTACCAGGGAGGCAGAAGGGCCTCCTTGGCCAGCATGGCGGAGCGGGAACGGCTGGCCCTGCGGATCATGTTGCTGGTCGGAGAACGGTTCCTCGTTGGGAAACCCCCCTGGACCGGTGACGGATTGGCGAAGCGGTTGAACGCGCCGGTGCGACTGGTGACGGAGCTGTTGCACATCCTTGCCGAAAAACACCTGCTCGTTGCGGTATCGGACGGAGAGGTCTATCTGCCGGCCCGAGATCTTGAGGGGATTAGCATCAAGGAGATCCTGGATACGCTGCGAACGTTCGGTGAACCGCAGCGGTTGTTCGCCAAGGGAGACCACGGCCCGGTGGTTGATGAGGTGGTCGACGCGGTGGATCGCGCCGTCAGCACGACGCTGGGCGGCAAAAGCCTCAAGACCCTCCTTCGGGAACACAATCCGCCCAACGGCACCGCGGAGTGACGGTGGGGAGCGACTGGTCGGGGGGTATGAAAAAATC
>JBHIAH010000029.1:0-27166 GCA_046758505.1 Methylomirabilales bacterium (SeqCode) | reverse complement strand
CTCGTAGGTCTTGCCGGTGCGGTTGTCGGTGATGGTTAAGGTGTCCTTCGCCATCTCTCCCCTCCTTTTCTCCGGTACTATCAGACCATTCCTTGAGTCCTGCGAGCCTGCTGTTCACTCACGATACGGTACAAAGGCGGGATGAGGCAACCGAGGACAACGCCCCCTTCGCCTTTTCCCTTGCGGCTTTTCCACCATGAGGCCAAAATCCGTGGCCCGCGCCCTGATGATGGCCGCATCCACTCCCTCGGCCACCGGGCGCGGAACGACTACATGCTCCCCTCTTTCTTTCCCCCCTGGGCTCCGGGCCTCTGGTGGCCCGCACGCCCCGTCGGGTCGTCCACTGTCGACGGGGCACAACATCTCCCCGTCCCCCTGCCTTCCGACCCGATCAGACGAGCCCCGGGGACTCCCGAGGCGCCCACGGTCAAAGCCAACCACCACCTTCCCGTTCACCACAATCATCGGAACACTCATCCGGCCGGTCCACTGGGTCAACTCCTCTCTGGCCTTGCTATCCTCGGCAATATTTTTGGCGGTAAATCGCACCCCTTTCTGCGACAGAAGCTCCACCGCCAAATGACAGGAGCTTCAGCCGGTGGCGTAAAAGACTGTGACCTCCCGCATCATCCTCCCCCCCGTTCCCTCGCGGGCAGCGCGCCCATCGAGTGTACCCCCCCAAGCAGAAATTGCCAACCCTTCTCTCGCCAGCGGCCCCGTCAGGGGGCCAGAAATTATCCGAAGCCCTAACGACGCGGGCGATAATGTGCTATGATGTTCCCTATCCACGTCAGGAGGGGAGGGGTCATGCTGCCGCATCATAAAGTGTACGGGGTCAATTTTGTAGTGCAGCTTCTCTCAGAGCCACCATCAGGCCTTACGATCCACTGCCCGCGCGGTTCCGCCATGAGGTACGGCCGGGTGGTCGCCGCCGGGGACGGCTTCGACGCGGGGGCCAATACCTTTCGGGAGATGCCCGATGTGGGGACCCTGGTGGCCTTCGAAGAGAGCCCCGAAGGGGTGGAGGGGCATTATTTCTACCTCGGAACCGACGAGTACCGGGTACTTCACCTGGATGCCGTGATTATTGCCTTCCCGCAGGAATAACGCCGCCCCGCTTCCCCCGGCCGGAGGGTCGACATCACCGGAGTCCAGCCCCATGCTCGAGCGGTCCCCTCCCCCATCCCACAAAGGTCGGGCGGACAAAGAGGAGAGGGAGCACCACAGCGGGGTGTGCTGCCGACACGAGGGGACTGATGGGGAGAGACCTGGCCGGACAGGTCGTGATCGTGACCGGCGCGAGCAGTGGGATCGGGCGGGAGACGGCGCTGCTCTTCGCCCGTGGGAAGGCCCGACTGGCCCTGGCCGCCCGCCGGAAGGAGCGACTCGAGACGCTGGAGAACGAGATCCATGGCCTCGGCAGCGAGGCGGTCAGCCTCCCCACCGACGTAGCCCGGCAGGACGACGTCGAGGCGATGGTGCACCGGGCCCTGGAACGCTTCGGTCGGGTAGACGTTCTGGTGAACAACGCCGGTTCCGGCCTGTTCGCCTCGGTCGAAGAAACTTCCCCGGAGGATATGGAGGCGATCCTCCGCGTGAACTTCCTGGGGGCGTTTTATGGGATCCGGGCAGCCCTGCCGATCATGCAGAGGCAGGGAAGCGGCCACATCATCAACATCGCCTCCATTATTGGCAAACGAGGCGTCCCCCTGTACGGGGCGTACTGTGCGAGTAAGTTTGCACTGGTCGGCCTTTCCGAGTCGCTGCGTCTCGAACTCCACCAGAGCAGCATCGCGGTCAGCGTCATCTGCCCGGTGGGGACCGCCACGGAGTTCTTCGATACCGCCAAAGACCCTCGGGGACGAAAGCTTGGTCCCAAACCGCCCATTCAAACCCCCACCCACGTGGCACGAGCCATCATCCGCTGCACGACGTCTCCCCGTCCGGAGGTCATCGTCTATCCCCCTGCCAGGCTTCTGGTCGTGCTGAACGCCCTCTCCCCCAGGCTCGGAGACTGGATCATGCGACGCATGGCCTCCGAGGATGGGTGAAAAACCGGCCGGCGACAGCAAAGATGGCAGCCCCTCCATGATCCGGCTCGCGCAGGTCACCAAAGTTTACCACAAAGGGTCGCAGCCCATCCGGGCCCTGCAGGGGGTCTCCCTGAACATTCGTCGAGGAGAGTGTGTGGCCGTGATGGGGCCGAGCGGGTGTGGAAAGAGCACCTTACTCCATCTCATGGCCGGCATTGACCGATCGACGAGCGGGGAGGTGTGGTTCGAGGGACAACTGTTGAGCGCGATGCCCGAGGCGGCACTGACGCACCTCCGCCGAGAGAAGGTGGGCATCGTCTACCAGCTGTATAATCTCCTTCCCCATCTGACCCTCTGGGAGAATGTCGCCCTCCCCCTCCTCCTGGCAGGGACGCCGACGCGCGATATCCGGAAGCGCGTCGCAGAGGTCATCACGGCGCTCGATCTGACGGAGCGGGCCGACCACTGGCCCCATCAGCTTTCCGGGGGTGAGATGCAGCGGGCCGCGGTCGCGCGGGCAGTCATCGCCCGGCCCTCCCTGCTGTTGGCCGACGAACCCACGGGCAACCTCGATTCACAGATGGGAGCGGCGGTCCTCAGGCTCCTGCAGACCCTAAATCAGGAGGAGGGGTATACCGTCGTGCTGGCCACGCACAGTCAGGAGGCGGCCTCCACCGCTGACCGGATCCTCCGCCTCCGAGACGGATGGATCGTCGAGTGATTCGAAAGACCTGGGGGTTTTTCCTCCTGTTCGGCCGGGGGCTCACCCAGTTTCCCCTCCGCGTCGTCCTCACCGCATGTGGCATCGCCATTGGTGTCGCGGCCTTCGTCGCGATCCAGTTGGCAAACCACAGCATTCTGGCCTCCTTTCACAGAACGATCAATGCGGTCGCTGGCCGAAGTGCCCTGGTCGTCACCGCCGGCGAGTTGGGGTTCGACGAGACCCTCCTGCTCAAGGTACGTGCGGTGGAGGGGGTCAAGTTTGCGGCCCCCCTCATTACGAGTATTGCGCCCGTGGCGGGGCGGCCGGGAGAGGTACTCTTGGTCCTGGGGGCGGACCTCCTGGCCGAAGGAGCCTTCCGGGAATACCACCTGACAGGACAGCAACAGGCGGTTCATCTCACAACCCTTCTACAGCCGGAGACTCTCTTTCTCTCCCGCTCGTTCGCCGCCGCACACGGCCTGGCGGTGGGAGACCGCATCACCTTGCTGACCGGCAGCCACCGGCGTGTGTTTACCATTCAGGGCCTCCTGAAGGCCCGAGGGGCTGCCCGAGCCCTGGAAGGACACCTCGCCCTGATGGACATCGCCACCGCCCAGGCGGCCTTCGATAAGGTCGGAAGGCTCGACCGCATCGACCTCGTCCTTCGGGACGGCGTGGGGGTTGACGCGACGGCCGCCCGGCTCGAACAGGTTCTCCCCAGCCATCTCACGGTGACGCGACCCGGGCAACGCAACCACCAGGTCGAAACGATGTTGGCCGCCTTCCGCCTGAACCTGAACGCCCTGAGCGCCATCGCGCTCGTCGTGGCGGCCTTCCTCATCTACAGCACTGTCTCCCTGGCGGTCATCCATCGGCGCCCCCAGATCGGCATCCTCCGCTCCCTGGGACTCCAGGCGGGTGAGGTCGTGGCCCTCTTCCTCGGAGAGGCCGTGGTCGTAGGGGGGATCGGTTCACTCATGGGCCTCGCGCTGGGCACCGTTCTCGCGAGGTACGTGCTCGAGACGATCTCCCAGACCGTCTCGAACCTGTATAGCTTCGTCCGGGTCACCCGGGTCGACGCTGATCCCGTCACCCTTCTGGTTGCCCTCGGCCTCGGCCTCTCCTTCTCCCTGCTCGCTGCCCTCTATCCCAGCCTCCAGGGGGGACGGATCCCGGTCCGTGAGGCCCTCAATCCGGCGCTGGCCGGCGAAGAGGAGCGGGGATCTGGGGCCCTTTTCCTTCTCGGCCTCCTGCTCCTCGCCGGGGCCTACTGGGCCTCGCGCCAGGCGGCGGTGGGCAGCACCCCGGTCTTCGGCTATCTGGCCCTGGTGTTGCTCATCCTGGGTGGCGCCCTACTCACACCGGGGGCTATCCTGGGTTGCGCCTGGATGATCCGTCGCCTCGGAAGCAGCATGGGGAGGGGCGACGGGCTCCTCGTCGCCTCCCACCTCAGAGGATATCGGGGAAGGCATGCGGTGGCGGTCGCCGCGATGATGACTGCCCTGGCCATGTTGATCGGGGTGGCCATCATGATCGGAAGCTTCCGCCGGACGGTCGAGATCTGGGTCCAGGAGACGATCCGGGCAGACCTGATCGTGGCCCCCGCTTCTCGCTTCACCAAGGGTGTTCATGCGGTGCTCCCCCGGGAACTGCTCGACCGGGTCCGTACGATCCCGGGGATCGCTGCGGTGGACCCGTTCACCGGGCTAAAGATTCCCTTCCGGGGCCGGGAACTCCTCCTGGCCACCCGGGATTTTGCGGTGGCGGCAGCCCGAGGCAGGCTCCTGTTCGTGGCCGGCGATTCAAAAGAGATCCTTCCGCGGGCCAAGGATCGCCAGGGCATCATCATCTCCGAGACGGTCGCCCTGGCCCACGGAATTCAGGAGGGAGATCAGGTCGTGCTCAAAACCCCCAACGGTCCCGCCGCCTTTCCCGTGGCCGGCGTTTTCTACGACTACACCACCGATGGCGGGAAGATCGTCATGGACCGCAGTCTGTTCCGGCGCTATTGGGGGGAACCGGGGATCAACGTCTTGGCGGTTTATCTGACGCCGGGGGGGGATCCAGCCGCCGTGGCACGGCGGATCAAGCGCGCGGGAGAGGGGGCGGCCATTCTGGTCATGCGGAATCAGGACCTCAAGAAACGGATCTTGGCGATCTTCGACCAGACCTTTGCCGTGACGGACGCCCTGCGGATCATCGCAGTCCTCGTGGCGGCTTTGGGAATCCTGAACGCGCTCTGGGCCTCTGTCCTGGAGCGGCAGCGGGAGATCGGCATCCTGCGATCGGTCGGTGCGCCTCCCGCGCAGGTCCTCCGGGTGATCCTTCAGGAGGCAGGACTGCTCGGCCTGCTCGCTGAGATCCTCGGCCTCGTCATCGGTCTCTTCCTGGCGCTCGTGTTGATCCACGTCATCAACAAGCAGTCCTTCGGCTGGTCGCTCCTCTTTGCGTTCCCTCCGTCGATCCTCGTCACCTCGGCCGGGCTCGTCGTGGTGACCTCCCTCCTTGCCGGCCTCCTCCCCGCCCTCTACGCCTCCCGCATCGACGTCGTCGAGGCGATCAGATACGAGTAGCGAGGACTAGCGGGGGGGATCGTCTCCCGGACTCCCCAGGGGGTTACTCGGGCCTCGGCTGAGTGTCTTTGCGGGAGTATTCGCGATAGAGGAAGTCGCTCTGAAGGGGAGTGAGGTTGAAATGCCGGCTGGCCTGGTCGATCAAGAGGCCGACGTTGGCCTCCGGCTTATCCTGAAGCTCGCCGTTGATCCACTGCATCGCCTCCTTGAGGCCCTGCTCCACCACACTCGCCTCCGGCGACGTCGTTCATGGTTCATGGTTCTTGGTTCATAGCTTAAGAATAAGAATGGTGGATCTTCCCTGAACCACGAACTCTGAACCCCGAACCGCGGGGTCCGGTCATCGGACCCCGCTAGTGTCCTTCGCCCAACCCCACAATGATGTAGGTTCGGCTCCGGTCGTCACGTTTCAGTTCCACGATATGGTGCTTGGCGGCGTCCTCGAGGAGCTTGGAGAAGGTACTGAACCCGTAGTAGGACTCATTAAAGTCGGGACGCTTCCGCATCATCGTCTGCTTGACCATGGAGGCCCAGAGGACGTCCTTATTTTCCCGCGAGAGGGCCAGGATGGAATCGACCAAGAGTTCGAAGACCCCGGCTTTCTTCGCGGGTAGATTCTCCATCCGGGGTTTCTTGATCCCCCGGACCAGATCCTCGTAATAGATGAACTCATCACAATTGGCGACCAGCAGCTCCGAGGATGAGTTCTTCACGCCCAACCCGATGACGAACTTATTGTTCTCCCGAAGCTTGGAAACGAGCGGGGAGAAGTCGCTGTCCCCCGAGGCGATGACAAAGGTGTCGATGTGCTCCTTGGAGGTCGAAAGGTCCATGGCGTCCACCACCATACGGATATCCGCGGAGTTCTTGCCGCTGTACGACCGGCGCGGAATCTCGATCAGCTCGATGGCGGCTTCGTGGAAAGGCCGCTTGTACTCCGGATACTTCTCCCAGTCGGCGTAGGCCCGCTTCACCATGATCTTGCCCTTCTCCACGAGCCGCTCCAACACCAGGCCGATCTCGAACGATTTATACTTCGCCTCCCGGGCGCCGATGGCGATATTCTCAAAATCAATGAAGACAGCCAGCTTCCGTTCGTCGTTCATCTGGTACTCCTGTCCCGCGGTCAACACAAAAACCCCGTGGTCGCCTGAGCGCCCGGGGCCTCACCATTTTCAGTATTGCGCATTTTCCATTGTTGATTGAAGTTACCACACAATCCAAGGCGCCGTCAAGCTGTCGGTTGGCCCGTCCGAAGCTACCACACGGCCAGGATCCTGGCGGGGCCTCCTGAGGCCCCCTTGACCCGCGGCACGCCGGCGAAGAGGGTCGCCCCCCTGGGCGGGAGCTGACCCAGATTGGCCAGGTTTTCGATCCCCCACCGGTTGGTCGGCAGCACGGTCACGTGCGCCCCGAAGTCGGTCGAGGGGCCGTAATCGAGACTGAGGGTATCCACACCAATCCCGCCGACAGCCCGCTCTGTCACCAGAAACTCGGCCGCCTCGCGACTGAACCCCGGGAAGTGCATGATCCCCTGTCTGTCCATATTCCGGTAGGCGGCCGGGTCGCGCACCCGATCCTCCCATCCGCTCCACATCAGCACCGCCGCACCTGGAGGTACCCGTCCATGCTTTTTCTCCCAGCGCGTGACATCTTCCACCCGGACCTGCGCGTCGGGATCCCGGCGCACCCGCCGCCGGATGTCCAGGACAACCACGGGAACCACCAGCGCCTCCGCTGGGATGTCAGCCGCCGACCAACCCTCTTTGCTGAAGTGCAGGGGGGCATCCACATGGGTCCCACTATGCTCGTGGATGTCCCACGCATTGGCAAAAAAACCATCGCGCGCAAGGTGGTGGGTATTGTGAATCTCGAGGGAGGGGTACCCAGGCCAGCTCGGAAATTCCGGGGTCAGGATCTGCGTCAGGTCAACTACATGCGAGGCCTTCGGTGGCCTCGCCCGACGGCTGGTGGGCGACTGGCCTGCGACGGCCCCAAGGCCCATTCCCATCCAGCCGAGGGCCCCAGGGGATGAAAACAGCGACCGGAGCATCTCCAATGCGGGTGGCGGACACATAACTTTCCTCCTAACACTCCTCGTCCCAGTATTGTTCCTCACGGACCTGGGTCCCGTGAAATCCCCGGTCCGCCAGGATGTTCCTTCCCTTTTCGATCATCCCGGGATGCCCACAGAGATAGACCGTCGTATCCCGCGGCGTCCATTGAAGGGAGTCCAGGGTCTTTTCGATCAAACCCTCCACCCGGCCGGTCTCCCCCTGCCACCCGGGATTCTCCGATGGACGGCTGATCGCAGGGATATAGACAAGCCAGGGATGGCTTGCCGCGATGCGCCTCAGCTCCGCATCGTAGCCGAACTCGTCGGCAAAGCTCGCCCCCTGAAGAAGGGTCACGCGCATCTCCGGGGCCGCGCCCCGGCGCTCTTCAATCACCAGGCTCCGGACCATGCTCATGAACGGCGCAATCCCCGTCACCGTGGCGACCATCAAGTGGTGGGGGCGACCACTCTCGCGATCGAGGGAAAACCCCCCTTGGGGCGGGTGGACCAGCAGCTCTACTCCCGGCTCGAGCTGAAACAGGCGAGCGGTGAGCTGGCCGTCCTCCACCCGCTCGATGAAAAACTCCAGAAAGTCCTGGTAGGGGGAGGAGGCAATGGAATAATCCCGGCGAAGGAGTTTTCCCCGCTCCCGCAGTCCGAGCGCCGCATATTGCCCCGCGAGAAACCCAACCCTCCCCAGAGGAATGAAGGTAAATACGGCTAATGCCTCTGTGACATTTCGCCGTGCGGCGAGCCGCGCCTTCGTCCTCCCCTTCCGCATCACTCCCCCCGATCCCTTCTGCTTCGGTGAAGCCTTGTCCTCTCCAGGCTATCCGCGCATTCCCAAAAAAGTCAAGGCCGATAAGAAGAAGAGGCAGCACCTGTGGCCGCTTGCTCCCGGCCACCGATTCCTTCGCCGTTGACGGCTCGACTGAGGGCTTCGAAGGAACCTCAGCGAAACTCCAAGAACCGCAAGATCTGCAAGGGGGCGAGGGGAGATGGGCCTGGAGCCGGGCGGAACCTGGTTTGTGGGCGGCCAGGGGGCCCCTCCCACCGCAACGAAGTGGAGGTGGGGGATGGCCGTGCTGCTGCCGCCTCGAACGGCTCGGCGCGGAAGCTACGGGTTTCGCCGGACCGATCCGTGGAATGTTACGCCGGCGAAGGCCCACTCCCCGAGCCCCCATCTCTTATCCGCGGATCCGCCACTCCTCGACTCTGGGCTCAACGTTGATGGGCAAACCAGGCCCTGGGCGGCACCTGCAGGCCCCGAGCGACATGCCGGGAGTCCGGACGCTTTCGGACCACACAGGGCCGCCGCGGGAGGCTTGGAGCGAGGGACTTCACGGTGCTTGCCCGTTCCTTACCTCTTGGCCTCGCGAGGGGCGTCCCGCTCGTCGGCGGAATAATTCCACTTGGTCAGCAATGCGCAGACGAGGAGTTCCGCGCAGATCCCCTCACTTAGGCAACAGGGCGGCCACCCCCACCTGCGCTTCGCTCCGGCGGCGGGACCCCGGCCGAACGCAAACCAGATTCCGCTCTCCTCGCGGATCCACCCCTCCCTCGGCTGCGTGCCCTAGTCTCCTGCTCTCCTTACCCAGGTAGCGCCTGCAGGCCCTGAGCGACATTGCCGAGAGCGGCGGGGTCCCCCGGCGAGTGGCGGCCTGGGAAACCGAGGCGCGATCCGTGCTTCGTCTCTCTGCACGGAACGTGAACACGGAGGGACCCAGGCCGTAAGCCACCGAACAGGGCCGCCGCGGGAGGCTTGGAGCGAGGGACCCAAGGTGCTGCGATAAAAAGAGAAGGAGGGGCGATCCCCACCCGTGGGCAGGGACGTCCCCCCTCGAGGTTGAGCCAAAGAGGATTAAAACGTGAGGCGGACCCGGTATCGGATCTTGATGCCACTTTCTTTGGGGACCTCCACGGGGAACTCCAAGGTGTGGGCCTCCACCTTGGTGTACGCGTGGCTCGCATGGAGGACCTCCCAGTCTCCGGGGATCGGCTCCACGACCGTGACCTGCACGTCCTCATCCTTGTGATTGCGCAGCGCAATCTCCCACGCCACCTCATACACCCCCCAGGCGATCTTGCGCCAATCCTTCTGGATCCGCTCTCCCACCACATCGAAGGCTTCTCCCATTTTGATCTTGACCGTCTCATCCTTGGGGGTGTGGTCGATGCGATCCTCGCCGATGAACTGCAGGCTTCGGGAGCGATCCGCCTTGTACACCCGAACCACACCCTTGGGCAGCGGGATGCCCAGGTGATTCTTCCGGGTGTTGGCAACTTCCAGATACACCCCCACCTTCTGGTTGGAGATCGGCTTCCCGTACCGGTTCCGGTAGTAGTGTTGCGCCCCGTAATAGATCAGTTGCTTCCGGATCGGAATTGCGGAGGCACTGAGGAGACTGATCTGCTTGGACTGATTCTGTTTGATCGTCGTCTTGCCGTCGAGCGAGTAGAGATGATACTCGAAAAACCCCTCTTCCTGAAACGCCTGTTCCGCGACTGCAGACTTGGCGGCCACCCTTCTGAGGGCATCGGCCATCTCGCGCTCCCCCCTGGCCCGGTTGACATCCCCCGCCACCAGTTTCAGGGTGGCATGTGTGTACGCCGCCCCGCTTCGATTATCAATGGTGACCCACCCGGCCAGGTCGCCTCCGTTATCCTCCGCGTCCAGCGTCAGCACGTAATCGGCGCGCCACGTGATCCCTTTTGTAAGATAGGTCGCCTCGATGACCTGAGACCGGGTGAGGGCATTGTCGAGGCGCCAGACCAGGGTCGGCCGGGCGATGAGATTTTCCGGAATGGAGGGGAGGATCACGCGGCCGGGATAGTTCAGGTAGATGGCCCCATCGATCTGGTAGATCGGACCGCCGTTCACGCTGAGGAGGAGGGCCTTGACCTGTCGCTCCTCCCCGGTGTAGTGATTCTTCTCCCACAACGTGACCTGCTTCCCGACGTACTTCTCGAGAAGCTTCTGGGGGTTGAGCAGGTCATACTCGTAGTTCTGCTCAAGAATCCTGAGCTTCCTCGGATCGGTGAGGGACTTGAGGTGCACCGTGGCAGGGTTGATCTGGGCGGCGACGTCCATGAACTGCAAGTCGTGAATCCCTGCGGGCAACCGGATGCGCCGGACGTCCTTCACCAGGCCCAGGTTGCCGTTATAGATGGTCACCGCCATGGACTGCTGGTGCGCCTCCGTGGCAATCGGGATCTTCCGGGCCGCCCGGGCTATGGGCGGCCGGGGCAACGCCACCGCCGAAAGCAGCAGCACCAAAACCAGCAACGAACGAATCAGGGGTTGCATGGATACCTCCTTGTCCGGGTTGTCGAAAAGGGTGCCGACACCCTGTTGGACAAGAAGGCGGGCAAAAAGTTCCCCGGGGGGTACCGAGTGCTTCGGTGCGCAAACACTGTGACGTATTCCTCCAAGGGTGATGACCACGTGTGCTCACCCCGCCCGAGGGCGAAGTCTGAATACGTTCGTCATCGCACGTATGAATCGAAGGATTACGGGATCAGGCGAAGGGAGAAGGTCACGGTCCCCTGTGGAGAAGGGGGGGAGGGGGGCTCTGCCGGAGGATGCATCGGTTCACCCAGTTCCCGGAGCGCAGTCAAAAACCGACCGTATGCCCGGGCCGGGATCGCGAGGATGATCTGATCCTTGTCCCGCACTTCCAGAAGCCTGCCCCCCAAGCCTTCCGCGATCTTGGCGATCCGGGCAGTCGCCCGTAAGGGA
This sequence comes from Methylomirabilales bacterium (SeqCode), assembly GCA_046758505.1. Lineage (GTDB taxonomy): Bacteria > Methylomirabilota > Methylomirabilia > Methylomirabilales > CSP1-5 > CSP1-5. The sequence continues at coordinate 16,062 of JBHIAH010000029.1, read as the reverse complement.
TTTTCCGTCCTGAGGGTCACCTCGGGCAAAGGAATCACTCCCCCGGCAGCGGCCGGGGCTTCTTTCCGCAGGGCCCGGGCGACCGCATCCCTCTCCCCGGGAGCTTTTCCCTCTTCCTGGGCCTCGAGGCGCGCCCGGGGTTTTGCGGCAGATTGCTTGCGTGGAGCGACCTCCTCCTCAAGGCTCCGCCCTCGTGCCGAGGGAGCGTTGCGCCGATCCACACGGGTCTTTTCGGTCACGGCAGGAGGCTGAGGCCCACGCGTGAGTTCCGGAGTCGAGCGGAAGAGATACACGGCCCCGAGGCTAATGAGGAGGACGGCCACGGCCTCCAGGGGGAGTTTGATGTGGAGGGGGAAAAAGACCCGGGAGGCAACCTTCCGCCACCTCGAATGCCCCCGGGCGCTGACGCCGGCCTGGATTGCCGCGGTAAGCCGGGGCGGCACGTCGATCTCCTCCAGGGATTGGAGGGCAGAAACGGTCTGCCGGAGCAGCGTGAGCTCCGTGCGGCACCCGGTACATTTCTGCACATGGTCTTCGACCGCCCGTCGCGCCGCGGGTTCGAGCTCGTCCTCGAGGTAGGCCGAAAGGCGCCCCTGAATGTCCTCGCACCGCATCACGCCTCCAGATAGTCCCGGAGTTTCTCTTTCAGCTCCATCCGGGCTCGATGAATCCGCGATCGGACGGTCCCCCCCTCGAGGTTGAGGGTCGAGGCAACGTCGTCGTAGGAGAGCCCCTGGATATCTCGCAAGACCAATACTGCCCGGTGGTCGGGCGTGAGCTCGCCGAGTTTCTCCTGAACCACCGCAGAGAGCTCCCGTTGTTCGAGGGTCCCTTCGGGAGACGCAGCGGGGTCCGCAAGCCTCGCAATCGGATTGGCATTCGACGGATCGTTCTCGAGCGCGGTCACCGGAATCTCACGTCCCTTCCCCCTGAGGGCATTGAGGCAGTGGTTGTGGGCGATGCGGAACAGCCAGGTGGAGAAGGCCGCCGCCTTTCGAAATCGGGGCAAGGCCTCGTAGACCTTGAGAAAGACCTCCTGCGTGAGATCTTCCGCCGCCTCGCGCTCCCCGACCATCCGATACATGAAGTTGAGGACTCGCCGCTGGTGTCTCTCGATCAGCCGGGTAAAGGCTTCCTGGTCCCCTGCCAAGACACGATCCACCAGGGCGTGATCCGGATCCCGGCCCTCGGGGACCCCACCAGAAGAGGAACGTGCGGCCATCTTTACAGAGTTAGACACTCTCGCCGCTCAAGAGTTGCCCGGATCCGTCACGGGTGCCCGGCCACGCGCGCCCCCGGGGTGGGCAGCGGCCAGCCGTGCCTACGGTAGCACCCGTCCATCGCTCGGTCAATAGAACGCCCGAGGCCGCCTGCCCTTCCTTGACCGCATACGGCGGCACGAACGGCACAGGTAAGAGTCGCACGGTCCGGATCGACCGACATCGCGGGGGACCGGACATTGCCTTGACACCGGCCCCGCCTTGCTCTAGATTCACCCCAAGATGTTTTCCCTGCGCAAGCCCAGCTGGTTGCCCGTCCTGCTTCTGCTGGGTCTCTTGGTCGGGGCCGAGGCCCGGGAATATCGCCGGGCCCTGCCCGGCTACGCGTTTCAATTTCCCCGGGACCACTTCAGCCATCCCGGTTTCAAGACCGAGTGGTGGTACTATACTGGACACCTCCGAACATCCGATGGACGGCGATACGGCTACCAGGTCACCTTCTTCCGGGCAGGCACCGCAGAGGGACGGAGTGTGGCCAATCCCTCCCGCTGGACGGTGCGTGATCTTTTTCTGGCTCACTTCGCCATCTCGGATCTGAACCGCCAACGCTTCCACTTCACTGACCGGCTCAATCGGGCCGCACTGGGGACCGCCGGCGCCAGCACCACGGCCCTGAGGGTCTGGAACGGCGATTGGCGCCTCGACGGGGACGGGGATACCCATCGCCTCCGGGCCAAGGACGACACGTACGCCGTGGACCTCACCCTGACCCCCGTCAAGCCCCCGGTGATCCACGGCAAAGGGGGGGTGAGTCAGAAGGGAGAGGGTGCAGGTTACGCCTCGCACTACTACTCCCTGACCCGTCTCCAGACCGCCGGGACGATGACCGTGAACGGCCGGGCGGGGGAGGTCCACGGCTGGAGCTGGATGGACCATGAGTTTGGCAGCAACCAGTTGCGTGAAGATCACGAGGGCTGGGATTGGTTCGGGCTGCAGCTCGATCAGGACGTCGAATTGATGTTCTACGTGATGCGCCAGAAGGGAGGACACCCCGACCCCCACTCCAGTGGGACGCTGATTCTGCCGGACGGTACCTCCCTCCCCCTGATCCTTTCACAGGTGGACATTCGGCAGACCGGAACGTGGAAGAGTCCCCGGAGCAAGGCGACCTACCCGATGGGATGGGAAATCCGGATCCCACGCCACCACGTCTTCCTCACGGTGACCCCGAGTTTCCCCGACCAGGAACTGGATACTCGAAAGAGCACCCAGGTCATCTACTGGGAGGGGAGTGTCGCCGTGAGCGGAACGTACCAGGGAACGGCCATCACGGGTCAAGGATACGTGGAGCTCACCGGATACGCGGGAAAATTCAACACAAGGATCTGAAAGGAGTCGCCGGTGGATCTGACAACCGAGGAGCAGCATCTCGTGGGGCGTTTTCGATCCCTCGGAGAGGAGGCACGGGCTGAACTTTTGTCTCTGGCTGAGCGGATGGCAGCCGCCCGGACAAAGCAGAAGCGTCCCCACTATCGGGACCTCATCGGCGAAGAGGTCGTCCAGGGGGAAGCCGGCCAGACCGAGGTCCGCATCCCGGTCAAGCCCTTTCTGCTCAACCGCGGCGGGGTCGTGCATGGTGGCGTGATCTCGACCCTCATGGATGAGGCGATTGGGTGGGCGGCCTATAACAGCCTGGGGGAAGGGGCGAAGGTCGTCACCGCCGAGCTCAAGATTAACTTCCTCGAAGCGGCAGTAACCGGCATGCTGACCGGACGCGGGCGCGTCATCCGGCAAGGGAAACATCTCGTCGTCGGGGAAGGCGATATCCTCGATCACGAGGGGCGCGTCGTGGCCCACGGACTCGGCACCTGGATGATTCTCAGCCCCCGTCCCTGAAGGAGGACTCCGTGAAGGCGGTGGTCGTGGAGAGGCCGAAGGCGACGCCGGCAGTCCGGGAGATGTCGCAGCCGACGATCGGACCGAGGGACGTCCTGATCAAGGTGAGGGCGTGCGGGGTCTGCCACAGTGACCTCCACCTGGCCAACGGCGATTGGGAGTGGGACATAATCAAGTTTCCGCTGATCCTCGGCCACGAGGTGGCCGGAGTGGTCGAGGAAATCGGGAAAGAGGTCGACCACCTCCAGCGCGGGGCGAAGGTCGGCATGCCCTGGCTCTACGCTACCTGCGGCCGCTGCCGAGAATGCCTCCGGGGGGAGGAGATCCTGTGCGCCGCCCTCCAAGGAACCGGGGTGACCGTCCCGGGAGGCTACGCAGAGTACCTGAAGGCTCCGGCCGACTACGTGACCGTGTTCCCCGAGACGCTCAGCTTCGTTGACGCCGCCCCGCTCTTCTGTGCCGGCGTCACCAGCTTTTCCGGCCTTCGAAACGCCCACACCACGGCTGGCCAACGCGTGGCGGTCTTCGGAATCGGCGGATTGGGGCATCTCGGGGTGCTCTACGCCCGCGCGATGGGATGCGAGGTGATCGCGATCAGCCGCAAGGATGAAAAACTCACCCTCGCACAGCGCCTCGGTGCGCATCATCTGATCAACGCGGAACAGGGCAAGGTGGCCCAGGCCCTCCAAGACCTCGGGGGCGCAGACGTCATCCTTGCCCCCACCATCGCGACCGAGCAGATGGGGGAGGTCCTGGGCGGCCTCGCCCCCGATGGAACCCTGATGATCCTGGGGGCCGCCCCCGGCTCCTTCAGTGTCAGTCCAGACGTCATGATTTCGGGAAGACGGAAGATCATCGGGTCGCCGGCCGGTTCCCGAAAGGACCTGCGGGATTGCCTGGCATTCTCGGCCAGGCACACCATTCGACCGATGATCGAGACGTATCCCTTGGAGCAGACTGCTGAGGTCTTCCAGCGAATCAAGGATGACCGCGTGCGATTCCGGGCCGTCCTGACGCCGGCCTAAGGCCGGCGGCGACCAGCTGTCGGCAGTCAGCGTCACGTATTTCGGATTTGGAATTTTGTGGGAAAGTCCCTGAATTTTAACATTCGAAATCCGAAATCGACATTTCGAGATACGTTGATTGCTGATAGCTGGCTGCTGCATGCTGTGAGGTGCTGACCGCTGACTGCTTGCTGCTGTCACAGGGGGGGAGGAATGGCAGCAAATGAAAGGGGTGAACCAGTGGGTCGCGGGGCGGTGCGTGAAGGGGGAGTGGAGCTCATCGTCCTGGGGGCGGGGGACGCCTTCGGCAGCGGGGGTCGGAATCAACCGGCCTTCCTGGTACATCTCTCTTCCTGGGCCTTTCTCCTGGACTGCGGCGCCACGACCCTCATGGCGTTGAAGCGGCTTGATCTGGACCCGGAGGCGATCGGCGCCATACTCATCAGCCACCTCCATGGGGATCACACGGCGGGCATTCCGTTCCTCTTCCTCCAATATCAGTTCCTCAGTCGGCGACAGGCACCCCTGGTCATCGCAGGCCCTCCGGGCATCGAAGAGCGGGTGGAAGGGCTGTGGGGACTCATGTACAAAGAGACCCAGCAGATGGTGGAACGGCGATTTCCCGTTCAGTACCTCGAACTCGAGCCAAAGAGCTGGACGCGAATCGGGCCCCTCGAGGTCTTCCCACTTGAGGTCGTACATCTCCACCGGGAGGTCGCCTACGGGTACAAGGTCAAGACAGGGGGAAAGGTCCTGGGCTATTCGGGGGACACTGAGTGGACGGACAACCTCATTGCGCTCTCGGAGGGCTGCGACCTCTTTATCTGCGAATCCTACCGATATGACCGGACGGTCCGATTTCACATGAGCTACCAGGATATCCAGACACACCGGTCCGCGCTGAACTGCAAGCGCCTCCTCCTTACCCACCTGCACACCGACGCCCTCGCCCGCGCCGCGGACATCCCGGACGAGGTGGCCTACGACGGCATGCGTCTGTTCCTGTAGTCTCCGGCCTCAGGCGCCCTGATCGGACTGCTTCCCTTCTGCCTCCCACAGGGGAAAGAGGGCCATGTATTTCTCGGGGAACGTCGCCTCGTAGCGAAGATACGAGGGGGTCGGGTAGCGATGGCCGGCCTTGTGGGTCTCTCGAAGCCCTTCCAGCACCTCATCGAGGCGACTGTGCGGGATGGCGAAGGCCATCTCGTCATCCTGCACCTGGGCGAAGATCCGATCGCCGGAGCACGGCAGGATCACGTTACACTCCCCGATCTTGACCGGCGTCACGATGAGGTCGGCGCAGTCCAGGCGGCCGCCAAAAGAAGAGGTAAGCTTTCCACCCCGGTGCCAGAGGGCGGCCTGGACGAGGCGCATGATCTGGGCGGAGTTGCCGTAGAGGCAGATGACCTCCGGGATGAAGGTAGCCTTGTGCAGTGGCGCCATCAGGATCGTCCGGAAGCGGCCCGCCTCGTGCCGATCCACCGCCGCTTCGGACCTCGCCCCGGCCTCTGCGGTGGCCGTATACATCCCCTCACAGAGGTTTCCCGCGGTATAGACGGGAAGGGGTTTGTCGAATCCGAGGACGAGCACCCCCAACGCGCACTGCATGTCTTCCTTCGTCATCGCGACGGTCCATCCATAGCGGCGCACCATGTTGTAGCCTTGGCAGGTGGAAAAGCGGCGTCCCATATCCCGCAAGGGACGCCGGGCCTTCTCCGGAATCGGCTCCCCCTCCGCGAGCATCTTGATCGCAATCGGATGGCTCTGGAGCAGCAGATGCTCCATAAGCGTTGTGTAGGCCCGCTTCAGTTCCTCCATGACCTTCTCCTCTCCCCTTGCTGGTGAGCCGGCTGCGCCTTCGCCCAAGCTAACCATACACCATGCCGCTATTCGGACCGATCCCTTTTTCGCCCTCCAGCGGACTAGGTCATCGGCTGTAAAAGGTCAACGGTGATTATTTGGCAGGGAATAGGGGACGGAAGAGCCAATAACCAGAAGGAGACCGGATTGGGAGGAGGTTCCTGGAATATCAGATCGCTTTACGAGGCCGAGGGATCAGCCGCCGATATCTTTGACGACATCCACAATCACGCGCGTGCGCGTATTCATGAGCACAACGTCAACTCCGACCCGCAGCCGCACGTAGCCTTCGGGTAAGCGCGACAGCTTGACTTCCAGCTCGTCCGGCAGGCCCTTTCCCCGGAGTCCCGGCGGAAGGTGTCCACGGCGCTGGACCTGCTTCTGCAACCCAGGCGGGAGGGAGGATCGCTTGGCCAGGCCGGGGGGGAGACGACGACGATGGTAATAGTCCCGGATGAGGCGACGATCCCGGTCCGTGAACACGACCGCTACCCGTGCGTTTCTGTCCTGGACGACCACTCTGCCTGATGTGCTCGGGTACGTCGCACACCCCACGGCTACCAGGAGCAAAGCACCCACCACCCAGGTCACGCCTTGTAAAATCCTCTTCCGCATCTCGATCCCCTTCTCCTCAACTCCCCTCAGCCAGTCCGTCTCCTGACGGAGGGAGGCTAAAGGGGGTTCCAGCTTTCGGTCCCGCCACCCATGAGGAGTTTGCAAGCGCGATGCCAACCGTAGACAGCGATCGCCGATGTCAAGACCATGAGTGCGGAAGCGAAAAACCGGACGGGCAGGGAGCTCCGCACCCCTGACGTGTCACCAGCGTTTTCAGCCCAGACCGGTCCTCTCGGGATCTCCCTGCCTCTCCTCCGGCACATCCGGCGTTCCGGTGATCACCTCGATGGGACGCTGGGGACGCTGGTCGAGTCTCAAGGAAAAGATGTCAAACCGGTTGTAATACCCGACAACGTCATGGATCTGTTTCCACTCGATGCTCTCGTTGATATCAACATCGGCGATGATCATGCCTTCCCCTTCGATCGGCCCACCGACCAGTTCGCCGTTCGGGTTCACAACGATCGAGACCGGCTTCGGGGCCTTCCTGAGGACCTCTGCCCGCTTCTCGTCACCCAGGCAGACCTCTTCAATCGTTCGGTCATCCAGCACACTTGCCGCGACGATGTTGAACACCTTCCCCTCGAAGGAGTGCGCCGCAGATCGGATGCGAATGGCATCGCCGAGATTGAAACTCGCCGCATCGCCAGGCGGACGCGATGGAAATGCGGGAGGATACGTTGAAATGTGCACCTGCTCTCCCTGCGCCAGCAATGAAAAGCGCGCGAGCGGATTCGTATTTTCCCCGCAAATCGATACGCCGATCTGCCCGATGTCGGTCTTGACGACTCGGAGTCCCGCCGCATCACCGTTTGCCCAGGTCAGCTTTTCCACCCACGTGGGGACCAGCTTGCGATGACGAGACAGGATCGTGCCCCTCCGGTCGATAAACACATTGGTGTTCCAGATCGCGCCCATGCTGACATCCGTTTTCTCGTTGATCCCCATCGACACGTAGACACCCGCCCGCCGCGCAGCGTCACACAGTTTATCCGTCAAGGGACCCGGCACCCGGAGGGAGTTGCAAAACAGCCGGTGGAAGAACGAATGGGTTTCGAGCGGTGTGTACACAAAGCTCCAGAGGGGGTACGCCGGAATAAACACCTCCGGAAAGACAACCAGCGCTGCACCCCGCTCGGCAGCGTGCTCGATGAGGCGGCAGGCCTTCTCGACCGTCGCTTCACGGTCCAGGAATACCGGGGCGGCCTGAACCGCTGCCGCCTTAAAGACCGGGTACGAATCTGCAGCCATGATTCCCCCTCCTTCCCGTCCTCATGCTCCAACGCATGCCAAAGCCAATCGCGAGATGCGCCGTCTCCGAAGGGCCCCCGCCGCCTCCAGAGCAGCGGGAGGGTTCTGACCCTTACGCCGGGAGCGTCACCGGCGGCGCCCCAAAGTGGCGGTGCGCCGCAGCTCTTGGCCATTCCGCACAAAGACGACCTCGACCTGGTCCCCGGCCCGCTTCGATCGCAACACATAGACGAGATCGTGGAGATTTATGATGCGGACCCCCGCCATGTGCACAATGATATCGCCCCCGTGCACGCCGGCCTTCGCTGCCGGGCTTCCGGGACGGACTGCACTGAGCAGGACCCCCTTTTCTTCCTGAGACCCGAAATCGGGGACCACACCAAAGTAGGCCCCGTAGCCCCGACCTCTCCCCGCTGGCCGAGGTTCCTTGACCTGAACGAAGGTGACCTGCTCGGGCCGATTGGCCAGATCCTCGATGACCCGATACACGAAGCGAGCAACCTCGGCCAGTCCCTTTCCGTTGACCTTGTCCACGGTGTCCGAAGGCCGGTGGTAATCCGTGTGAGGCCCCGCGAAAAAGAAGAGGACGGGAACTTTTCGGGTGTAGAAACTGGTGTGATCCGAAGGACCGTACCCGTCCCCGCCGAGCTTGAGCGTGAGGTCGGGGCCCCCATTGACTCGCTGGAGGAGGTCGATAAACTCCTCTCCCGTCTTGACGCCGAAAACATACAGGGTTCGATTCCGGAGACGGCCGATCATGTCGAGATTGACCATGGCAACGGTCTTCTCCAGTGGGATCCAGGGATGTTTCGCATAGTAGGCGGAGCCCACGATGCCCAGTTCCTCCGCGGAGAAGGCGGTAAAGATCAGGGTCCGCCTGGCCCCCCCGCGCTCCGCAAAGGCCCTGGCCAACAGGATCAGACCGGCCGTCCCCGAGGCGTTATCATCGGCGCCGGGGTGAATCCGACCGTACTGCAAGGGGGCGAGGGAATATTCTCCCCCCAAACCCAGGTGGTCGTAATGGGCACCGACGACGATAGCGGTCGTTCGCAAGAGCGGATCTCTGCCGGGGAGGACCCCGATGATGTTGGCGGTGGTCCCTCGCTCTTCGATGAGCTTCACCTGGATCGCCACCCGGGCCCTCGGGATCAGAAAGCCGTGAGGGGTCAACGCCCGATCGATCTCCCGCTGGACCTGGACGAGGGTCTTCCCGGCGGGCGTGAGGAGTCCCTCGGCAACCCTCCGCGTGACATTCATCGCGATGATTCCGACGCGACGTCCGCCCGCGACCCCCCGGATCGCGAAGAGCTCTTCTCGCTCCCCCCGATGATTGGCCGGGTCCTCCACGATCAGGATCGCCCTGGCCCCATGCTCTCTCGCATTGATGGCCTTGTAGCGGACCTCGGTGTACCGGTAGGCGTTGGGATCCCGGAAGGGGCTCCGCTCATCTTTCTCCCGTGGCTCATGGGTCATGACGAGGACGATCTTACCGGTGACATCGATGCCGGCATAGTCATCGTAGTGCAGTTCCGGCGCGGTGATCCCGTACCCTGCGAAGAAGACCTCCCCTTCCACCTCCCCATCTTCGGAGAAGCCAAAGGGGGTAAAGAGCCGCTCGGCAACGGCCTCCGGCTCCTTCCGGTCGGGCTTTCCCCGTATCACGCGCATCCGGGTCTGAGGCCCCACATGCACCCCGGTGATCACCCCAAAGGGCTGGCGGTATCCTTCGGTCCCTCCGGGTTTCAGCCCCGCCTGCTGAAACTCGTGGACAATGTGCGTCGCCGCCCGCGCAATCCCTGGGGTACCGACCCCACGGCCCGTCATTGCCGGCGACGCCAGGATCCGGACCTGCTCGAGCAGCGCCCCTGCCGTCAGCACCTCTTCCGGCGGCAGGCCCGCCCCAACCAAGAAGGGTACGAGCAGCACCCAAAGCCTGAGCCAATGCTCTTTCCGTGAACTGTGACCCGTGAACCGTGAACGCATGCTTTTCACCGGTCGCCGGTCAACGGCTTCTCGTGACTCCCACCTTGGCGCAGTACCGCTCCACGGGGCAGCGACTGCAGAGCGGGGAGATGGGCTTACAGATGTTTTGGCCGAAGGTAACCAGCAGATCGTTGAAGGTGATCCAGTGTCGCCGGGGAAGCGTGCGCCGGAGGGCCTGTTCCGTTTCTTCCGGCTTCCTAGTCTTCACATACCCCAACCGGTTCGAGATCCGATGGACATGCGTATCCACGCAGATCCCCGGTCTTCCGTACCCGAGAGAGACCACCAAGTTGGCCGTCTTCCGGCCAACCCCTTTTAACGTCAACAGCTCATTCAGGTCGTCTGGAACCCGACCCCCGTACCGGTCAATCAGGCTGCGGCAGACCCCGCGGATCACCTTGGCCTTGGTCCGGTAAAAACCCACCGGATAAATCAGCCGCGCGATCGTTCCCTCGCGGAGCCGAAGCATCTTTGCGGGGGTGTCGGCACGCCGAAAGAGGCGGGCAGAGGCCCCATCGGTCACCTCGTCCTTGGTCCGGAGGCTCAGCAGACACGAGACGAGGATGCGAAAGGGGTCGCGGGAATCCTCCGCGACCTGTCCCACGGCAGTGGGATTCCACCCTCCCACGACTCGCTTCAGGGTGCGGACAATCGCGTCAATGTTAGTCTCTTTCATCGGCCATCATGATACCCGAGAGGAAAAGGGAGGGCAATGGCACATTTGGTCTCTTACTCCGAGACACCCCATCGCACTCGAGCCGGGAAGGGCTCGCGGAGTGGGTCTTCCCCGGCCGAAGGAGACAGCACCTTCGGTCCCTCGCTCCCGGTCTCACAGTATCTTGATCCTCGGGAGGGCCGTTCCGCTCGTCAGCGTAATAATTCCACTGGTAAATGGTTCGTGGAGTGCACAGTTCCGCGCAAGGCGCCACGGCCAGGCACCAGGACGGCCATCCCCCACCTGCACTGCGCTCCGGCGGGAGGTTCCCCCTGGCCGCCCCGCAAACCAGATTCCGCTTTCCTCGCGGATCCGCCCCTCCCTCGGCTCCGTGACCTAGTTCTCTGCTTTCTCACCCGGGTGCAGCACGTGGAGGTCCCAAGCGACATGCCGGGAGCGGCGGGGCCCCTCGGCGGGCGACGGCCTGGGAAACCGAGGCGCGATCCGTGTCCGACTTTCTTTGCACGGATCGTGAACACGGAGGGACCCAGGGCGTAAGCCGCCGAACAGGGTCGCCGCGGGAGGCCGGGAGCGAGGGACCGAACGTGCTGCTCTATCCACTCCCCCAGCCCTCCGGATCGCACAGCCCTCTTTGCAAAGGACCCATACGACCGCTATAATCCTGACGACCTCGACGAGTGGAACCATTCCCGGGATGAGGCGATGCAGACACCGTTCGGCGAGATCCCCGTCATTGATGCCCACGTCCATTTCTTCTCCCACCGATTCTTCGCCACGCTGGCGAGAGGGCTGCCCGAACCCCCGTCAGAGGCCGAACTCTATCCCACACTGCACACACGCCTCCCCTGGGACTTTCCCGAGGCGGACCCCGTCCACCTTGGTACACGGTGGGTCGCCGAGATGGATCGGCACGGCATCGACCGGATGGTCCTGATTGCCAGCGTCCCGGGGGACGAGGAGTCGGTTGCGGCGGCGGCCGACGCCTATCCCGACCGGATCATTCCCTACGCCATGGTGGATCCCACGTCCGACGAGGCACCCGCACGGATCACGCGGGCCTTCGCCGAGCTGGGCCTCAGAGGCGTCTGCCTCTTTCCGGCCATGCACCGCTTCCACCTGTGGGACGCGCGCCTGCTGCCAATCTACGAGACGGCAGCCGCGCACGGCGGCATCGTCTTTGTCCACTGCGGCCACCTGAAGGTCGGCATCCGCGACATGCTCGGCCTCCCGAGTCGGTTCGAAATGCGCTTCGCCAATCCCGTGGACCTCCACGGCGTGGCCAAAGCCTTTCCCAGCCTCCCCTTTGTCATCCCGCACTTCGGATGTGGGTTCTTCCGCGAGCTCCTGCTCATCGCCGACCAGTGCGCGAACATCTATACTGACACCTCGAGCTCCAACAGCTGGGTCCGCCTCATGCCCTACCCCCTCGACCTCAGCACTCTCTTTGCCAAGACCCTGCAGGTCATGGGGCCGGAACGGATCCTCTTTGGAACGGATTCCAGCTTCTTCCCTCGGGGGTGGCGGAAGGATATCTTCGAGGCCCAGGCACAGGTCCTGAAGGTACTGCATGTCCCGTCACCACAGGTTGCCCAGATGCTCAGCGGGAATATTGCCCGCCTCTTGGGCTAGGAGTTGCCGATCATCCGCCAATCGTAGCCTCCACGGTTTTCCCCCCAGCTGACCGCTCGCGCACTCCACTCATCCGATCGGTGCTCCCATTCTGACCGCTCAACGCCCAATTCCTTGAGATAATCCACCCCGCATGGGAGCGAGCAAACGGTGTATTGACGCTGAGATTCCGGGTTGGTCCGATCCTTGCACCGCGCCAATAAAGCCAGATCCTTTCGGGTCTGCCCCGACCGATAGACGTCCCTGGTCTCCGTGGCACTCCATACGGACGCGAGGGGGGAGCATTTTTCGGTTCCGGTGCGGACCAGATTGCGAAGGTGGCATCCTTACCCCGAAGGAGGAATGCCACGGGGGGACAGGGCGAGTACCCATGAACAGTCGGGCGGTGCAGACTTTGAAAACCCCTCCCCGGAGCCGTGGTCACGTTTTTCTCCCTGGGAAGTGCCAGTGGGTCAGAGACGCATATCAGGCCTCTATGCAAAGTGAACATCCCGGATTTCACCCTCGGCAAGCTCAGGTATACCGTCACCCGTCGCCCGGCATTGGGCGTGTTGGAGCTGATCAGCATCAAGGAGCCGCGGTGGAGTACGTTGTGGTGCGACAGCTGTGCTTCGCACTACGCCGGCCGGGCGCGGTGAGGCGATGAAGGGGAGCGGATGGTAACAGAGCAAAGCGCGGTGCAGCCCCTGGAGCAAAAGGTGAAGGTGGACCCAAAGAAGATCAAGATCCTGGCGGTAGACGATGACGCCGTCTCCCGCGAGCTGCTCCAGACGATCCTCGAGGCCAACGGCTATGAGGTGATCACGGCGGCCGGCGGGAAGGAGGGCCTGGCCATCGTCCAGGCGGTCCCTCTCGATCTGGTCATTACCGATCTCCGGATGCCGGGCATGGACGGCTTGGCCTTCCTGAAGGCGGTTCACGGCGACCACCCCGACCTGCCGGTGATCATTACCACTGCCCACGCCTCGATCGACTCGGCCGTCGAAGCCATCAAGATGGGAGCGTACGCCTACCTCACAAAGCCCGCCACCACCGAGCGGCTCCTCCACCTGGTGCGTCGAGCGATCGAGGAGCAGCAGCTGCGGCAAGAGAACATCTACCTCCGGCGCCAGCTCGAAGAGCGACACCAGTTTGACAACATCCTCGGCAAAAGCCCCCGCATGCAGGAGATCTTCCGCCTGATCGAGGACCTCGAGGGGAGCGAGGCCACGGTCCTCATCCAGGGAAAGACCGGAACCGGCAAGGAGCTGATCGCCAAGGCGCTCCACTTTCACAGTCCCCGCAAGGAGCGTCCCTTCCTGGCCATCAACTGTGGGGGCTTGACCGAGACCCTGCTCGAGAGCGAGCTATTCGGCCACATCAAGGGCGCCTTCACCGGGGCCATCGCCACCAAGCGCGGGCTCTTCAAAGAGGCAGATGGTGGGACGCTCTTCCTGGACGAGATCAGCGAGACCAGCCCCAGCATGCAAGTCAGGCTCCTGCGTGCGATCCAAGAGGGGGAAGTCAAGCCGGTGGGAGGAGAGCAGCCGACGCGGGTGGACGTCCGGATCATCGCCGCGACCAACCAGGACCTGGCCCAGGCGATGGCGGCAGGGCGGTTCCGGCCCGACCTGTACTACCGCCTCAACGTGATCGGCATCCACCTCCCCGACCTGAGGGAGCGCCGGGAGGATATCCTGCTCCTCGCACAGCACTTCCTCCAGCTCTACCACAAGCGGCTGAAACGGGAGGTCCGGGAGATCGCGCCGGATGCCCTTGCACTCCTTTTGGACTACGACTGGCCTGGCAATGTCCGGGAACTGGAAAACTGTATCGAGCGGGCCGTGGTGTTGACCCGCGGGGAGTCAATCCGGCCAGAGCACCTCCCCGGGAGCCTCCGACAGTTGACCACGGAGCGGTCCCTCACCTTCGCAGTCGGGACGTCCCTCGAGGTGCTCGAGCGTCAGGCCCTGCTGGCCACTCTGCGGGAGGTAAAGGGGAACAAGGCCGCTGCCGCCCGCCTTCTCGGGATCTCCCAACGGACCCTGTATCGGAAGATCAAGCGCTACAACCTGAACCACATTTTCGATGACAAAATGGCTGAGTCAAATTGACTCTGTGACAGCATGGCGGACTTCCTTAGCTTCTCCAGCCTTCTCCCTCCCCTCCAGTAGTCTCGTCTAGCCCATACAATCAGCAGGTTACGCCAGATTCAAAGTTTGGCACAGCCCCTGCTCTATCCTTTCCCACCACGGACGTCGACCGGGTGAGGACCCGACACAAGGAGTCCAGCCATGAAACAGCGCATCACCCGAGCTACAACCGCCCAGCGCGGCGCCGTCCTCATCGCCACCCTCCTGGTCATGACCGTCCTGTTGGTCCAGGGCTTGACCTTCCTGGCGGTGGCCCAGACCGAGGATACGGTGGCGAGCAACTACCGGAACCACACCCAGACCTTCTATGCCGCCGAGGCGGGGCTCGAGGCCGGCGTCGTGGGGCTCCGGGCCCTCCTGGCGGCCACCCCGACCCCGACGCCGACCGCCCTGGGCGGCCTCCTCCCCCCGACCCTGACCGATCCCAACTATAGCTTCACCACCTTCCAGGTCGCCTACATCCGGCCGACGCCCTACGCCACGACGATCGACACGGGCCCCTACGCGGGCCTCCTCGCCCAGACGACCGATTTCCGGATCACGGCCGCCGTGACCGGGCCCCGGCAGAGCCGGACCCAGCTCCAGCAGGTGGTGAAGTACCTCGAGATCCCCCTCTTCCAGTTCGGGGTCTTCTACGGCACGGGGGTGGACCTCGAGATCGCCCCCGGCCCCCCCATGACCTTCAACGGCCGGGTCCACGCCAACAGCAACATCTACGTCCGCAATGCGAGCATGCAATTCGACTCCTTCGTGACCACCGTGGGGAACGTCTACCGCTACCTCAAGCGGGACCCGGCGACCCGGGGGAGTGACCCCCAGATCAGGGACGGGAGCGGGACGTACCAGGTGCTCAACTTCGATCACGACACCGACCCGGGCTTCACCAATCCCTGGGCGGTCCAGGACTGGCGGACGGCGGCCCTCGGGACCTTCGACGGCCTCGTCCGGGACAGCGCCATGGGGGTCCAGGAGATCATCCCCCCCCTCCCGGACCTCTTCTACGACCCGGCCAACCCCGATGTGGTGGCCCACCAATTGATTGAGCGGGGGACGGCCGCCGACTCCCCGGAGCTGCAGGCGGCGAAGCTCTACTACCAGGCCGACCTGCGGATTGAGGACACCACGGGGACCGCGAAACATAAGGACGGCACCCCCGTCACCCTCCCCGCCGGGGTGGTGACGCCCAAGACCTTCTATGACAAGCGGGAAGAGGCCAATATCACCGTCCTCGAGCTGGACATCAGCGCCTTGATGGCGAGCGGGGAGGCCCCGCAAAACGGCATCCTCTACGTGGCCCACGACGGGCTCCACAAGGGGGTCCGCCTGGTGAACGGGACCCAGCTCCCGGGCCAGGGCTTCACCGTGGTCTCGGAGAACCCGGTCTACATTCAGGGGGACTACAACACGGTGAACAAGGTGCCGGCCGCCGTCCTCGCCGACGCCATCACCGTCCTCTCCACCAACTGGGGGCCGAACAACTCCGATAGCAAGGGGGCCCAGGTGACCTCGAACCGGCCGGCGAGTAACACCACGGTGAACGCCGCCTTCGCCCTGGGCCCGAACGCGGAGTCGGCCGTGGGGCAGGGGAACGGCCAGCTCGAGAACGTCATCCGCTTCCTGGAGAACTGGAACGGCAAGACCTTCACCTATAACGGCTCCATCATCGCGCTGTGGCACAGCCTCCAGGCCACCGGTAACTGGCGCTGCTGCGGGAACGCGGGGGATAACTACTACCGGCCCCCGAACCGGAACTGGGCCTACGATCCCCTCTTCAACACCAACCTCGCCCCGGGGAC
>JBHIAH010000028.1:0-27900 GCA_046758505.1 Methylomirabilales bacterium (SeqCode) | reverse complement strand
GCCCGGCGGAGTACGAAGGGAGCCGCGGTGACCCTTAACTCGGTGTCCGTTTTTTTGAGACATTGGGGGTCAAAGCTTTACATTTGACATCCTCCGCTCCAAGCGCTGCAGCAAAGACGCGATGCGCCCGGGCCGGCTTCCTTCGTGGGCCAACCGTCTCACCACCTGCGAGACGGTGACGGCCCGCATCCCCCCGACCCGGTCCCCGACTTCCCGTAAGGTCAGAGGGGTAAAGCGCCTTAGGGCATAGACGAGCACCTTCCGCCGCAACCGTGGATCTGGAGCCAAGCGCGCTACTGCTTTCTCGATGTGGCTCAGGTCCCGCGGCCTTTGGAGTTGCCGCAACTGCGAGATGGCCCCATCGCGCCGCCTCGGGAGAAAGCGCCGCCTCACCCAGGCTACAAAGCGGTCGTCCCCCAAGAGGACGCCGCCCTCGGCTGCTCGAAATGGGTCCCAGGAATCTTGGAGCCCCGCCATGGTGAAACGGCGCAAGGCCCGCCTCGCCTCTCCAGGGCTGCGGCCCAGCTGCCCCAAGAGCCATGTGGTCTCCTGAAACACGGCGGGCGATCGCTGGCCGAGGAACGTCGCATAGCTGGACCATGGATAGTCTTGGGGCTTGCGCACGAGCTTGGCTTTCACCGGATTGAGGTGAATATACCGCGCCACGGCCAGCGAATATGCCTCCTTGTCGACCAGGAGGGCTTTGTAGCGTCCTTGGAAGAGGGGTCCGCTGCGGCGGTGGCGCCGATTGAACCGCTGCGTATAGCGGCCATCGAGCTGCTGTATGAGCCGGGGGAGATGCCCCTTCGGCGTCTCCAGATAGAGGTGATAGTGGTTGGGCATCAGGCAGTAGCTATGCACCCGGCACCCAAAGGCCGCGTGCAGGCGCTCCAGGAGGGCCAGGAAACTGGCGTAGTCGGTCTTATCCGCGAAGATGATTCGCTGCTCCACGCCGCGATTCACGACATGGTAGAACGCCCCAGGGTACGCAATACGTAATGGTCGCGCCATCGTTGGTGAGCAGAGCGAGGTTGGTACGCCGCCTGTGTCACGCCAGACTATCAAACCCGCGGAGCGATGTCAAATGTAAAGCTCTGACCCCCGTCGCTCCCTGGCTTTGAACTCCCCTCCCGCCACGGTTAAGCACATGCGGGCTGGGGTTAGGTTGGGGTGATTCGGTTCCACCTGACACATTCGCTGCAGACGATGTGCTGCAGGCGAGGGTTGTGGCGGGCTTGGACTAATCCAAATTGTCCCTCCCTCCGGTGAACGGGGGCTCCCGCTGCCGTCGCCCCTTCCCAACCGCAAAAATGGCATTGGAGACCGGGCTCGGGGGAGACATGGGCCACCAGGACCCAGGGACTTCGGCGGGGCGGTGACTCCTGCCCCCTGGTGGACCGCCTGCCGCTTGCAAAGAAACGGTCCCAGAATCTCCCCATCTCAGCGACGACTCCCTTTGGGTGACTCCCCCGCCCGTGCGCGATACGTCCCTCATACCTCCAGGTCAGTCCACCGCACAAGATCCCGGAGGAGAAACCTTCCCTCCTGGTGCCAGGAGAGCGGCGGGGCCTGCATCCTCCCGACGGGACAAATCCGGTTGACCCCCGCCCGGCCCATCTGATCCGCCAGCGTCCCGGCCCGCTCCGGTGTCACTGCCACCCCTGCGGCCTGTAGATAGGGCCGCCATGATCGAAGCAGCCTCCCCACCTCCGACAGATCCGCCACCGGCTTGACCAGAAGCGTCCGGTGCAGACACGACGGGGTAAAGGTCGGGTCCGCATCATAGATGATGGTCCAGGCGAGCCCCTCCGGAGAGGGAAAGAGGGCGACCTCTTTGCCGGCCATCTCCTGGGCCTCGTACCCCGCCCGAAACTTCCGGACCGTCGCCGCCTCCTCCCGGGTGAGCGAGCCGGGCGGCAGGCGCTCTACCCAACCCGCCATCGCCGAGGCGACAAGTCCGGCAAACTCCCGGGGGCTGACCCCGCCTCCCTCCTCCACATAGACAAGATGCGGAGAGAGACACCCCTGCTGCTCGAAGAGGGAGGCATCGTAGGCGGCCCGGTCCGCCACCTCCTGTGCCCTCGCCAGGACCTCCCGGCCGATCATACCGAAACTCACGCGATGGCCGTGGCCAACGAATCGACACCGGACTCGTCCTTGCAGTGCATGGATGGTCTGCTCGCTGCCGTACGCAATGACCACTTCGGCACGGTCAAAGGCCACTGCTTCCAGATCGGCCCGCCCCCCGCTCCACCACAGGACGGCGAGACACTCGCCGATCTCCGGGTCCTGCCTGGCCACCGACGCCGCCCACAAGGCCGGAAAGAGCGGATCCCCCGACGCGGTCTTGACCAGGGAACCCGACCCGAGGAGGGTGGCGGCGATGAGACCCGGAAGCCCGACGCCGGGGATGTTCCCGGCCAGCACATGGGTGGTCAGGGCAGGGCCGTAGGCACGGCTCTGGTGCGGTCCGAAAGGGACAAACCCTTCGAGGGCCTCGTCGGCCCCGGCTTCTTGGACCAACCCGTGAAAGGCCTCCGCCGTGTATCCCTGGCACAGGAGATCCAGGCCGTGGACCACCATGGCCGGGGAATACCGGGTGATCGGCGGCAGGGCGACCTCCGCCGCCAGGCGCAACGGGTCGGTCCGCTCCTGCCACCCGCGAAAGACCGCTGCCAGGACCTCGGCGATCTCTTCCCCCTTCCGTTTGCGCAGGCGCTCGCGCGCCTTTCCCAGATGCCCGAGGACCTCGGTGAGGAGTGTCGGCGTGACGCGCGGGACCTCCAGGGTGAGGTCCCCACACGAGAGGGTCTCGATTCCATAGCCCGAGACTTTCGCGGGAAGATGGGTGGCCGCCATTCTCATCGCGTTCCCTGGAGCTCCTCTATGGTCAAGGAGCACCCCCTGGCCTCGGCCCCTGACGCTCGCCCCACGACCTCGAACCCCTCCCCGAGCGTGTATCCCAGGTCCTCGGTTTCGACCGCCATCACCGACCCGCAATTGGCCAGATCGTAGTGCGTGAGAAGTCCCACCTCCCCCTTTGGAAGATCCTCACGCGAGGCCGGATCGCACACGCGTGTCCGAACCCAGGGAGGGACCTCTTTGAACCGGGCTCGCGCGCGGCCCGCCACGCGATCGCGCAGCGTATTATCGTAAAATTGGGATCCCATCTCGGTCATCCCATACTCGTTCACGCACGACGGGCCGGGAATCCCGAAAACATCTTCGTAGAGCCGCAACAGTTCCTCCCGCGCAACCTCGCGGGACCGCCCCTTGAAACCCCCGGTATCCATGAGACGGCTGCCTTCGGGGAGGCGGAAGACCCGTCCCTCCTTCCGGCAGACGTCGAGGAGGTGGAGGAAGGCAAAAGAAGTACCGAGCAGGCAGATCGGCTCTTGCCGCGCCTCGACCTCCCGCAGGGTTCGGAGCAGCCCGGCAAGGTCCATCCCCGCCTCACCGACAAAAAACGCGCTCCCCTCCCCTCCGTAGGCCCTCCGCACCACCTCAAGCATATGGGAGAGCGAGGAGCCGGGGAGAAGGTCCGGGGAGGGTGCCAAGCAAAGCATCCGAGGCCGCGCGCCTTCCGGAAGGAGGTGGGCGGCGAAGTTGGTGAGCAGGGAGGTCTCGTAGACCTCGAGCCAGGGAAATCCATGCCTGCCCCGGTGCTCGGATCCCTGGCTGGTCCCGCTCGTCACGAAGACGTGCTCAGGCGGGGCAGAGCTCAGGTCCACGAGCTTGAAGGCCGCCGTGGGGACCGGGGGAATTTCTTTCCAGGTGGCAATCGTCTCCGGCGTGATCCCCCGCCCCTCACAGAAGCGGCGATAGGCCGGATTCCGCCGATACTGAAAGGCGAAGACGTCGAGGGCCAGCCGATCGAATTCCTGCTCCTCTGGCTCGCGTATGAAATTCAGGACCCGCTCAACGACGGGCTCTCTCACAGACCGCCTCGCAATCAGCTGTCAGCATGAAGGTCCACAGTCCCCTGTCCCAAGTCACTAAGGGCAAGGACGGGGTTACAACAGCACCTGCACGCCCCTCGCTCCCGGCCTCCCGCGGCGACCCTGAGCGGCGGCTTACGGCCCGGGTCCCTCCGTGTTCACGCTCCGTGCAACAAAGACGGTCACGGAGCGCGCCTCGGTTTCCCAGCCCGTCACCAGCCGAGGGGCCCCGCCGCTCCCGGCATGTCGCTCGGGGCCCACACGTGCTGCCTGAGAGCAAGACTCGCGGGATGAATCGGATACTTCCGGAAGGGCGAGGGGAGCTGGGCCTGGACCCGGCGGAACCCTGGTTTGCGGCCGGCCGGGGTCCCGCCGCCGGAGCGCAGCGCAGGTGGGGGTGGCCGTCCTGTGGGCGTCGCGAACCGCGCGGCGCGGAAGTACGGGGTGCCACCAAACTGACCCGTGGAATTGTTCCGCCGGGGAAGCCCCACTCCCTGAGCCCTCCCGCGTTCTGTTACCATCCCACGCCCGGAGCGAGAGGCCAAAGGTGCTGGCCCACGAGAATCAGCAACCCAGTAAATTCTCCGTCTTGGAAAGATACTTCCCGAGCCATGAGGAAGGTCCTTCCGAGCCCTTCGTCACTGACTATCTATTTTGTGCAATCCTCAGGCTGTCGCCGAGGACCTCCACCGCCCGATCGCAGAGTTCCCGGGACACGACCAGGGGGGGTGCCACCCGGATCACCCCCTCGGCGTTCAGGAAATCCCCCACGAGCAGGCCCCGCTCCAATGCCAGGCGAAGCACCGTTCGCGTGAGAGACGGCTCCTCGAGGACGACGCCGAGGAGAAGGCCGATCCCGCGGACCTCTTTCACCCCCTCGATCCGGGAAATCGCGCTCCGGATATGACCTCCCATCATCTCCGCATTCTTGAGCAGCCCGTTCTTCTCGATGAAGCGAAGGGCGGCGAGACCGGCGGCGCACGACACGGGGTGGCCGCCAAAGGTCGTCACATGGGCAAAGGGAGGATCGGTGGAAAGCGTGCGCATCAGCTCCGTTCGGGCCATGAAGGCACCCAGGGGCATCCCGCCCCCCACCGCTTTGGCCAGGACCAGGCAATCCGGGACCACGCCCCAATGCTCGCACGCGAACCACCGCCCGGTGCGGCCGATGCCGGTCTGGACCTCATCCAAGATCAACAGGGCGCCCACGTCGCCGCAACGCGCGCGCAGCGCGGGGAGAAAGTCGGGACCCGGGACCCGGATCCCGGCCTCGCCCTGGATCGGCTCGACCACGACTCCCGCCACCCGCTCGTCAATGGCGGCCAACGCGTCGCAGGCGTCGAAGGGGAGCAGGTGGACCTCGGGCAGCAGCGGTTCAAAGGGCTTCTGATAGCGGGATTCGCCCCCAATCGACAGGGCGCCGAGGGTATCCCCATGGTATCCCCCGGCAAAGGCAACAATCCGCGCGCGGCCCGTTACCTTCCGGCAAAGCTTCAGCGCTCCCTCAATGGCTTCGGCCCCGCTGTTACAGAAAAAGGTCATGGAGAGATCGCCGGGCGCGATCTCGGCGAGACGCCTAGCCAGTGTGACCTGCGCCTCCTGCACCACCTCGCCATAGACCATCAAGTGCAGGTGGCGCTCGACCTGCGCCGTGATAGCCCGCAGGACCTCCGGGCGGCCGTGACCCACATTGCTCACCGCGATACCCGAGACGAAGTCCAGAACAGTTCGTCCCTCCGGAGTCTGGAGGACACATCCCTCTGCCCGCTCGATGAGCAGCCCGAGCGGTTCCGCCGAGGTGGGACAGAGATACCGACGAAAATCAGCGTACAGGTCTTGCGCCATTTCTTAAGTGTTAGGTCTCAGTGCCCAGAGTGGAGGCCTGAGTAACCCGTCCTCCGTCGTCGGTCATCGGTCGTCGGTCATCGGAGCACACTTCAAGGGCGAGGTGGATCTCCTCCAGAACCCCGGGGTCATTCTCCTGGGCGAGGGCGTGCTGCAATCCCTGCTGCGCCGCCGCGCCACCGATCTCACCCAACGCCCACGCGGCATGACCCCGCACCAGCGGCTCTGCGTCTTCCAGAAGGGCCCGCGTCAGGGCAGGAACCGCTTCGACCCGCCCCGAGTTGCCCAACGCCACCGCGACATTTCGAAGCAGTCCCCGCCGCTTGGCCCGGCGGATGGGGCTCCCCTTGAACCGGCGTCGGAACTCCTCCTCGGTCAGGGAGAGCAGGGGGATGAGATCGGGGGCATATTGCCCGTGCCGCGGCCAAAAACCCTCCTCGGGGCTCGGCTTGGCCTTGACATTGTAGGGGCAGACATCCTGGCAGATGTCACACCCGAAGATGTGATCTCCAATCAAGGGACGTAATTCCCGGGGAATGCCGCCCTTGAGCTCAATCGTGAGATAGGAGATACAGCGCCGGCTGTCTAACAGGAACGGTCCCACCAAGGCTCCGGTGGGGCAGGCCCGAATGCACAGGTCACACGCGCCACATCGGTCTCGGATCGGCCGGTCGCTTTCGAGGTCGAGGCTCAGGAAGAGTTCTCCGAGAAAGAACCAGGATCCCCGGCGCGGATGGATGAGCGTAGTATTTTTCCCGATCCAGCCAACCCCGGCCAGGGAGCTGAAATCCCGCTCGAGGACAGGTCCCGTGTCCACATACGCCCGTCCCTCCACCGATTCCCCGACCGCGGCGCGGACCTTGGCCAGGAGCGTTGTCAGACGATCCTCCACGATCTCGTGGTAGTCGTCCCCCCACGCGTAGCGCGAGACCCACCCTCGAAGCCCGTCCGTGGATGCATCCTCCCGGTGGAGAGGGACGTAGTAGTTCAGCGCGACCGACACGATCGATCTGGCCCACGGGAGAAAGCTGCCCGGGTGCAGGCGTCTCTCGGCACCCCGCTCGAGGTAGGCCATCTCCCCGGCGAAACCCCGCCTCAGATACTCGGCAAAAGATTCGCCGTGGGGGGGCGGAACGACCGGCGAAATTCCCACCAGGTCAAAACCGACCTGGCGCGCCAGCTCCTTCACGCGCCGGGAGAGACGCTGCCGCTCTCTCTGTATTTCCACGGAATGCCTCCTTCGACTGGCGCACCCAGTATGCCACAGGATGCCCCTCGGGGGGAAGAAACTCGCAGCAGGCCTCGCCGCTCGTACTCTCGTCCAACCCCCTATTGGGTCCACCGCTGCATGGTATGAGCCCCGGTCCGAAACTGCGGACTGCGGCCCCTTCGGATCGGGGTTAGCCCTTGGAGGGGTGTCCCATTGTATGGTACCCTTCTCACGGACCATACAGGACATGGGCATGGATGGGACACAGGTACGAGCGGTCCTGGACGCCGTCAGAGAAGGGAAACTGTCAACCGAAGAAGCCGTAGAGCGGCTGAAGCTTTTGCCGTACGAGGAGCTGGGCTTCGCGACGCTCGACAGCCATCGGAGCCTCCGCCAGGGCTTCCCTGAAGTCCTCTTCTGTCCCGGGAAGACAATTGAACAGATCGCGGAAATCGCCGCCCGTCTGCTCCGGCAGCACAGTACCCTCCTGGCTACCCGGGCCACCGAAGAGATGTACAGCGCCATCGCGGCCATCGAAAGGGCCGCGGAGTACAACCCCAACGCCCGCACCGTCGTCGTCCGCCGCGACCAGCACGCACGAACGACCGGGACCGTCCTGGTGATGAGCGCGGGGACCGCGGACATCTCGGTGGCCGAGGAGGCAGCGGTGACCGCCGATTTTTTGGGAAGCCGGGTCGAGAAGCTGTACGATGTGGGCGTGGCCGGCCTGCACCGGGTCCTCAACAAATGGAGCGAGCTACAGGCGGCCCGGGTTCTCGTCGTGGCGGCGGGAATGGATGGGGTCCTCCCCAGCGTGGTGGGAGGACTCACGGCTCGACCGCTCATCGCCGTTCCCACGAGCGTCGGGTATGGAGCCAGCTTCGGCGGCCTCGCCGCCCTCCTGACCATGCTCAACTCCTGCGCCGCCGGCACGGCGGTGGTCAACATCGATAACGGCTTTGGTGCCGGCGTCCTCGCCCACCGGATCAACCTGCTCGGCGAGCACGGCTAGAATGCCACAAGGCTAGGATGCGAGGGGGCTGGCAAGCTTAGAACTTCGAAACAGCAGTCCTGATTTAGCGGGAGAGAGAGATCGCGCTCGATGGTTTCCTGACCACCCAGGCTCCCGAATTCGAGCCTCCTAGCGTCCCAGCGTCCTAGCCTTCAAGCGATGAACCATGCGGATTGCGTATTTCGATTGCTATAGCGGATGTAGCGGCGACATGATCCTGGGGGCCCTGGTGGATGCCGGGCTTTCCGTCGAGGCGCTCCGGTCCGAGGTCGCAAAGCTCAAGCTCGCCGGCGTGGATCTCAGGGCGGAGAAGGTCCGGCGGGGCGCGTTTGTCGGGACGCGGGTCGCGGTCGTCACGCCTCCCGATCCTCATCCCCACCGCCACCTTTCGGATATCCTGGCCCTCCTCGAAAAGAGTGACCTCCGAGAGGGGGTGGTGGCACCGGCCCGCCGAATTTTTGAACGGCTGGGCGAGGCCGAGGCGACCGTTCACGGGGTCCCGGTGGAGCGGATTCATTTTCACGAGGTCGGAGCCGTCGACACCATTGTGGACGTGGCGGGGGCCATCATCGGCCTGGACGCCCTCGAGATCCGGGACATCTATGCCTCGGCGCTGAACGTAGGGGGGGGAAAGATCCACGCGGCCCACGGGGAGCTTCCCGTCCCCGCGCCTGGGACCGCCCACCTCCTCCGCGGCGTGCCCTTGTACGGAAGTCCGGTCGAGGCGGAGCTGACCACGCCGACTGGGGCAGCCATCATCTCGACCCTCGCCAAAGGGTTCGGGGCCCTCCCCCCGCTCCAGGTCGATGCCATCGGCTATGGGGCGGGAAGCCTGGAGCTTCCGGGGCGGGCGAATATGCTCCGCCTGATTCTCGGCGAGCAGATCGATGACCTCGAACGCGATGAGGTCACGGTCCTCGAGACGAACATTGACGACATGAATCCCCAGCTCTACGAGCCCCTCATGGCGGCCCTCTTTGCCGCCGGGGCCCTCGATGTGTTCCTCACCCCGATCATCATGAAAAAGTCCCGCCCCGCCACCGTCGTCTCGGCCATCGTGCCGGCCGGTCTCGAGGGGAGCATCGGGCCGGTCCTGTTGCGCTTCAGCAGCACCTTCGGCGTCCGGTCCAGGCGGATGCACCGGCAGACGCTTCCCCGCGAGACCGTCTCCGTCGAGACCCGCTTCGGAGTCGTACGCGTCAAGGTCGGCCGCCTCCAGGGCCGCCCGATCCATCTCGCCCCCGAATACGAGGATTGCCAAAAGCTGGCCGAGGCGGCAGGGACGACGGCCGGCGAGATCATGGCCGCCGCGGTCGAGGCCGCCCGCGCCCTCGTGAGATCATCGGGCGAGGAAAGCCCATGAGCCCTGCTCCGCACTCGGGGGATGACACTCGGGGTGAAACCAGTGGCCGACGCCCCCGCAGGCTTCATCCCTAAGCCGCAAGAAACAGCTCCACGCCATGCCCTCAGCGTCCCTCCCCCAGGTTCTGTTGCGCCATTGACACAGGCTCCACCTCAGTCATATACTCCGAGTGCCCGATCGCAAGGCTGGCTCGGGGCGGTGGCTCCAGGGGATCCGGGGGATCCGGGGGAGGTGTCTTCCTCTTACGCACCGGCCCACAGGAGGAGTGTCATGCTGGCAAGGGACGTGATGACGAAAGAGGTGGTCACGGCGACGCCTGAGATGACGGTCGAAGCCCTCACACGCCTCCTGCTCGACAAAAGGGTAAGCGCCGTCCCGGTCGTCGACGTCGGGGGCAAAGTGCTCGGCATGGTGAGTGAGGCAGACTTGATTCGTCGACTCCGAAAGCCCGGCCGCAAGAAATGGTGGCTGGCGTTTCTCGCGGAAAGTAAAGAGATGGCTGGCGAATTCATTCGGGCCCACGGCAGGCACGTCGAGGACGTGATGAACCAGCCGGTCGTAAGCGTGACAGAAGAAGCGCCCGTCGAAGAGATCGCCCGGATCCTCGAAGAGGAGGGGATCAAGCGGGTCCCGGTCGTGCAGGAGGGTCGCCTCGTAGGAATCGTGACCCGCCGCGACTTGATCCGGGCCCTCGCCATGCGCCCCGCCGTCGCTCCCGCGGAGGCGGCGCACACCGATGCAGAGATTCATCGGCGGATCTTCCAGGAGCTCCAGCGCGCCGAGTGGTTGGACTGGCCTGCCGTGCAGGTGACCGTGGCCGACGGGATCGTGCATCTCTGGGGCATCGTAGGTGACGCCCAAATCCGTAAGGCCGTCAGAGTCCTCGTCGAAAATATCCCTGGGGTCAAGGGGGTGGAAGACGATGTCCAGATCCGTCGGCACTTCCCCGCGGCTGAGTTTTAAGCCGGCAAGCAAGGTGCCTTAGCACCCTTCCCTGAACCGTAGTGTTTGAACCGAAGCACCCCAAAACATGCACCGCATTACATTCACGTAATCGGGCCTGACGCCCTTCCGATTCCTCGTTTGCCCCCCACCGGCACTTGAGGCCCACCGGCCCCCCGGTGGGAAGGATATCGCCTGCCCAAAATTCGCACAGTTGCCCCCATGATGAGGCCATGCCGTCCATGAAAGAGAGCGTGCCCCGCCAGCCATGAGCGTCATTTTCGAGAAACAACTTCGTGAAATTAAAGGTTAATCTAATACGGGCCGAAGACGCTTTGTTCTTGGTACGATTTCTGCTACACTTCTCCGCGGCGCTCGGTACCCCTTTTTCGTGAAGGGAAATCAGCAGGTAAGGGAGATCAAGGTGTCCGAGAATCATAAGGAGCTGCAGGGCCACGAGGCTCCGCGCTTTCGCATCTCCGGGATTGCGGAGGGGATGACGACCCTTCAGGCGGCGGAGGTGCTGGATTTGACCCCGACGGGAGCGCTCGTGGAGCACCAGGGGATGTTTCAGCCACAGAGCGCCTGCCTGCTACAACTCGGGACTAACGGAGATCTCTCGACGATCCGGTGTCGAGTCGTGAACAGTCGCAAAATCCGCAGCCAACCAGACGGGGGCCTGTACTCCCAAACTATGGTGGAATTCCTCGAGCTCAGCCCCGCCGCTGAGCAAGTCCTCAAGACCGTCATCCGGTCTCTCGGGAGAAACGGCGGCTACAGCGCCGGCGGCCCGTAAGGAAGGCGGAGAGGAAGGTGGGAAGTGGGGTCAGGCTGACCCCATGAGCCCTTCGCTCGTTACCTGATCCCGTTTTTCTTTTCGGTGTGAGGGGGCAGCTTGTCTGGGCGGAAGAGGCGGCCGGTGAGGATTTTGCCCGTGGGCCCGATGCTCCACACCCCGTGGCCGTGGATCTCGAGTTGCACGGGCAATCCCACCGCCATCGCCTTCTCCCGCGCCAACGCCACAATCTCTTCGGCCCCCTCGGGACCTGGCCACTCGCCCTGAAAGACTACCGAAGGATCAGCACAGGTCACCTCCACCCACATCCTCTGCTTCTTCTTCACCATTGCTGGTCCTAACCGGCGAGGCTCTAGGGAGAAATGTCTAGGAGGACTCGTTTGGGCGAGAAATGGTGGTGTTGAGGCTCCCGGTGCGATATCCCTCCGGGTCGACGGCCACGTAGCGATATCCGGCCGCCTTGACGGCCTCCACCACCTGGCGTTGCAACGTGGGATCGAGTAAACGGGGGAGCTCTTCCTGCCCGACTTCGACCCGTGCCATCTCCTTATGATGCCGGACCCGCACCTGCCGAAAGCCGAGCCCGTGCAGCCCCTGCTCAGCAGCCGCCACCTGTCTCAGGCCTTCACCCGTGATAGGCGTCCCATACGGGAAGCGGGAAGAGAGGCAGGCCATGGCCGGCTTTTCCCAGGTGGGCAGCCCAAGCTCCTTGGAAAGCGCACGGATGTCGGCCTTGCTCAGACGCGCCTCGACCAGGGGACTCCGGACCTGGTACTCCTTCGCCGCCTGCCGGCCCGGCCGGTGATCGGTGAGATCATCCAGGTTGGCGCCGTCGAGGACAAAGGGGATGTGCTCGGCCCGGGCCAGCGCGGTGAGCTTGCTAAAGAGCTCCTCCTTACAGTAATAGCAGCGGTTGCGGGGATTGGCCTGAAAGGCCGGGTTGGCCATCTCCTCCGACCGGATGATGCGATGGCGGGCGCCGATCGAAGCCGCCAGGGTCACGGCCTCTTCGAGCTCCCCTGGCGGGACCGTGGCGGAGGCGGCCGTGACCGCGAGCACCCTCTCCCCCAAGACGTCGTGCGCCACCTTGAGGAGGAAGGTGCTGTCCACACCCCCCGAAAAGGCGAGGACCACCCGACCCATCTCCCGGAGATGGGATCGCAGGGCCTCGTGCTTGAGAGAGATCCCGCCCGGCATTGCACTCTTCTGTCGTTACGGTAACAGGGTCTCGAAATCCAAGATCGGGACCACCAGGCCATCCCCGAGGATGGTCATTCCCCCCAACCCCTTCAAGCCTCGCAGGGGGGACCGGAACGACTTCACCACCACCTCCCGATACTCCAAGATCTTGTCCACCAGCACCCCGACTTCCTTCCCGCGCGACTCGACCACGACCACGAGGGAGGCGGTGACGAGTATGGGAAAGCCCACGAGACCCCGCAGCTGGACCACCGGGACCTGGGCCTCGTTTCGGATCAAGACCTCCCGGCCACCCATCGGCCTCACCTTTTCCGGCGGGCAATCCAGGGTGGCCCGGACCTGGGTGACGGGAATGGCGTAGGTCTCATCCCCCACCTGGACCAAGAGGACCGGTAAGCGGATCAGGGTCAGGGGAAGCTTCAGGGTGACCGTGGTCCCCTCCCCAGGCACGGATTCCAGCAGCAGACTCCCCTGGAGAGACTGGATCGTGGACTGGACTGCATCCAGACCCACGCCTCTGCCGGAGATCTCCGAGACCTCCGCCTTGGTGCTGAAGCCCGGCAGGGTGAGCAGGCGGAAAACGTCGGTTTCCGAGAGCGTTCGGGCCTTTGCCTCGGAGAGGAGTCCCCGGGCCACAGCGGTCTGACGGACCGCGTCCGGGTCAATTCCCCGCCCATCATCGCGCACCCGGATGATGACTCCGTCCTTCTCCTTTGCGGCCTCCAGGCGCACCTTCCCCTCGCTCGGCTTCTCAGATTTGATCCGCTCCTCCGGCCCTTCTATCCCATGGTCCACCGCGTTGCGGAGCAGGTGCATCAGCGGCTCAGCCACACCTTCCAAGAGCGCCCGATCCATTTCCACATCGCTGCCCTTGACCTGGAAGGCAACCTCCTTGTTTCCCTGTCTGGCCAGGTCGCGGACCATCCGAGGGAACCGGTCGGCAACCGTCTGGAGGGGCACCATTCTGAGGCGCATGGCCTGATGGCCCACGGCCTGAATGAGGGTCTGAAATTTCGCGGCCTGCTCTTCACTCCCCAAATCCTCCTGAGCGACCAGGAGTTCGTTGGTGAGGTCAACCAGATCATCCAGGAGCTCTGGAGCCACCCGGAGCATCCCCTCCCGTCGCACCGTCCCGCCTTGAGGGGCAGGCGGACGAGACGGCTTCGACAGTCTGGTCCCCTTCCCTCCCTGTCCCTCCGACCCCCCGGTGCCCTTTTCGGCATCCACCTCCGCAATCGACTGCCGGAGCAGGTCCACGCCCTGGAGCAGGAGGTCGATCCCCTGCCGGTCGATCTGCTGAACGCCCCTGCGACAGGGCTCGAGAAAACTCTCAAGGGAATGGGCGATCTTGGAAAGGTCGTCGAAACCCATCGTGGTTGCCATCCCTTTGAGGGAGTGGGCGGAGCGAAAGAGGGCATCGATCGCCTGCGCATCTTCGGGATGGCGCTCCAACCGGAGCAAGAACTCATCCATCCGCTGAAGATGCTCTTGGGAATCGGTGAGAAAGATCTTCAGGTACTTGCTGAGGTCCATTGGTTGTGACCTCTTTATCCAGGAGAGGCATCCGACAGCACTGCCATCGCCAGGCGATGCAGCAGGGGTTTGGGATCAAGGATCATGACAGGAATGCCGTCCAGATGGATGACCCCGTGGAAGAGGCTCCCGCCTGAGGAGAGGGACTCGAGGAGGTCCTCCGGGATGGCGCGGACTTCCCTGACCTGTTCGGCCAAAATCCCCACATCGTAGTCCTCATCTTTCGGGGCCAGGACCACGGCATACGGGGCGGGAGCGGGGCGCCCTGGCAGCCCCAGGTCCTCTCCCAGATCGTAGAGGGTCAGAACCTTTCCCCGCCAATTCGCCACGCCCCGGACATTGCGGGGAGTGCGGAGGACCCGCGTGATCCGGCCGACGGGGGTGACGGCCCGCACGTGCCCCGAAGGAAGGGCAAAGGGCTCGCCCCGAACTTGAAGCAACACGAAGAGGCGTCCCTCGGGCGCCGCGAGGCTCTCGACCCTCTCATCCATTGACCCGGAACCGGGAGACCTTTTCCCGGAGCTTATCCGCCATGACGCTCAACTCCTGAGCGCTCAAGGCCATCTGCTCCATCGAGGTGGTCTGTTGCTTGGTTGCTGCCGAGGCCTGATGCGTGGAGATGGCGTGGTCCTGGGCGACCTTGGCGATTTCGTCAATCGTGTTTACCAAGGCCTCGGCCCCCTGGGTCTGTTGCTCGGTGAGGTGAGAGATCTCCTGCACGCGCTTGACCTGTTCGACCACCGTCCGCACGATGTCCCGGAGGGCTTGCTCGGTAAATCGGAGGGCCTCACGCCCGGACCCGATTCCCTTCCCCGCCGTCTCCATCGACTCCAGGACCTCACCACTCTCCTCACGGACCTCCTGCGCGAGCTTGGCGATCTGCTCAGCCGAGGAGCCCGCCTCGCCCGCCAGCTTTCGGACCTCATCCGCAACCACCGCAAAGCCCCGTCCGTGTTCGCCGGCCCGGGCTGCCTCGATGGTCGCATTGAGGGCAAGCAGATGCGTCTGATGGGCAATCCGGGTGATAAGCTCCACAATGGTCCCAATCTGCTGTGTCTTCTCCCCGAAGCCCTTCACCCCTCCGGCCAGGCCCTCCAAGAGGCTAAAGACCTCCGCCATCTTTCCCATGGTCTCCTGCGCGGATTTTCCCCCTGACTCGGCGGTGGTCCCGGCCTCCGCCACCTCCTGGGCGGTGGAGCGCGCCCGGGCAGCGATTTCGCTTGCGGAGTGGGCCAGCTCGTGCACCACCCGCACCCCCTCCCCGACCAGCAACACTTGTCTCTCCGCCCCCCTGGCAATCTGGTCCACCCTCGCGGCGATCTCTTCGGTGGCCCTGTTCATGGCCTCGGCCGTGTCACTCAAGGCCATGGTTGATTGGCCGACCCCATCCGCCGTCCCCTTGGTCTCTCGAACTACCTCCCGAAGGCTCACGACCATCCGGTTAAATGCATTGGCCAACTGGCCCAGTTCGTCCCGGGAGTCGACGGCGACCTCTTTCGTCAGGTCCCCTTGGCTGATGACCCGAGTGGCGCCCACCAGCGCCTCCATCCTCTTTCCGATCATCCCGGCCAGAATTTTGGCAATGACTCCACCGACCAGCAGGCTGGTGAAGGCCGTCAGATAGTCCTGGGTGGCCATGATCGTGGTCGTCAAAATGACGGCCAGGAAGCCCAGCAGAATCTTGTTCCCAATTCCCACGCCTCTCTCCCTCGGTGACTCGTCCTTTACAAGGGACCCCGAACGCTGGTATAATACGTGAAAAGGTGTTGGAATGCTATGGATTTGTGGACTGTAATTTCTGCAAGTTACGTACCAGCACCCGCGGCCCCCTGGTCGGTTAAAGCCTGGTGGGGCACGGCCCTGGTGGGCAGATCGGATCTTTGGACGAGACCATAGTCTTCTATCTGATCGGGTTACTCCTCCTCCTCTTCCTGTCGGCTTTCTTCTCGGCCTCCGAGACCGCCCTCTTTTCTCTCAGGCGCTTGCGGCTCCAGCGGGCCTCTCAGACGGAATACGAGCGAACAGGAGAGGTCCTCACGCTCCTCGAGCGGCCGACCCGGACCATCGTCACTATCCTCATCGGCAACGAGCTGGTCAACGTCACCGCCTCGGTCACCATGACCTCGTTCGTCTTCTACCTCTGGGGCCCGCATCACGCGTGGCTGTCCGTTCTCTTGATGCTCCCCCTGATCTTGATCTTCGGGGAGCTCAGCCCCAAAATGGTCGCGTTCGCATACTCGGAACCGGTCTCGCGGTTCGTCGCACGTCCCCTCACTTTCTTTTCCTTCCTCATCACCCCGGTGCGGGGCGTCATCAAGCGGGTGGTCGACCTCTGCTTGAAGGCGCTGGGGGTTCCGAGCACGCTGAGCCCCTCGGGTATTTCCGAAGAGGAGTTCAAGGTCATCCTGGATGTGGGACGCGAGGAAGGGGTCGTGGAACCGAACGAGCACAAGATGATCGAGCGCGCGCTGGCCTTCGCGGAGGTACGGGTCCGGCAGGTCATGACACCGCGCAGAGACCTGTTCTGCCTGGACGTCACCCTCTCCTTCGATGAGGCGGTGGCGCGGGTGCAGGAGGCCGCCTTTTCCCGGGTCCCCGTCTACCAAGAGACGGTCGACCGGATCGTAGGAATCCTTCTTATCAAAGATCTTCTCCAGGCCAAGGCGGGCGGATCGCCCCTGCCCACGCTGAATTCCCTGCTCCACCCGCCTTTCTTCGTTCCGGAGACCAAACGCATTGATACCCTCCTCAAGGAGTTCCAGCGACGGCGGCAGCACATGGCGATTGTGGTCAACGAATACGGCGCGACCGCCGGACTGGTGACGCTCGAGGATCTCCTCGAGGAGCTGGTCGGCGAGATCGTTGACGAGTTCGATCGGGTCCCCCCCACCCCCGCAGTCTCCCCGGAGGAGCGCCGGGCATGATGCTCCTGCTCGCCCTGGCCATTCCCGTTCTCCTGTTGCTCGAGGGATTCTTCTCCGGGTCGGAGATGGCTCTCGTTTCCTGCGATCGGATCAAGATTCGCCACCAAGCGGGAGAAGGCGTGAAGGGAGCCCAGGTGGCCCAGCGGTTGTTGGAGCGACCGGACCAGCTTCTGGCGACCACCCTGGTCGGCACGAACCTCTGTCTCGTGACCAACTCGGCTGTGGCCGCCCTGCTCTGCCTCTCCCTCTTCGGGGTAGGCGGGGAGTACTACGCGGCGGTTCTTCTGACGCCCCTCGTCCTCCTCTTCGGGGAGATGATCCCCAAGGCGTACTTCCGCCACCACGCGACTCGCCTGGCCCCCCTCCTGGCGCCACCCCTCCATCTCTGCCTCCGGTTATTTGCACCGCTGAGCAACATCATTCGCCGGGTCTCTACCCTTTTCCTCAGCCCCCTCCAGATCCCCGTGGTGGGGCACGATCCCTATATTACCCGCGAGGAACTCAAGTTCCTGGTACAGGAGGGCAATCACCAAGCCGACCTCGAGACCGAGGAGCGGCGGATGATCCACAAGATCATTCACTTCGGAGAAACCACCGTGCAGGAGGCCATGATCCCTCTCATCGAGGTGGTGGCGCTCCCTGCTGAGGCAACGGTGGCCGAGGCCGTCGCACTGGTGAGCGAGCACCACTTCTCCCGCATCCCAGTGTACGAGGAGCGGATCGATCAGATCGTCGGGATTGTCCACGCCTTCAACCTCCTCTCGGCGGACCCCGAGACGCCTCTCCGCCCCTTAGTCCGCCCTGCCTACTATGTCCCGGAGACAAAACTGGTCGACGATCTGCTCCAAGAGATGCAGCGGGGGCGGGTCCTGATGGCCATCGTGGTGGACGAGTACGGCGGGGTTGTGGGAATCGTGACGGTGGAGGATCTTCTTGAGGAGATCGTGGGCGAGATCGAGGACGAATACGACGAGGAACCACCTCCGCTGAGGCGCCTTGCCGACGGCTCGTACATAGTCGACGCACGCATGGAGGTGGACCGGCTCAACGAGGAGCTTGGGATTCGGCTCCCCGAAGGGGAATACGAAACCCTGGGCGGGTTCCTCCTTTCCCTCCTCCAGAAGATCCCCGATGCGGGGGAGGAAACTCAATACGGGGGCATGCACTTTCTCGTCACGGAGTCAGACAAGCGGAGCATCTTGAAGGTAAGGATCCGACGGGCGAGCCCCCACGGCAAACCGGCAAGCCGCACCTAACGGAAATGGTCGAACCCTCCCGGGAGGCGGTGTGGCCTGCCGCGCGGGCCAACGAGGCACACCCCTCTCGCCTCGGGGAGGACCTCCCCGATCAGATGGGGCCGCGCAAGGCCACGCGCAGCCAGGCTCTCCTGAATGGTGGCCCGATCAGCCCCACTCGTGAAGAGCAGCTCGAAATCCTCCCCCCCCGCGATAGCGAGCTTCAGGGGATCCAACCCGAGGAGCCGCGCCACGTGCCTTGTGGCCGGATCGATGGGAATCTCCTCAGCAAGAATCCGGAAACCCACCTTCCCCTCTTCGGCGAGGCGATGAAGATCGGAGGCAAGCCCATCGCTCAGATCGATCATGGCCGTCGCCACGCCCTGTTCGGCCAGGAGCCTGCCCTCTCGATACCGGGCCACTGGATAGAGCTGCGCTCGGATCGCCTGCCGAACGGCCCCGCGGATCTCGGGCGACATCGCCCTGCCCCCTCTTCCCTTCACGGTTTTCTGCTCTAGCCGGTACCCTGCTTTCAAAGCGCTGAGGCCCGCGGCAGCCCTCCCAAGTGAACCGGTCACCCAGATCGTCTCGCCAGGCTTGCTCCCATTGCGCCGCAAGAGGCGATCCGGCTTTCCCTCCCCAATCAGGGTCACACTGAGCATCAGGCAAGGCGCCGCCGAGAGATCACCCCCCACGACTGCGACACCAGCCCCCTCGGCCGCCTTCCAGATACCCCGATAAAGGCCGTCCACACGATCCAGGGGCATGCCCGGCGGAAGCCCCAGGGCGACGAGTGCGTATTTGGGGACCGCCCCCATGGCCCCGACGTCACTCAGGCTGACCGTGAGCCCCTTCTGCCCGACCGCCTCCGGGGAACACCATTCCCAGCGGAAATCCTTCCCCTCCACCAGGACATCCACGGTCGCCACCAGGGCGACGCCGGGCGAGGGTTGCATGATGGATGCGTCATCGCCAATGCCCAGCAACACGTCAGGGGGAAGGGGGGGGGTCCGCGCGCGGAGCCTCCTGAGCAAGCCGAACTCTCCCAGCGTCCTGAGGGTCGGTCCCTTGGCCTTCACAGCTCGCCTCCCCTTCTTTCCACCCCTGATGCTAGCCCGGTCCTCGTCCTGCTAATGGAAAACGGCCTTGGGTGCCGCCCAGGCGACAGGGACTGTCCGGAGAGTGCCTCTCAGCGAACCGTCAGAAACACTAGCCCGGATCCGATAGCTGCCGGCCCGTCCTGCACGCCCCTTCAGCTGCACGACATTTCTGCCGGACGTGAGGGCCAATAACTTTTGTGACATCCCATACCCCTTGTTTCCCACCCAATGCTGTAGAGTCATGAGCGCCTTACCTACGGGTTGATTACAGATAATCACAACCTTAACAGTAATGCGCTCATCTTCTCGAAACGAAGACGGGGTAATACTCATTGAATTCAGCTGACAGTTTCGGGATTTCTGGAGATTAGATGTTCTACCCCTTTTGCTAGGAACTTTTTCCTGCTGCCCATACGCAGCAATAGTAACGCTGAGCGTGAGCGCCATCACCACTATCATTGTACTGAACACGTTCACTTTCATCGCTCGTTCCCTCCCGAAAGGGGCGAAAAGGGGATACATCCAATATGCTCCCCTTTTTTAGATTGATTTCCTCGTGGCGCCGGAGAATGCGGGCAGGGGCCACAGCCGTCACAGGGGGAGGTGGGCGAGCTCCTCCAGGACCCGGGACCGGATCGCTTGGGTGCTGGGTAGGTCTTGGGTGATCCGTCCCTGCCGGAGGAGGGGAACGAGGAGTGATTCGAGCGAGCCGCCGCAGGGACAGGAAGGGGCAGGCGCATGGGCCGGGAGAACCCACCGACGCCGGCACCCAAGACACCGGTACACCGCCTTCTGCCCGGACCGCTTCCCTCGCTTTGCCATGGGTCGCCCATCGATCTCCACCACGTCGAGGGCGAAATTCATCACCGGCGCGTTCGAGATGGCGGTCCCGACGCCGTAGGCATCCGCCACCGGGTTGAGCTTCTGGATCTCCGCCTCGTCCAGGCCGCCAGAGACGAAGAGCCTCACCCCGGGAAAGCCCCGGTAGTCCAATTCCCACCGGATCTCCCTGAGGATCTCGAGCATGTTTCCCCGCCGGGAGGAGGGGGTGTCGAGCCGCACGGCAAACAGACGGTCGCCCAGGGCTTCTGCCACGCGGAGCGCTTCGAACTTCTCATCGTGCACGGTGTCGACAAGTACCACCCGCTTGACCTGCGGATCGATGATCGCATCAAAGGCCTTGGCCGCCTCGACGGTATCTCCTAGGATCAGGATGAGGGCATGCGGCATGGTCCCGACCGGGTCTTCCCTGATGAGCTCGGCCGATTTCACCACCGCGACCCCGTCGCATCCCCCGATGAAGGCGTTCCGCTCGATCATGGGCGCGAGCGCGGGGTGCATCCGCCGCGCGCCAAAACTGATCACGGGTCGGCCCGCCGCCGCGCGCTTACACCGGGCCGCCTTGGTGGCGATCCCCGAGGCCTGGCACAACAGACCGAGGATTGCCGTCTCATAGTGTCCCCACTCCCGGTACGGGCCCCTGATGGTGAGGACCGGCTCTCCCACCTGAAAGGACGCTCCCTCGGAGAAGGCGTCCACGTCGACCGGCAGTCCCTCCAAGAGCCCCACGACCTCCTCCATTCCGGCCACGAGACCCCAGGTCCGGGAGTCGGGGAAGGCGCTGACGGTCACCTCGGCCGCTGCGGCGGCATCGATCTTTCCGCGGCGCAGGATCTCGAGCGTCCGCAGGAAATAGACATCGGTGACCCGGCCGGCCTTAATGTCCTCTTCTCGCGCGGTATGAAACATGCCCACGCCCTCGAATCAGCAATCAGCTATCAGTAGTCAGCAAATTCTCAGCTGTCAGCAGCCAGCCGTTAGCAGTCAGCCCCGAGGTCTTGAAGCTGATCGCTGATCGCTCATAGCTTCAAAATTGCTGACCGCTGACAGCTAGCCGCTGACTGCTATTCCCAATATGGGAGAGGAGCTCATCCGCGAGTACCTGAAACTCCTGCAAAGTCAAGGTCTCCCCACGCCGGTGAGGATCGATGCCCGCCCGCACCAAGACTGCCTGAATTGCCTGCCGGTCCAGGGGGGCCCACCCCGCCTGGGAGAGGGCGTTCTTGAGGGTCTTGCGTCGGTGACCGAAGGCGGCTCGAACTAGGCGGAAGAACAGCGTGGGGTCCCGGGGCGCCACCCGGGGGGTTGGGAGCACTTCAAGCCTCACCAGCACCGAGTCGACACGGGGGCGGGGGTAAAAGGCGGCACGGGACACCCGGGCCACTACTCGCACATCAGCGTAGTACCGGGTGAGGACCGTGAGGGAGCCGTACGCCTTCTCGCCCGGGGAAGCGACCAACCGCTCTGCAACCTCTTCCTGCATCATGAGCAGCAAGAGGGAAAAGCGGTGGCTTTCCTCGAGCAGCCGGGTCATGAGGGGTGTGGCGACGGCGTACGGCAGATTCGCAACGACCTTCCAGGATCCCTCCGCTCCCAGCAGGGATTCGAAGTCAAGACGCAACGCATCCCCGTGTACGAGCGTCACCTCCGGTCTCCCTCCGAGGAGCTGCTCGAGAATACGGAAGAGCCCTGCATCAATTTCGACCGCAACGACCCGCCGGCAGCGCTCGGCCAACGCGCGGGTCAGCGTCCCAACCCCCCCCCCGATCTCCAGGACCTGATCCTCGCGACGAAGGCTCCCCCCCTCCAGAATCTTGTGCAGGATGGTTCGGTCGACCAGGAAGCTCTGCCCCAAGCGCTTCTTGGGCCGAAGACCATGAGTGAGCAGGAGCCGCCGTGTTTCCCCCAGGAGCGAGGCCATGGAGAGCGGGATCAGTCCCCCGCCCCCCCTTCCCGAGCCATGCGCAGGTAAATCTGAGCTAACACGTTGCCCGGATCGGAGGCCAGGGCTTTCTCCCAAGCGGAAATCGCCTGGAGGGTCTCGCGCCGTTGGTAGTGGAGGAGTCCCAGCTGGACGAGGGCATCGGCATAGGCCGGATGAAGCTCTAGGGCGCGCCCCAGGGCAGCCTCCGCCCGATCCCCATCGCCCGCCTCCATGTAACAGCGGGCTAGATTGCAATGGAGATCAGGAAAATGGGGGGCCAGGGCGATGGCCTTCTCGTACTCCTGGACCGCCTGTGGATAGAGACCGAGCTCCTGATAGGCCTTGGCCAGCTCGTCGTGGGCATTGGCCAGGCGCGCCTGGGCATGGGTGGGGAGGGTCGGGGCCTTGGCCTGCTCTCGTTCCTTGGCCAGCCCGTACTCGCGGATGGCCTCGCTGTAAGCCCCCGAATCGGCCAACGTGATGGCGAGATTGAGCCGCGCCTCGGTGTACGCGGGATTGACGCTCAAGGCCTGCCGGAAGAGTTCCACGGCCTTGTCCGGGGCGTCGCGCTGGGAATAAATGAATCCCAACATGTTGTATACGTTGGCGTACAGCGGATTTTGTTGGGCGATTTCCAGCAGCAACACTTCAGCCTCTTCATACCGCCCCGCCTGGAAGAGGGCCGTTGCCTGTTGGATCTGCTGTTTTAACTGCCGCGTGTCCATGGCGTCGGATGGGAAACTACCGCGGGGAAGATTTCAGCGTATTCTTGAAGGCGGTCTTGATCTCGTCCCAGGATTCCCTAAACAAGCCCCAAAAGCCCCCAGCCGCCTCCTCGGAATCCCGCGCATGTTCGCCGGGGGTCGACCGGAGCACCACCTTGATCCCGAGGCGATCTCCGGCCTCCACGGCAAACCGAGAGTCGGGGTATTTTTCCAGGAGCTGCCGGTAGGCCTCTTGGGCCTTCTGCTCCTCCCCCAAACCGGTGTACGCCTCCCCCAGATAATAGAGGGCCTTTGCCTCCAGGCCTGTGCCAGCATACAGGTCCAGCACTCGTTCGAATCGACCCCTCGCCGCTTTGAACTTGTCCCGCTTCAAGTAGAAGAGCCCCACATTGATCTCTTGCGCCGCCAGGCGGTGCCGGGCAACGGCGATCATTGCCTTGGCCTCGCGTTTGTACGGCGTGTCGGGAACCTCTGTTATGAGCTTACGACAGGCCACGATCGCCCGCCGGGTGGCGGTCTGATCCCGATCTACTTTCTCGATCTGGCGGAAATAGCTCAGGCCGATAAAGTACAGCGCCTCGTCCATGCGCTCGTGGCGCGGATGGAGGCTCAGAAACCGGTCATACTCTACCCGCGCCTGCTCGTAGTTTTCCTCTTCGAAATACGTTCGGGCAATCCCGAGGCGGACCTCGGGAATGACGGGGCTGTCGGGAAACTGGCTGACGAAGAGGCGGAGCTTCTCTCGGGCGTCCTCGTACCGTCCCCGCATAAATTCGTAGTTGGCCCGCCAGAAGAGGGCTTCCGGGTCGGCCGCAGCCCCATAGTCGCGCCGATGGGCACACGCACCCAGGATGAGGGACGGCACCAGCAAAACCAGACCAATTATCCACACCGGTTGCCGCGAGGTCACACGACGCCTCCGGGCAGGGCCCCACACAATCGATTCCACGCTACTGAAGAGGTCAGGAAGTGTCAAGGAAAAAGGGCGAAGTTGGCCCAACGCGACGCGCGCTGGAGGCCCTTACGCCGATTCGGCCTTCTTCTTGTGAAACAGGAGGATGGGACGTTTCCGCTCCAAGATCACCTCCCGACCGATGATCACCTCGGCCACGCCGGTCTGGGAGGGGATCTCGTACATGATATCCAGCATGATATCCTCGAGGATCGACCGCAGGCCCCGCGCCCCCGTGTCTCGCCGCACGGCGGCTTCTGCCACCGCCTGGACCGCATCCTCGGTGAAGGCCAGCTTCACCCCCTCGAACCCAAAAAACTTCTGGTACTGCTTCATCAGGGCGTTTTTCGGCTCCACCAGGATGCGGACCAGGGCCGCCTCATCCAGCTCGTGGAGCGTAGCCACCACCGGCAGCCGCCCCACGAGCTCGGGTATCAGACCGTACCTGAGGAGATCCTCGGGGTGGACTTCGGCCAGGGTCTCGCCGATCTTCCTGTCCCGCCGGCCCTGGATCACGGCCCCAAAACCCATCGCCTTTCGACCAATCCGATCCTCGACCATCTTCTCCAGCCCCACGAAGGCTCCCCCGCAGATAAAAAGGATGTTGGTGGTATCGACCTGGAGGTATTCCTGCTGGGGATGCTTCCGCCCTCCCTGGGGGGGGACGTTGGCCACCGTCCCCTCCAGGATCTTCAACAGGGCCTGTTGGACGCCTTCCCCGGAGACATCACGGGTGATGGAAGGGTTTTCGGATTTCCGCGCGATCTTGTCGATCTCGTCGATATAGACAATCCCCCGCTCCGCTCGCTCGATGTCATAGTCCGCCACCTGGAGCAGGCGGAGAATGATGTTTTCCACGTCCTCCCCCACGTATCCCGCCTCGGTGAGGGTCGTGGCGTCGGCGATGGTAAAGGGAACATCCAGGATCTTGGCAAAGGTCTGAGCGAGCAGGGTCTTCCCGGACCCGGTCGGGCCGACGAGCAGGATATTGGATTTGGCAAGCTCCGGATCATCGAGGCGAGCTCGAGCGTTGATGCGCTTGTAATGGTTGTACACCGCCACCGAGAGGATCCGCTTGGCTCGCTCCTGCCCAATCACATACTGATCCAAGATGGCCTTGATCTCTGCCGGCTTGGGCACATCCCCCAGGTCTTTTCCGCGCTCCTCCTCCAACTCCTCGGCGATGATGTCGTTGCACAGCTCGATGCACTCATCGCAGATGTAGACGGTGGGCCCGGCGATCAGCTTGCGGACGTCATCCTGGCTCTTGCCGCAGAAGGAGCACTGGAGCTTTCCGCCCTGCTTGATGGGCTTGGCCATGGTTTCCCTCCTGTTACCCTGACCCTTGCACCAACACCTCTGGTGGAAGCTTTACCGTCTCCCGGGAGATGATCACTTCATCGATGAGGCCATAATCCTTGGCCTGCTCGGCAGTCATAAAGAAATCCCGGTCCGTATCCTTCTCGACCTTCTCCAGGGGCTGGCCCGTATGTGCGACGAGAATCCGGTTCACTTCATCCCGAACCCGAAGGATCTCTCGCGCCTGGATGTCAATGTCCGTTGCCTGCCCCTGTACCCCCCCTAACGGCTGGTGGATCATGATCCGAGCATGAGGGAGCGAGTACCGTTTTCCCTTCTTGCCTGCCGCGAGCAGCAGAGCACCCATGCTACTTGCCTGCCCCATACAGATGGTCTCCACATCCGGTTTGATATATCGCAACGTATCGTAGATGGCAAGCCCCGCGGTCACAGAGCCGCCCGGACAGTTGATGTACATGTGGATGTCTTTGTCTGGGTCCTCGGCCTCCAAGAAAATCATCTGGGCGATAACCAGGTTAGCATCCACGTCATCAATGGGGTGCCCCAGGAAAATGATCCGATCTTTGAGGAGACGGGAGAAGATATCGTAGGCGCGCTCACCCCGGTTCGTCTGTTCCACGACCATCGGTACGAGGTACATCGGTGCTCTCCCTCCGCTTGCCCCGGCGGATCGCAGCCGGGGCCCCCCCTTCACGGGAGGGAAATAAGGTCATAGTTATCCAGAATCTTCGCCTGCGTAAAGAGGAAATCAATGGTCTTCCGCTCTACGAGGTTGGCCGTCAGGCCCTCCACGCGACCTTCGCGGTCCAAGTGTGCCTTGAGCGCATCCGCCTTCTGATTCAGCGCCGAGGCCAACCGCTCTACTTCGGCTTCCACTTCCTCACGATCTGCCGCTATCCCCTCTT
The DNA here is from genome assembly GCA_046758505.1 of Methylomirabilales bacterium (SeqCode). GTDB lineage: Bacteria > Methylomirabilota > Methylomirabilia > Methylomirabilales > CSP1-5 > CSP1-5. The sequence goes on along the minus strand of JBHIAH010000028.1, from coordinate 2,136 downwards.
GTCGGGCCACGGCCTCCAAGATCAGGGCATGCTTGACCCGCTTCCGAGCCGCCTCCTCCAGTTTCAAGCGGAACGAGACATCCCCCATCAGCCCCTCCGGTTGGGCCCCCACCGAGCCGGAAAACTCCCGAAGCATCCCTTCCATCTCCCGTCGGACCAAACCTTCGGGAACCTCGAGGGGATGCGTGGCTGCGATCTTCTCCACCACTTCCCACTTCAGGCGCCGTTCCTCCTCCTGGTCCTTCCGCTTGAGAATCTCGTCGCGCACCTTCTCCCGAAGTTCCCGCAGGGTCTCACACTCGCCCACGGCTTTCGCAAACGCATCATCGAGGGACAGGACCTTCTTCTTCTTGATCTCCTTCACCGTGAACCGAAACAATACCTCTCTCTCCCGAAGATCTTTCCTGGGGTCGTCGGGAGGAAAGGTCACCGGGACATCCCTGACCTCCCCCTTTTGGACGCCCGCGAGACGCTCATCCGCGCCCGGGAGGAACTGTCCCCCCCCAAGCTCCATGGTAAAATCCTCCACGCGAAGGTCCTTCCGCGGTTTCCCGTCGAGGAAGCCCTGCGCATCAACAATCAGCCGATCTCCCGCCAAGGCCGGCCAGCCCTCGAGCGGGATATATTCGGCCGCGTGCTCTTGCAATACCTTGAGGTAGTCCTCCACCTCCTTGTCGGTCACCTCCACCTTGTTTCGAGAGACCACCACCCCCGTATAATCCTTGACCTCCACCGAGGGCTTGACCTCCAACACGGCTCGATATCGGAGAGGTTCCCCGAGCTGGAAGACCACCTCCTCGACCGTGGGAAGATCAACCGGGTCAAGGTGGGATTGCTCCACCGCCTGCCGGTAGGTGTTCGGGACCATCTCCTGGAGGACCTCATCCCGAATCTCATCCCGGAACCGACGCTCGAGGATCTCCCGGGGCACCTTCCCGCGCCGAAAACCTGGGAGTGCGACCCGCTGACTCAGTTTCTGACACACGCCCTCCACCGTGGGACGGACCGCCTCGGGCGGGACCTCCACAGTGAGGGCTCGCTTGCACCCCGAGAGTTCTTCGACACTGACTTTCATCGTCTTCTTAATCCTTGGTGCGAGAGGGGGGACTTGAACCCCCACGGTTTTACCCACGGGATCCTAAGTCCCGCGCGTCTGCCTGTTCCGCCACTCTCGCCCTACATCGCGCCTCCGGCGCGATGTGGTTCATGGTTCATAGTTCAGGGTTCATCGTTCGTGGTTCAAGGCTCATCGTCCACAGTTCGCAGACCCTGAACTCTCAACTCCGAACCCTCAACCGATGTGGTGGGCCGCCAAGGACTCGAACCTTGGACCCGCTGATTAAGAGTCAGCTGCTCTACCATGCTGAGCTAGCGGCCCCCGGGTTACCAGCCGTCAGCTATCAGCAATCAGCTATCCGCTAGAACCAATCGGGCATTTGCTGACTGCCGACAGCTGATTGCCGACTGCTGCTCTCCATGGTGCGCCTGAGAGGATTCGAACCTCTGACCCACTGCTTAGAAGGCAGTTGCTCTATCCCCTGAGCTACAGGCGCCCCGTCCTTGGTTCACGGTTTATAGTTCAGGGTTCAGAGTAAGGACTCGCCTCTCCGCTGCTCTTCACCTTCGACCCTGAACCTTGAACCATGAACTATGAACGCTCTTCACTGGCGTGGCGCGCCCAGCAGGATTCGAACCTGCGACCTACGGATTCGAAGTCCGGCGCTCTATCCAGCTGAGCTATGGGCGCAACAAAAAGTACTTGGCTGTCAGCTGTCCGCTATCAGCAATCAGCCGAGGCGACCAGTTTCTTAACCTTTCGGTCCGTCCTTCATCTAATAGCTGACTACTGACCGCTGATAGCTGTCAGCTTCCCTTGTGGGGTGAACGGAGGGATTCGAACCCTCGGCCCCTGGAGCCACAGTCCAGTGCTCTATCCGCTGAGCTACGCTCACCATCGGCCGGTTCATTGTTCTCAGTTCATGGTTCACGGTAAAAAAAGCCAAATACCGAGCCCGTGCCGTGAACTGTAACCTCTGAACCGTGAACGCCGTCGCCCCGGTTTGGCGCGCCTGAGAGGATTTGAACCTCTGACACACGGCTCCGGAGGCCGTTGCTCTATCCGGGCTGAGCTACAGG
>JBHIAH010000027.1:0-28524 GCA_046758505.1 Methylomirabilales bacterium (SeqCode) | reverse complement strand
CCCGCCGTTCGAGGATCAGAGGTTACTCCTTCTGCTGCGGTCGGCCTTACCGATATAGGAGTGGGCTGCCCGGTCACCGTCCCCACGACGGCCGTCATCAATGCTTGCCCGGTCCTCACCTGCGCCTCCAGAATCCGCTCACGATTCGGTTCCTGCGGGTGGGGGGGCGCCCACGCGAACTCCGCTTGCAACTGCGCGGCCTCGGCGGTGGTCACCGTCCTGACCGATTCGACCCGGGAGCTGGTCATGGAGACCGTTGCTCCCTGACAAAGCTTCAGCGGCATGCGGCCCCGGGGGGTGACGGTGGCGCAGTCCTGGAGCACCGTGAAGCGACTGCGCCCCGTCTTGCGATTGTGCTCTGCAATGACCACCGTCCCCCGAATCCCGGCCACGGCATTGGGGGTGCGAATCTCGACCTGATCCCCGCGCCGCATCAACTTCGGCGCAACGATCACCCGGATCTTGCCATCGGCGAGGTCGTAGACCGTGCGGGTGGCGCCGGAGGGGAGGACCTCGGCGCGGACTTCGAAACGCGTGAGCTCGCGGACGGTCACGGTACTCCGGCCGCCGAAGAGCATGCGCGCCATCGATTTCTCGTGGGTGTCGATGATGTCCCGGAGGAAGAGGTCATCCCTGAATTGCAGCGCGACCGGGGCCGGGGCAGGGCGTCGGGTGAGCTCTACCCGGCCCAGAAGCCCGGTGACGACCCCGACAGCGGCGGGCTTAGCCGAGGCAGGAAGGGGGAGGAGCAGGGCAAAGAGACAGAGCCAAACCTGCGTTGCCGCGAGGTTCCATTTCCTTTGGATGGCGCGTCCTCGTCCGGCTCGCATAGATAACGGCGTCTTATAAGACTTGCCCTCCGCTGTCAAGTCAAATGTGTGCCCTCTCCGCCACGGGACACGGGATTTCGCTCTGCGAAACGGCGGGCTTTTCAGCCGCACCCTTTCGTGCCCCCACCTCACTTCCGGACATCCCCCGATCCCCACCGTTTTACGACTTCTTCGAGGATCCGGACCTCGTCAGCCGTAAGGTTGAGGAATTCGACGCCTGCCTCCTCCCCACGGCTCCAGACCACCCGGCCCCGGACCGAAAAGGTAATCCGGTTGTCGGGGAGCCTGAAGCGGATAGACACCTCCTGCCTCACGGGAAAGGGGCTCGGGGTGCGGACGGCGGCCCCGCCTTTGCTCAGGTCCTTCATCGAGGCAAAGATCGCGAATTCTTTATCCAGGCTCACAGTGACCGGAACTTCCATGTGAACCCGGGGATCCGCTCGCCGCACCGCACTGTCCAGGGCATAGACCTCTACCGGGGCCTCTCGCCCCTTCACCTTGAGCTCGCCCAGGGGCTGGAGGGGGAAGAGCCCTCCGATCTCCTTCTGCGTCTCGTGACTAATGACGACGGCAACTTTGAAATCCCTTGCCAGCCCCTCCAAGCGGGAGGCCAGGTTCACCGCGTCCCCGATGGCGGTGAACTCCAGGCGCTGGGCCGACCCCATGGTTCCCACCACGGCTTCCCCAGTGTTGATGCCCACGCCGATCCGAAGGGGCTCCCCGCACCGGGCAACCCAGCTGGAGGCAAGCGCCGCCGTCCGCTCCTGCATCTCGATGGCGGTCTTCACGGCCCGCGCGGCATGGTCCTCGTACTGGACCGGTGCCCCGTACAAGGCCATGATCGAATCGCCGATGAACTTGTCCACCGTGCCGCCATGCTTGAAGACGACCTCGGTCATGGCGGTCAGGTAATCCTGGAGCAGGCCCACGACCTCCTCGGGCGGCAGGCGCTCCGAGATCGAGGCGAACCCCCTGATGTCGCAGAAGAGGACGGTCACCCGCCGACGCGAGCTGCCGAGGCTCAGCCTGTCCGGATGGTGCACGATTTCCTCCAGGATGGCAGGCGAGAAGTAGCGGGAGAGCCTCCGCTTTTCGCGCTCCTCCTGGATGTAATTCCGGAGGACCACCACCCCGTAGCCCGCGACGAGGGCCGCCGACGTCGGGACGATCTCCAACCACAGGTTCCAGAGTACAAACGCGCCCACACACACAACCCCATACGCCAGGACCACGCCGGCCACCAGGCCAAAGGCCTTGAGCGGCCGGAACCGGAAGCCGATGAAGGCCGCCGCCACCGCGGACACGATCACCAAGAGCAGGTGGAAGAAGCGGGGGGGATGGGACACGGGGTTGTTTCGCAGGAGGGTCTCGAGCAGGTTCGCCTGGATCTCTACGCCGGACATGCGCTGCTCAGCGGCGAATGGAGTGGGGAAGAGATCCTGCAAGCTCGGGGCGGTCGCACCGATGAGCACGATCTTGCCGCTGAAGGCCTCCGGCGGCACCTCGCCCCGGAGAACCTGATAGTACGGGATGGTGGGAAACGTGCCGGGCGGCCCACGAAAGTTGATCAGGATGGGCCCGGGGGGCGGAGCGGCATCCTCCACACCAGCGATGACCTCGTGGAGGCGATAGGCGAAGCTCGGCCGGCGGACGCCTTGGTGCTCCCGGCCAAGGGGCGCCCGCCGGACAAAGCCGTCAAAATCCATGTGCAAATTGACGAATCCGAATCCGCTCGCGTGTTCCCGGATCAGCGGAAGAGGGGGGTTCAGATGTTCCTTGACATAGAGGGGACTCTCGAGCTGGCTAAAAAAAGCGGCCAGGACCACGTCCCCGGCCCTCGCGATGGCGTCCGCTAACGCCTGATCATCCCGCGGACCCAGCCGGCTTGGCTCGACGAAGAGGATATTCAGGCCGATGGCCCTGGGCCCCCCCGTGCGCAGCGTATCGACGAGAGAGGCATGAAGCGATCGGGGCCACGGCCACTGGAGATGAAGCTCGTCGAAGGACCCCTCATCAATCGCAACGATGACGATGGGTGAGCGGGGTGCCTGCGGTCCCCGGAGGAGGAATCGCGTGTCCAGGGCTTTCAGCTCGGGGGCATCGAAGAGGCCAAACAGGTACACGACCCCCACGAGAGCGCCGAGGGCCAGACCCCACGCGATGCGGACGTACCCCTTCCGCCGCCAACCCATCACCCGCCTCCACGCAGAGTGCGGTGACCTCTCGCGGAGCAGAACTCGACGCGGCGCACCGGCAATTCCCGGGGAGCCCTCAGAAACCAGCCGGGATGACTCGGTGGATATCCGGGGCCAACTCCCGGCTCAGATCCTTCAGCTTCAAGAGGTCAAAAGGGGGGAAATCCGCCCCCACCTCTTTCGAGGATCGCCCGCGCCGGCTCACCTGCAAGACCCCAAGGGCTTGCCCCGCGGGAAGGAGCAGGGGGACGGTGACCATCTTCTGGATCTCCAGCGCCCGCTTCTCCGTCCCGCGGATCCGCTCGTAGATCTCCAGATGTCGGATCTGAGCGACGTCGTTGTCGATCCGCCCCCTCCCGGACAGGAGGACCTTTCCGGCAATGCTCGAGGTTCGCACCGGAAACAAATTTGTCCTCCCCGCGTACAGTGGGAGGGGGTACGCAAACCGAAGCAACTGCCCGTGATCCTTCAGGAGGAGTACAGCCACCTCGTCACGTCGCACGGTAAACGCGTGGGCCAGGGAAGCCGCAAGCCGATCCATGAGGTGCTCGAAGAGCTCCTCGGGCGGCAGGAGTGCCCTCTGCCAGCCCTCGAGGTCCCGCCGGATCTCCTGAGGGACCCGGTCGGCCACCCGCCTGATAAGACCCCGCCGCTCGAGGGTGTGCCGCCCTTCCTCCCGTCGACGCTCCGGCCCAAACCGGCGATCGACGACCGCCGCCTCTTCGATCACCCTTGGCTGCATCGCTCCTCCCCCACGTCTTTCATTTGCAGTGACAGATAGGCGCCTCAGGGGTCAACCATTTTGTCCTGCCTCTCGCACGTGTGGGCCTCGGAAGTTCCACTGCCGAGGAACAAAACGCCCTCCCGGGTCATACCGATCCCGAGAAGGCGTCCGATGTTGGGCCGCGCCAGCGGATGTGCCAGAGGTGGACGAGGGATTATCTTGACCCCGGTTCAACCCCTGTCTCTCCCACCGAAAAAGTTTCTTAGTATCTCTCGTTAGGAAAGGAGTGTCAAGTGCCGATAACAGTTGGAAAGATCACCCGTGCATGCGCAGGGGAAATCGTGCCTCTCGATCCAAGGCGGGTGATAGACGAGATAGGAGGCCTCCCCCCCAATTACTGATCCGAGGAGTGCCAGGCGCCGTCCGTCGCATGATGCAGCTCGTGCCCACAGTACTTGAAGTCCCATTTCTGACAGTAGAGGGTGCTCGTCTTGGGGTCGAAGAACGCCCTGACCTCCCGTCCCCCAACGACCGCGGGGAGCATGGAGAGTCCCTCGTACTCCTCACGCATACTGTCTCTGTCCAGGTACACGACCTTAATGCGAACGTCGTGCTCCTCCCGGTATCGCGCGACGGGGGCCGTCGCACAGCCGACAGCTACCAAGAGCAAGGTCACGAGGGTGAGTCGTCTGAAGGCCTCCCCCCAATGCAGCGGGGACAGAGCACCAGGACGGAGAAGCCGGTACGGATTTACCAGAAAACCGGCCTGGTTTTTGTTTTGTGTTCTGTGTGTGCTCGCCATTTCCACAAGGCAGCGTTTTGGGGACCATCGCCGGTTTAGCCTCCTCTTGCAAGCCAACCATTCCTTTGTCTCTCATTCTCCGAACGCTTGCAGCTCTGAATGCCCCCCGTGGGGAGCCACCGGATCTGTCCCGTCATCCGTACATATTGCAAAGGCAAGGCCACCTCCCCGTCCCGCGGTGCCCGGGTCCGGTCTGTCACTCGACACCTCCACCACGGCGCATAACTCACCGCCAAAACTGATTTTTCGGCATATTTGACGCTAGCCGCTGGTGCCGATGATTTTTCCCCGTTAGATCCGAGAGGCTGACAAGGAGGGATATGGGTCAAGGCAGACTGTACAGAAATCGGACACCAGGCAGGTCCGACGAGAGAGGGTGTACGGCAGAACTTGGTGAGGGCGGATGAGGAACGCGCGAAGGCGCCCGCGACGATCAGGCAGGGGCCCTTCGAACGATAAGATGGCCGTTGTCAAGACCCGATCACTAATCGTATCCCACTAGAAGAGCTTCACCAACAGGGCGGTGTTGAGGTACTCGAAATCTACCGGTTTCGTGATGTACTCGTACGCTCCCGCGTCAAAGCACTTTTTCGCTTCCGTTTCATTGTAGACCGCTGTGACCATCGCGACCGGAAGATTGGGGGCGGTTTCCTTGATCCGCTTCAGGGTTTCAATCCCGTCCGTGCCCGGCATCATAATGTCGAGCAGGACCAGATCCGGTTTGTGGGTCTTGACGAGCTCAAGGCCAGCCCCCCCGCTCGTGGCCATCAACGCTTCGTATTCCCTGGTGGCTTCGATATTGAACTTCAACATCGTGCAGCAATCTTCCTCGTCGTCGATAATCAGGATCCGTTTCTTCGACATGTCGCGTTCCTCCTCTTCTGTTCCTAGAGACATCCCGAACGATTACATCAGTTTTACTGGGCTCGCACTCTATTGTGTCTTATGACGTCATCCCTCTCTCGCCGCATCAGCCCGGGTTTTCGCCTGGTACACTCCGGTTCGTCGTTGATCAAGGGGATCCGTTTTCTTCGCATCGTCCCGGCCCCCCCCAGCTCTGAACGTGAGCGTGACCCGTACCCCCCCCTCCTCTCGATTTGTGATGTCAATCGTCCCCCCGTGCAATTCGATAATTTTCCGCGTCACACTTAATCCTAACCCGGTGCCCTCTCCGATCGGTTTGGTCGTAAAAAATGGGTCGAAGACCCGACCGAGCTTCTCGGGGGGGATGCCGGTTCCGGTATCTTCGACTTCGGCCACGACAGTGATCTGTCCCATTTGCAACTGGCCGGTCTTCCGGTGGCCGACATCGCGGCCGAACTCGGTCAACTCCTTCGCGTACGTTCGGACGGTGAGCGTTCCCCCTGCGGGCATAGCCTGGATGGCATTCATAAAGAGGTTGACAAAGACTTGCCCGATCTTTTGCCGATCCAGCTTGATCAGAGGGAGATCCTCCCCCAGCTCTGTGACCATGGTGACGTGCGCCTTGACCAACTCGTGTCTCACCAGCAACAGGGAATCCTCCACCGCGGCATTCAGCTCTGCAGGCGACAGGTCGATGGCACTTGACACAGAAAAATCCAACAATCCCAAGATCACCCGATCTGCTCTTTTCACCGCGTTATCCATTCTTTCCAGGATCACATCCACCTTATCGTCTTCCGGTGTCAGGGAAGCGCGCGCGAGATACGCAAGACCCTGCTGGATGATGTGCAAGGGGTTCTTGACCTCATGCGCGACGCCAGCGGCTAGCTGGCCCACCGATTCAAATTTCGCGCTCTGAATCAGTTGGAGCTGGGCGGTTCGTAATTCTTCTTCAGCACGCTCGCGCCTAATGACCGTCTCCTCGAGATATTCCTTTTGCTGGGCCATCTCGCGGTAGAGGGATGTTTTGTTCAGGCTGATTGCAGCCTGGTGGGCGAAGAGCTCCATGACCTCGCGCTCTTCCGCGCTTAAGACCCGGTAGTGCCGGGAGAGGAGGGAGAGGACTCCGATCACCCTGTCCTCGATTGTGAGGGGCAGCCCGGCAAAGGAGCGGAGCCCGGTGCGCTCCAAGAGGGTGGTGTTCAGCCAGCGGGGCTCTCTCCGGAGGTCTGGGATGAAGGCCGGCTCGCCGGTCTCCCAGATGGCCCCGATGACCCCCTGCCCCTTGCCGATCCGCAGGTACGGCGTGGCTGCCAGGTTTTCGCTCCCATGGCTTACCTGGAGATGCAGCGCCTGTGTCGTTTCGTCCCCGACCCAGAGCCGGACCAGCTCAGCCTCAAGGACTTCAGCCGCCGCCTTGACGATGGAGTTCATGACCTCCTGATGGTCAAGGGAGGAGGTAATCAATCGGGTCACGTCGCTGAGTATACGGAGTCTCCGGGCCCTCGCCTTTGCCTCGTGCATGTGGCGAGCGTTCCCGATGGCGATCACCGCATGGGCGGCAAGGGCACTCAGTAGGTCCAGGTCTTCTTCATCGAAGGCTTTCAACGAGCGCCGGCTCACAGTCAGGCTTCCCAGGCATTTCTCGCCGACGAGCAGAGGCACGCCCATGGTGGCATGCATGCTCTCAGCACTGTGAAAATCCATGTTCTTCGCCCTAGGGTCTTTCTGGATATCGTCGAGAAGGAGGCGCCTCTTCTCCCGGGCAATCCAGCCCACCAAACCTTGCCCCACCGGAATTCTCGTGTACCGCCTGAAGCGGGATCTTCGAGCGATGTCGGCCTGAAGGGTGAGCGTCTCCCCATCCCTCTCGATGAGCCAGAGATTTGCCACCGAGTCCTCGAAGAGCTGGGTCGCTGCCTCGGTGATAGCGTTGAAGACATGCTGGGGGTCCAGGCTAGAGACCAGCGTGTGACTCAATTTGCCCAGGGCTCCCAAGCGTTCGCTCTTGGTGGCGAGCTCGCGCGCCTGCGCTCGCAGCGCCTCCTCCGCCCACTTGCGCTCGGTGATATCTTCAGAAATTGTAGCGATACCGATGGTCTCTCCGGCGGCGTTTGTGACGGGACCGGAGATGAGCTGGACAGGGAAAGTGGTTTCGTCTTTGCGGATGTTGACAGTTTCCCGTCTCCAGCCATCAATTTTGTTCATCTCTTCCAAAGGCATAGGTTTCCGGAGCCCAGTGGGGGCAAAAATTCGAACATCCTTCCCGATCAGTTCCTCGACCGTATATCCATGCATACTGGCATCGGCGGGATTCGTATACACAATGTTTCCCTCGGTGTCGCTGATCGTGACACCGAGTTCCATCGTCTCTACAGCTTTTGCCAGCCACCGCAGCGCTTCTTCCGCACGCTTCTGCTCGGTGATGTCGCGGGAGATGCCCATCTGCCCCATCACCCCGCCGTTCGCATCACGCATCACCGACGCAGAGAGATACGAGTGAAAGATCTCCCCGTTTTTGCGCCTGTTCCTCACCTCGCCAGCAAAATGAGCATATTTCTTCAGACTGTCGCTCACACGGGCGCACTCGGACGGGTCTGCATAGAGGAAGTCAGCAGGCCTCCCTAACACTTCGGCTTTGGGGTATCCGAAGGTCTGTTCCGCGGCCGGGTTGAATTCCACGATGTGCCGGTTGGCGTCGACGGAAACGATTATGTCGAGGGAGCTGCCAATGAGGTTTTCGGCATACTCCTTCGCCGTCTGCAAAGTCTGCTCTGCTAGCTTGCGTTCACGCAGGTCCTTGCTAAACCCTACGGACCCGGCTTCCTGACCCTCTGCGTCGAAGAGAATGGAGGCCGAGATCAGCACGGGGATGCGGACGCCGTCTTTCGCTCGAAGGACAGTCTCAAATCCAGCGATGCTGCCCCCATGCTGGCGCATCTGACGAATTATCTCTTTGGCCCGCGCTTCGCTCTCGTATATGACCGTCACATGGCGCCCGATGACCTCCTCCCGCTGGTAACCTAACAGGATCTCGGCCCCCTTGTTGAAGAGGACTACATTTCCGTCTTTACTCGTTGAGATGATCGCGTCGGTTGAGCCCTCGATCAGCCGGGTAAGGTACTGCCTCATCTCCCGAAACTCATCGTCGCGCCGCTTGCGCTCGGTAATGTCGGTCACAACGGCCACTATACCAATAATATTGGCGTTGGCGTCGTGCAGAGTTGCAGTGGAGAGGCTCACATCGATTGGTGAGCCATCCTTCTTCTGCCGACGTACCTCGACACCCGTGAGTGCCGCGCCCTGCATGATCTGCCCGCGCAACATCTGGAACTCTTCCTGTCTGTCCTCGGGCACGAAGGGTGGAAAGCGGTCAAGGACCTCCTGCGCACTCCACCCAAAGATTCGCTCGGCGGCGGGGTTCCACATCTTGATGCGGCCCTCGCGATCGAGGGTGATGATCCCCGCTGGCGAAGCGCGAACCACCGCCTGGAGGGTTTCGTTCTTTTCTCGGAGCGTCTCCTCCACCCCCTTGCGGTCGGAAATTTCGCGTCCTATATCCTCATTCGCCTGCTCCAATTGCAGCGCGTGGTCAGCGAGTCTCTGCCGAATTTCCTCCAGACGCCCCACCCTGTCCGTCTCCTCGCGCGCCCGCTGTCGCTCGCGGCGTATCTCGTCGACGAGGTATCCATAGAACACGGCAGCCGTGAAGAGAAACGGAATGCGGATCAACACGCGCGAGCTCGAGAGCGTCGCGATCTGGCCCGTCGCGGAGAGGACGGCAATGTACGCGGCACACACGACGATCGCACCCACGGCGATCAGTCCCAGGCTCTCCCCAACTGCCGCCAGGAAGAGCACGAAGAAATACAGATAAAAGAATTCGGGGCGAAAGAGACCGCTGTACAGAAAAACCGCCGAGATCCACACGGTGTCGCCAACGATAATACTGGCGTTAAAGGGTGTTGAGTTGGTGATCCGCGGGGGAAGCCGCATGATCACCACGTTCGAGATGACGGCGATGACGATCACCAGGATGAGGCCAGTGGGGAGAGACGAAAAATCGTACTCAACCAGCAGCAGGTAGGCCATCGCGATGACGAGCGTGTAGCGCAGAAGCACGAGTGCCCGATTCCTCGATACGTTCTCCGCGACGCCTCGCACCGTCATTCCCCCCCGTGGCGGTCCGCTCCTCTGGTCCGCCGTACCCTCAGATTCACCCATGGATGCTCCGGTTTCCTTACGACCGCGCCAACACCCCCCGTGTGAGATCCGGGATGAGGTTCTCGGGATCCTCCTGGATCGCACCAATACGACCCGAAAGACCCCTACTTTCACAGCGTTCTGCCGGCGCGCCTCAAGAAGTGTACAGCAAGATCAGTGCCAATGGGGGGCGGACGCGATGTGGGAAGGGAGGGAGGGAGGGGGGCACACCTTTCCTCTTGAGTCCACCTCATCGCCATATCGGTGGATATCGCGATCAGCTCCTGAAACTCCGGACCTGGGCCGAGGAAGTCCCAGTGCAATGGGAGCAACAGGCAAGGTGAGGGGAGTAAATGAATGGGCCTAGGCTTTGGTATCTAACAACAAGGCTCGGAATTGTCTGATGGGCCAGGAAGTTGGGCGGAGGTGGGCTCCTAATTGTTAGGCCCACCCCGGTTCCATAGGTTAGGGGTCCATAGCCAAAACTGAATGCATGTTTCTCAACATGGATTTTCTTTTGCCGTCATTCACGAAGGTCTTTTTTTGAATACCAGGGCGAAGAGACAAACACGAGCCCGCAACCGTGGAGGACGATTGATTTAACGTACACGCTTCAATTCCTCTTCAAGGCGCGCCAATGTGTCGGCGCATTTTTTCTGACAGCTCTCGCAAAACATCACCTGATCATCATAACTCAAGCCACTCGCAGGCTTCTGGGCGGCGCCGCCAGGTTCGTCCATGGAAGCGTGCAGGACCCTGCGCGACGCCAGGCACGAGATGGTACCGTCATCGTGCAGCTCCAGTGTGTCCCCGCAAATCACAGGCGGGCTCGCCAATCCTTTTCGGTCGAACACCAAAAATTCCCGCGCCGATTGTATACACCTTTGGGCGCGTTCAATATCCTCTCTGGTCTTACGCTGCTTGACAAGAATCCGCTCGACCTCATCGATGGCTTCTTTCAGCGTCAGAAACTCCACTTTCCTGCCCCCCCAGTATGACCACCGACGCGGCGGCCATCCGCCCCGCTTGAGCCTTTATAACACCAGGTGAATGAAATTACAATGGCGGGTGAGGTAGGCCCGAAGGAACGGCCACCGAGTTAAGGGGGGAGGGATCAATCCCTGGCCGAGCGGGCGGGACCACTCCATTCGGGTGGAGCCGGCGCGAGGGGTTGAACGCCTGACCTGCTGATTACGAATTCTGCGCAAGGAGGTGTAGCATCAATAAGTTCAAGCAGTTAGGTGGGCAGCACGCGGCAAAACGTCCCCCTTCGTGAATCCAGAGCGCAACCTATCCGCAACCGACTTAGCAGTCCCCTGGCTTCCCATCTTCCCACTTGAACTGACCCACATCATGCGAATGGCTGCCCCCTGTCATTGCACGCGCCTTTGCGTTGTCACAGCTTTAGTAACAAAAGAAGCCGTTTCTTGGCGACCCTCCACGTGGTCGCACGGGGAGAGGTAGGCTCCCCAAAGGGAGTACAGTGAAACCGGGGTGACGATAGGCCCCGGCCCACCTCTGGCACAATCGTTGGTGTACCACAAACTCAGACGCCTTCTCGGGCGGAGCATAGCCCAAGGGGGCGTTTTGCTTTTGGGATCTGAGCAGGACCGAGGTGACGCGACGTCATGCTTTTCTGCTACCGCATCGATGGGTCTCTCGCAGTCGGTGCTCCCTGGTGGCGCTTTCTGGTTTCTAGAGCCCCGGTAGGGATTCTTCTGAAAACCAGCAGAACCTTCCCGCCCAGCCATCCCACCACTAAGTTGTGCCTCCGCCTCATGCTCCAAGACCTTAAAAGGCGCCGCTGCCGAACCCTGCTGGACGTAGGCTGCGGCAGCGGGATCCTGGCCCTAGCAGGATTGAAACTTGGAGTGGAGCATGCCGTGGCTATAGATATCAGTACCCAGGCTTCCGTCACCAGCCGCGCTAATGCGGAGCTTAACCGCTTGCAGGACCGGTTGCTGCTCGTCAGGGGGTCCGCAGAGGCGATCGCTGGCCGTTTTGACTTGGTGCTGGCAAATTTACCTATGCCCATGCTGAGAGATAACATGGCTGAACTCGTTCGGTTGAGTGGAGACGGCGCATCGCTGGTGCTGTCAGGATTTCAGGATGTGGACAAAACCCTTGTGGAGGAGGAAATGGGCCGACTCGGCCTCACTGCGCAGCATTGGTTAAGTCAAGATCTGACTTTTCTTGCCGTCCCGCCGTCAGGGAGTTTCACCTGGATGGCAGTTCTTGCCCGTCGAGTCGGCAGTAAGCAGTGAGTTCAAAGATTGCCCGGCAAGGAGTCAAACCAGCGAGAAAACCCTATACCTTGACACTCCCCGCCCCGAAGGCGATACTGAGGCCCTCTACGGGCCGTGCCCCTGGATTCCCGCAAACGTCGTGTGCAAAGGAGGCGTGATGGCGACGAACGTCACTCCAACGCTCCGGCGAGTGTTAGCAGAACTACAGACAGTACGAAGAAGAATCGACCGACAGATTACGGCGATCCGGTCCCTGATTCGCGCAACCGGGAAGCCGCGCACCGTGAAGACCGCGCGCCCGCGCACGCTGGTAGGGTACGCCCGTGACCGCCGGGCCCTGCTGAAGCAGAAGCGGGCGCGGAAGCCGAGGTAGACCACGCTCCAGCCCGGGGTAGCAACCTGAAAAAGGAGGGTTGGGGACGGTTGCGGTCAGGCTTTTCTATCTTGGCAACTCTTCGCTGCAGGGATCAGTCCCTGGCCGAGCGGGCGGGACCAGGTGATGTGCGTGGAGCCGGCGAGGAGGGTTGAACTCCTGACCTGCTGATTACGAATCAGCTGCTCTGCCACTGAGCTACGCCGGCTTGTCCCTGTGAGCGTGCGGTACGTAGGACCCCCTAACAAGATGAAGCTGCAATCGAATATCAGGCCTTACAGCAGGTCACGGAGTTGTTCGATGGTCAGTCCCGCCTCGCGCAGAATGCGGTGGAGGACCTTTGGCTTGAGCGGCCGGCCGGGATGGACGGGTACGACCAGCTTCTTCCCTGGGATCTCACGACGGCGAAGGGTGACATGGCTACCGACCTGGTGATCCTGGTACCATCCGGCACGATTGAGGCCCCGAATGAGCCGATCCCCGGGAAGATCCCGTGGGAGCCTGCTCACACGGCTACCTCAACGGTGACTTCCTCGACGAGTGTCTCCTCGGGAATTGGCTCGCCGTGCTTGACACAGCTTTCCAGGTAGCACTGGATTGCCTCCCGAATATTCGCCAGGGCCTCCTCACGCGTCTCCCCCTGGCTTGCACACCCCGGCAGCATCGGGACCCACACGGCGTATCCCCCGTCTTCTTCCGGTTCAAGCATTGTTCTGTAGCGGCGAATCAACGTAAGCCTCCTTCATCCCCCCCGACACATCCCACGAATTGCCATCGTCTCCTTCGTCTGCGTACCAAACCCCTCAGCGCTTCACCAGATTGTAGGCTCCCTGCGGGGCTCCGTCAATACCGGGATAGGAGGAGAGGGGTCCAGAATCGGGGACGCAAGAGCCGCTCAGGCGGCAAGAGATCCCCGACCACCCCCATCAGTTCCTGAACATCCTCCCGCCGACCCTGAAGATGCCGCATCACAAACTCGCAGAGACGGGGACGGCTGACGATCTGCTGCAGTAGCCGGCAGACCCGATCCTTGGGCGCAAACTCCTGGCGGTACGCGTCGCCGTAACACGCCAGGGCCTGGAGGCTGGTCTCTTCCTTGCGGAGTGCCTCGGCCGCCGCCTCCGCGGCAAGCTCCGCCCCCCTGAGCGCCTGATAGACCCCCTCCCCCGTCATGGGATCGTAATACCCGGCGGCATCCCCGACGAGAAGAAAGCCGTCCCCGGCGACCCGCTTCGCCCGACACGCGAGCGGCCCCACGACCGAAAGGCGGTTGAGCGGGCGGGCATCCTCGAGCTTGCGCCGCACCTGCGGGTAGGCGTCGAGCAGCTTGTCAAAGACCTCCCCCCACGGGCGATGCAGGGGGAGGTCCCGCCCGTCCACCACGACGCCGACATTGACTCTCCCTCCTCCCTGTGGGTTCACAATGCAATACCCCGCTCTCCCCAAATACGCTGCTCCGAGGTCGTCGAGTGTGAGGGCTCCCTGGAAGCGCCGGACAAATGCCATCTTCCGATGCGAGGGGTGCCAGGCGAACAGCCCGAGGCGGCGGGCCACCACCGAGTTCCGCCCGTCCGCCCCGATCGTGATGCGGGCGGGGAAGGACTGTAACCCGGCTCCGGCTTCGGCAACCACGCCTCCAACTTTTCCCCCATTTCGGATGAGATCCACCACCCGCCACCCCTCGAGACACGCGACGCCGGCCTGGCGGGCCGCCTCGAAGAAGAGCGCGTCGAAGCGATACCGAGGCGTGGGGCGGTGCCCCTTCACCGGGATACGTCCCCATCAGCACGGTTCCGGCCGGGGCCTCGATTCGCATCCCCCGGATCCGCTGCGGTCCCGCTCCCTCCAACGCAGGCCCGACGCCGAGGCGGCTGAGCAGCGGAACGCACCCCGGACTGAGATATTCACCACACACCTTCTCCCGGGGGAACCGACCCTTCTCCACAAGACACACCGCAAATCCTGCCCGCGCCAGCAGGATGGCCGCCGCGCTCCCCGCCGGGCCTCCTCCGACCACCAGGACATCCACTATCCGTCTCACGCCGCCTCTCTTATTTTTCCTTCCAATACCGAGCGCGTCTTGACAAGGGAACGACGGGTGCGGAGCGGGCCAGGAACTTTACGCACCACGACGGACGGGGGGCCTGGCGAGGCAACAGGCAGTAGATCCTAGCAAGCCGCCCCTCTGTCATGCACGCGCTCCTTGACCAGGGCAACGCGGAAGAAGGGATGTGAATGGATCCGGACTCCAGCCACCCCCGCCCGCTCCACCATCGCGAGCAACTCCGAAGGGGTGTAGGCCCGGCGAACGGAAACGGGCCCATCGTGGCGAACCAGGCGGCCCCGGCGGAAGAGGCGCATGGCGAGCCACGTCAGCAGATACCCGTGCCAACTCCGGAGGAGGTCGTTCACAATGAATCCCCGCCGGCCGATCTTATCCAGGGAGGTCAGCAGGGCGATCCCGTCCCGATAAGTCAAATGGTGGAGGGCCAGCGAGCAGAGGACTATATCGAAACTTCCGGCCGGGTAGGGGAGGGCCAGGGCATCCCCCAGCTCGAGCCTGATCTCTGGGTACCCCCGAATCCGCTCCGCGGCCGCCCGCAACACCTGTGGATTCTTATCGATTCCCACGATCCGGACCCGCCACCCCTGCCGACGGGCCCACGCGACGATGGCCGCGGGGATGTCGGCCCCTCCGGTCGCCACATCCAGAATCCGCACCTCACCGGCGTTCGCCCGACGGAGGATCGGTCCCAGATAGCGCAGGATGAGCCGCGTGCCGCCAAAGAGGTGGTTCAGCCGTTCCAAATCCTGGAGGTTGGCCGAGAGCTCCTGGGAGCCGATCCCGGGCTCGTCGATCAGCTCCGTAACGCCTTCGGCCCGTGGCAGCGGGAATTTTACCATCGGAGGAGGAGCCCTTCGGCGGCGAAGCCGGGCCCGAGGGCGGCCAGAAGCCCCCAGTCGCCCGGGCGCGGCTCCCGCGAGCGGAGGACCGCCTCCAGGACAAAGAGGACCGTGGCCGAGGACATGTTGCCGAAATTTTGGAGAACCTGACGGGAAAAACGCAGATCACTGTCGGTGAGTCCCAAGAGGTCCCTTGCCTTCTCGATCACCCGCCGGCCAGCGGAATGGAGGACCCAGAACCGGATGTCGCGTCGCTTCAGGCCGTGTGCCGCCAGCACCGTCTCGCTGAGCTCCTTGAGCATCCCGGCGGCCACGTGCCGGATCTCTTTGGAGAGGAGAATGCGGGGCCGCCCCCCGGGATAGGTGAAGCCCATGAGATCGAGATACTCCGGCCGGAGGAGGGTGCGCTTTTCCACCAGGGCCACCCCTTCCCCCGCACCCGCGACCAACGCGGCGGCCGCCCCATCGGCGAAGATCGCGTTTGCCACCGCGGTCTCCAGCGCATCATCGAGATAGTAGCTCGCCGAGCAGATCTCGGCGGCCACCACCAGCGCCCGTCCCCCCGGATGGGCCTTGATATAATTAAAGGCCTGCTCGAGGGCCACGACCCCCGAGGCGCAGCCCGTATCACCCACATGCACACGCTGGATGTCGTGCCGCATACGGAGGGCCCGGACGAATCGCGTGTCGAGGCTCGGACAGAGACGGCCGGTACAGGTGGTGGTCACGAGAAAATCGATCTCTTGCGGCGTGACGCCCGCCTGATCGAGGCAAGCCAGGATCGCCCGACGTCCCAGCTCGAGGCTTCCCCGCTCGAAGCGCGCGTTGAGCTGGTCGACGGTCTCGTCGGGGGCAAACGTCTCTCGGTCGAGAAAGAGGGAGCGGTGCTCGATCCCACTCCGCAGGAAAAACCCCTGCCGGAGGGAATCGGTATACCCCGTCCACCGGAGGATCTCGGCCTGCGGGATCCGCTCCGCCGGCGTCGCGGTTCCAACCGCGAGGATCCGGGGGATCGTTTCCTCCCTGCCCCTCATCGTTCCCCCACGGAACACCCAGAGACACCCCTGCCTCGGACAATTCTCTCGATGCCCATTTTATTCCGGAAAAGACTGCAGGGTCCGCGCCGCGGCAAAGACAAGAGCACGGGAGGACCGGATGACTACTGCCGGAGCGCGTGGAAATATTCCTGACTCCCCGCGGCGCCGGGAGAGGCCAACACCACACTTCCTCTCGCCCCGGCCGGCATCGGCACCTCGCGGAAGCTTCCTCCGGCCGGGGCGAGGCTCTCCGGCCAGGAGGTCACCTGCTCCACTGTCTCGTTGGGTCCGCCACCCCTGTGCGCCCCCAATGGCTCCGCTTGGCACCCGGCCAGCAAACCGCCGAGGACCAGCGCCAACCCGAGTCCCACTCCTTCCAGTCGTCGCATCGTCACCACGCTCCCTTCTCGCATCCGTTCCCCACCACACCGTCAGTGCTGTTCAGGACCACCTAACCTCCCCAGAACCATCGGGAGGGCCAAGAACAAGATAAGAAGAGGCATCCGTTTCGTCAAGCCAAACGGCACTTCCATCACGGCCAGGAAGAGGAGCGGTGCAAACAGCTGATGACTTCACCGGGCCGATCGCGCCTCGAGATCAGCCACCCGCCGGCGCAACGCCGCCACCTCCTCCAAGAGTTCCGGTACCCTGGCCATCGCCGCAAACTGCTTTTTACTCTTCTGGATGGGTCGCGCAGGAGATCCCCACACCACCTCCCCATCCCTGAGCTGTTTTCCCGGGGCGACCCCGGACTGGGCGCCGACGGCCACGCGATCCCCCAGCGTCACGTGGTCGGCGATCCCCACCTGACCCCCCAGGGTGCATCCCCTTCCCAGAGTTGCGCTCCCCCCGATCCCGGCCTGCGCGGAGAGCGTCGAACCGTCTCCCACCGATACGTTGTGGCCGATCTGGACCAGGTTGTCGATTTTCACCCCCCGCCGGATCACGGTCCGGCCGAGGGTCGCCCGGTCGATACAGACATTCGCCCCAACCTCGACGTCATCCTCAACGACCACGGTCCCCACCTGCGGGATCTTGACCTGTTCCCCCTCATCGAGGACAAAGCCAAACCCGTCGGAACCGAGGACCGCCCCCGCATGAACCCTCACCCGCTTCCCAACCCGCGTTCCGTCGTAGAGGGTCACGTTGCTCTGGAAGACGGTCTCCTCCTCGATCACACACGCGTCTCCAATCACACAGCAGGGACCGATCACGACGCGGTCGCCAATCCTCGCCCGATCCCCAATCACGACGAAGGGGCCGATCGTCACCGAGGCGCCGAGCTGCACCCCCGCCCCAATCGCCACGGACGGATGGACCCCGGCGGGCACCTCCTTGGGTGGATGATACAGCCGCAAGACCCGGGCGAAGGCTGCCCTGGGGTTTGCCACGAGGATCAGGCTCTTCCGGGACGGTCCGGCCCCCGTCCGGGCGACGATGCAACAGGCGGATGAAGCTTCTGCGCGCTTGAAGTAAGCAGGAGTATCCGCGAGCACCACACTCCCCTCCCGGGCCTCCTCGACGGAGGCCACCTCCCGGATCGGGACAGCACCGTCCCCGACGACCTCTCCCTGGACCAGGTGCGCGATCTCATCCACCGTGTAGCTCATGGACTCCTCCTGACTCTCGGGTTCCGCCGTTGCCCTCTCTACACGCCAAGTTTATCACCCGCAGCAATCCACCGCAAAGGGGTTGCTCCGCACACGTGGACACCTGGGTGCCCTCCCCCGGCCAAAGCGCGAGCGGCCCCCTCCCGGCTGGGCACATCCGGGAGGGGGGCTCGTGGACCCGGGTCAGAAGCCTCTCATCGTTCGGGAAAACGAAAGGCGCGGATCTCGCCCGGCAGCTTGACCACCAGCTCGAGGGGGTAGGGCGGCCTCCGTGTAGCTGAATGGTAAAAGTAGACGTACCCGGACACTCGATCATCCGGCCTGATCATCACCGCTGTTATGAGAGCCCCCAGGGCGACCTCAGGTCCCTTGGGAAGTAAGGTGCCAGGCGTAGGGCTCTGCGGACGAACAAAGGCCGCCTCCACGAGCTTCGCCATCTCTATGGCCATCTGGCCCCGCTGGGCGGGGGTTACGCGTGGGGCTACAAATGCGCTGTCCCCCACCGTCACGTTGGCCAGCGGAAAAGGGACAAGTGCCCTCCTGTTGGGGGCGGCAGGAATTCCCCGGACCTTGGCCCTGTAGTATTTGGGCAACCACTTTTCGGAAATGCGAAAGAGGAGTGCCCCGCCGGCATCGGCCAAGTAGACAAACTGGGGCCCGAAGGGGAGCGGCGTTCCCGTCCGATTCTTGAGCGACACCCACGCCAAAAAAATGCGGTCGGCTCTTCCCGAGACGTCCACCTCCCGCAACGACACCTCGCTGACGGAGGCACCGGACACCGAGGCCTCGCCGGCGAGGGGGAGACTTCGCATCACAACCTCGGGAGCAGAAGCGCAGCTTGCGAGGATCAGGATCCCCCCCCAGAGCCAAACGAACTTTCCTGCTCGCCCTGCCTCCATGACCATCCCCCCCTCCGGCCGCCCCGGCCGTACGCCAATTCCATGTCCCGAGGTCGGCAGGGGTGGGATCGAACGGGCGGTATCGGGACGTTCGCACGCCGCACGCTCGTCCCCCCATGTGCTGACATTTCTAACACTTCCACGCGCTTGCTGCCAGGGGAAACTTTGGCCCCACCGCCTATTCTTGACACCCCTCGAACAGTTCGTTATACCCATTAGCAGGGGGATCGGACGCCACGAAACCCAAAGAGGAGAGATCCATCGCCCGCTCATGGGCAAACCGGTGTCGCCACGGAAATGTGGACGCCGGGGCGGGGCGGGTAAGGTTCAGAATTCATTTGGCCCTCCGGAACACGGACGAGCAAGAACGGAAGCAACGCTGATAGCGAAGGGCGGACGGGGCCAGCATGTTATCACGTGACGGAACCAACACAAGCAAGGGAATCTTCACGATGAAAACCCTTGCGAGGCACGGATGGATTGCTTTCTCCTCGCGCGTGCTGCCCGGCCTGCTCCTCGGTCTCATGCTTTTTCTGCGGCCAGGGGCGGCCGCGCCTGCCAAGCTCATCTTGGCCTTGGGGGACAGTTCCTACGTGCCCGTGCAAGCCCTCACCGCCTCGACGGGGGCCGAGATCACAACTGAACTGGGCCACCGTGACCTCCTGGAGTTTGCGGTGGTCATCCTCTCCAATATCCCGTACGGGGCCCTTCCCCGAGCCGTTCAGGAACAGTTGCCTGAGTTCCTCAGCCGGGGCGGATCGCTCCTGATCACCGGCGGACCAAATTCCTACGGGAGCGGCGGCTACCAGCCGGTGGCCCCCTTCATCCCCTTTGAAATCCGAGCCGAGCGGGATTGGATCGCCGCCCCCTTCAAGGCGGTCATCCCCCTTCAGCCAAACCATCCGATTCTCGCGGGGGTGACGTTTCGGACCGTGGGGAATTTTAATGACCTGAATCCGAAGAGGTCTGGCGTGACCGAGATTGCCCGGTACGCTGGCGGCGCAGTCCGAACCCTGAACCCGGGAGCGCCCCAGATCACGACCCCGGACAGGCCACAGATCATCACCACCCCACAGGGGGAACAAGTCATGGTTCCCCCGGGGGTCCCGCAGATCGTTATCCCCGGCCAGTCGGAGGCCATCGGGGCCAAGTATCCTTCCCCCTTGATCGCCGAGCAGCCGGTAGGCCAGGGGACCGTGCTGGGCATCGCCTTCGACATCGGCCGGGAGATCAGCAGTGGCTGGACCGATGGGCCCCGCTTTGTTCAGAACGCCCTGGCGTATCTCGTCCGACGGTCCCCCCTGATACCCAGGACAGCGGCGCAACTCGCGCAGGTGTTTTCCCAGTGGCAAGAAGAGTGCGACCGGAGGCTCCGCAAAGGCTTTGTCGGTGGAATGTACTGGAAGGGTACGGCTGCCGACTGCCGCCGCGAGATGGTGAAGCGCCGGTTCCCTTATATGGATTTGGCGGATCTCTGGCTTGCACGGCGCCTGGCCATCGCCGAAGAAGTGGACAAGGGCGAGCTGTCCCACGAGAAAGAGGGCCTGAAGATTGGGGAGTTGAACTCGCGAATCCGGTCAGAAATCGAACAGCGCCAAGAGACGGCCAGGTAAACCGGCGTGCATCTCCCGGTACAGATCGGGAGCGTCAGAACCCTCAGGCGTGTCCGGGAGAGCCTGCACAGACTCCCTCGAGCTTCAGGATGTGGATTCCAGGACGCCACGCCGCCAGCGTCTGTACCGCCTCAAGAAAACCTGGGGCCGACACTTCGATGAGTTCCGCCTCAGACCCTGAATGTTCCTGCACGCTAAAAAAGAACATCGGCATCGTTTCTTCCCACATGGCCTGACCTCCACTCCACTGTTCGAGCAACAACCATGCCAACTGCACAGATGAGTACCGCTCCGCCTTCTTTGGGGGAGCGAAGGCCTGGAGGAGGTGCACGGGGTGGGACACACGTATCCCATCCGGGAGGGCTTGTTCCAGGCAATTTCTTGTGTTCGCTGATCCGATGGATGACAGGGATTGGTTCCCCAATGGGACATGAGTGTCTCATTCCATCGCACCCGCACCCATCCCCCGACGGCCCCAGTCGTGTTCAAAGTGATCGCGCTGTTCATTTTCCCCACAGGGCCGCCGCAGGATCCCTCGCTTTCGTGGGACACCGTGGAAGAGATAGGCGCATTGAACGGATGGGTGCTGCCCCTCTCGCGTTCTACGCGCGGATTCCGGGGCCGGCGAGGATATGGGAACCATCATGGAGGGAACAGGGCAGGGCAAGGGGTCCGTTCCGCTACTCCACTGCCTTATCCTCGTCGATCCAGTCCTTAATGATCGCCAGCTTCACGTTGGTAGAATGGTCCCGATCGGCCATGTTGATGTGATGGTGCCGATTCTGGATAAAGGTATAGAAGCGGCTCTCACCCGAGCGGCCTGGAACAACGTACCGGCTGACATCGCCGTAGGTCTTCAGGGGAACGGCAGCGGCGTCACCCTTTGGGCCATGACACTTGGTGCAATACGCCCCGATAAGGGGTTGGATGTCTTGCCGAAAGGTCCGAGCGTTTCCCGTGGTGAAAGACCACCGGGTTTCCACGATCTCATACTCCTCCTGATCCCGGAACCCGATCATGGGAGTCAGCGAGACCGTGTATCGGGTGGCGGGGCGAAGGGCATCATTGGGGGTGAAGACGAGCTGGTCAGGCCGGGGCCACGAAAAGGTCCCGGATGCAGAGGGTGACATCGTGAAGGCCCACTCGACCACGTCCCGCTCGACGGGACCGTTCAAGAAGAGCGTGATCCGCGTGCGCCGGGAGAGTTCCTCGGCCCCGGCCCGGGGGGAGCCAAAGAGGACCTTCCAGACACGCGGCTCAGGCGAGGGAAGGGGGGGCGGCTGGTCGGCCTTCGGGGGCGAGACGGTTGCAATCCTTTGCTCCTGAGCGACAGGGGAGGGAGGGGCTGCCGCCTGAGACCATGAAATCGCTTTTGTCTGGGGCATAAACCGAGCCCATAGTGCTACCGCCAGGGTCGGAGCCACAATCAGCCAGAGCAGCCTCTCCCGCCAAACCGATGCTCCTGGGCCCTTGACCCTCGGCGAGCCCCGCTCAGGAGACCTCCCTCCACCAGACCGTTGCACCTCTGAGCTTCCCCCCTCCAACGGTGTTGGCCACATTGACTCCCTGGCAGCTGAAGCGAACTTTCACGTTGCCCTGACCCTCAGCCTGGTTGGTTGCGACACTCAGGTTCTCTGCTAGCAAGACGGAGCCGTAAATGCTCTTGTTGCCGCCCCCCCGCATGTCGATCTGCACGTTATCCCCGATGACGATGATGAGTCCCACCCACTGGGAGTTTCCCGACATCCGGAGACTCCCGTTCTTGACCATGAGGATCCCGGCCCCCTTGGTGGCGCTCAAGGTCAGGGCCGGGTCACTCCCGCTGTACCCCGTCGCGTCAACGAAGACGATTGTGGGGTCTGCCTGCGTCCCGAGCGTTCCACTGCTAATTGAGGTGCCCGGGTTATACGTGAAATCCGCCAGGGGAGAGAGCCAGTCTACCAGGGTGGTGAGCTGGGCCTGGGTCAGGGTCGCATCGACCCCGATGCTGGGGGTACTGCCGGGCGGCGCCCACGGGGGATTCGGCGCTGCCCCCGTCACATTATCCTGCTGCTGGCCGGTCAGGTCGTTCTTGACAGAAAGCTGCTGCGCGCCATCCGGCACAGCGATCCCAAACTTGGGGACGGGGATCGAGCCGCAGCTGCTGTTGTCCTGAGATTCAGGCGTCGAACCGTCGTCCGAAGGGGGGATCCAGTTGTTCCCATCGATGGTGAAGGCGTTCCCGGCAAAGGAAAGATTCGTGCTGACACCGAGCGAGGTAATCCCTCCGGGAGGTACCGGGAGGAGCATGCGCGCGAGGCCTACGTCCACCTCGCTGAGCGCGTTCCGGAATGTTCCCGTGGCCTTGACCACCACGAGATCGTTGGTGTCGTTGGTCGGCCCACCCGGGTCTGCCGAATCGTTCTCGACAGTGAACGTGCACCCACCATCGGTGGCCGACACTAGGCCCGCCGGACAGCTGAAGGGCTGTGCCGCCGTCAATTCGTTGTCCCAGTTATTACTATCCCTCAGGATCCGTTGCGCCTCTGCCACCCCCGCCTCGGCCAGATAGAAGGCCTGCGAGAGGTGGGTCTCGTTATAGGCGATGAAGATATCCTGGCCGGAAACCGTCAAAAAGCTGAGCCCGAGGATAGAGAGCACGGTCGTCAGCAGGAGGGCGATGACCAATACCGATCCCCTTTCCCCCAGGCGGCACTTTCTTTGGTGTTTCGCGAAGAGACCCCTAGCTTCGCTCATCCGGATCTCCTGCTCAGAGATTCCGCAATTGTGTGTCTGACACGACCATGTAAGCCACGTCTGGGCCGGCATTGACTTCCCGCACGTCCACCTGAACGCGCACCCGCGTCGGATTGGGTGCGGAAAGATAGGTGAACGTCAAGCCCTCGACGTTGCCCGCGATGACATCGTAGGCGGACCACGCACCCCAGGTCGAGGTCGCGTCATCCCAGTCTCGCTCCCGTCGGACGACGTCACAAATCTGATTCACACAGTTCTGCAGCTCGTACTCGACCTCCTCCGTGGTGTCATCCCCATCCACGTCGGCCCGGAGCCCGATTTTGGACGCCTGCTGGGTGGGAAGCACGCAGCCGGCCGCCTTCGGCGTAGGACACACGGGATTCGCGAGATTGGGGGATTCGTAGCCTGCCATCCTGATCTCTCGGGTCATCCAGTGCAGGGCGATCCGGGCATCCTGCTGGATCTCGGCCTTATCCACGCCCTTATTGTACGTGGTGTGACTCGCCGCGAACATCGTATAGATCGGGACGAGGACGATGGCCATCAGGGTGGAGGTCACGAGGACTTCTGCAACGGTAAATCCTCGCTCACACCCGAACCATGTCGAGATCCCTTCCCTCACAGCACAATCCCCCTACGGAGCCATCATGCTTGTCAGCGTCGCCTGCTTTGTCCCCTGGGCCGCATCCGGCCAGGACACCGTGACGGTGACCGTGGCCACCTGGCTCGGCGCGCCGGTCACGGTGACCGCCCACGAGCGGGTGTAGATGCTCTCGAGGGTCTCCGGGCTGCCCGTCGTGCTCGGGGGAAAGCTGCCGTCCCGAAGTTCCTCCATCTTTTGCCTGGCGAGCGCCACGGCCTTCGTCCGCCTCCCCCCATACCCGACATTTGAGTAGGCCGTCGAAAAGAGACTGGCAATGGCCAGGAGCACCACGGCGAGGATGGCAGAGGCGACGAGCACCTCGACGAGTGAAAATCCGCGGGCATTTCTCATGGGACCCTCACACCCCCTGCGATGGCGACCGCTTCGATCCGAAACCGCTCGATTCAATCGAGCGGAGAAGAGGAGACACGGTACAGCCACGACAGGGGTCTGCAGGAAATGTACCAGGGGGCTAATGGGCGTAAGTCGATGATTTTCCTTTACTGAACGGAAAGGAAGGGAGGGGGAACTATGTGAAATCCGGGCAGTTCCTGGGGAGGCAGGCGTTGTCCGTCGTTTTGTCTCATCCGCGGGGGTCGAGGGTGTAGGGGCACCCTCTTTCGTATCCTCGCCTTCCCCCGATGAAGCCCCAGGAACTTCACTACTTACGATCGAAGGGGTGTCGGCGATCTGGGCACCGTTGATAAATGCCGGTAACCTGCTATTATTATTAATGGGAAGGGTTTTACCCTACCCCAGAAGGGAGGGAAAGGTGATGTTCCGATTTATGCTCGGGCTTTTCACCGGCGTGGTCTTTGGGCTCAACTGCCCAAAGCTCGCGCGGAAGGGGAGCAAGTTCCTCCGCCAACTCGCCGACCGTCTGGACCACGTAGTGCTGGAAGAAGAACGTCTCCGTCTGGCGCACTGAAGGCGGGAAAATAACCGATCCCTGTGTTCCCTGGAGACGGCTGGTGGGCAGGGGCGGAATCGAACCGCCGACACCGGGATTTTCAGTCCCGTGCTCTACCGACTGAGCTACCTGCCCGATGGGTCCGGAGCCGAGAGGGATCAGGCCGGGGGGGCTTCAACCGCTGCGACATCGACCGCCCGGCAGAATACCAGATTGGTGGGCCAGTGTCGAGGGATTTGCAGCAGTCGGGAAGGCTTGTCTGGCAACGAGAATTGGGCTATGGTGAGCCGAACCCATCTTCGCCGAGGAGACGCATGGGTCGCTCACAGCAGAGATCGTATGCCAGGGCCGGTGTGAATGCGGTCGGAGCAGCCTCGGCCCTCACAGATCTCACCTCCCTGCTCCGCGAGACCTTCGCCTTGCGAAAGGGCATCGGCCGGGTGATGCTCCCCTTCGGCTATTTCGCCAATGTCATCGCGCTCGGGGAGAACCGTGGTCTCGCGATTTCCACGGACGGGGTGGGGAGCAAAATCCTGGTGGCCCAGATGCTCGGCAAGTTCGACACCATCGGCATCGATTGCATCGCCATGAACGCCAACGACCTCCTCGGGGTGGGGGCAGAGCCCCTCGCCCTGGTGGACTACGTGGCGGTGCAATCACCGAACCGCCGACTGCTTCGGGACATGGGACGGGGGCTCCTGGAGGGGGCGCGCCGCGCCCGGATCACCATTCCCGGAGGCGAGATCGCCCAACTCGGCGACATCATCCGGGGGGTCCACAAGGACGATGGGTTCGATCTGGTCGGAACCTGTCTCGGCATCGTCCCCCTGGATCGCATCATTGTCGGTCAGCGACTCAAACCCAAGGATGTGATCCTGGGACTGCGCAGCAGTGGCATCCATTCGAACGGCCTCACGCTGGCCCGCGACGTCTTCTTCCGCCGGCAGCGCCTTCGCCCGGATCAGTACATTCCCGAGCTCGGCCGGATCATCGGGGCGGAATTGCTCGAACCCACCCACATCTATGTTCCCGAGATCATCGAAATGCTCAGGGCCGGACTGGACGTGAAAGCGCTGATCCATGTGACCGGCGACGGCCTGCTCAATCTGAGTCGCGTCAAGGCCCGCGTCGGCTTCGTCATCGATTTCTGGCCAGAACCCCATCCCATCTTTGGGCTGATCCAGGCGATGGGCCGGATCAGCCCCGCAGAGATGTTCAGGGTCTACAACATGGGCATCGGCTTCTGCGTCGTGCTCCCCAATGACTCGCGCCAGATCGACCAGGCCACGGCCATCGCCACGCGGCACGGGGTGGAGTGCTATCGACTGGGATACACGATTCGGGATCCCGAACAGAAGATCACGATGCGGCCGTACAACCTGGTGGGAAAAGGAGAGCGCTTGTTTTCCGGGTCCCGGGGCACCGCTCACGGTGCGCAGAGAGGCCGGCGGAAGCGATCTCGGTGATGCCGCGCCCTATCGCTTTCTTTCCTTTGACCCTCGGACGAGGTCTTCCAACCGGTCCAGGGCGTTTGCCGTGTCTTGGCGGGCACTGTCCAGAGCCTGCTGGAGGGCCTCAACACGCTTGCGCAGCGTGAGATCGGTACCCGTCCGCTGGTACGCCATGACCGCGATCACCAGAGCAGCGATGCTGATGAGCAGCGCGAGCCAGGCTAAGCCGCGCCCCGCCTTCACCTTTTCAGTCATATCGCCTCACCCCCTGCTTCACGTCCCGGCCCATTGACTCGCACGACG
The DNA here is from genome assembly GCA_046758505.1 of Methylomirabilales bacterium (SeqCode). Taxonomy (GTDB): domain Bacteria; phylum Methylomirabilota; class Methylomirabilia; order Methylomirabilales; family CSP1-5; genus CSP1-5. Next base: position 2,181 of record JBHIAH010000027.1, on the reverse strand, counting down.
CAGGTTCCCGCCAAGAGATCGTGGAGTCCTCGCCTTCGCGGATGAAAGAGCGCCAGGATCACCCCGAAGCCGAGAGGGAGCAGGGCGACGAAATACCCGACCCACCGCAGGAAGGCGCGGCCGTATCCGATTTCTCCCCCATCCCACCGTACCACTTGCAGTCCCAGCAGCATCTTGCCGGGGGTCTGCCCCCCTTGCCCCCAGCACACGACGTGGTAGGCGAGACTCACCGCAAAGGCCGCCACGACGGCGGCTCCTGAGGCCACAAACCTGACCTGACGGGTCATCGCCCCGGCGACCGTCCCACCGCCCATGGCCGTGAGGGAAGCCAGCGTCATGGCCAGGACGGTCAGGCCAAACAGCAAGGGCGCATCGACAAGCACTGCAACCCCCCTCCTGAACACGCCGCCGTACGAGAGCGAGGGATGAGGGTAAAGCTCCGCCGGCAGAGTGAGGCGGCTCCAGTCCGGCTCTTCCTCGAACAGCGCCCCCGCAACGGAAGAGGGTTCCTCCAGCCGGAGGCGGCCTTCGTGGACCGTAGCCGGCGAGATGGGAACACGAGAGACAGCGGGGGAATCGGCGTCAGGCAATTCAGTCGGGGAGGCCCGGGCACGCTGGCGGCTCGGCGAGAGGGGCTTGGCGCACCGCGGACAGACACTCAGATGATCAAAGCTCACGTAGCCGCAATGTTGGCACCGCATTGTCTCCTTGCTTACCACACACCCACGGCGCGGTCAAGGGGGGGGAGTCGGAAGGGCTCGGGGCGTGGGTCTTCCCCGACGGAACATTCCACGGGTCGGTAGGCGAAAGCCCTCGCTCCCACGCCGACCGGTTCTAGTCAGCAGCAGGATGGCCATCCCCCGCCTGCACTTCGCTCCGGCGGGAGGAGCCCCCTGGCCGCACGCAAACCAGGTTCCGTCGGGTCTAGGCCCATTTCCCCTCGCCCTTCCGACGGGAATGCGGGGTGATAGGTCATCCGTCAACGAAACGGCCAAGAGCAAACGCACGACGGGGCTCCCAGGCGCTGAGGGACATTGCCGGGAGCGGCGGGGCCCCCCTGCTGGTGGCGGCCTGGGAAACCGAGGCGCGATCCGTGCCCGACCCCCTTGCACGGATCGTGAGCACGGAGGGACCCAGGCCGTAAGCCGCAGATCAGGGTCGCCGCGGGAGGCCCAGAGCGAAGCGCTGGGGCCACGTCGCACAACCTGGGGGGCTTGACGGTACACGGCGAGTTGCTAGAATCAAGGGGAACCCCGGGGGACGATGCGCCATGCCGATTTACGAATACGACTGCGATGGATGCCGCCGCCGCGTGAGCCTGCTCATCTTGAATATCCACAGCCCACCACCCCTCCGCTGCCCCCACTGTGGTAGCGACCACCTGACCCGCCTCCTCTCGCGGTTTGCCCGGCCGCGGAGCGACGCGGAGCGCCTCGAGCGGCTCGGCGACCCGAGTGGCCTTGGGGATCTCGATGAAAACGATCCCCAGAGCGTCCGCCGGTGGGCCACGCGCATGGGAAAGGAGCTCGGAGACGAATTAGGGGAAGACTTCGAGCCGATGATGGAGGAAGCCCTGCGCGACGAGGGAGCAACTGAGGGGGCCCCGGAAGCGGAGCCCTGATCGAAGCCCGTTTGGCCTCCCAGTGTCGCGCTCCTTCCCTCGGTCTTTCCAGACCCCGGCATGGCGGAGGAAGCCCTGTAGCGCTTGACGAGCTCCCGGACGCTGCCCGGGCAATTGCCCCCCGTTCCAATCGCAAACAGCCCGCCTCTGTTTCCTGCCCGCCCACCAGCCTGTGTACCACGCAATACCAAGCCCCCGAGGCTCCCAAGGGGCGGCATTTCGTGAAAGCAGAAGGCCCCACAACCGAGGAACGCTGGTCTCTCGGAACGCCCACCTGACCCATCGGTTGCGGATGTCCGTTTTCTGGTAACTGTCCAAAAATCGACACCAAAGAGTAGAGACATTCCATCGAATCACCTTTGTTTTCACCAAGTTATGCGAACAAGCCCTGGCACAGTTATTGCTGTAGAACTCGCTCCCGACACACATGCAAGCAGGAAAAAGGTGGCTGCCCGAAAGGAGATCGGCAATGAAAAGCCCTTTCATGACACGCGCCAAGGACCAGCGCGGCATCGTCCTCATCCTGTCGCTCTTGGTCATGACGATCCTGTCGATCCTCG
>JBHIAH010000026.1:0-28569 GCA_046758505.1 Methylomirabilales bacterium (SeqCode) | reverse complement strand
TCGCCATGCTCTTCTATGTCAACAACTCACCGATGGCGGGCCGCGAGGGACGGTACGCCACGTCGAGGAAACTCCGGGAACGGCTGGACAAGGAGGTACTGTACAATGTCTCAATCCGGGTCGAGGAGACCGAGTCGCCCGACGTCTTCACCGTCTCGGGTCGGGGCGAGCTCCAGATGGCCATCCTTATTGAGATGATGCGACGGGAGGGCCACGAGATGGCGGTCGGCAAGCCGCAGGTCCTCACGCGTTCCATCGACGGCGTCCTCCATGAGCCCATGGAGCGGTTGGTGATCGATTGTCCCGAGGAATTCATCGGTACCCTAAGCCAGAAGATGGGTCCCCGCAGGGGACACATGCTCCAGATGGTTAACCACGGCAGCGGCCGGGTGCGCCTCGAGTTCCGGGTCCCCTCCCGGGGCCTGCTCGGCTTTCGCACCGAGTTCATGACCGAAACCAGGGGCAGCGGCATCATGCACCACTTGTTCGACGGCTACGAGCCCTGGCAGGGGAACATTGCCCACCGCTTCACCGGCGCCCTGGTGGCAGACCGACCGGGGCGTGCCACTGCATACGCCATCGAGCATCTCCAGCCGCGGGGGACCCTCTTCATCGCCCCCGGCGAGGAAGTCTATGAGGGAATGATCGTCGGGGAGCACTCGCGCCCCAACGACCTGGACGTGAACATCACCAAGGAGAAAAAACTCACCAACATGCGCTCGTCCACCGCCGACGAGATGGCGCACCTCGCCCCGCCTCGGCGGCTCAGCCTCGAGCAGGCCCTCGAGTTCATCCGCGAGGACGAGCTGGTGGAGGCCACACCCCAGGCCTTCCGGCTGCGCAAAAAGGTCTTGCGGGCCGGCCAGCGCAAGGGGAAGGCTTGACGCCGCACGGACGCCTGGCCCCGCAATCTCTCTCAGTAACCCCCCCTACCCCACCTCGCTCGACGCCGTGCCCCCTTGCTGGCAGCGAGGACAGAAGTCGATGCTCCGCCCGTGGATCCGGATGCGGGAAACGAGGCACCGGGGTCGGCTCGGAAATTGCACTTGCCTTTGTTGACACAGTCAGTTAGGCCCCGTATCATCGCATGAGATTCCCGTCCTCCACGCGCATCCTCGACGCCTTTCGGCAGAGGACAACAGGGGAATACAGAACGCATGGAACCCATCGGAAGCTTCCTCCGGCAGATCGGTGATGCCCTCTGGCCTTTGCCGTGGCGCCAGTCCCTCGACGTCGCGCTCATGAGCTTCATCGTATACCAGGTTTACGTCCGCTTTCGGGGCACGCGGGCGATGCGGATCCTCGCGGGGATCGTCGTCCTGGGGCTCGGGTATCTGGTCGCCCAGAAGGCGGGGCTGTTCCTCACCTCCTGGGTCCTGGGAGGCATCTGGGCCGCCGCCCTGATCCTCGTGATCGTGATCTTCCAGGGGGAGATCCGCCACATGCTGGAGCAGGTTAACCCCAGGGTCCCATTGAGGACCTTGTTGGGCTGGGGGAACCCGGTTCGGCTCCCCGAGGAAACTCTGGGCATCGCCGCCGAGGGTGCCTTTTCCTTCGCCGCCAAGCGCCGCGGCGCCCTGTTCGTGTTCGAGCGCCACGACTTCGTGGAACCGCTGCTGAAAGGCCTGGGGACCGTGTTGGACGCCGAGATGAGCCCCGAACTGCTCGAGACGATATTTACCGTCCCTACCCCCCTCCACGATGGCGCCCTCTACGTGCGCGGCGGGAGGGCCTATCGGGCCGGCTGCATCCTCCCGCTCTCGGACAATCAACGCCTCTCCTACTTCTACGGGACGAGGCACCGGGCAGCCCTGGGCATTACCGAACAGACGGATGCCCTGGCGGTGGTGGTCTCCGAGGAACGAGGGAAGGTCTCGGTCGTCGAGCACGGGACGATCGCCGTCGTGGACACCAGTGCAGCGCTCCTGAACTGGCTCACCGAGCGACGCAGAGCGCACGAAGCGCCTGGAAGGCGGCACCGATCCATCAAGGCGCTCATCACCCGGAACTGGCGTCCCAAGCTGGCATCGGTGGTCGGGGTTAGTCTCCTTTTGTTTGTGCTGGTGGGGCAACAGAACGCAGAGGTGGGTGTCTCGATCCCGGTGGTCTACCTCAATGTCCCGAAAGAGCTGACCATCGCGGACAAGAGGGTTAAGCAAGTCTACGTTCGCGTGAGAGGGTCACGAGAGATGCTCAATTTTCTGGACCCCAACCAGCTCCAGGTCGCCATCGATCTCAAAAAGGCCACGGCCGGCCTGAAGCGGTACAGCATTTCCGCCAAAGATATCAACCTTCCCCTGGGCGTGCAGCTCGCCGGAACCAATCCCTCCACGATTCGGTTGCGCTTACGGACGAAGCCACCCAAGTCCGAGAAAAAAGGCTAGCCGTCGCTCACATTCAACAGAGGGGCTTCGCGCGCGCGCCGGCCTTGCCACGGGCCCGCAGGAGGTTCTGCACGATCTTGGAGGCTTCTTCTTTCCAGCTCCGGCCTGCGATGGCGATCCGTCCCCCGGCGGTCATCCCGTGCCCCCCCGCCGTGCCCGATGGGAGGATCGACGCCAGCAGGAGACCGGCGGAGGCGTCGGGATCGCGGGTGCGCAGGGAGACGTAGAGCAAATCCCCTTGGGGCGCCAGACACGCCGACCACCTGGCCTCTTGGAGCCGCAGGAGAAAGTCGGCCACCTCCGCGACCGCATCCGGGTACGGGACGGATTCCAGGATGGCGACCACCGTGTCTCCGTAGAGCATCGCGCTGTGCACCACCTGGCCAATCAACCGAAAGTAGTCCCGAGACACCGGGGGGTTTTCGATCTGGCTCAGCAGCCGCTTGTTCACGTACGGGTACAGGAACTGGCTGGCCAGGATATCCGCCGGTTCGGCCTCTCGACCCAGGTTCTGCGTCTCCGAAGAGATCCCGTAAAAGAGCGCCGTGGCCACCCGGGGGTTCAACGGGACTTCAGCCTCCTGGAAATACTCGACCAGGATGGTCGACGTGGCTCCGTAGTCCTCCCGGAGGTCTACAAACGGCACCGACCCGTTATGGCCCCCATCCGGATGGTGATCGATCACCGCCACCGGTTTGACATCGACGGGAAGGGCGTTGTTGGCCCGGCCGGGTTGGGTATCCACCAGGATTGCCGTCCCCTCGAAATCCGGAAAGAGCTGCTCCACGGGAATGAGCGGAATCTCCAACACCGACACCAGCGCCCGGTTCTCCGAGCGACCCACGATCCCCCCCAAGCCAATAATCGGCACCTGCTTTAGCTTGTGGGCGATCAGAGAGCGGAGGGACGCGGCGGTGGCCAGTGAATCAGGATCCGGGTTGTCATGGGGAAGGATGAGAATCTTTTTCCGGGCAGGAAGAAGAGCCAGCAGTTCCGCGGTCTTACCTTGCGCTTTTCCAGGCATCGATGCTACCTCCAGCCCCGACCGCACCCTCCGACCGGGGGCCGTCCGCCTCATATATGGCACGATCGACCACCCGCGTCAAGGGAGTGAGACACCCCCCGTCCCGCCGCTCGGCAGCGACCCGCGTGTCGCGGGCGGTCGGACGGCGTGGCGCCTTTCCATCCACGCCCTTACCCGGCAGACATCACGGCGGCCCGGGCAATCTCTTCCATCCGGACCTTGTCCACATCGAATCGCTCTAAGGCGCGGTGGAGCTTCTCGAAGGTCTCCTCAAAGCCCGGGACACTCTTGCGAGCGCGCGTCAAGGGGTTGCACCGCGCGAGGACAAAGTTCTTGATGTACGGGTGGTTGACCCCCCGCTTCTTGATCCGGGCGACCACGTCGCCCAAGCGCGCATCCACGGCCTCGACCTGCTCCGCCCGCCGCTCCCGCTCCCCGTATGCCTTGGAGAGGGGGGGGCGGAGAAACCGGTCCACCCGGCGCAGGATGGGAGAAAAGGCGCCTCCGGCAAAGCGGGGATGTCGCTCGTACAGCAGGCCGAGGGTAATGTAATAGGCCTCCTCAAACTGAAACGCAAAGGCCTCCTCCGACCGGTCCCCTTCCTGGGCTTGCAGGGCCCGATACATCCGGATGACCTCCAGCGACTTCTCCCGGAGGTTATGGGCCTTCTCGGTATTGAGGGCGAGGATCTGAAAGGCCACCCTGGGCTCCGGAATGAGGATGGTGGGGATCCATTTCGCCTTGAGCTTCCGGAGGGCGGCCAACCGGTGGGAGCCGTTCGGGGTCCAGTACTTCCCCGGCGCCTGCGCGACCACCACGACCGGATCGATGAAGCGATCCAGCTTCTTGATCACCTCGTGCAGGCGCTTGACGTGCGGTGTAGAGAGATCACGCTGATACGGGGTTGGCTCGACCTGCTCCAGGGGCACCAAGCTGAAGAGTTGCCATCGCGATCCCACGGGTTCGGCGTAGATCGCCAGGACATGCCCCCCATGCTCCTCCATCTCCCGCGCCAACGCCAGTACCGCGGATGGCGGCTCACCCTTTGCCGAAAAAACTGTCCACCCTCCCCGCTCTCGCATCGTTCCCCCTCCCGACAGCACCCGATTCCCTCTCGACGCTTTCGTCTCCTATCAGCTCAGCAACGAGCGCAGGGGCAGAGGGGTCCTGCCGAACCGCGGGACCGGTCGGCGAGGAGCCTCCATGGCGAGACTCCCCTTGGCCCTTCGCCGCGCTCGTGTGCCCATCGGGGAGGCCGCGGGATGCGGGGCCGACCCGCCGGCGCCACGCAAGGCCCTCCCGCACACGAATCGCGATGAGGATGAAGGGACGACCACGCCTCAGTGCTTGGCGGGGGTCGGCAGGGAGGCGAATACCTGGTAGACCCACGACTCTTCGGCGATGATCCGCAAATAGAGCGATCCGAAGATCACCGATTGGAGGACGGTCGCTGCGTGGGCCGGGGCCGACGTCAGCCATTGCCGAAGCTGCTTTTCGGCCTCCGCGTCGCTCACGCGCGGTCGCTGGAGCTCGTCCAACAGTTTCCCAAACCCCGCGACCGTCTCCTGGCTCACTCCCGGCGTGGCCTGGAGGCTGATCTTCAGTCGAGAGACGATGCTCTTATCCAACGCGGTCGCCATACGCCTCCCCTTGCGTTCATGGCCTCTCCGGGTTGCCGCGGGCACCGGCCACCGCCAGATACGGTAACAGGTTTCATGGCCGTGTCAAGGGGCACCCGGGTCATCCAATCGCGTACGGATCGCTCTTCGCCAACAGCTCCATCAGCGCGCGGCGGTTTGCTTCTTCTTCATCCCGGATGCGCAGGAGGAGCGCCGCCACGTCGGGGTCCGTCTCCTCCGCCGCGTGCGCGGCGTGCAGGAACGCGTTGAGGTCCTCCTTCTCGGCCTCCAGGTCGCCGACCAGTCGCTCCCAGAGGGTCTGTTCCTTCCGCGGAGAGGGGGACCGTGGCCCCGGCGGCGTCCCGCCGAGCGCCTGGATCTGCGCCCGGAGCAGCCGCACGTGCTCTGACTCCCGCTCGGCAATCGCCAGGAGCTGCTGCCGCTTTTCCGGAAGGTGGCGGAGCCCTTCGGCGTCTCCCCGCAGCCGACCCGCCTCCACCCCTTCCTCCTGGGCCTGCTCTTCCAAGATCGCGAGCAGGCGCTCCCGCTGGTTCGTCGTCAGGTCGGCAAAAAGGCGCCGCCAACCCCCCTTCGCTTTTCCCCCCGTTACCATGTCTGGGCACCCCCCCTCGCGCCACCCGGCTCGCCGAACTCCCGACGGGTCTGGCGCCCTCTCCTATCCCTCACTACCGATGGAGACTTCCGAGCACCCCCCGCCGAACGAGGCTCACCCCGAAGGCCGCCAGGATCAGGCTGGCCACCTTGCCGATCGCGCGAGACCCCGCCTCGCCCAGAACCCGCCCCAGCGCCCCGGCATACCGGAGGACCAGAAAGGCAACCCCCATATTCAGCCCAAAGGCAAGCAGGGTGATCGGATAGCCGTAGCTCTGGACGAGAATGACGAGCGTCGTCAGCACGGCGGGGCCTACGATCATCGGTGTTCCAAGGGGGACCGCGCCGACCGCCGGCGCCGGCCGGCGCAGGACCTTGCCCGGGTTGAGCAGATCGTGAAGCGACAGGGCGAGGAGCAACAGTCCCCCCGCCACCTGAAAATCGGCCACGCTCACCCCGAGGACGCGAAACAGCGGCTCTCCAATGAGGAGAAATCCCACACCCACCAGGGTCGCCGTCAGCGTGGCCTGCCAGGGAAGTCGCTTCCGCTCCTCGACCGGCACACCCACCGTGAGGCTGAGATAGACCGGGAGAACTCCCAGGATGTCGACCGCCACGAAGAGCGCAACACAGGCCAGCAGGGCTTCCCGCATCTCGACACTCCCGGGCACCGCCTTGACGCGCAGCGGGCCTCCCGTCGATGCCTCTCACGACGGACGGGGCAGCCGCGGCACGTCCTCCGACTTCACGCCACCCAGGACGACGAGGACGGAAAGGCCTTTGAAAAGAGCCGGGAGGCATTCTCGGTCGTGACGCGAGCCACCTCCTCCATCGATATGCCTTTCGCCGCGGCGATGGCCTGACAGGCGATTACGACGTTTCTGGGCTCATTTCTGGCCGCCGGGTCGGGACCGAGGACGGGCGAGTCGGTCTCGAGCAGAAGACGAGTGAGGGGAAGATGTCGGAGCAGCTTCTGTTTCTGCTGGGACCGAACGACCGAGGGGGGGATGGAGAAGTAATAGCCCGCCTCGATCCCCTCGAGGGCTGCCGAGGCCTTCCCGTCAAACGCGTGGAGAAGCACCTTCTGTGCGTCGTGCTCCCGGAGAAACCGGACCGTATGCCTCCCGGCAGAGCGGGAGTGGACGTTGAGCGGCAGGTCCAGTTCCGCCGCCAGGGCGACAAATTTGGCAAGCGTCTGCTCCTGAATCTCCCACTCCCGCGCCTCTTTGCAGACCCAATGGTCGAGGCCCACCTCACCGATTCCCGCCAACCGATCCCCGTGAGCCCGAATAAAGGCCGCCACGGCGTCGGCCACCTCGAGATCCACGGTCTCAGGATACAGTCCCGCGCAGGGCTTGAGGAGGGGGTACTGTTCGGCAAGTGCCAGGACCCGGCGGGCATCCTCCAGGTTCTCACTCACCGTGACAATCCCCCCAACTCCCGCCTCGGCCGCGGCCTGAAGTACCGCCTCGAGATCGGTCCCAAAGGCCGAGTCAGCCATGTGGGCGTGGGCGTCGATGAACACCAGATGGTTCATAGTTCAGGGTTCAGGGTTAGAGTCGAGGGTTCAGAGTTAAGAGTATACGGTTCATGGTTCATGGTAAACCCAGGAATATCACCCTTTGGACCGTTAATCCTGAACTATGAACCCTGAACCCTGAACTGTGAACCGGCCAAGGCCTTGGCGCGCTCGACCAGGTCCCGGATCTCTTCGAATCCCTTCTGCCAGAAGCTGCGGTCGCGGAAGTCCACCCCGAGCGGCTTCAGGAGCACGTCGGGGGCCTCCGAGTCCCCCGCCTCGAGGAACTCGAGGTACCGAGGAATAAAGGAGGCGCCTTCCTCCCTGAACATCCGGTAGAGCGCAAGGACCAGGAGCTGGCCAAAGACATAGCTGTAACAGTAAAAACGGGTATGAATGAAATGCGGGATATAGGACCATCCCAGCCGGTAGCCAGGGGTCATCTCGACCGCGTCGCCGTAATACGGTCCGTTGGCCCCCAGCCACGCCTCTCCCAGGGCGTCGGGCGTGAGGCGGACGCGCGCCCGCGCGGCAAAGACGGCCTGCTCGAACCGCGTCAGAACATTCTGCCGGAAGACGGTTGCGCATGCGTCTTCGATCTTGCCGCACAGAAGCGCCAGCTGCACCCGCGGCTCCGGATTCCTCGCCAGCATGTGGTCAAACACGAGAAATTCCGCGAAGACCGAGGCGGTCTCACAGCTGATCAGGGGAGGGTCATAATTGAACGGCGTCTGCCTGCTGGCCAGCACCCCGTGTAGCCCGTGGCCGAGCTCATGGGCAACCGTCATCACATCGCGCAAGGTGTCGGTGTAGTTACACAGGATGTAGGGATGCACGGCGGGCGACGGAGACGCGCAAAAGGCCCCGCCGCGTTTCCCCTTGCGAATCTCCGCATCGATCCAGCCCCGGGTGAAGAAGTCCCTTGCGATTTCGCTGAACCGCGGCACAAAGGCCTCGAACGCCTCCCCGATGGTCGTCTGGGCCTCGGCGAAGGTGCATGCGGGGAGTTCGCCCCCGACCGGCGCGTACTGATCGTAGAGGGCGAGCCGGTCCAGCCCCAACAACTTCGCCTTCAGGCGGAAGTAGTCCTGGGCAATCCCGTAATTGGCCTCGGCGACCTCCATCATCTGCTCGACCGCCTGCCGGCCGATCTCGTTCGAAAGGTGGCGTTCGGCCATCGGGTCCGGATACTGCCGCAGCCGGTCCATCGTGAGGTGGTCCTGGATCAAGGTGTCATACGTCAGCGTGAGGACGAGCGCGTTCCGCCCCAGCACGTCGAAGAGGCTTTCCATTGCCCGGGCCCGCAATCCGCGGTCGTGGTGATGCAGGATCGACAGGAGTTCGGGCATCGTCAACTCCTGGACGGCGCCGTCTCGCTCGATCGGAAAACTGAGGGAGGAGACCAGTTCGCTGAAGAGGCGACCGAAGGCGCGCCGGCCCGTATTATCCTTTTCATTGACGATCCGTTCCTCCGGCTCGCTCAGCTTGTGGGGTCGATACCGCCGTCCGTGGGCGAGGTAATGGCGGTAGCCTGCCAGCAGGGGGTCGGTCATCAGCCGCCCCGCCGCCGATTCCTCGAGGTCGAGCCACTCGAGATCGAAGAAGAGGAGGTGATTCCGGACGGCGGTCAGCCACTGTTCCACCTGCTGCTGGAGGTCCTGGTACTCCGGACGGAGACTATCCGACGCATAGAGGAGGTTGGCGTACGTCGCCACGCGGCCCATCGCGTCCTCAATCGCCTCGAGGAGACGAAGGGCCTCGAGCACGTGCGCAGCCGCCGGTCCTCCGGGAACATCGATGGTTTCCCGATACCGGCGCGCAAAAGCCTCCGCCTGCTCCTGAATGGACTGCCGTGTCGCTTCAATGCGGGGGTCGTCGTGGGCGGCAAAGAGATCGTTCAGGTTCCAGACGACCCCGGCGGCGCTCGATGTCCTCACAGGCACAGCCTCCTCCTCTCGAATGATACGGGCCGGCTCCTTCGACCCGAGGTATTGTACGGGAGCACAAGAGAGAAGGCAACAGCAGAGGGCTTGCGAAGGCCTCCCCTTCCAGGTATCCTTCTCCCGGACCGGAACCCCACCCAGCCGAGAAGGGAACACGATGCCCGGACGTTTGAAGCGGCAGCATCATCCCGGCACCAGGACATCCTTCGGCGTCCTGATCCCCCTTGTCCTCACGCTTCCCCTGATTGCGCTGGCCGCCTCGCGGGGCGACTGGACGACGGGGCCCCGCATGCCCACCAAACGGACCGAGGTGGCCGCCGCCGCACTCGACGGCAAGATCTATGTGATCGGCGGCTTCGGCTACTTCTTTCTCGGCGGGGTATCGGCCGCGGTCCAGGCCTACGACCCTGCAACCCGGCAATGGGAAAAGAAGGCTTCACTGGTCCAGCCGCTCCACCATACGGCCGTTGCGGCGGTACACGGGAAACTCTATGTCATCGGCGGGTATAAGAGAGTCTGGCCCTGGAAGGCGATCAACACCGTCTGGGAATACGATCCAGCACGGGACCGCTGGCTCAGGAAGGCCCCCATGCCGACGGCCCGGGGGGCGCTGGCCGTCGGGGTGATCGGCGGGAAGATTTACGCGGTCGGAGGAAAGGCGGGCAGTCATGTCCTGGGAACGGCCGAGGTGTACGACCCGGCCACCGACACCTGGCACCCGCTCCCCCCCATGCCAACCCCTCGGGACCATTTGGCTGTCGCAACCGTGAACGGCCGTCTCTATGCGATCGGGGGCCGGCGGGGAACCATGAGGCGCAATCTAGCGGCCAACGAACGCTACGACCCGCGTGCGAACCGATGGACCGCGAGAGCTCGAATGCCCACCGCACGGGGCGGGATTGCCGCCGCCGCCGTCGGTGGCCGGATATACGTCTTTGGGGGCGAAGCACCCGACCAGACCTTTAACGACACCGAGGCGTACAACCCCAAGACGAACCGATGGGTGAAGCTGAGCCCGATGCCCACGGCCCGCCACGGGCTGGCCGCCGCCCCGTCGGGCGACCGCATCTATGTAATCGGTGGGGGGACCGAGCCGGGGAGTTCCCGGAGCAACCTGAACGAGGTGTTTGCGCCACCCCGCTGAGGGGAAGGGTGGAGGGTTGAGGGTCAGCACTTACTTTGCGGACTGGTGACAGGTACTAGCTGAAGGTTCAAATGGGCAACGCGGATAGTGAACTGTTGGGTCAGATTCTGAAGCGCGTGGGCCGGACCTTCTATCTGAGCCTGAACGTCCTGCCGAAAGACCTCAGGCGCCCGGTGGGTCTTGCCTACCTCTTTGCCCGGGCGGCCGACACCATCGCCGACACCCGCCTGATCAGCCGCGAACAGCGCCTTGAGTACCTCGAGCTGTTCCGCGCCGAAGTGCGCGGAAACGGTGCAAGCCGCATCCGGGAGGTCAAGGCGGCGCTGACCGGTCCCCAGAAGATCCCCGAAGAGCGAGAACTCCTGGCGCGTCTCGACGACTGTTTTGCAATCTATCGGGCGCTCGATTCCGGAGATCGGGACCGGATCCGAGATCTCATCCTGACCATCACCCAGGGAATGCAGATGGATCTCACCACATTCCCGGGAGAGGACGAGGGCCGCCTCACTGCGTTGAAGACCCGCGACGACCTCGACCGATATACGTATTTCGTCGCGGGATGCGTCGGGGAATTCTGGACCGAGACGCACGTGGCCCATCGCCCCTCCCTCAGGAGCTGGGACGTGTCCGAGATGAAAAGGCGGGGGATCCGCTTCGGGAAGGGCTTGCAGATGACCAACGTCCTCCGGGACCTCAGCAGGGATCTCCGCCTGGGACGGTGCTATCTACCCCAGGAGGATCTCGAGATCCTGGGCCTCACGCCGGCGGACCTGCTCGATCCCCGGGCCATCGCTCGCGTGAAACCCCTCCTCCACGATCTCCTGCAGCTGACCCTGGCCCATTACGGGGAAGGATGGAGCTACACGCTCGCCATTCCGAGGCGAGAGACGCGAATGCGGCTTGCCTGCGCCTGGCCTCTCCTGATCGGCCTGAAGACTCTCGCTCGTGTCGTCCAATCTGAAAACCTGCTCGATCCGGCCGCCCTGGTCAAGATTTCGCGGACCGAAGTGTATCGCATCCTGGCCCGCTCCCTGATCCTGATCGGCTCCAATCGCTTGCTGACCGGGTATTACCAAGATCTCCGAACACGCATCGCCTTGGGGTGACGAGATGGAGCAGCCGCTCATCGCCATCACCGTGCATAAGGTTCCGCACAAGGAGTTCTGCGGTGTGGTTGTCCTTAAACAGGAGGCGGACCGCTCCTGGTCCGGGCAGTGCAGCAGATGCGGAGAGGACTTTCGGGTCGAGGAGGACTCGAAGTTTAGGGCCCGCGTCCTCGCGATGCGCAACTAAGAAAAGGATGCTTGGTCCCTTCATCCCCTTGCTCCCTTGCTCCCTTGCTCCCTTGCTCCCTTGCTCCCTTGCTCCCTTGCTCCCTTTAGGCGGGAAGGCTCCAGGTCTGTCCGATCGAGTCGATCACGATCTGGCTGGCAGCCGGCCCCGCTGCTCTTTTCAGGCGCTCGATCGGCTCGAAGACCGGCTCATTCGACAGTTGAAAGGTTCGCCAGTGCATCGGAATCAGATACCGGGCGCCGATCTCCCGGAACATCCGCCAGGTCTGTTCAGGCGTGGCGTGACTCTTGATCCACGGGTTATACGCCCCGATGGGAAGCATCGCCACATCCACCCGGCGGCCGTTCAGCCCCCGGACAAGGCGGTCGGTGCGGGCCGTATCTCCGGCAAAGAGGAGATTGATCCCTTGGGTGGAGAGGAGGTAGCTGTTATAGCCCCTATTCCGGTCCCAGGGATACCGCCGCCCGTAGTGTTTCGGCCTCAGGGCCTCGATCCGGACCCCATCCACCTCGGCGGTCTCGCCCCAGCCAAGCTCCTGCAACTCTCCAAACCCGAGATCCGCCACGAACTCGGTCGTGTCGGCGGCAAGGATCACTGGTGGCTTCGAGGGGAGCCGCTGGAGGGAGGGCCTGTCGGTGTGATCCATGTGGGCATGGGACAACAGGACCAGATCTATCGGGGGGAGGTGGTAAAGCGAGAGCGCCGGCGGGCTCAGGCGCCGCGGCCCAAGCGTCAGCAGGCCCAGGGGGCGGAGACCCACGCGGTTGAAGAATGCGGGATCGGTCAGGATGGTGAGCCCGTCCAGCCGGACGAGAAAGGTGGCATGCCCGATCCATGCTACGGTCAGCCCCCCGTCGGGCCACCGCACCGGATCGGGCCGCTCCGGCCATATGTACCGTCCTGCCGCGTCAGGCGGCACCCGGGGCCCGGCGACTATTCGACCGAGGCGGCCGTCCCCCCCTATCGCGACGGCGAGAGCCGCCCCCACCAGGAAGCGCCGGCGCGTGAACAGGGCTGGGTGGCCGGAAACGACCCGCCGGTCAGTCAAGGTCAATGTCTCGCGGAGGCGGCGGCGTGGCGGGATCATCCTTGGCTTTCTTGAGCAGTTCCTGGAACTTCCGATCCAGGACCTTCCCCTTGTCCTTCTCCGCCTGCATGCGCTCCTTGAACCGAGCCTCCCGCTCTGCCGTCTCCGCCTTGAGGGCCTCCACCGCCTCCTGCAAGTCGGTGACGCTGCTCGGCTTGGGCGGCGGGTCGTGATGGAGGACCGCTCCGAGCGCAAGGTCGATGGTAAGACGAGCCTGGCAACACGGGCAGGTGACGTCGGCCGTACCTCGCGGGGTTTTACGCATCCTGCATCCCCTCCCCCGGTTCCTTCCCCCGGAACAGTTCCGTTGCCGGTGCTCCATTCGTAGAGCCGTTTCTCGACGCCGTCTTATTGTAGGGGACATCTTTCGTAAAGGCAAGCGGCTACAGGTCCTTCCATTCACCTTGACGCACGCCGCACGACGCGCTATGGTGCCTGCATACGGGACAATGTTTCAGGAGGGCAACAAGGGATGCGTGAGATTCGCGGGGTCATCCCGCCGGTGATCACTCCGTTTACCCAGGCGGGCGAGGTGTCGCATGAAGCCCTCGTCGCCAACCTCAACCAGTGGAACACGACCGGGCTCGCCGGATACCTCATCCTCGGCAGTAATTCAGAATTTGTGTATCTTTCCCCCGAGGAAAAGATCCGTATTCTCGAGACGGCGCGAGAGCACATTCCCGCCGACAGGGTGATGATCGCCGGCACCGGGTGCGAGGCGACAGAGGCCACCATCGCCCTGACCCGACGGGCGGCTGCCATCGGGGCGGATTGCGTGATGGTCGTGACCCCTGCCTACTACAAGCCGCAGATGCGGCCGCGTGTCCTGATCGAGCATTACCGGCGCGTCGCGGACGCCTCCCCCATCCCCGTCTTCCTGTACAACGTCCCCCAATTCACCGGGGTCGTCCTTGACCCCCCTACCGTGGCCCGCCTGGCGGAGCACGGCAACATCGTCGGCATGAAGGACAGTGCAGGCAACATGGGGGTCTTCGCGCAATACCTGCGCCAGACGCCCCCCGAATTTCAGCTGTTCGTCGGCTCTGCCCCGGTCTTTCTCCCGGCGCTGACCCTCGGCGCACGGGGGGGCATCCTCGCGATCGCCAACTGCGCGCCCGAGGCGTGTCTCACCCTCTACTCACTCTTTCAGGAGGGGAAGCGGCACGAGGCGCAAGAGCTGCAACTCAGGCTCCTCCCGGCCATCGAGGCGGTCACGACCCGCTTTGGGATCGGCGGGCTCAAAGTCGCCATGGATATGCTGGGATACCAGGGGGGATGGCCTCGCCCGCCGCTCTTGCTCCCGCTCGATGAGGAGCGCCTTAAGATCCGGCACGCCCTCGGGCAGGCCGGCCTGCTCGAGGCGCGTCCCTCGACACGCCCACATTAGATCGACCATTCCTCTTGCCGGTACGCCATCTCCCAGAACAGGTACTCGTATCGGCTGCTCCGGAGAAACGCGTCCGCTATCGCGGCACGCGCCCCGCCGCTTGCGGTCGCTGCCGCTTCATCCACAAATCCTCGCCAGGCCTGCACACTCTCGGCCAGGATCCCCGACGCATAGAAAGCCGCCCACTCGCTGTACACCGGATGTCGAACGTCGCCGAGCCGGCGACCGATCTCCTGATACGTCCATGGACAGGGGAGGAGCGCCGCGGCGATTTCCCCCACCCCTCCGTGGGCGGCGGTGGCCAGCAGGTGATTCGTGTAAGCCGTGTTGGTGGGTGACGGCTGCGTGGAGCTTAACTGGGCCGGATCGAGATCGAGGAGTCCAGCGAGCTTCCGGTGAAGCGGCTTCTCAATGGGCGTGAGAACTCGATCGGCCAGATGCTCTAACATCCGTGAGTCCGGGGCCTTCGAAATGGCGGCCCCGACGGCGCGGGCAAAGGCATTGAGGTAGTGCCAATCCTGGATCAGATAGCACCGAAACTTCTCGAGAGGGAGTGACCCCGCCATGAGCTCCCGCAGAAAGGGATGTTCAAGGATGGCATTCCAAATAGGTTCGGCCTGACGGCGAAGCTCCTCACTGTAGCCCACGGAGCGCTCCTCTCGGTTCACGGTTCACAGTTCACGGCTCACGGTCTAACGTCCAACGTCCGATGTCACCAAGAGAGAGGAGGGGGTTCCATCCGAGGCAGGCGACATCTGGCTCACGTTTCCGAAGGAGTCCGGAGTGCTTCGGACTGACCCAGGTCCGCATGGTGAGGCCAACCGGTGGCGCCACACCTGAAACGGCGTGGGAAGCAGATCTTCCCTCCCCCGCCAACAGCACCTGCAGGTCTCGAGCGACATTGCCGGAAGGGGCGGGGCCCCTCGGCGGGCGACGCCCTGGGAAACCGAGGCACGATCCGTGCTCATCGTCTGTGCACGGATCGTGAACACGGAGGGACCCGGGGCGTAAGCCGCCGAACAGGGTCGCCGCGAGAGGCCCGGAGCGAGAGGCCAAAGGTGCTGGTCCACGGGTGGTCGGCGGAAATTCGAATTTCGAAATTCGAAATTGCAAATCCCCGGTCGTCGGTCTGCGGCGAGCGCTACACCTCCTGGCCACTATAAAAGGATGCAACGGGCAGTGGGATGCGGCGGACCGCATCCGCAATGTGATCCACCTCCGCGTCGGAGAGGGGAGTGACGTAGGGTTGGGCGGGCCGCCGCGCCACGGTATAGACCTGGACCAGACTGATCTTGCCGCCTTTGTCCACCATCTCGCGCAACCGATCGCAGAAGGCGGCGATCTCCATCTCGTCCGGCCCTATGCCATGCAATCGCATGAAGAGGCTCTGCATCACAATGGGACGCCGCCGGGCCGCGTCGAGAATGTTATTCAGGACCCGCCGAAACGGAATGGTGGTCACATCCACCCGGTGATAGTACTCCGCAGTCCCCGCGTCGAGCTTCGCCCAGATTTCCCCGTTGTGGTGATCCAACACGGCCAACGTTTCTTTGACCTTTGGCCGGTGAAACATTGTGGCGTTCGTGATAATCACGATCTTCACGCGGCCGAGCCCCACCTCGTTCTTTACCCGAATGGTGAGCTCCACGGCCTCCGTGAACCGGGGATAGGTCGTCGGCTCGCCATCCCCGCTGAAGGCAATGTCTTTCACCTCGCGGAGCGGCTCGGGAATGCCAGAAAAGGGGAGGCGGTCAAAGAGCTCGCCATTTTTGGCCCGGGTGAGAATGTCCCTCAGCTCCGCTTCGAGAATTCTGAGATCCACCTTGCGGAACCGCCCAGGGGTCGTCCGGTCCACCTGACAGTAGATGCAATCAAAATTACAGACCTTGTCGGGATTCAGGTTGATGCCGATGGAGACCCCGCCGGACCGCCGGCTGAGGACGGCGTACACATAGCGGTTTTGATCAAGTTCCCGCCGATGATCCTGAATAGTCAGCGTCCGCTTTGCCATAGTTATCTACATTAGCCCTTCTCAAGCGTACCGTGCAAGGAATTCTCTGATCAGACCAAACAGGTCCCTTGGGCCAAATCCGGACAATCCGTGGTCCCAGTCCCTAAGATCCCCATTTTTCACCCATATCTGCTCTAATAAGCAGCTTTTTCGCTTGACAGAGGCCATCCAGGTTGGCTATTTTGTGATTTGCGCCATTGACTGGCATGATTCCTGTCATGCAACGCAGCGCAAGTGGGTAACTCCTGCCCACGGCCGTGGTGGTCCTTTCTGTATCAGGGGAGCTGTAAGCCCCCTGTTGCAGGTGGCAGAATGAACCCGGGGTAACCATAATCCCCGAGCCACTTCAGCCAGTTTTGGTGGCGCACTTCGCAGTCAGACGCCCTCCCGGGCGAAGCACGGCCCGGAGGGCTTTTTTGTTTGTGTGACGCACAGACGAGTGGGAATCCCCGGGCCTCTCTCTAATCCCTTGCCTTGAAAAGTATCTGGCATGAAGAGGAATTAGTAAGGACTATGCAAGACGCCATCCGTGTCTTGATCATTCATCGAAATCGTCTGTTTCGGGAGGGTCTGGCCTTTGTGCTGACCCAACAACCCACCACAAGCACGATCTACGCTGTATCTGAGGCCGCTAGGGTTTTGAAGGACCTCGAGACGTTGCGTCCTGATGTCATTCTCCTGGATCTCTGCCTCCCTGGGCGAGAGGGTCTCGGAGAAGCCCGCGTGATCCGAGGGGTTTTTCCTGAAGCGAAGATTCTGATGATAGGCCTCACCGAATTGCAATCGGATGTGCTGGACTGCATCGAGGCAGGGGCATCAGGGTACCTCCCGCAAGAGGCATCGCTTGAAGATCTCCTGAACAATGTCCAGGCGGTGGCGTCAGGAGAGGCCCTCTGTCCCCCCAAGGTCACAGGTCTCCTCTTTTCCCGGATCGCCGAGGCAGGTCGGGAAAGGGAACTCCGCCAGGTCCTCGGTCTCCCAAGCCTCACCCGTCGCGAGCTCGAGATCGTCGCGTTAATCGAGGAGGGCTTGAGCAACAAAGAGATCGCCGTCCGCCTAGATATAGAGGTCCAAACGGTGAAGAATCATATCAATAAGATCCTGGATAAGCTTCAGCTTGATGGTCGCAAGGAAGCAGCACGGTACGCCAGAGAGCGGGGCTTGCTGATGATCCGCCGCTGAATTCCCCCATCTCTCGCTGGTACTCAGTACCAGTACCTCCCTACACTAACACCTGTGGGTTCTACGGAAACGTAGAACCCTTTTTTTGTCCACATGGGACCAAATCTGGAACCACGGTCTATTGCCTGCGGTTGATAGATATCTTATCTTGAAAACAACGAGCCACGAGAGTCCCGCGAAAACCTAGGGGCCCCACGCAACCGGGCCATGATGTCGCAAGGGGCTAAGGCTTCTCTCCGACATCGTTTTCCTTCGGAGAGCGCCAGCAAAGGAGGTTCGCCGTGATAGAAATATGCGAAGCGGAAGTACCGCGCCAACACTTTCTGGAATGCCCACCCTGCACGGAGATTTTCTTCAAAAGGATAAGCCGGATCAATTTAGGCCCGATCATCATTGTAGTTACTAGGCGATACGTCCTACGTAAGTGCTTCTTGGGGCTGGCTGTAGGACGACACTTGCATTCTTTGGCCCTCCTTCCCAAAGAAGAGGTGGAAATTGAGATCGTACGGCGAAGCAAGTTTAGCCGAGCCCTTCACGAGCAGCGCTCAGTGGAGAGCGAATTTCGGTCCGAGCTGCAAAGTACCACTCGGGACGAATGGAGTTCCGAGGAGGAAAGCAATTTCAAGATCACTGCAGAGGAGGATTTCGAGATCTTCGGCATCGGGGTCAAATCTACCCAGGAGTATTCCAACAGAGAGAAGACAGCCGAAGAGCATTTTAGGGAAATCATCACGAAAACCTCAAGTAGAGTAAGCCGAAAATACGATATCTCGATTGATACCAAGACGGAGGTACAAAACCAGTATCGCTCGCTACGCAAGATCACCAATCCGAATCCGTGCCAACCTGTAATCTACAACTACTTTCAATTGGCCAAGAAGTACAAGACAGAACTGATTTTGACCGACATACGGTTCGACTTCCTGGCCCCGCAGTTGCCCCACCCGTCTATCCTGAGAGAACGTCTTAATGAGGTTACCTTCCGCGCCGAGAGTCCGTATCGGCAGAATCTCAATTTACAAGTTGTCGCTCCTCCACCACCCTGGATATTGAGCGCACCCCCCCCAGCGCCTACTCCGACAGTCGCCGCCCAGTCACCCATCCTAGCCCAATTTGCGCCTTTGCAGACTTTCGCCCAGCCTGCAGTTGGCCAACTTGCCACCCCTGGGGTCACCCAGCTTGCCACCCCGGTAATCAGCATCGCAGCGTTGCCGCCTGCGCGTGTTCCTGTTGAGCCCCCTGACGTGATGGAGCTAACTAAGGAAGAACTTCTCCAGAAGGTGGGTGGTGCAATAACAGATAAGAAAATCCTCGACAACTTCAACCGTGAGTTGGAGGCCTTCCTCCGAGACGATGCCAGTAGAACGGGGCTACGTGCCAGTTACGAATATTGCGTCGACACGGACGGCCTGTATGTCGAGGCGAGTGTGTCTAAGTGTTCGGCATGTGATGAGGCCACGGTTGAATTGCGTCGCCTCGAAGTGGAAACGGCCAAGGTAGAGTTAGAACTGAAGAGGCGCGGGTCGCAATAGAAAAGTGAGGAAGAAGATCAGGATCCTTTTGGCCAATCGTCCCCGGATGATGCGGGAAGTGGTCAGGAAGATCATTGAGCACCAGGAAGACATGGAGGTAGTGTGTGAAGTTCTCGAACCGCTGGAACTTCTCGTGGCGGTGAGTGAGAGGGAGGCGGACGCCGTCATCCTGGACTTGGAAGATTACGAGGAGCCACCGCTTTTCACCCATCTCCTCGCCGAATACCCAAACTTGACTATCCTTGGTTTGGCGCCTGACGGAAAAACCGCCTTACTTCGCCCTCGGCGCCAGGAGATCGCCGACCCCTCGGAGACCAAAATCCTTGATGCACTTCGCCATGCCATCCAGTCACCATGCAACTCGGCAGAGGTCATTTACAGGGAGGGACAGTAAAGCGAGCCGCGGGACGATCACATCAAAATAGTAACCGTCAAGAGGAGGCGTGACAATGGCACAAGATTACGACTCCATCCCACTGGTCGTAGAGCTGTACCAACACAAAGGATTTGGAGGTCGTCGATACTACCTCGTCAAAGATGAGCGAAACCTTCAAGAAGGTCCCGCCTTCAACGACATAGTCAGTTCTATCAAAGTCTATAAAGGACCAAACTGGGGTGGTGAAAAAGTGGAACTCTTCAAGCACACAAATTTCACTGGTGCCTCGATCACTCTTGAACTCGGGGAATATGGTGACGTCCATGAAGCACCTTATGATTTTGGAGATGTTATTTCGTCGGCAAGATATGTCCGTTAGCAGATATAGACGGTTTCCGACCATAACAGCCTAACTCTCCGCTCGAACCGACACCGTATGGCGCGAGGCAAAGCGTGGTCGCTACGCGGCCATCGGATAATAAGCGATGCGGAAAGCAGTAACCTCCCTATAGCTGGCAGCAGGATGAGCCCGTGACCATCGCCCTCGGGCCCACCTCAGGCAGTTTCGGTGGCGTACATCCCATTTGGACGCCCTCCCGGGCGGAGCACGGCCCGAAGGGCGTCTTGCTTTCTGGTTCAGGATATGTACCGTGTGCCAGGGCATTGGGGGCAATCCCTCACCTGAGACGACAGATTCTATCGGCCAACGGCAAAGGTGCTGCGTAACGTCCGCTTAATTGATCAGGCGGGGGTTGACTCGCTCCTTGGGGAGGTTTAGAAATGAAGCCGTGGAAGGGCATAAGAATACCGCTGTTCGCAAGGGAGAGGGTCAGGACTTGCAATCATACACGGGGGAATGCATCATTTATGGAAGTCTGCGCATCGTTCGCTTTTAGCAGGAAATCCCCCTGAACTACCCGAACAACAATAATGTTGGATACCGATTCGCCCTAACCTCCGGTGGGCATGCTGTCCTGGGGTCTTTGGGGGCCCTACTGCCCTATCCGGGGCCGTCGGACCTACCGTGCATCAAGCCACGATGCCCGGGACGACACGTAATTCTGTCATCTCCGAAATCCGGGAAACCGCTTGACAGCCCCTCCAGTTTGCCGATAGCCATCCCTCATCCCCCGCGCAATATGATCTGAGAAACCCCGGAACCGGGCAAAATATTAGTTAAGGTGAATTCTCGCAGTATAATGCTATCTATATAATTATTATGACCACAAATTCAAGCATTGTGCTACTCAACAGGTGAGGAGGAGAGCATGAACTCTTTCAGGATTTCGGGCGCGCTCGCCGCAGCGTGTCTCACCTTCGCATGCGCCTTTCTGGTCCAAGCGGCGGAGTTTCCGGCTCCCAAGGTCGGATACTCGGCCGACCTCAGAATGGAGATGCGAGAAAGCGCGCGCGCCACACCGATGATCGTCACAGGCAAGATCTACGCCTCGCGAAAAGGAAACGAGCGGCGGGAGACGGTTGCGGAAGGCCAGGAGACCATCACGATCTGGCGGCAGGACAAGGGGGTCGCCTGGATGCTACTGCCGAAGCAAAGGCTGTACATGGAGGCCCGCGGCGGGGATACGGAAGAAAACCCGGAGCGCATGATCCAAGAGGGCCGCGTGAAATTCACGAAGGTGGGCTCAGACACAGTCAACGGAATCCGGACGACCAAATACCGGATGGAAGCCACCCACAAGCACGGTGCCCGATTTGTCGGCCACCGCTGGGTGACCAGCAAGAACGTCCCCGTCCGGATGGAGGGCACCATGCAGGGCCGGTCCTTCCGGACCGACTACAGAAACATCAAGATCGGCAGGCAGAACCCGCGGCTCTTTGAGCTCCCTGCCGGCTACCAGCGAATCGCGATGCCTCAGATGCCGGGCGCGCCCCCCACGGGTATGCGCGGCAGAGGCGAGCAACCCCAAGGCCCGCCCCCGGGGGGTATGACCAAAGGCCAGGCCGAGCAGCTCCGCAAGCAGATTGAAGAGCTGCAAAAGATGATGCCGAAGCAATAGGGGAGGATGCTCCCGACGCAGGACCATTTGTATTCACGCCAGGATATGTATTGGTATACTTACACCAACACACGTACCTGGGGGAACACAAGGCTGCTGAAATCGAAATCATAAGGCGCTCAGGGAAGCGGAGGCGTACGGTGTTCGGTCAGATACCGCGCGAGTTCCCCGGCCACGACCTCGTGTCCAAGGGACGTCCAATGTTGGTCGTAGGTGTAGTAGACCTGCCGACCCTCGGCCGCGGCCTTCCGGAGGGCTTCCGTCGGGCTCACAAATTCGATGCCCTCGTCGCGAAGGAATTCGCGAAGGACCGTCTCCACGGTATCGAGACGGTCGAAGAGTTGCCTGGTGAATTCCTCCGGGGACGGCAGCCGCCGCCGTTTGAAGGCAGCAAAGGCACGCAACTGCTCCGGGGTCACCCGTCCCTTGACGAGCGGCATCACCACGTGGGGCTTGCTCGGCGCGTACGTGAAGATCATGCGCACCCCCTCCCGGGCGCAGGCCGCCTTGATCTGCCTGAAGACCTCCGCGGTGCTCCTCCAGCCATAGGATTGACGAAACGCCGACGCCGTCCAGTATAACCACACCAGCCTCTTGGGCTTGAACGCGTAATACTTCGCATCGGGGCCGGGCGGCACTGCGGCGGGCATCCACGACAGAATGTCGGCGCCCGGAACACGAGCGTCGGCATTGATGGGCCCGAGGTACTCGATAAAGGCTCGCTTGAAGCTCAGGACGATCGGCGAATATTTCACGGCGTTTCGTATCTTTCTGCCAAATGGTTCGGCCGATGCCCTCCGCGGTCCGACGCTCCTGAAATCATTTCCTTCATAAATCATAAAAATGGCGATCTTCGGTTTCAGCGGAAGGCCGAAGGCCCGGAACACACTCACGTAGTAGCCCGGATTCCCCCCCGAAATTCCCAGGTTGTACACGGTCCGGTTCAATTGCTGCCCTAGGAGGACCGGCCACGATTCGTCGTCAGAGACCCTGGAGCCTTCGGTGAAGGAGTCCCCCACCGTCACGATATCGTACCGTGTGAGCCGCGTCAGATTGCGGTAGCCCCGGTGATCCGTGGTCAGGGTGACGTCAACGGTCGGATAGCCTGAGGGGGGGGACGGATAGGAGCGGACGGCGGGTGGGGCGTCGGTGTAACGGATGCGGTAGACCTGGTCCGGCGGCCGGTGGCGGACGATATCATACGCCCAGGCGTGCGGCCAACTGGTCCGGTTCCCGACCCGCTGCTCGATGTAGCGCGGTTTCCGGGGGATCCGGCCAACGACATCGACCACCATCCCGCCGAGAATAACCGCACCGCCGAGGGCGATGAGCCGGAAGATCACCTCCTTCGGTGTGTGCGTTCTCAGGCTCCATGCGGCGTATGCCGCCATCCAGAGGATCGGCGTGAGGAAGAAAAGGATCGAGAACCATTCGAGGGAGTACCGGCCCAGGAGGACATGCTTTTGGCGGGCGATGAGCCTGAGCACGTTGCTCGAAACGAACCACGGCAGCACGCTTGCCGCAACGAATCCCAGCGCCAGATAGGTCTTTACCCGCTCTCCCCGCACGGGTACCCTCGCTCGTTTCCGACCGGCACAGCCGATGATTCGTCGGTTTGCGAATGTCCGCGGATCAACTCAGAACAGCGTGTAAATGAAGGGGGCGAGGGCCGACCCTTGCGTCGCCACGATCAAGAGCCCGAGCAGGCCGAGCACGAGCACAATCGGGGCGAGCCACCACTTCTTCCGGACCTTCAGAAACAGCCAAAATTCTCGGATGAGCGCCAGCATGGCTCCTCCAGCAGACGCCTCCCAGGTCAGAACCGCCGCTCCATCGCGCGCTTGGCATCGGGGGGTCGCGGATGGGCGACCCAGTACGAGGCGCGATCCCTCAAGCGACGATCGAGCGGATCCCGGCCCAGCAGCCGCATCACCACGCCCATGGGGGTGATCACCAGGTAGTAGACGAGGCCCAGGAGGACCCGCGTGTTGAACTCGCCCAGGGCGTGCGCGCCCCGCATCCAGACCCTGTGGACCGGCCCCAAGAGACCCGGGGCCGAGAGCGCGAGGCCCGCCAGGACGACGGCCATACCCCCGAGCCCCGCGGGCAGGATCGTATGCCCCCGCCAGACCCCCAGGAGGGAAAGCAGGCCCAGGGGAATCGCGACCGTGAGCCCAAACCGCCTCAGCTCCTTCGCACTCAGTCGAGCTGAAACTCCTGCCGCCAATCTGTGGCCTCCTGCCATTCGGGTTGTGCCTTCTTGTCTAACAGAAACGGCCCCAGGACGAGGTAGTCGAGGTGGGTCCGCATAAAGCAGCGGTAGGCATCCTGGGGGGTGCAGACGATCGGCTCGCCCCGGACGTTGAACGAGGTATTGACCAGCACGCCGCAGCCGGTCCGGGCCGCGAAGGCCTGGAGCAGGGCGTAGTACAGGGGATTGTCCTCAGGGGCGACGGTCTGGATCCGGGCCGAGTAGTCGATGTGGGTCACCGCGGGGATGTCCGACCGCGGGACATTGAGTTTATCGATCCCCCAGAGCCCCTGCTCCTCTGGGGACATGGGGATCTGCCGGGCGGCCTTGACCGGGGCGACCAGCAACATGTAGGGAGAGTCTTCGTCCAGCTCAAAGTAGTCGGCCACCCGCTCCCGCAGCACGCTCGGAGCGAAGGGGCGAAAGCCCTCCCGGAACTTGATCTTCCGATTCATCAGGGCCTGCATCTTGGGGGAGCGGGGATCCCCCAAGATGCTCCGGTTACCGAGGGCCCGAGGCCCGAACTCCATCCGGCCCTGAAACCACCCCACCACCTTTTCATGGGAAAGGAGCGCGGCGACCTCGCGGACGAGGGTGTCTTGGTCGAGCCGGCGCGCGGGGGCCCCCTGGCTTTCCAAGAAGGTCGCGATCGCGTCCTCCGGGAAGGCGGGGCCGAGCAGGGCCCCCCGCATCTGATCCCGGCCGGGGTCATGCTGCCGCGCACCGTTGAAGTAGCGGTGGTAGGCGAGAAGCGCCACGCCCACGGCTCCGCCGGCGTCCCCGGCAGCCGGCTGGATCCAGAGGCGCTTGAACGGACCCTCCCGGAGGAGCCGGCCGTTGGCCACGCAGTTGAGGGCAACCCCCCCGGCCAGGCATAAGTTGTCCTGCCCGGTCTGGGCGTGGATCGTCCGGGCCATCCGAAGCAGCACCTCTTCGGTGACCCCCTGGATCGAGCGGGCGAGATCCATCTCCTTCTGGGTGAGCTTCGTCTCGGGCTGGCGGGGAGGGCCGCCGAAGAGGGTGTGGAAGGCCTCATTGGTCATGGTGAGGCCATCAAGATAATTGAAGTAGTGCATATTGAGCTTGAAGGAGCCGTCGGCCTGCAGGTCGATCAGCTCGTTGAGAATCACGTCCACGTACCGGGGTACCCCGTACGGGGCGAGGCCCATCACCTTGTACTCCCCGGAGTTGACCTTGAAGCCGGTATAATAGGTGAAGGCCGAGTACAGGAGGCCGAGGGAATGGGGGAAGTGGAGCTCGTGGGCGAGCTCGATCGTGGACCCTTGGCCGACGCCGTAGGCAGCCGTGGCCCACTCGCCCACCCCATCGACGGTCAGGATGGCGGCCTCCGCGAACGGGGAGGGGTAGAAGGCGCTCGCGGCGTGCGATTCGTGGTGCTCGGCGTAGAGGATGTGCCCCCGGTAGCCGACCCCATCTCGGATCTGCCGGTCGAGGAAGAGCTTCTCTTTGAGCCACAGCGGCCCGGCCAGCAAAAAGGACCGGAGGCCACGGGGGGCCACGCCCAGGTAGGTCTCGAGGATCCGCTCGAACTTCAGGAGGGGCTTGTCGTAGAAGGCAACTACCGTGAGGTCATGGGGGGTGACACTACCCGCCCGGAGGCAATACGCAATGGCGTTGGCGGGAAAATTGGCGTCCCCCTTCTTCCGCGTGAAGCGCTCTTCCTGCGCGGCCGCCACGAGGGCGCCATCGCGCAGCAGGCAGGCCGCGCTGTCATGGTAGAAGGCTGAAACGCCGAGAATATCCATCACTCCCCCACGCATCCTCGAGCGAAACCGGGGGATAATTCCGCCCGCGGCCGCGCGCGCTTGCACCCTCCGCCCGTAAGCGGCGTTCGAGCATCTGCCGAGCCCCCGCGCAGGCACCTTCCCCACCGTACGCAACTTGAAAGATAGCGTCAAGTGAAAAGCCCGCCTCGGTGGCCGGGAACAATACAGGCTTAAGTGGTTGTGGTGTCCGCTGGCCATCACGGCTTGGTGTCTCTGAAGCGGGACAGGATGAACCCGGTTGTTCCTCCCACCCGTCGTGAGCTGGGTCATCGTCCCGTCTACGCACGCGGCCGGCGCCCTCTACCGCGCGCATGGAGAGTTACTGTGTCGCGTATATATAAATAAGATCCTTATGAATCAATAGGATATTCTTCTTGACTTCAAGTGATATATCATACATTTATGGGGTGGGACCCTCTATCTGTCTCTCAATTCAAGGGTAACCCCCTCCCTTCTCCCTTGGGGCAATGAACGTGGGAGGGCCCCGTGAGGGCCGGGCGCCCCCGCCAGGTGCTCCGGCCCCCACGATCCCTACCCTCTTCAAGCGGCTCAAGCGCGCCCCCCTCCGTTGAACGCCGCCTGCACCTCAGGTTGCGCGGCTCGGAAGGACAGTTCTGCCCCTCCGGGGTCGGCCCAGGAGGCCAACTGGCACTCATTTTGCTAGGTATTTCGCATGGTGTGGAGATACCATGCACGTACCTCTCCCTCTCACGTTTCGATCCTTGGCGGAGGGGAATCCTGAGCGTCCCGTCGACGATAGATAAAAGAACACGCGCACGCGACCGAGCGCGTGAGCACGCGGAGATCACGCACCCGCGTGGGGGGATGATTGTGCAAACCATTGCGGAAAAGTTGCCGAAAAGTCGGGCGTTTGTGCTCCTGCGCTACACACTCATCATCGCCATCGCGTATCTTTTGCTCGCCGAGACAAAATTCTCAAACCTGCCCAGTGGCCTCGCCCTCGTCATTGCCGCCGCGCTCCTCTCGAATGTCCTGATCCCGCGGCTCCCGGCGCGCATCACGGACTCGACCGCTTTCACCGGGAGTATCATCGCTGCCGACACCCTGTGGATCACCGCGGCCTTACTCTACAGCGGTCATTTCAACGCCGAGTTCTTCTATGTGTACTTCTTCGTGCTGCTCCTCGCCGCGATCGGCGAGAATCTGTTACTGATCGCCATCGGCGCTGTCGTCGTGTGCTCGGCCTACATCTACGCCCTCGCGGGTACCGGCTCGACCTTGCCGGTGTGGAGCTCGCCCTCGCTGATCCGCATCCCGTTTCTCTTCACCGCGGCCGCGTTCTACGGCTACCTGGTCGATCGGGTCCGTCGCGAGCAACAACGCACGCGCGAGGAAGCGCATTCGGTGGCACGGCTCGTGGGCATACAGCGGCACCTCACGGAGCGCGCACTGGAAGTGCAACAGGCCAATGAGGAACTCGAAGGTGAAATCTCCGAGCGGAAGCGAGCAGAGCAAGAGCTGCAAAAGGCGAAACAGGCGGCCGAATCCGCGGCCTACGCCAAGAGCGAGTTCCTCGCCAACATGAGCCACGAGATCCGGACGCCGATGAACGGGATCATCGGGATGACCGGGCTGCTGCTCGATACGGACACAAGCGCAGAGCAGCGGGACTACCTCGATTCCCTGCGCCACTCCGCGGAGGCCCTGCTCACCATCATTAACGACATCCTGGACTTCTCGAAGATCGAGGCGGGCAAACTGGCCATCGAACCGATCCCCTTCGACCTGCGAATCGCCGTCGATGAGGTGGCAGACCTGCTGGCCGTCCGGGCCGAGGAAAAAGGCCTCGAGTTCATCGTCCGCTACGCCCCGAACGCCCCCCGCCGCGTCATCGGCGACCCGGGCCGTATCCGCCAGGTGCTGACCAACCTGGCCACTAACGCCATCAAGTTCACGCACCAGGGGCATGTCCTGGTCAACGTGGACTGCGAGGCACAGACCGACGGCGACGCGCAGTTCCGGCTGGCGGTCGAAGACACCGGCATCGGCATTCCCGAAGAGAAGATCGAGCACATCTTCGAAAAGTTCACCCAGGCAGACGCGTCGACGACGCGGGAGTACGGCGGAACGGGGCTGGGCCTGGCGATCTGCAGACAACTCGCCGCATTGATGGGCGGGACTCTCGGCGCGACCAGCCGCCCGGGCACAGGCTCGACCTTCTGGTTCAGCCTTCGCCTCCCCCTGGACGCCGAGGCACCCCCCCTTCCGCTTCTCGCCGCCGACCTCACGGGGGTGCGCGTGCTCATCCTGGACGAGCACGAGGTCAGCCGCCGCGTCCTGCACGAGCAAATCTCGAGCTGGGGCATCCGGAACGACCTCTTCGGGTCGGGCGCGGACGCGCTCACCGCACTTCGGGCGGCCCACGACGCTCGGGACCCCTACCAGATCGCCATCCTCGGCCATCGTCCCCCCGGCTTGGACGGTGAGCACCTGGCGCGGTCCATCAAGGCCGATCCGGCCCTTCAGGAGATCGTACTGGTGATGCTCACCTCGGTGGGTCAGCGGGGCGACGCGAAACGCATGGCCGAGGCCGGCGTTGCCGCCTACCTGGTCAAGCCCGTGCGCCAGTCGCAACTCATGGATGCCCTGGTCACCGTGTGGGGGGCCCGCACCCAGGGCGTCGCGGCTGCCCTGGTCACCCATCACACGCTGGCCGAGTCTCGCGGCAGAGTGACGGCCTCCTCCAGGGCGACGGGGAAGCCGATCCGGGGACGCGTGCTGGTGGCTGAGGACAATGTTGTGAACCAGAAAGTCGCCGTCCGGTTGCTCGAGAAACTCGGGTGCCGCGTCGATGTCGCCAGCGATGGCACGGAAGTCCTCCAGATGCTCGAGATGCTCCCCTACGACCTGGTCCTCATGGACTGCCAGATGCCGGAGATGGACGGCTACGAGGCGACCACCGAGATCCGCAAGCGCGAGGGAGAGGCCCGGCATACGCCCATCATCGCCATGACGGCCCACGCCATGGCGGGCGACCGGGAAAGGTGCCTGGCGGCGGGGATGGATGACTACCTCTCGAAGCCGGTGAAATCCGAGGAGCTGGCGGTGGTCTTGGAGCGATGGATCGCCCCGCCCGGACAGCCACCAGAAGCGACCGATGCAACTCCGGCGGCAGAGGCCGTGGAGGATCGGGACGGGCCCGAGGCCATTTACCGCCGCGCCCTTCAGACCATTCGGAAGGTGTTCCAGGAGGCACGGCTCGGCAAGATCCCCTCCTTGGGCGACGTCCAGCGGACGGTTGACGAGGTCATCGAGGCGATTCGGCGGGACAAGCACTCGCTCATGGCGCTCACCATGATCAAGAGCTACGACGAGTATCTCTTTAACCACTCGGTGAACGTGGGGATCCTCACCATGGCCCTGGGGGAGAGCCTGGGGC
>JBHIAH010000025.1:0-28790 GCA_046758505.1 Methylomirabilales bacterium (SeqCode) | reverse complement strand
GCCCCCGTCAATTCCTTTGAGTTTCAACCTTGCGGCCGTACTCCCCAGGCGGGGCGCTTAATGCGTTAGCTGCGGCACGGAAGGGGTCAATACCTCCCACACCTAGCGCCCATCGTTTACGGCTGGGACTACCGGGGTATCTAATCCCGTTCGCTCCCCCAGCTTTCGCGCCTCAGCGTCAGTACCATTCCAGAGGGCCGCCTTCGCCACTGGTGTTCCTCCCGATCTCTACGCATTTCACCGCTACACCGGGAATTCCACCCTCCCCTCCTGGACTCAAGCCAGGGAGTTTCCGGTGCGGGTCCTCGGTTGAGCCGAGGGCTTTCACACCGGA
This sequence comes from Methylomirabilales bacterium (SeqCode), assembly GCA_046758505.1. GTDB lineage: Bacteria > Methylomirabilota > Methylomirabilia > Methylomirabilales > CSP1-5 > CSP1-5. The sequence continues at coordinate 28,456 of JBHIAH010000025.1, read as the reverse complement.
CTTACCTGGCCGCCTACGCGCTCTTTACGCCCAGTAAATCCGAGCAACGCTCGCCCCCTACGTATTACCGCGGCTGCTGGCACGTAGTTAGCCGGGGCTTCCTCTGGCGGTACCGTCAACCCCGAGGAGTATTCGTCCTCGGGGGATTCGTTCCGCCTGACAGGGGTTTACAACCCGAAGGCCTTCGTCCCCCACGCGGCGTCGCTGCGTCAGGCTTTCGCCCATTGCGCAAGATTCCCCACTGCTGCCTCCCGTAGGAGTCTGGGCCGTATCTCAGTCCCAGTGTGGCCGGTCGCCCTCTCAGGCCGGCTACCGATCGTCGCCTTGGTGAGCCATTACCCCACCAACTAGCTAATCGGACGCAGGCTCCTCCTCTAGCGAGAGCCCCTTGCGGGCGCCCCCTTTGCTCCCCTTGTGATGCCCCACGGGGACATCATCCGGTATTAGCCCCCCTTTCGAAAGGTTATCCCAGACTAGAGGGTAGATTACCCACGCGTTACTCACCCGTTCGCCGCTTTACTCATCCCGTTGCCGGGACTTTCTCGCTCGACTTGCATGTGTTAGGCACGCCGCCAGCGTTCGCTCTGAGCCAGGATCAAACTCTCCAGAAAGAACGGCTTGCCCTTACGGGCAAACTGAATCGGTCCGTGTGAAACGAACCATCCGCCCGTAGGCCGGTAACGCGATATTCTGTTGTCAAAGAGCGAGAGAGAGAAAAAGGCAGGAGGCCCGGATGTGCTCCCGAGGCCCAATATCCCTAGTAATATCCCTAGTATAGAATTTAGCCTGGATTCCCCCCCCTGTCAAGGGGGGGCTGGCAGAATGTACCAGCCAAGAACGCTAGATATACAGGTACTTCTTGACAATGTCAAGCTTTTTTTCAGTAAAATGCGACCTTCTTGAAGCGCCGCTTCCCCACTCGGATCAGGTACTCGCGGTTGGTCGGCAGCTCCTGGTTCTCATCAGAGATCCGGTCCCCATCGACTTCGACCGCTCCCTGCCGGATGAGACGCCTCGCCTCGGAGTTCGAAGTGGTTAGACCGGACGCCGTGAGGACCTGGGGAAGCAGGAAGATCCCGCTCGCAGAGGGAATTTCGACAGTCTCAATCTCCTCCGGGAGCTGGTGGTCCCGAAAGACCCGATCAAATTCCTGCGCGGCAACCCCCGCCGCCTCAGGCGAATGGTAGAGACCCACCAGGATCTTCCCCAGATTCGCTTTCACCTCCCGCGGGTGCAGGGTCCCCTGCTCAAGCCCCTCGCGGATCCGGGTAATCTCGCCCAGAGGCAGGGGCGTCGTCAGCTCGTAGTAGCGCAGGAGCAGGGTGTCCGGGATCGACATCACCTTGCCGAACATCTCTTGGGGCCTGTCTTCCAGGCCGATGGCGTTCCCTAAGCTCTTGGACATCTTATGGACCCCGTCCAATCCTTCGAGGATCGGCACCGTCATAACCACCTGGGGCTCCTGGCCGAAAGCCCTCTGGAGTTCCCGTCCGACGAGCAGATTGAACTTCTGATCGGTCCCGCCCAACTCCACATCCGCCTGAAGCACCACCGAGTCGTACCCTTGGATCAGGGGGTACAGAAACTCATGGATGCTAATGGGAAGTCCCTCGCGGTGCCGGTTCTGGAAATCATCCCGCTCGAGCATTCTGGCCACCGTATACCTCGAGGCCAGGTCAATCAACCCCTGGCCTGACATGGCTCCCATCCATTTACTGTTGAACTCGATACGCGTTTTCTCCGGGTCCAGAATCTTAAAAAGCTGGCCCTGGTACGTCGCCGCGTTGCGGGCAACATCCTCAGCCGATAAGGGCTTACGCGTCTCGGAGCGGCCCGAAGGATCCCCGATCATCCCGGTAAAGTCCCCAATCAAGAAGATGACCTCGTGACCGAGCTCTTGGAACTGACGGAGCTTATGCAGGACAACCGTGTGGCCCAGGTGCAGATCCGGAGCCGTGGGATCCATCCCCAGTTTCACCCGAAGGGGGCGTCCGCCCTCCGTGAGCTTCCGGAGAAGCTCCTCACGGCTGATCACCTCAACGGTCCGCGATGTGAGAATGGCCAGTTGTTCGTCCAGGGCGCGCTTCGCTCTCATGGCCCTCCCCTCAATGCCTCGGAGAATGCGCAGGCTTTCTCCCCATCCGCTCACCTCGCCGGAAACGAAAAAACCCCTGCCGAAGCCAATTTCGCTCTGTTATAATACCTCCCAACTTGCTCCTTTCCAAGGGGGATGATGGAGGATGATGCGCGGACGATTCCCTCGGGGGCTGATCGTAACGATCGCTGTGGTCGCCGTCGCCGCGACGGGAATCCTCGGGGGCGTGGTGGCCGCCTACGTTCGAGACCTGCCACCCCTTGACATCCTCGAGGAGTACCAACCGAGCCTCGTCACCACCCTGTACGACGATCAGGGGAAGCCGTTTGCAACCTTTTACGAGCAGCGGCGAATTCTCGTCCCCCTGGCCAAGATTCCCCGGTACCTTCGCGAGGCGCTGATTGCCGTAGAGGATAGCCGTTTCTACGAGCACTACGGCCTGGATCCCCTGGGGATCATCCGGGCGCTCTGGACCAACCTCAAGTGCCTCTGCCTCGCCGAGGGAGGGAGCACGATTACCCAGCAACTCGCCAAGGTCCTCTTCTTTACTCCGAAAAAGAGCCTCTCCCGGAAGCTGAAGGAGGCCTTGCTCACCCTGAAGATCGAGCGGAAGTACACGAAGGACAAGATCCTCGAGCTCTACTTCAACCAGATCTACTTCGGCCACGGGGCGTACGGCATCGAGGCCGCGGCCCAGACCTACTTCAAGAAGTCGGTGGGGGAACTCAACCTGGCCGAAGCAGCCATGCTCGCTGGCCTCCCCCGGGCGCCGAACTTTTACTCCCCAATCCTCGATCCCGAGCGAGCCCGAAGGCGACGGCGCCATGTCTTGGAGCGCATGGCGCAAGAGAAATTCATCACGGCGGAGCAGGTCCAGGCCGCCTCGGCCATTCCCTTCAGCACGGCCGCGTTCGCCCAAGCCAAGGAGGTCGCCTCGTACTTCGTTGAAAACGCCCGCCGGTACCTGGAGGAAAAATACGGAACCTACGCCGTGTACCACAGGGGACTCAAGGTCTACACCACCCTCAACCTCAAAATGCAAGAGGCGGCAGAGTATGCGCTCAAGCGCGGACTCCTCAAGCTCGGAAAGGAGAAGGGCCTTCGGTTGAGGGCCGTGCCTCCCCGGAGCGGACCGCCCGGCCGGCAACAGCCCCACATCGGGGAAACCGTCGCGGCCACCGTCACAGGCCGTACCGGCGATCGCCTGCACATGCACGTGGGTGCCTTCGAGACCACCGTCCCCCTTCGGGCGTTCGAAAAGCTCGGGCTCGCCGCTCTCGAGAAGACGATCAAGCCCGGTGACCAGATCCTCGTGCACGTGCTCACACGGGATAAGAAACAGATCAAGGTCGCCCTCGCTCCAGAGCCTGAGCTCGAAGGGGGCTTCCTGGTTCTCAATCCCCGCGAGGGAGCCATCAAGGCTATGGTCGGGGGATACGATTTCCGCCGAAGCAAGTTCAACCGCGCGATTCAGGCCAGGCGGCAGCCGGGGTCAGCCTTCAAGCCCTTCGTCTATGTCGCCGCGTTCGACATGGGCCTCACCCCCGCCACCATCCTGGACGACAGCCCGGTCAGCTATGAAACGATCATCAACGGACAAACCGCCGAATGGAGTCCCGAAAACTACGACAAGCAGTACCGCGGGCCCGTCACGCTTCGTCAGGGTCTGGAACAGTCCATCAACATCATTGCCGTCAAGCTGATCGAACAGATCGGGATCAATCCGGTCATCCGCATGGCCCACCGTCTCGGGATCAAGAGCCACCTCCGCCCGGAGTACGCCTTGGCCCTGGGTGTTTCGGAAGTGAGCCTCCTAGAGATGGTCTCGGCCTACGGGGTCTTCGCCACAAACGGGTACCGGGTCGAGCCCTACACGATCAAGAAGGTTCTGGATAGCAGGGGAGGAATCCTCGAGGAGCGGTTCCCGCAGCCTCAGCTGGTGCTCCGGCCCGAGACCGCCTTTGTCCTCACGCACGTCTTGCAGGGGGTGGTCGAACGGGGGACCGGGAGGCGAGCCAAGGTCCTCGAGCGGCCGCTCGCGGCAAAAACCGGGACGACCGACAGGTCGACCGATGTCTGGTTCATCGGCTACACCCCGTCTCTGGTGGTCGGGGTATGGATCGGCTATGACATCAAGCGGTCGCTGGGCCCTTACGCAACCAGCGCCCACCTGGCCGTTCCGATTTGGATAGACTTCATGCGGGTCATCCTGCAGGGAACACCGGTGGAGCATTTTCCGGTGCCCGACGGGGTCGTCTCGATGTATGTCAATCATGAAACCGGAGAGCCGACCACGCCCGACGATCCCGACGGGATCCAGGAATACTTCATCCGGGGGACCGAACCGCGGCCGGTCCAGGTCCAACCGACACTGTTCCCCCCCGTTTCGGCACCGCGCCCCCTCACCCCTCAGACCCGCCCGACGTTCCCGCCACGGTGACCACACCGGAGGATGGCGTCCCCCCTGGTGACGGGGCGCGCGCCCAACGGGGACCAGCTCACCGTGGCCGGTCTCAGCCGCCCGGAATGTCCCGCGGATCGGGTTCTGCCTCCAGGATTTCTCTGGCCCGCTCCACGTCCGCCGCCTTCACGAAGATCTGATGCCTCGCCAACGGTCCAATGGTATACCGGGCATCCACGGCGTACGGGTTCTCCCGCTTCACCAGGTACGGGATATCGTAGGCGTGCAGCAGCGAGACGATAAAGTCGGCCTCGATGAAGTCCTCCGCCTCGACGAGCAAAGCCAGATCGTCGGCCACTACACCACCTTACGGAGGCGCCCGGTCTTGACATCGTAGATGAGACCGTGAACGGCGATCTCGTGCGGGATATAGGGAGATGCCTTGATCGTCTGGACTTGACTGACCAGGTTGTTCTCGAGGTCCCGAAAACCGTGAAACTGTAAAGCACTCGTGTCTTTCCCGGTCTCCAGCGCGAGTTCCTTCCGGAGTTGGTCATCAAAAAGACCCAAGAGGCCACACCCCGTATGGTTGATCACCAGAATCTCCCGAATCCCGAGGAAGCGGTACGAGAGGATCAACGAGCGGATCACGTCGTCGGTAACAATCCCACCGGCGTTCCGAAGGATGTGCGCATCGCCTGGTGCGAGACCGAGCATCTTCTCGACCTCAATGCGACAATCCATGCAGGCCAACACCGCCAGGTGCTTGGCCGGGTGCTTATCCATCTGCCCCTGCTCTCCAAAGGTCCGGGCATAGTCTTCATTGGCGTGCATGCAGTGCTCCACGATCTCCACGGTCGACCTCACGGGTGCTTCGGGAGCGACATTCGTGCCCTATAGGAGGCAAGGGTGTTCTTCAGCAGCATGGCGACGGTCAGGGGACCGACGCCGCCGGGGACCGGGCTAATCAGGGAGACCTTGGGGGAGACCGAGGCAAAGTCCACATCCCCGACCACCCCTCCCTCAGTTCGGTTGATTCCGACGTCAATCACGACCGCCCCTTCCTTCACCATGTCGCCCTTCACCAGGCCAGGCTTCCCCGCGGCCACCACGAGGATATCGGCCTGGCGTGTGTGCCGATCGAGGTCCCGCGTCCATTTTTGGCAGACCGTCACCGTGGCCCGGCGCTCGAGCAGGAGGAAGGCGGTTGGCTTCCCAACGATGGTGCTCCATCCCACCACGACCGCATCTCTCCCCTCAATGGCGACCTGGAAACGGTCCAGGACCTCCATGATCCCCAACGGCGTCGAGGCCACAAAGAGGGGATGGCCCGTGAGGAGCCCGCCCAGGTTTGACGGGTGAAAACCGTCCACATCCTTGGCGGGGTCCACGGCCTCCAGAACCGACCGATCCCCGATGTGGGGGGGGAGGGGAAGCTGAACCAAGATCCCATCGATTGTTTCATCCTTGTTTAGGCCATACAGGATGTCGAGCAACTCCTCGCGCGAGACGGTGGCGGGACGCTGAATCTGGACCGATCTGATCCCTACCTCCTCACACGCTTTCCCTTTATTCCGCACATAGGTTGCCGAGGCGGGATCTTCTCCCACGAGGATCACCGCCAGGCCGGGCGGGCGGCCCTGCGCCCCGGACAAGGCCCGCACCTCACCCCGCACCTCTCGGCGGATGTCGGCAGCAATCGCTCTTCCGTCCACCACCTGGGCCGGCATCCTTCCCCCTACCGCGCCTCTCCGTCGGTGTCGCGACGCTGGAGCCGAGTGATGGCCTTCACCCTGCCACTTTCCTCCTCGAGATGCAGGACGACCGCCGACAGGATCGGCGTCCCCTTTGCCACCCGGAACTTGGAGGGTGTCTGGGTGAGAAAGCGATGGATGACGTCGGAGGACTCCATCCCGATGACCGAATCGCTGGCGCCTGTCATCCCCACATCGGAGATATAGGCGGTGCCGGCAGGCAGGATTTGCTCGTCGGCGGTCTGGACATGGGTGTGGGTTCCCACCACGGCCGAAACCCGACCGTCGACGAACCGGGCAAACGCCTGCTTCTCCGAGGTGGCCTCGGCATGGAAGTCGACGATGATGAGGTCGGTCGCCTCCTTGAGGAGGGCGATCTTTTGCTCCCCGACCCGAAAGGGGCAGTCAATGCTCGGCATGAAGACCCGGCCCTGCAAATTCACCACGCCGACGCGCTGCGCTCCCTGCTCCCACAGCGCCACCCCGTGACCCGGGACGGGCTCCGGATAGTTGGCGGGACGGAGGAGACGCCGCTCGGCGGCGATGTAGAGCTCTGCCTCTTTTTTGTCCCAGATATGGTTGCCCGAGGTCAACAGATCAATGCCTGCTCGAAACAGTTCCTCGGCTATCGAGGGAGTCAGGCCAAATCCACCGGCCGCATTCTCGGCATTCGCAATCGTCAGGACAATCCCGTACTCCCGCTGAAGGCCCGACAGATGGGCAATGACCGCCTCTCGCCCCGGCTTTCCGACGATGTCCCCAATGAACAGGACTTTCATGCAGACCTCAGTCCTGAGACCTCAGACCAGAGACCGGTCACCGGAGAGATGGACTACGCAATGTACCTGTGGCCGCCGCGGGCCTCCAGTCTCCCGTTTCTGGTCTCATTTGGCGTACTCGACGGCCCGAGTCTCTCGGATCACCGTGACTTTCACGTGGCCGGGGTACTCCAACTCCTGCTCGATCCGCCTGGCGATGTCCCGGGCCATCTGCTGGGCATCGGTATCGGTGACATGGCCGCTTTCCACGATGATCCGAATCTCCCGGCCGGCCTGCACCGCGTAGGACTTGGAGACCCCCTTAAAGGAGTCAGCAATTTTTTCCAGCTTTTCCAGGCGCTTGACGTATGACTCCAAGATCTCTCGACGGGCCCCAGGGCGGGCGGCAGAGAGGGAATCCGCCGCCTGAAGGATGATCGCCTCAAGGCAGTTCGGTTCCTCATCCTCATGGTGGGCGGCGATCGCATTCACGACATGGGGATGTTCCCCGTATTTTTTGGCAAACTCCGCGGCAATCTGGGTGTGCGTCCCCTCATGATAGCCATCCACCGATTTGCCGATATCATGCAGGAGCGCGGCCCGCTTCACCAGGGCAGGGTCTAATCCCATCTCGGTGGCGACCATAGCCGCCAACTGCGCCACCTCCCTCGTGTGGTGAAGCTGATTCTGGGAGTAACTTGTCCGGTACCGGAGGCGGCCGATCAGCCGGACCAGCTCCGCGTGCAGTCCCGTCACCCCCAGCTCGAAGGTGACCTGCTCACCCGCTTCCCGAATCTTCTCGTCAATTTCCTTCTTCACCTTTTCCACCACTTCTTCGATCCGGGCTGGATGGATGCGGCCGTCGACAATGAGCCGCTCCATGGCGATCCGCGCCACTTCGCGCCGGACCGAATCGAAGCCCGAGAGGATCACCGCCTCCGGTGTATCGTCGACGATGACATCAATCCCGGTTGCCTTCTCGAAGGCACGGATGTTCCGCCCCTCCCGGCCAATGATCCGGCCCTTCATATCATCACTGGGCAGATCCACCACCGAAACCGTGGCCTCGGCGACGAAGTCGGAGGCGCACCGATCGATGGCGATGGCCAAGATCTCTTTGGCCTTTCGGTCCGCCGTTTCCTTCGCCTCATCCTCCACGCGCCTGATGAGGGCCATGGCTTCCAGCCGGGCCTCACCCTCCATGTGCCGTATGAGGACCCGCTTGGCCTCCTCTGCGGTCATCCCGGAAATACGTTCGAGGTTCTGCCGCTCTTCCGCGAGCAACGCCTGGACCTTCCGTTCACTGTCGCGAAGTGACTCCTCGCGCCGGTCGAGTTCCGTTTCCTTCCCACCGATATGCTGCTCCCGACGATCCAAGAGATCCAGTTTTCGCTCCAGGGACTCCTCCCGCTGGAGGAGGCGCCGTTCCAAGCCCTGGAGTTCGCCGCGACGTTCCCGGGCCTCGTTTTCCAGGTCCGCCTTGGCCCGGAAGATCATGTCCTTGAGCTCGAGCTCCGCCTCCTTCCGCCTTCGTTCACCCTCTTTCCCGGCGTCTGCCACGATCGCTCGGGCCCGCTCCTCGGCCCCGGCAATCCGGTAGCGTGCCAGGATGCTCCGGGCCACAAAGCCCACGGCGAGGGAGACGATGGCGACACCAATCACGATGAGCCAGCTTCCACCCGTGATCTCCACGGTTCCCTCACCTCCTCAGGGGTCCCGCCGTGGGACCCGTTTTCGCCTTTCCCGCGTTGATGATCCGGGTCTCGGTTACCACGAGATCGACCGGAACGTCGCGCGCCTCCACGGGAAGACGGTCCACCACCTGAAAATCATAGGCCAGGCCGATCTTGAGGGACGTCCGGCCGAGCCCGGCAAGGGCTCGATCGTAGTGTCCACCCCCGCGGCCCAACCGATTGCCCCGCAGGTCAAAGGCCAACCCCGGTACCAACGCCACCTCGATAGTCTCCGAGGGGACCACCCGTCCCCTGTCGGATCCGGGCTCGAGGAGTCCCCGGTACCCTGAGCTCAGGTCTTCGAGCCCGTTCACCTCCACCAAGGTCATGGCGTCTCCTTCCACCCGAGGGAGGATGACTTTCCGTCCCCCCTCGATCCATCGCTCGAGAAGCGGGAGCGTTTCCACCTCACCCCCTCCGGCGGCATAGAAGAGAACACACCGCGCGCGTACAAAGACGTCGAGGTTCCAGAGCCGCTCCGTAATCCGACGGCTCCGCTCCGCACGATCGGCAGGGGCAAGCCCTTGCCTCAGCCGACGCATCTCTGTACGCACAGCACCTTTCGAAGTCATAGGCCGGGTCCAGGCCCGGTAGGCGGGGAGGAGAAGCGGACCCCGTGACGGCCGGTCAGGCCGGCGGGGACCCAGGATTGGGGAGGGCGGCGTGGAAGCGGAAAAACAAAAACCCCCCACCTCGGTGCCGTGTGGGGGTTTCCTTATGAACCTGTCCTCGCAGGTGGGTGCCCCGCATGCGCTTCAGGCTTCCCCTCGACAGGCTCGGGGTATGCCCCTTTGCCAGGCTCGGGGCGTGCACACGACGCAATTGTAAGGGCTCCCGGTCGTTCTCCAATGGCTCAAGGAAACCTACCCCATCACGAACACGGCAGGGGGTCTCGATCATCACTGTACAGGCCCTCCAGCCGAGGGCTTCCGCGCGATCACTTCATCCAGCTCCGCTTCCAGCTCTTGGATCTTTGCCGCCGCTGCGGTCTCCTCCTTCTTCACCCACCCGTCCAGTTTCAGAAAATCATCCGCAATGTTCAGGGAGGCCAGGACCGCCAGTTTGACCGAAAGGACGGCCGTCCCGCCCGCCACTTCGTGGATCTGCTGATCAACGTACTGGGCAACCCGTTGCGTGTACGCAGAATCTTCCCCCCCAAGCCCCCGCAGGGTGTACCGCTCACCAAAAATTTCTACCTGCACGAGATCGCCCTGATCGGTCATCTCCGCTCTTGCAGCGTGGCCTCCACCCGGGACACCTCCCCGAGAAGCTCATCCACCCGGCCCCGGATCTCTTGCCGCTCTGTCTCCAGTCGCTCGACAGTCTTTTTGAGCGTCGTCGTCTCCGTCTGCGCCTTCTTCAGGTCCTCCTCCAAAGCTCCCACCCGACTCTCCACCGCCTGCTTCTCCGATTCACACTGATGGAGCAGCGAGACCACTTCCCGGACCTTCCCTTCCAGGTCGTGAAGCCTTTCGAGGATCATCGCAGGGCGCCCCCCAACTCCCTCGTTACCGTCTGTTGGATCGCTCCGTGAACCGTTGTGACTTCCTCGTCGGTGAGGGTCCGATCCGCGGATCGATACTCGATGGAAAACGCCAGACTCTTTTTTCCTTCAGGAACCGGCTCCCCCCGATACACATCGAAGAGCCCCACCGCCTCCACCAGTACCCCCCCCGTCCGGCGGATGGCTGCCTCCACCGCTGCGGCCGGCACACTCTCCGGGACAACCACCGCCATGTCCCGGAAGACCGCAGGATACCTGGGCAGCGGGCTGTACCTCGCCGCCGGCTTCCGATGCCGGTCGAGGAGCTCCAGATCGATCTCCATCGCGACACCACCCGTTTTGAGATCGAAATTCCGGACCACGTCCGGATGGAGCTCACCGATCCACCCCGCCATCTGCCCCCCGACCGTCAGTGATGCCTGCCGGCCGGGATGCAGATACGGAATTTCCGCCCCCGCCCTGAGAGGTATGGAAGCACCAAGGATCCCCTCGAGGGCCTCCAGGATCCCTTTCAGATCGTAAAAGTCGACCCTCTTCCCCGTCGTGCCCCACCACGCGGGATGCCAATCGCCTGTGGCAAGGAGTGCTGCTCTTCGACCTTCGACGGGTTCAGCTCCCCCGGGCCGGGGGCGAAAAATCCGGGCGATTTCAAAGAGCTGTATATCCCGGCCCCCCCGACTTTCGTTTAAAACCAGATTCTCAAGGAGAGAGGGCAGGAGAAAACTCCGTAAAGCTGCCTCCCCCCCTAACGGGTTGCGAATCTGTACCACTGCACGCCGGGGGTCATCTACTGCCAGCCGCAATTTATCAAGAAGTTCTGTGCGTGTAAAGCTAAAATTGACCGTCTCTTGGAAGCCCCAAGCGCTGAGCAGTCGACGCATCTCCCGTTCTATCCCCTCAAAGGGGGTCAGCCGCGCCGGTCGAACCTCCCCCATCGGGCGGGTCGTGGGGATCTGATCAAAGCCTCTCAGGCGGGCCACCTCCTCAACCAGGTCGATCTCCCGGCTGAGATCCAGGCGGTGGCTCGGGGCCGAGACCGCGAGGCTCGTCGTCCCGTGGCGCGTCACCCGGCACCGGATCCCCTTGAGCAACCCACTGATCTCCGCCCGACTGATGCCCGTGCCCAAGATCTGCCCGACCCGCTCGATGCGGAGTACGACGGGCGCGGGCCCCCGTCGTTTGCCCTGGCGGTCGATAAGGCCCCGGGCCACCCGCCCCCCGGCGAGCTCAGCGATGAGCTGGGCCACCCGGTCCAGCGCCCGGACGACCCCGCCCGGATCGACCCCCCGCTCGAACCGATACGCGGCCTCGGTATTGAGCCCCAGGGCCTTGGCGGTTCGACGGACGCTGACCGGCTCGAACAGGGCGCTCTCCAAGAGGAGACCTTGGGTCTCGCCCGTCACCTCTGTTGCGGCACCTCCCATGACCCCGGCGACGGCGACCGGCCTCACCGCATCGGCGATCACCAGCATCCCCGGCTGAAGGGTGCGTTCCAGGCCGTCCAGCGTCACGATCCGCTCCCCTGTCCCCGCCCTCCGCACCACGATCCGTCCTTCCTCGAGCCGCCCATGGTCGAAGGCATGAAGGGGCTGACCCATCTCCAAGAGGACATAGTTTGTGGCATCGACCACGTTATTGATGGAGCGGAGCCCTAAGAGCTCAAGTCGCCGCCTGAGCCCGTACGGGGAGGGACCGATACGCACCCCCTGAATCACCCGGGCGGCGTACCGGGGGCAGAGATCGCGTGCCTGGACAGCCACCGAGGTGAGGCGCTGGATCGGGGTTGCTGCCTCCCGGGGCCTGGTCGATTTGAGACGAAGGGTCCCCCCCGTCAGGGCAGCCACCTCCCTGGCGATCCCCCAGTGGGAGAGACAGTCCCCCCGATTCGGGGTGATGGCAACCTCGAAGAGGTGATCATGAAGCCTCAAGGCCTGGGCGAGATCGACCCCCGGCGTCGCATCCTCGTCGAGAATGAGGATGCCTGTGGAATCCTCTCCAAGCCCTAACTCCGCTTCAGAGCAAAGCATTCCGGCCGATCGCTCCCCCCGGATCAATGCCTCCTGGATCTGCCGTCCGTTCGCCAGGTGCGCCCCCGCCAGGGCCACGGGAACCCGGGCACCGGCGGAGGCGTTTTGGGCGCCACAGACGATCGGGAGGACCGATCCTCCCACATCGACATGACAGAGGCGGAGCCCCTCCCCCAGCGGAGGAGAATGGACGGCCGTAATGCGCCCTACGACCACTTTTTCGAAGGCGGGGCGGATCTCTTCGACGCTCTCCACCTCGATGCCAGCCATGGTGAGGCGCTCGGCCAGCTCCGGGGGGCTCAGAGGAATCTCGACGAGCTCCCGCAGCCAATTGAAGCTCACCTTCATCGGTTGAAATCCCCTCCCGTGCAGAAAATCGCACGGGCCAAGTTCACGTGTCAAGCTGTTAATCAGCCGTTCGCCGGCACGCCCCGGCGGCGCGGATGCCCAGCCCCACACGCGACCAGGCCCTTTGCCCATCCGTGGGCCGCTGTCTCACCCCCCTTGAGGAGGCTTTTGCCGGCAGCACTGGACCGATTCTTGCAAATATGCACGAAGACAGGTGAGACCGGCGGTGGTCGGCAGGGAGAAAGGGGCATGGAAAAGGCCGTCGCAGAGGGCTCCGGGACCAGCCGGCCGCCTGCAGCAACCCACGACGACGGGAGAGGGAGGCACCCAACATGATCGGCGTGAAATGTCACAAGTGTGGCTTGATGCAGATGGCCCGGCCGACCTGTAAATCCTGCGGCACGCACTTAAACGGACCGGCGCCGCCCCACCATACCCCCGCCGAGCCGTCCGCGTTCCCGCCGATCGCTCCCCCACCGCTGGCCACGGCGGGCCCCATCTACAGGACCGGCGGGGGACCAGCATCCCCGGCGCAGGAGCGGGCCCCCTCCATGACCCAGCAGGGGCCTCCCTATATGCCCCCCGGGGATTCCATCCACTTTGAGCCAACAGACCAGATCCACTGGCTCTCTTTCAATGGCACGGGTGGATCGCTTTTTGGGATTCACATCGTGAACATCTTCCTGACGATCCTCACGCTCGGCATCTACTTCTTCTGGGGAAAGGTGCGGGTCCGGAGCTACCTGTTGAGCCAGACCGAGCTTGCCGGTGATCGGTTCGCGTACCACGGAACGGGCAAGGAGTTGTTCACGGGCTTTCTGAAGGCCGTGTTCCTCTTCGGCCTCCCGCTCGGCGCCTTGTTCATCGGACCGGACCTCCTGGGCGCGGGTGCCGTGGTCAAGGTCATCGCAACCCTGCTCGCCTACGGTATGATCCTCGTCGTCCTCCCCCTCGCCATGGTCGGCGCACGCCGCTATCGCCTCAGCCGGACCTCGTACCGGGGGATCCGTTTCTCGTTTCGCGGCGCCGTGATGGACTTCATCAAGCTCTTCGTGGGGGGCTCGCTGCTGACCGGGATCACGCTGGGCCTGTACTACCCCTTCTTCGATACCAAGCGACACGCCTTCATGGTATCCCATTCCTACTTCGGCGACCAAGAATTCGACTTTGACGGACGGGGACGGGATCTTTTCGGGAGCTTTCTCTTGGCTCTGCTGCTCCATATCCCAACCCTGGGACTGCACTGGTTCTGGTTTCAAGCCAAGAAGCACCGGTACTTCTGGGAACACACCAGCTTCGGCGCGGCCCGCTTTCGCTCCACCGTCACGGGGGGGGCCCTCTTCTTGTTGACGCTGGGCAACGTGCTCCTGATGGTGGTGACTTTAGGTCTGGGCTGGCCATGGGTGCTGGTCCGAAACGCCCGGTTTGCGTTCCGGTACTTGACTCTCGAGGGCTCCCTGGATCTGCACGAGGTCAAGCAGGAAGCCCAGTTCGCCTCGACCACGGGGGAAGGGCTCGCCAGCTTCCTGGATCTGGACACGGGCTTCAACTTCGGGTAAACCCGATTCGGCCTCCCGCGCCCTCATCCGCCTCTGCCAAGGCCCGCGACTCGTCGCTCGGACCATGCCGTGTCGTCTGCGAGGCAAACAGCTCGCAAAAGGATACGACCGACGACCGTGAAGACTGACTGGCAAGGACACTATCTCGACGGACAGACCGCCGCGCGCCGCCGGGCGACGATTCGCCTGATGCGCGGCGGCCTCGAGGTCACCCCGGAAAACGGGAGCGCACTCTGGTGGCCGTATCCGCAGATCTCCCAAACCCAGGGTTTCTATGCGGGGGAAGTGGTCCGTCTGGAGCGAGGCGACGAGATTCCGGAGGTGCTCCTGGTTTCGGACGCGGCCTTCCTGGCCGAACTCCACCGGGTCGCACCCGAGATGGCAACCCGATTCCACCACCCTGCCCGTCGCCGGGTCCGGGCCAAGCTCACCCTCCTCGCCGCCCTCGCCGTGATTGGGATGACGACGGCCCTCTACCTGTGGGGCATCCCGGCTATTGCCGGGCTTGCGGCGTCCCGCGTCCCCGTCTCGTGGGAGGAGCACCTCGGTGAGGCCGTGATCACACAGCTCGCCCCTCCCTCGAGGCGATGCACAGACCCCATCCGCCTCCAGGCCATCGAGGATATCATGACGACCCTCACCAGCACGCTCCCCGATTCTCCCTATACCTTTGAGGTGACGGTGGTCAACACGCCCACCGTGAACGCCTTTGCGGCTCCTGGCGGATACATCGTGGTGTTCCGGGGGTTACTCGAGCGGACCGAAGCCGCCGAGGAGCTCGCCGGTGTGCTCGCCCATGAACTCCAGCACATCCTGAGGCGTCACGCCACCCGCATGCTGATTCAGCACGCGTCGACCCGGCTTCTGCTGGCCGCCCTCACGGGAAGCGGAGGTGACCCGGCGGCCTTCGGGCTGGAAGGTGCCCGCACCCTTGGGATGCTCCGGTACAACCGCCATCATGAGGAGGAGGCGGATGCGGAGGGGATGCGAATGCTTGCGGAGGCACGGATCGATCCCGCAGGGATGATCGCCTTTTTCGAGTCACTCAAAAAAGAGGGAAAGGGGACCCCGGAATTTCTTACCTATATATCCTCGCATCCGAGCACCGGGGATCGCGTCGCGCGGCTGAAATCCCTGGCGGCCACACTGGATGGGAAGTCCGTCAAGCTCCTGCCCAACTACGACTGGAAGGACATGCACCAGATCTGCCAGGTCACCGGTCTGCCACTCCGCCCGGCGGCTCAAGGCCCCCGTCGCTGAGGGCCCGGAGGCTCCAGGGGCCCATAGCCTACGTCAGGTGACGTCCACGACCCTCCCGTGAGTGCCCTCCAGGAGATGGGCAGTCCGGATGCGCAGCATGACGTCGGTGTCGCCGCCGCCGGCATAGATTTCTTCGAGCTCTAGAACGCCCTGATCAATGAGGACCGGCAGCGGTCGTCGATGGCCGAACGGGGGTGTCCCGCCCACAGGAAACCCGGTGATATCCTCTACCTCCTCACGAGTCGCGATGCGGGCCTTCTTCCCCCCGACCCAACTGAGAAGCTTTTTTGTGTTCACCCGGGCCGTCCCCCGCACAATCACGAGATAGGGATCTCCATCGACGAGAAAGAGGAGGGATTTTACGACTTGCTCGGGTCGAACACCCAAGGCAGCGGCAGCGGTCTCGACCGTCGGGGTGGGTTCCCCCGGGCAGACCAGCTCCCCAGCGATGCCCCGCTCGGCCATCCATCGGGCGACGCGATCCGCACCCTCGTCCTGGTTCATGGTTGATAGTTCATGGTTCATAGTTCGACGACCGATGACCGGTGACGGCTCGACTGGGCTCGCCGAAGTCCGATGACCGTCCGAAAACCCATCGCCTGTCGTTTGTCGTCGGTCGATGACTGGCGCCAATCGCGAACCGGCGAGGGAAGCAGATCCTGAGGAGACGGAAGCTGGTTTGCGGGCGGCCGGGGTCCCGCCACCGGAGCGCAGCGCAGGTGGGGGCGGCCGTCCTGACGCTGCACGACCCGCTCGGCGCGTAATGTAGAACTTCCGCGAGGGCACCTCATAAAATTTTCCGCCGACAAAGGAAGCCTTCCCGAGCCGGTGGGCTGAGAGCCAACATTACCCGATGGGCAGGGTGCGGCGCTACAGCGCTGGGAATTGCTGGAGGAAGCGGAGGTCGTTCTCAAAGAAGAGGCGAATATCGTCGATCCCGTACCGAAGCATGGCGATCCGCTCGACCCCCAAGCCGAAAGCGAAGCCCGTGATCTCCGGATCGTAGCCCACCATCCGGAACACCTCCGGGTCCACCATCCCGGCGCCAAGGATCTCCAGGAAGCCACTCCCCTTACAGACGCGGCAGCCGGCGCCCTCGCACATCATGCACCCAATGTCCACCTCGGCGCTCGGCTCGGTGAAGGGGAAAAAGCTCGGCCGAAAACGGAGGCGGGTTCCCGCCCCGAAGAACCGCTCCACAAAGGCCTGCAGGGTTCCCTTGAGCTCGGCAAAGCTCACCCCGTGATCCACGAGCAACCCTTCCACCTGATGGAACATGGGGGAATGCGTCGGATCGGCGTCCCGCCGGTAGACCCGCCCGGGTGCCACGATCCGGACCGGAGGAGGCTGTGATTCCATCACGCGGATTTGGACGGGAGAGGTGTGGGTCCGGAGGAGGACATCATCCGTGACGTAGAAGGTATCCTGCATGTCTCTCGCCGGATGATCCTTCGGGATGTTCAAGGCCTCGAAGTTATAGTAATCGAGCTCGACTTCCGGCCCCTCTGCCACGGAGAAACCGAGGCGCTGGAAGATCTCGACAATCTCGTAGAGCGTCGCGGTGAGGGGATGGAGGCTTCCGCGGCGCACGGGTCGGCCCGGCAGGGTGATGTCGATCGCCTCTCGGACCAGAAGCCCCTCCTGGAGGGCCACCCGCAGGGCGTGCTGCCGTTCGAGCAGGCGAGCCTCGACCTTCGCCTTCAGGGCGTTCGCCTGCCGGCCCACCTCCCGCCGTCCCTCGGGTGGCAGGAGGCTAAGACCTCGCAGGATCTCCGTGAGCTGCCCCTTCCGTCCCAGGATCCGAACCCGGATCTGTTCGAGGGACGCAGGGTCCTCGGCCCCGTCAATTGCGGGAAGCGCCCACACCTCCAGCGTCTGCAAGTCTTTCTCGATGCCTTCGGTCTCCCCCATTGCCCCTCCGGGTACAACAAAGCCCCGATGGCCATCGGGGCTTTGCACATATCTCCGGGCTGCCCGTGCCGCACCAGCTATTTCTTGGTACCATTCCACTCTGGTGCGGCACTTTCGCTAGGGGGGCAGGCCCCCCTTCGGCGCGCAGCGTTCGCCTCGCTGAGCACCCCCGAGGCGCAGGAGAGCCTCTCCCCTACAACCCCTCAGTGCCCCTCGCGGACGCTTGAGGTCCTTACGAGGAGTAAGTTGGAGGGACACTGGCTAGGCGCCCACCGACCCCTTGGCCACGGCCGCCAGGCGGCTGAAAGCGGCTGCATCGGTCACCGCTAGCTCGGCAAGCGTCTTTCGATCGAGCGCCACCCCGCCTTTCCTGAGGCCTCCCATCAACTGGCTGTACGAGAGACCGTGTAAGCGGGCCGCCGCGCCGATGCGCGTGACCCAGAGCCTGCGGAACTCACGCTTGCGCGTCCGGCGGTCCCGGTAGGCATACCGCAACGACCGGTCCACCGCCTCCTGCGCGGTGCGGAAGCTCGACTTTCGCTTTCCCCAGAACCCTTCAGCCTGCTTCAGTACCCGGTTGCGCCGACGCCGGGTAACGTATCCTCCTTTGACCCTCGCCATCCTTCCCTCTCCTCTTTTCCCGCCGCTGCCCCCTTCCCGTTACAGGTACGGAATCAATCGACGGACCCGCTTGACGTTGGTTGGATGGATCAGATCCGCTTTCCGGAGCCGCCGGCGCCGATCCGCCCCCTTCCCAGTCAGCAGGTGACTCTTGAAGCCCTTCCGCCGGCGGACCTTCCCACTCCCGGTCACTTTGAGCCGCTTCGCCGCTCCTCGGTGGGTCTTGAGCTTCGGCATTGCTTACTCCTTGGCCGTTCCCTCGACCTCTTTCCCTGCCCCCGCCTTCAGATCCGGCCTCGGGGCGAGCACCATGGTCATGTTTCGCCCCTCGAGCTTCGGCGACTGCTCCACCTGCCCAACGTCCTTGAGGGCATTGGCCAAGCGGTCTAACAGTCGCTTCCCCAAGTCGGTATGCACCATTTCCCGGCCTCGGAACATCATGGTCACCTTGGCCTTATGCCCGGACCGGAGGAACCGATCCACGTGGCGCGCCTTGAACTGAAAGTCGTGCTCATCGGTCTTAGGCCGCAGCTTGATCTCCTTGAGCTGAATGATCGATTGTTTCTTTTTGGCCTCTCTCGCCTTCTTCGACTGCTCGTACCGGTACTTGCCGTAGTCCATGATCCGGCAGACCGGCGGCTTTGCGGTCGGGGCAACCTCCACCAAATCGAGCCCCGCGCTCCTGGCCTTTTCGAGCGCCTCCTCCGGCGACAGAATCCCGAGCTGGACTCCATCGGCACCGATGACCCGGATCTCCCGAACCCGGATCCGCTCGTTAACTCGCAGGCCCTTTTCGATCCCGCCTCACCTCCTCACAGCGCGGACCCAGTCACCGGGGGATGGGCCGCCTCCCGAAGCTCATCGATCAGTGAATCGAGCGGCATCGCCCCCCGATCGCGACGACCCCGCTCTCGCACAGAAACCAAGCCTCCTTCTACCTCCCGGTCCCCCACCACGAGGATGTACGGTACCTTCGCCACCTCTCCCTGCCGGATCCGATACCCCACCTTCTCGTTCCGGTCATCGACCTCGACCCGCACCCCGGTTTGCGCGAGGCGTCTCGCCACCTGCTGGGCGTACGGCTCATGCCGGTCGGTGAGCGGCAGGACCACCACCTGCACCGGGGCCAGCCAGAGGGGGAAAGCCCCTCCATGGTGCTCGATCATGATGCCAAAGAATCGCTCCAGCGAGCCCAGGAGCGCCCGATGGACCATCAGTGGCCGATGCGCTCTTCCGTCCTCGCCGACGTATTCCAGGTCGAACCGGTCCGGCATGTTAAAATCGACCTGGATCGTCGCACACTGCCACTGACGCCCCAGGACGTCGACAAGGGACACATCAATCTTGGGCCCGTAAAAGGCCGCTTCTCCCTTGACGCGCTCGAAGACCATTCCGCTCTTCTCCAGGACCGCTTCAAGGGCCGACTCGGTCCTCCGCCACTCTGTCTCGCTTCCGGCGTACTTGGCCATGTGGCCTGGATCACTCACCGAGAGAACCAGGTGGTGTTCAGTAAATCCGAAGGCCCGGAGCATGGCCAGGGCCAATTCCAGGACATCGGCGACCTCCCCCTCAAGCTGCTCCGGCCGACAGAAGATGTGGGCGTCGTCCTGTGTGAACCCCCGGACCCTGAGCAGCCCATGAAGGACCCCTGACCGTTCGTAGCGGTAGACGGTCCCCAGCTCCCCTAGCCGGAGGGGAAGATCCCGGTAGCTCCGCGTGTGCCCGCGATAGATCAGGATGTGAAAGGGACAATTCATGGGCTTCACCAGGTACTCCTGCCCCTCGACCTCCATTCCCGAGAACATGTTGTCACGATACCAGCTCAAATGGCCGCTCACGTCCCACAGGTGGGCACGGGCCACATGGGGGGTATACACGAGCCGATATCCCCGGCAACGGTGTTCCCTCCGCCAGAAGGCCTCGATCACCTCGCGGACCAGGGCACCTTTGGGATGCCACAGGACCAGACCCGGACCAATCTCTTCCTCGATGCTGAACAGGTCAAGCTCCCGACCCAGTCGCCGGTGATCGCGCCGTCTCGCCTCCTCGAGCCGGTACAGGTGCGCTTCAAGGGCCTCCTCGGTGGGGAAAGCGGTCCCGTAAATCCTCGTCAGCATTTGGTTCTTTTCATTTCCACGCCAGTAGGCCCCCGCGATGTGGGTCAACTTGAAGGCCCGGAGAAAAGAGGTGTCGGGTACGTGGGGGCCCCGGCACAGGTCAAGGAAAGACCGGGTCCGATAGAAGCTCACCACCCCGCCCGCCCCGGCCTCCCCCGTGAGCTCTTCCGCCGCATCGGGCCTCGAGGTTCCATACTGGCGGATCGTCTCCAGGATCTCCACCTTGTAAGTCTGCCCCCGGGCCTCCATGAGCCTCAAGGCTTCCTCGACCGGCATCTCCGTCCGGACATACGGGAGGCGCTCGGCTTGAAGGTCTCGCATCTTTGCTTCGATGGCCGGGAGGTCCTCGACGGGTATCGGCCGGGGCAGGTCGATATCGTAGTAAAAGCCGTCCGCCACCGGAGGGCCAATGGCGAATTTAGCCTCGGGGTACAGCTCTTGCACCGCGGCGGCCATGAGGTGGGCGGTGCTGTGGCGGAGGATCGACAGTCCCTCGGGAGAATCCATCGTCACCAGTTCCACCTTCGCCCCAGCAGGCGGCACCGTGGAGAGATCCACCGGCATCCCGTCGAGATGCGCCGCCACCACCCGTGCTTGCAGGTTTGCATCGATGCGAGAGAGCAGTTCCGCGAGGGGAAGACCCGCCTCCAGCTGCCTGACCTCTCCGTCGGGAAGAACCACGTCCACCTGGCCCATGCCGCTTCTACCCCGCGCACAACAAAAAAGGTATCACGGACTCCTCCGCGATACCGCTGTACCGAATCCACGAAGGATACATGAGGGCGGGGATGGTAGGCACGGGCGGTCTTGAACCGCCGACCTCTTGCGTGTCAAGCAAGCGCTCTCCCCCTGAGCTACGTGCCTCCCGCGGTTCACCGTTCACTCTTCACGGCGCGCCGACACCTGGTCCCGGCACCTCCCCACCCTGTAATCCAGTTACCGGTGAACCCTCCGTACGGAACGGCTGGTGCCGAGGGCGGGACTCGAACCCGCACGGACCTTAGGCCCGAGGGATTTTAAGTCCCTTGCGTCTGCCCATTCCGCCACCCCGGCCCTACACCGCCAAAGGCGGTGCGTCGATGACCGATGACCGCCCACGCAGACCACCACCGCTAGCTCGCCCTCATGGGTCCGTGGTGCCTTGTTCACGGCTCGACACCCATGAACCATTCACCATGAACCATGAACGATCTTTGGAGGCGGCGCCGGGACTCGAACCCGGGAATAAAGGTTTTGCAGACCTCTGCCTTAGCCACTTGGCTACGCCGCCGACGTCCCGCTGGAGCGGGAAACGGGATTTGAACCCGCGACCCTCGCCTTGGCAAGGCGATGCTCTACCACTGAGCTATTCCCGCCCGGAAAAGACACCAGGAGATAAAAACGGCCTGGAATCCAGGCAACTTATACAATACTGCCGCCCCCCCCCAACAGTCAAGCCCTTTGTTGTTGGAGATCTGAGTCGCCCACGTGCCGGGTACCATACGCCACCATCTTCCGGGACCTCCTCCGCTAAGCGGCCCGGGCGGCTAGCGCAGCCGGACCTCCATGCCCGATGTGGTGATGCCCGTTACCAGCATCACGCTTACCCAGGGGGCACAGCTGGCGAGCGGCGGCGGGGTGAGGAGCCTGCGGCGCTTCGGCCCATCCTAAAGCATACGTTCCAAGCCTGACCTCCAGGCCATCCGGCCGCCCATCCTCATCCGAGGGCAATGGGGTCAAGTCTTTTGTTGACTAATTGTTGCTTCGAGCCCCTCGATCCGCGCCCGGAACCGTCTGTCCCTGTCGAGGCGGTAGCGCACCTGGCTGCAGGCCCAGCCAACTGCTCCATAGCTCCTTACCCCAAACCTGGCTGCCGTTTCGTTTAACGTAAGGTCGCAGAGGCGCTGGACCAGGTACATGGCGACCTTGCGTGGTTCGTTCTCCGAGCCCCGCCGCCCCTCCCAAAGGGTGGCAGGGGGTATCCCGTATTCCGCGGCTACCCGAGCCACCACCGCGGCCTCGGGCGGGCGGAGGAGGCGGCGTTCCGCCCGGGGGTGCTCCCGGTCGAGGGCCTTGATTCTCCTCCGGACCCACGCCCGGAAGCGCTCCTCCCCGAGGATCGGCTGCTGTCTCCTCCGCGCGTAGAACTGCTCGAGCTGAGGCTCATCCCCGCTCAGGACGAAGCGGTGAAAGGCTTTGGGGCCGGGGAACGCGCCGAGTACCTGGGCGATGTTCAGCCAATGGGGTGCCTTATGAGGAGCGAGGTAGGCGTAATGGCTACTCCAGGGGTACGCCTCGGGGGTGTGTTCGAGGCCTGCCGCGACTGGATTCCGGTGAATGTACCGCACCACCGCGCTGAGATAGCTCTCCGCCTCCATAAGGATAGCCCGATACCGGCCCCGAAATAAGGGGCCGTCGCGTCCATGTGCCCGGTTGAAGTGCTGGGTATACACCCCATCGATATGGCGCATGACCCGGCCGAGGTTGCCCCTGGGGGTGCGTAAACAGAGATGGTAGTGGGTGCCAAGGAGACAGTACGCAAAGACCTCTACCCCCCAACGTGCATGCACCTCTGTCACGCCGTGCAAGAACCGTTGGTAGTCACGCGCGTCGCGGAACACGCGCTGGCGGGCGGTCCCCCGGTTCAGGACGTGATAGATGGCGCCTGGGTATTCGATTCGGAGTGGCCGGGCCACGTTCAGAGACTACCGTCGCAGCCGAATTTGTCAACAAAAGACTTGACCCCATTGTTTTGTTTTTTAGCCGAGGCCCATGGCCTGGACGACCGCCTCCAGATTCGCCTCCACCACCTTGAGCGGTGGCGCAAGTGCCAGGGCCCTTTCCGGGTCCTTCAGCCCATGTCCGGTGAGGATGCAGACGACTCGGGCGCCGGGCGGGATTTTCCGATCCCGATGGGTTTTGATGAGTCCAGCCACCGCGGCCGCCGAGGCGGGCTCGCAATAGACCCCCTCGAGCTCAGCCACCTGTCGGTACGCGCTGAGGATCTCCGCATCCGATACGGTGCCGATCTCCCCCTGGGACTCCTCGACCGCCGCCAAAGCCGGCTTCCAGTTGGCCGGGTTTCCGATGCGGATGGCCGACGCCACCGTCTCGGGGTGCTTCACGACCCGGCCACGCACCAGGGGGGCTGCCCCTTCGGCCTGCCAGCCCATCATGCGGGGGAGGCCGCTCACCTTTCCCGCCTCGCGGTACTCGCGGAAGCCCTTCCAGTACGCACTGATGTTCCCGGCATTTCCAACCGGGATAAACACAAAGTCGGGGGTTGTCCCCAGTTGCTCACAGACCTCAAAGGCGGCCGTCTTCTGCCCCTCGATCCGGAAGGGATTCACGGAATTGACCAGGGCGACCGGGAACTTCTCCGACACGCCTTTCACGATCTCGAGGGCTTCGTCAAAGTTGCCCTCCAGCTCGATGAGCAGCGCCCCGTGCATGACGGCCTGCGACAGCTTTCCCAGGGCCACGTTTCCCTTGGGAACCACGACGACGGCGCGGCACCCGGCCCGGGCGGCATACGCGGCCGCCGACGCCGAGGTGTTCCCAGTCGAGGCACAGATGACCGCGGTCGCCCCTTCCTCGAGCGCCTTGCTGAGCGCCACCGTCATCCCCCGATCCTTGAAGGACCCCGTGGGGTTGGCCCCCTCGTACTTCACAAAAAGCTCAACCGGCGCATCGAGGGTCTCCCGGAGCCGATCCGCCCGGATCAAAGGGGTGTTCCCCTCGTGCAGGGTGATCACGGGCGTCTTTTCCGTCACCGGCAGGAAGTCTCGATACTCGTGTATCACACCGCGCCACATGATAAACAAACCCGTTCAGGGTTCATGGTTCACAGAACGGTCCAGGGTTCACGGTTCATGGTTGAGAGATCGAGATGGGAATCTTTTGTCCTTTCCATGAACTCTGAACTATGAACCATGAACTATCTAGGATTCTTCGACCCGGAGGCAAGTGGTCTTCTCCCCCACCACGTCGATGGCATCAATCTCGGCGAGCGCCTTCCGCATCGCCCCCTCGAGCGCCTCATGGGTCATCATCACGATGGGGACACTCGCCCGGGCATGCCGACCCTTCTGGATCACCGAGGCGATAGAAATCTCGTGCGCCCCGAGGATCCCCGAGATCTTGGAGAGGACCCCGGGCTTGTCCACGGCCATCAC
Source organism: Methylomirabilales bacterium (SeqCode) (assembly GCA_046758505.1). Classification (GTDB taxonomy): domain Bacteria; phylum Methylomirabilota; class Methylomirabilia; order Methylomirabilales; family CSP1-5; genus CSP1-5. The sequence continues at coordinate 4,214 of JBHIAH010000025.1, read as the reverse complement.
CCGCAGGTAGTAGCGGGTCCGCACGTCATCCATCGCCTTGGTCCGGAGCCCCATGTCCGCCATTGTCGGGATCGGCCACGGCCTCGACGGACGCCGATGGAGGATGTGCTGCGCGGTCTCGACGATGTCGCTCACCACGGCGCTGGCCGTCGGCATCTGTCCCGCCCCCTTGCCGTAAAACATCAGCGACCCGGTGGCGTTCCCCACGATATAGACGGCGTTATAGACCCCACCGACCGAGGCGAGGAGGTGGTCCTCAAGAATCAAGGTGGGATGGACCCGCGCTTCAATCTTCCCGTCGGCCTCCTTGGCAATGGCCAACAGCTTGACCCCGTACCCCAGCTCCCTCGCATACTGAATATCGGCGGGATCAATGCCCCGGATCCCTTCGATGTGGATGGTGTTGAAGTCGACCGAGCCTCCGTAGGCGATGGAAGCGAGGATCTGGAGTTTGTGGGCGGCATCGACACCGTCGATATCCAGGGACGGATCGGCCTCGGCGTAGCCTTTGGCCTGCGCCTCTTTCAGGACCTCTGCAAACGGGATCCCCAGTTCTGTCATCTTCGTGAGGATGTAGTTGCACGTCCCGTTCACAATCCCGTGAATGGATTGGATCCGGTTGGCCACCAGACCCTCGCGGACGGCCCGGATGATCGGGATCCCTCCGCAGACACTGGCCTCAAACCCCAGATCGACGCGCCGCTCTGCTGCCGCCCTGAACAACTCGGGGCCGTGGGTCGCCAGCAGGGCTTTGTTGGCGGTGACCAGGTGTTTGCCATTCCGCAACGCGGCCAGGCTGACCTCTCGGGCCACCGTCGTGCCGCCGATCAGCTCGATGACGATATCGATGGCCGCATCCTCGGTGACCGCTCGCGCATCCGTGGTGAGGATTGTGGGGTCAACCTGCACCTCCCGCGCCCTCGTAAGATCGATGTCGGCAATCCGCGTGAGCCGGACCCGTGCCGCCACGCGACGCTCCAAGAGGGGCGCCTCCTCGGTCAGGAGCTTGACAACGCCCGTTCCGACCGTCCCAAAGCCCACCAGGCCAACGTTGATCGTGTTCATGCTCCCTCGCTCATCCCTGGCCCAACACAGCGGGAAGGGAATCCCGCCAGGCCCGATCCACGGCGGTCAGCGGGAGATCGATGTGAAACGTTCGGCCCCTGCAGATCAGTCGGGAACCGCCCGTTCGTCCTAAGGGTGTCACCACGAGGCCGTGCCGGCCGGCGATCCCGTGCAGCCTGCCCAGATCGGCTTCCCGGAGGGAGAGGATCATTCGGGACTGGCTCTCGCCGAAGAGGAGGGCATCGGGACGCACGGTTTCCGAAAGGTTCACGTCGACGCCGATCGACCGGTCAGGACCACTGATGCAGCATTCGGCGAGGGCCACCGCCATCCCCCCCTCGGCACAGTCGTGCGCGGATCGAACCACCCCGGCCCGAATCGCCTCCAGACAGCATCGCTGGACGCGTCGCTCCAGATCCAGGTCCATTGCCGGGGGCCGACCCTGGACCACGCCGTGACAGACCTTCAGGTACTCGCTCCCTCCCAACTCTTCCCGCGTCTCCCCCACCAGGACCACCATGTCCCCCGCCTCCTTCCAGCCCTGGGTCATGGCATGGGAAATGTGATCCAAGACCCCCAGCATCCCCACGATCGGCGTCGGGAAGATGGCGTTTCCCATGGTCTCGTTATAGAAGCTCACGTTGCCGCCCGTCACCGGCGTCTGCAAGGCGTGGCAGGCGGCCGCCATCCCACGGACCGCCTCGGCAAACTGCCACATGATCTCGGGACGCGTCGGATCACCAAAGTTGAGGCAGTTGGTGATCGCGACCGGCTCCGCACCGCACGCCACCACGTTCCGGGCCGCCTCGGCGACAGCAACCATCCCCCCGGTAAACGGGTCCAGAAAGCTATACCGCCCGTTCCCGTCCGTGGCAAGGGCGATACCCTTTTCGGTCCCCTTGAGGCGGAGCACCACGGCATCGGCCCCCGGCCCCACCACCGTGTTCAAGAAGAGCATGTGGTCGTACCGTTCCCAGATCATCGCCTTGCAGGCGATGACGGGGGACGCCAGCAGCCGGAGGAGGATGTCCCCATAGTCGTGCGGAAGGGGAACCGCGTCCACGGCGAGGTGCTGCACCTCGTCCTGCCAGGCGGGCCGGCTCACGGGTCGGCGATAGACGGGGGCATCCGCCACGAGCGCCTTGACCGGAATCTCTGCCACGACGCGCTCCCCGTCCCGCACCCGCATCATCCCATCCCCGGTCACCCGCCCCACAACCACGGCGTCCAGGTCGTACCCGGCAAAGATTTTCCGAACAGTCGCCTCGGCCCCCTGTCGTGCGACCAGCAGCATCCGCTCCTGGGATTCAGACAACATCACCTCGTACGGGGTCATCCCCGCTTCCCGGCGCGGGACGAGCCCGATGTCGATCTCTACCCCCGTCCCTGCCCGGCTGGCCATCTCGCAGCTCGAACAGGTAAGGCCGGCAGCCCCCATGTCCTGAATACCGACCAGCGCATCGGTCCGCATCAGGTCCAGGCAGGCCTCGATCAACAGCTTCTCCCGAAAGGGATCCCCCACCTGCACCGTGGGCCGGCGCTCCTCGCTCTTCTCGTCAAAGGCCTCCGAGGCCATCGTCGCCCCGTGGATTCCGTCGCGACCCGTCTTGGCCCCCACATAGATCACGGGGTTGCCGATCCCTCCCGCCCGGCCGAAAAAGAGCCTCTCGATGGGGGCGATCCCCAGACAGAGGACGTTGACGAGCGGGTTATGGCTGTAGCATTCGGCAAAGCCGACTTCGCCCCCGACGGTCGGAACTCCCACGGCATTGCCGTACCCCGAGATCCCCGCCACCACTCCACCCATCAGATACCGGTTCCGGGCCTCGGTCAGGGGACCGAAACGGAGGGAATCCAGCAGGGCGACTGGGCGGGCCCCCATGGTGAAGATATCTCGGATAATCCCCCCCACCCCGGTGGCGGCCCCCTGGTAGGGCTCGATATAGGAGGGATGATTATGGCTCTCCACCTTGAAGACCGCGGCCAGGCCGTCGCCCAGGTCGACCGCCCCCGCGTTTTCCCCCGGTCCCTGCAGGACCCTGGGCCCGGACGCGGGGAACGTCTGGAGGTGGACCTTCGAGCTCTTGTAGCTACAGTGCTCCGACCACATCACCGCAAAGATCCCCAGCTCTGTCAGCGTGGGCTCCCGCCCCAGGATCGCCAAAACCTGCTGGTACTCCTCCCCTGTCAACTGGTGTGCCGCAATCATCTCTGCGGTAATGACGGGCTCTGGCATGGGATTACCGATGGGTGGAGGAGACCGCGCGCCCAGAACTCAGCATCGACCGGAACAGGACGAGGCCGCTCGTGGACCCGAGCGGCGCCTCTGCCGCGCGCTCGGGATGCGGCATCAGGCCGAGGACGTTTTTCCGTTCGTTACAGACGCCAGCGATACTGTCCAGCGACCCATTGGGGTTCGCCTCATCGGTGGCCTCCCCTCCCGGAGTCACATACCGGAAGACCACCTGGTCGTTGTCTCGGAGACGCGCCAAGGTCTCGGGGTCACAATAGTAGCGCCCCTCATTGTGGTTGATGGGGATTCGGAGCACCTGCCCCGCGGTGCACACCGACGTAAAGGGCGTTTCGATCGTTTCCACCCGCATGTGCACCTGACGACAGATAAAGTGGAGCGTGGTGTTCCTGAGAAGAACGCCCGGTAACAGCCCGGCCTCGCAGAGAATCTGAAATCCGTTACAGATCCCCAGGACCAAGCCGCCCCGTCGCGCGTGATCCTCGACCGCCGCCATGATCGGCGAAAAGCGCGCAATGGCGCCCGTCCGGAGATAATCGCCGTGGGCAAAGCCCCCCGGCAGGACCAGGCAATCGAAATCGTCCAGCGTCTGCCTTGTATGCCAGATGAGCTCCGCCTCCTGTCCCAGGACGCTCCGGAGCACCCACTGACAATCCAGCTCGCAGTTGGACCCGGGAAAGACGATGATCCCGAATCGCACCTAGGCGTCCTCCAGCTCGAAACGGTAGTCCTCGATCACCGGATTGGCCAGGAGCTTTTGGCACATCGCCTCCACGCGCCTCCTCGCCTCTTCACGACCCACATCGTTGAGGGTGATCACCAGAAACTTGCCAATGCGGACATCCCGCACACCGGCAAACCCGAGCGTCTCCAGCGCCCCCTTGACCGTCTCCCCCTG
>JBHIAH010000024.1:0-30226 GCA_046758505.1 Methylomirabilales bacterium (SeqCode) | reverse complement strand
GCCCCAGCTCATCCTTGGACCCGACACGTGCCCGAGCGTCCAAATCCCCCCCCTCCGCCTCGCCCATCGTACGGATAAGGGCAGAGACCGGGCGGCTCACCAACCGGGAGAGGAGGATCCAAAGGGCAAGGGACAGGGACGCGATGGTCGCAATCGCAGAAAAAAGGACGAAGGAGTGGATGGACGCAATCTGGGCCCTGGCCTTGGCCAGCGAAAAGTCGATCTGGAGGATGCCGTTTACCCGGTGACGGGGATCGTGACACCGGTAACACTCCGGACGATTCAGGATCGGCTTGACGAGGGAATGGATTGCGTGTCCGCTTGCGTGCTCTTTGAAGATAAAGGGGACGTTTGTCTCGATATGGCCTTTGTATTGCGGAGGGCCGGGGCGGGATACTTTCCTTCCTCGTTCTTTCAGGTCAGAGGATATCCGTATCGTCCCCTCGTCGTCGAAGATTCGTATCCGCTGTATATCTCCATGATCCCCCAGCTTCTGGACGATGGCCTGCACATCCTCGCTGCGCCCCTCCACCATGGCGGTCGCTATGCTCCTTTCGATCGTGTCCGTGAGCATAGTCACCTTCTCCTCGGTGGCCGCAATGAGCTGGTCCCGCTGCATCTTCAGGGTCCGCCACGACGAGACCCCGATCGCGGCAACGAGGATTAGAATCGTCGCGGTGATGAACTTTGCCTTCAGGCTCGTGAACAACCCCACGATCCCCTCGATATCTACTCGTCTTCAACCAAGGTAAGGGGGGCTAATGGACGCGTCACACGGGATCCCCGCGGTTGCAGAGCAAGCAGGGTGCCACGGGTGTGGTAATTCACTCACCTTCAACTAACTTATTTATTTTTAAGCCAGAACAACTAATCGCCATTGCCAACCAACACGAGGGTACCAGGCAAAACCGAGGCAGGTATGTCCCAGAGAAGGGGCATCGCCAGGACATAGGAGACCTGCAATGCTTTTGGAGAGCGGAAGTTACTGGATGGGGAAGACCTGACCCAGATGAGTGAAAAGCGGGGACCACACTCCTCAGATCCGGCTTGCAACGGCAGGACGAACCACCTCTTTTCTCTCAGCCCTTGCCCTGACGGTCGCCGATCAATGATAGAGGTCAGAAAAAAATCCACACTGGATCATGCGCAGATGGAGAAATCCCGGTGAACGTCGGTATGATCTCGTGGGCCTCCCCGCCAAGGCAGGTGACACACCAGGGGGACTACTGCCGGAAGTCCGAGAGTGTGGCCAGCCGGTCAAGCGTGAGGACCCCCTCGTGACGCACGCCCCTGATGAACCAGGTGGGATAGACCCGGATCGCGAGGCGGCGGCAGAGCGCCGGATCCGACCCCGGCATCTTCGGATCGCACTCGACGTACGGGAGCAGTTTCGCCGCAGGCCCGAACCGGGCCTTTTGCTCGCCGCAGGCGGGTCACCAGTAGGCGCCGTACATGATGGCGCCGCTGTCGCTCAGGTGACGGGCAAGTGCTTCCTGATAGCCAGCGGCGTGCGAGGAATCCCCCGCGAAGTAACCGGCGCCGACGAGGATGGTAACCACAGCCGTGATGGTGCCGAGGGTGGCGATCCGGCCCGGGCGCACCGCGGACCGACGACCGACGACCGACGACCGGCCAGCGAGTAAAAGGCCGAAGAGGGCCACCATGATCAGCGACGAGAGGACACAGTATGAACAGACCGCGCCGATCTCAAACAACTCGAGATAGGTGAGATACGCAAAAAAGGACACGCCGACAACGGCCAGCAAGAAGGCGGCGAGCCATCGCCGCGCGTCCAGCCCCATGAGTGCAAGAGCGCCGATGGCCGCGTAGAGGCCAGTCCCCCACAGCGCCGTGGGCAGGCCGAAAAAGACCGCATACCGGCTTGCCTGGACGATATCGCAGCCGCTACCCGCGGTGCAGAACAGGGGACTCTCACCCCCGAGTTTGGTCAATGCGAGGTAGCCCGCCACGATAAGACCTGCGGCCGCGAGTCCGGCCACCGGCCAGTTGCGGCGCGGGGTCTCGGGCAGCTTCTGTCGAGAGGATCGTCCCATGCTTTAATCCTTTATCACCGCCGCCCGATTTGGGCAAGCGCCTGTTTTGCCTTTTGACGGACAACTTCCAGGAGTGCATCCGCGGCAGCGGGATTGTGAACGCCCCGCCCCCCTTTGACCACGGCCAGTGCTCTGTGCGCGTCCTCCACCAAGCTCTCCGCCGCGCTGATCTTACGCTTGGCGCGGCGCGCCTTCTTGAGTGCGACCTCCGCACGCTTGAGGTCTTTGGTCGCTTTCGCCATTTGCTCGTCGAGCCCGGTCGTCCACTCATCCAGGAACGCGACGTACGCCTCGTCGTGGCATGCGAGACACTGCTGGCCGACCGCCTTGCGCGAGTGCTTCTTGTTCCAATCGTGGCACCCGGTGCAATCCACCGCGGCGGCCATGACGTTCGGCTCGATCTTGGCCAGGTCCGTCTTTATCTCCCCGCGGTAGAAGGCAGCCTGCGTGCGGTGACACGACGTGCACCGTTCGTTCTCCGGGCTATGATGACACGATACGCACGTCGCAGGGGTCGCAGTGACCGCCTTGTGCACCTCGGCCGAGTGACAGTCCGTACACACGGCGCCGAACTCGGTAATGTGCCGGCCGTGCGGCACCTCCTGCCCCTTGAATGTGACCGTCACGGGCAGGGGAACCCCTGCCTGCTGGTGACACAGCTCGCGGCAGTATCTACCGCGGACGAGGACGTCATCGGTTTCGACCGGTGCCTGCCCAAGGAGTGTAAACGCTTCGTCGAGCCAGCCGTTCGCGAGCTTGAGCAGGTCGGCCGCGTAAAAGACGTTGTGGACGCCTTTGGCGAGCGCAACGAAGTGAGTATTGAATGCGGCGTCGTCCACCAGTTTCCTCGCCTTCGCATGCTTGGGATTTTTGGGGTTGGCGCTGGCCAGCGCTTTGTCCATAGCCGCGAGCTTCGGGGCCACGGCCTCCTGCATCTTCCGGAGCGTGTCCGACCACCGCTTCAACATCCCACGGTACTTCTCGCCGTGGCAACCCAAGCATGCCTGCTCGCTCGGCCTGAACGTCTGCCCCACAATGCCGGCGACCCGCTTTTTTTCCTTGGGCACGATGTGGCAGGCCACGCACTGCACGCGGACCTGAAACATATGACTCGGAATCATTGGCGTCCCGCGCCCGCCCATACCGAGATACATCCGCAGTATCCCCTGGTGTTTGCCGAGGTGACAGTTCTGGCATTCGAGCTCGCCAGTGCGGTGCGCCTTCGCCGGCGGTTTGCCCTCTTCGTGGTCCGCCGGTGCGAGGGGCGGTGAACCAGGATGCTGGCTCGCGACCGTCACGGGTTGACGGTCGACGACCGCTGACGGCTCGACTGAGGGCTTCGAGTGAGCCTCAGCCGAACTCCTCGCCGAAGTCCGACGACCGACGAAGATCAATTTCGAATTTCCAATTTCGGATTTCGAATTTTTCCCTGCGGTGAACCGTGAAATGCGAACGCTGAGGGATACAGCAGTCACTGTCGAGTCGGGGCCCGGCTCCTGGGCGGAGACGGCTGGAACAGCAACGCCCAACACCAGGCCCAAAGCGGCAATGCGGCTCCACAGGGTCATCGAATGCCCTCCGCGGCACGCACGATTCGTGGGGGGGAGCCTGCCTGGGGTTGTGCGGCCGGCATTCCGATGGGAGGTGGCAACTTGTGCTTGATCTCGTTATGGCAGCGCGCGCATTCGATGTTGTGCCCAGAGACATGGACGTTGTGGATCATCATGGTGTCCGCGTAGCCCTCGAGTTTTTCCGGCTCGTTGTGGCAGGTGACACAGCGCGTGCGTGGAGCCTCGCCATCACCTTCGATAACATTCAGGTGGCATTTTTGGCAGGCGACACCGCGGCGCACCACCTCCTGGTGGTTGAACCGGATCGAGCCCACTAGAATATCACCCTTCGGCGGTTGGTGGCAGCCGGTGCAGCCAGCAATGGGGGCAAGCTCTCGCCCCACTTTCTTCCCTTTGAAGTGGCAGAGAAAGCAGGTGGTCTCGATGACCTGGATGTGGGTCCCCACAACGATCTGCGAGTGGCAGCTCGTGCAACGGAGCCGTGGGCCTCCATGGACCTCGGCGAGGTGCGGGCGATGGTCAAAGAGAATGTCCCGTCTGAAGACGACCTTGCCTTCGAGCAGACGTCGAGAGTGGCAACCCGACCGAAGGCAGCTCGCGTCCTCAACCTCGGCGAAAGGTTTTGAGCTATATGTCCCCGTCGCCCACTTAGCAACCTGACTGATCGCTTGATACTTGACCCAGAGCGTGTCGCGGAAGCCCGGAGGATAGTGACACTTGACGCAGGCCACGGTGTTGTGCGGGGACTTCTTCCAGGCCTCGTAGTAGGGTTCCATGATATGGCAGGAGTTGCAGAATGACGGGCTCGAGCTGACTTCCCAGAGCCCGGCCAACAATGCAAAGCCAACGACCAGGGAGGTGGCCAGACCGATCAGGAGAATCCGCCAGCGCCCGCGCCGGGCAGTAGGCTGCTCGTCCATGTGGCTCTTTCCCTTCGCCTCAAGACGGTCGCGACCTTGAGTCCGCTCGAGGAACTCCCGATTTTCAGCGAGCTGGACCCAACTACCCGAGGGAGGGTGCACCTGCCTTTGAAGGTGCCCGGAGGGTTGTCATCGCACCGAGATTAACCCTTTACGCACCCCACGAACTGACGCACGCACGCCTGAAGCGAGAGCAGACTCCCGCAGAAGGAGATGAGGCTCCCGCAGACCCTGTCCCGGCATGGCAAGCCAGGCAGGCCTCACAGGTCATAAGCATCCTTGCGCCGAAGGGTCAGGCCTCATTTCTTCTTATGGCACCTCTTGCAATTTTTAAACTCTTTCACGCTGAAAGCCACCTTCCCGTTGTGACAGGCTCCACAGAACTTCCCCTCCTTCATCGCAGCCATCGTCGGCGTCCCGGACTTTCCCCGCTTCATCTTGAACACCTTGGTGTGACACGCCGAGCACTTGCCAAGCTTTTCCTTGTGAAAGGCATGGCTGAAGGTCACCGGCCCGGGACTCCCCTTGCCCTGCGCAAAGCTGAAGTCCGGCGGGACCTTGAGGGCGGCAGCCTCCGGGACGAAGGCCGCCATCACGATCGTGAACCCGAGCACAAGTGCGAAGCCAATCATCAATCGTCCGAGTCGCATACTCTCCTCCTTTCGATCACTGGGATGACGCGGCGGCGTGCTTCAAGAACCCAAACAGGTTGACCATCTCCTCCCCGGTGAAGCGCGGGTACAGCAGGCTCATTCGCCTGGCATGTTCAGCCATCTGGGGGGAATGATTCCATATCGTCGTTGCCCACACAAGGGGAGATACGTAACCTCCATGATACTTCATCAGCTCGATCCCTGCCGAGCCCCCCTCACCCCGCAACCGGTGGCACTTGAGACACCCCTTCCGGACCAAAGTAACGTACCCCGCAGAGGTATTGGGGATAGGGTCCCAGAGAGTTTTCGCGCGAAGGTATGCCAAGAGATCGCGCATCTCCGTTGCACTAATTCGGGGCCATTCGAGGCCCTCCCATTCAAGGACTTCGAACATCGCCGGGGCGTGATTCCAGAGCCGCCCTGCCAGCTCGAGCACCCCCTGACGCTTTCGGAGTTCCTCCAGTGGTGGACCGAGCGCCTGCTGGCCGCGAGGCTTATGGCACCGCGCGCACTGCTTGCTCGTAAACACCGTGCGACCGCGCACAGCATCTCCCGGTGTTTCGGCAGCGGCCCGCATAGGCGCGGCCAACAGGCTCCCGCCGAGTAGGACTGCCGTAAGCAGGCGAATCGGTTTCATTGCGTTGCGACCTCCGTGTAACCAAGGTATGTCAACACGATCATATACACGATGATCACAACCCCGATCCAGGTAAACAGGCGGCTCCGCTCTCCCCGGGCCGTCCACCGATCCAGGAAGGGCACGAGCACCAGGAACAGGCCGCCCACGCCGAAGCCAACGATGCCGACGACTTCCCCCTCGACGCCAAGAATGTGAGCCGGCAGGTACTTGAGCGTCTTGAACATGAACATGAAGTACCACTCGGGCTTGATGCCGATCGGTGCGGGCGCGAACGGGTCCGCCTTTACCCCAAGCTCCGCCGGGAAGTAGGCCGCCAGCGCAGCCAGGATCGCCAGCGCCGAGAGCCACCCTACCACGTCGCGCAGGAGGAAATTCGGCACGAAGGGCATGACGCGCTTTGCGCTCCCTTGTCGCTCGACGCCAGGGGGGACGCTCATGCCATGCTTCTGGACCAGAAAGAGGTGCAGGCCCAGCAGGAGCGTGGCGAGGAGCGGAAGGATTGCGACGTGGATTCCGTAAAAGCGTGTGAGCGTCGCCCCGGTGACCTGCTCGCCACCGCGAAGCAGCCGGCCGAGAAACGAGCCGATCACGGGAACAGCCCCCGTGATCTCGGTCCCCACCTTGGTGGCAAAGTAGGCCAGCTCGTTCCACGGCAGCAAATAGCCGGTAAACCCGAAGCCCAGCGCGAGGCCCAGGAGGCCCATCCCCGAGAGCCAGGTGACCTCCCGGGGTGGGCGGTACGCCTTGAGGAGCCACACGCTGAAGAGGTGAACGAACAGGGTAAAAATCATCAGGTTCGCCGCCCAGGCGTGAATCGAGCGGATCAGCCAGCCGAACTGTACCTCGGCCATCAGGAATTGGATAGACTCATACGCCTCCTCGGCACTGGGCCGGTAGTAGAGGAGGAGGAGAATGCCGGTGCTCACCTGGATCAGAAAGAGAAAGAGGGTCATCCCGCCCAGGTAGTACCAGATCGTATGCCGGTGAACCGGAACCTCCTTCTTCTTGGCGAGCTTCTGCAGCTCGGCGAGGCCGATGCGCTCGTCGAACCACTCCCAGAGCCTGCCGTGCTGCTTGTCGCGCGCTCCCGTGTTCATGCGCTCTTGCTCACCACGATCTGGTCTCCCCGGACCTTGACTACGTACTTATCCAGCGGCCGGGGGGGCGGACCGGCGACGTTGTTTCCGTTGAGGTCGAAGTGCCCGTTGTGGCAGGCGCACCAGATCTGACTGAGGTCGGATCGGTACTGCACCGTGCAGTGCAGGTGGGTGCAGACAGCAGAGAAAGCCCGGAGTTCGCCGGCCGGCGTCCGGATCAGAATCCCCGGGCGGCTGCCAAACTTGAAGATCTGCCCCGAATTCGGCTTCACATCCGCCGGTTTGATCGGGAGCGTCACGGTTGCGGCCGTGGACTCCCCGATCGGCGGGGGAATCAGGTACCGGGTCACCGGGTAGAGCACTGCGAGCAGGAAGGCCCCCGTACTCGTGGCAAGGAACCAGTTGATGAAGCTCCTGCGCGTCCGGTCTCGACCCAGTGTCTCTTCAGCCATTGCTTGCCCCCGGTGGTTGGTGATTGGTGCTCGGTGGCTAGAATGCTGGGATGCTAGGATGCTTTTAAACCCTTCCCCAGCACCCAACCCCCAATGCCCCACATCAGGGTTCAGAGTTCATGGTTCACGATTCGATGACCGATGACCCGACGATCGGCAAAAGATAACCAATCAACGTAGAACGGTCATCGGTTTACGGTGATCGGTTATCGTCTTTCGACCTGACGGATCTTGATCACGAGTCCCGCGATGAGGGCCAGAATGATCACGACCGACACCACCAGTCCCTTGCGGCGAAACTGCAAGTCCTCAAGTGCCTGCACCCCGCGGGCGTACGCCTTCTGACTGATGCCGAGGCCCGTCTTGACCTCCTTCTCCACCGGCTCGACGGCGAAGGCATGGATGGCCGCACGGGCCTTTACCAAAGCGTCCTTGGCATCCTTCAACTCGAACTGGGCGCGGCTGACTTCCATCCCGGCGTGCTCGGCCTGGAGCAGGATCGCGTGCGCCTTTTCATACGTACCGCGGAGGGAATCAATGTTCTCCCGCAGCGCCACGGCGGTCTTCCCGCCCGTATCGTCCTGGGCGTGGCAGGCTGCGCATACGGCCTGGTCCCCGAGCCCCAGCATTTCGTCCCTCGCCGGCCTGATTTCGTGGTTTTCGTGACACGTCGCGCAGCCAGGTGTCCCCATCTGGGCGAAGACCCCGGCGTGGACGCTCTTGGCAAATAGCTCCGCCTGTACGACGTGGCACTGCCCGCAGACATTCCCGACCCATGAAATTCCCGGAGGCGTCGCGCCGTGGTTCCCGTGGCAATCGTTACACGTGGGGGCGGAGAGGTCGCCCTTGAGCAACATTGTCTTCCAATGGATGCTCGCCTTGTACTTGGTGAGCTGATCGGTCGGAATACCGTAAGCCCTCATGTACTCCGCGTCGCCGTGACACGCCCCGCAGGTGTCCGCCACCTTGAGCGGGTGGACGGTTGATCGAGGATCCGAAGGCGGCCTGATTGAATGGGCCGTATGGCAGCTCACGCAGGTCGCCACCTTGGGATCCGCAAGCTGGCTGAGACGCTGGCCGTGCACTGACGTCCTGTACTCGGCGACCTGATCCACGCGCAGCGCCGGGTTGTATCGTTTCATGAATCGGGCATCGGAATGGCACCGGCCGCAGACCTGCGGAATCTGCCGGTGCTTGGGCTTGCCGATGTATCCCTTGGCCGGATCCATCGCCTCCATCCCCGCCTCCTTCGGGTCGCCCCCGTGGCATGACACGCACCCGAAGCCCTTGGCTGCGTGGACGCTGGTGCCGAACTCCCGCGCGGGCGCGGCGAGGCGATCGTCGCCGATCTCGAGGTGACAGGCGACGCAGCTCTCCGCCGGCGGCTTGGCGGCGACAGGCCACGGCCACGCAAGGGATGCCAACAGTGCGAACGAGCCAAGTAGTCCGATCCGCCTCATCATCGGCTGCGCCTGAGCACCTGGAGATACGCGACGAGGTCGGCCATCTCTTGGGCGCGGAACTCGGGCCAGGTATGCTTCCGGATTTCGGCCTGCTCCTCCATGACCAGGGCGTGGTTCCACAGCATGGAGACGACCGCGGCAGGCGAGGGAAGGCGCCTGGCCTGGGCGAGATCCCCTGCGGACTTTCCACCCTCGCCACGGACGGAGTGGCACCGGAGACACCCTTTCCCGGCCACCAAGGCTTGCCCGTTGCGGGGATTTCCCCCCTCGGCGAAGTATCGCACCGAGTAGAGGTAGGCCACAATGTCCGCCATCTCTTGAGGCTTGAGCTCTGGAAGCAAGATCTTCCGGGCGCGCATGGCCTTGACCATCGCTGGGGACTTGTTCCACATCGCCGCCGCAAACTGGGTCAGGCTCCGATGTAGCCCTCGCTCGGCGAGATCCGGCCCCACCCGACCCCCCTTCCCCCCGGCACTGTGGCAGGTGACGCAGCGCTTCTCGGCGAAGAGCTTGCGCCCTACCTCGGCACGACCGGGTAGGACGACCAGCGGTTCCCCCACCGGTTCCGGCGAGGCGGACTTGAGGTAGGCGATCAGGTCGATGAGCTCCGTGCCCTTGAAGGAGGGGCGCGTGATCCCCCGGGCCCGCATGGCCTCGGCCATGGCGGGGCCGTGGTTCCACATCGCCGTCGCGATAAAGATCGGCGAACCGTACTGCTTCAGGAAGTCCAGGTTGGGCCCCACGACTCCTCCCCTACCGCCCACCTGGTGACAGATGACACACTTTTTCTGCGTAAAAAGCCGCTGTCCCGCCTCGAGGTTGCCCGGAGGATCGAAATAGTCCACGGTGTACAGAAACGCGATCAGGTCGCCGGTCTCCCGCGGATAGAGGTGCGGCCGGGAAATCTTGAGCTCGCGCATCCGCGCCGCCATGCGGGGAAAGTGATTCCACATGGCCGCAGCAAGGTCGTAGAACGAGCGGGGGCGCGGGATCCGGGCGAGGTCAGGTCCGACCTGGCCCCCGACGCCATTCACCGCATGACACCGGCTGCATCCCTTGACCCTGAAGACCCGTGAGCCGACAACCGGGTTCTGGGTAGGGGTGAAGAGCTCTTGCGCCGCCGGGAACGCCACGGGCCACAGGAGAAGCACGACGAGGGCGGTGACCCACCCAGCGGCCCGACTTCTCCGTACGCTTCCCGAAAACGGATTCATCAACCTGCCCCTCTCATCTCTTCCAGATCGGTGGACATGAGACCATTCAAGAGTTATCGCCACGCTCCAGAGCCACCCCTGAAGAACTTACATTCCGTGACGCATCGCCATCGGCTGATTCAATAACATGATGCCCGCCACGGTCAAGACAAATGCCAGAGCCGCCATCGGCATCAGCGCCCGGCTCGCCGTCCGAGGGTCAGGATACGCTCGGAGCGAGAGCCGGTGCCCAGCCACGAGCGACCAGGCCGCCGCCACGACAGGGACCAACAGCGTCATCGCGACCGCAAGCATATGAGGAATCACCTTGCGCCTCTCCATTGAATCCAGGCTCGGGCCAGAGTCCACCGGCACCCTCCCTCTGCCACGCCGCCCCCGGTCCGCTGACACATTGGACGGCAAGAGCGGGCCCAGGCCCATGATTATCCCTGTCCAGATCTCGCCCCCTTCATGAGTGCTGCACCTCTCCCGCCCCAACCGCTTTCCACGGAGGGAGAATTCTCATGAGAATAGCCAGAACAATGAATGGGAGAATCAGGAGGCCAATCGCGACAAGCAAGCCTTCAACTCCCATCACCTCCATCTTGTAGGTCGTCAGCCCCCGGAAACTTTTTGAAAACAACTGGCCTCCAATGACCACGTTCCATCTCGTGCTGAAGATCCCGAGTTGAATTAAGATCGCCGAGGTGAAATAGAGGAGCTTTCTCAGCTCCTCGTCAAACTTTAGCAATTTGACCACAACCAGAATTCCCACCGGGATGAGCATCCCGAGGAGAACTTGAATGACGACCAGGCTTATCAATAACTTATCCGCGATCAATGTTGCCAGTATCTGGATCGACTCCTCACTTTCGTACAGGCGATGGACAAAATCCAAGGCCTCAAGAGAGAAATCAACAATCACCGCATAAAAGAGATAGGAAGCAAGGGTGTCAAGACACTTCATATTTATTCCTTCACCCTTCAGCGAGACGAGAAACATGTATAATACGATGACGAGGGCAATGCCCGAGACAATCGCAGACATGAGGAACACGATCGGCATCAGCACACTACTCCACCACGGATTCGCCTTTACCGATCCGAAGATAAATCCGACATAGCCGTGGAGGAGAAAGGCGGACGGGATGCCGATAATCGTGATTGTCTTCACGGCCTTTCGGTCAAATTCAATTGCCCTTTGGCTGATATCTGTCGAAAACAGGGAAAGAATCTTGTGGATCCATTTCATTGGGAACGTTTCTTGATTGGACCACACGACAAGATCCCGTCTGTATTCAAACCATATTTCGAGCAGAAGCACACCCATCAAATACCAGGCATACACGAACCCGAACATGGCCATCGCCGAACTCAGGTTTGGCGTCAGGAAAATCTCAAAAGCCCGTTCGGGGTGGCCAAGGTGTAATTGCAGCGGCAACGGCGCAACGAGGAGGAATGCCAGAGCCGTCAAGAGGGAAAGCCGATACGTCGGCTGCACTTCCTTGACGTTGAAGACCTTGACTAACGATGCAAGGATAAACGCCCCCGCGACCAGTCCGGTAATGTACGGATACACGACAATGAGGATTGACCAGTGGATCTCCAGCTCATTGGGATAAATGAAGCCGGTGACCCGCTGGAGCAGATCGTATAAGCCGGTGTAGGATGCAGGATTCATCGCACTTCTCCATCAAGACCGGAGTAATAGACTTTCGGCTCGGTGTTGAGATGCGGTTTGAGCACGTGGATCTTGTTCATCCGTTCGAATCGGACCAGGCGGCTTGCTTTGCTCTTCAAGTCTCCAAAAATTCTTGCTTCGGTCGGACAGACCTCCACGCAGGCCGGGAGCATCCCCTTGACGATTCGATGATAACAAAACGTGCATTTATCGGCCGTTTTGGTTTTCGGATGAAGGTATCGCGCGCCGTACGGGCACGCCTGGATGCAGTATCTGCATCCAATACAGCGCTCACTGTCGACAACAATAACTCCGTCCTGTGTTGACCAGGTAGCTCCCACAGGACAGACCTGCACACATGGAGGATTGTCACATTGATTGCACAGTTTGGGAACAAAGAAGCTCCTCAGGATATCACGCTCCTCTATGGGTCCCTCGGCTCTATCTCTCCCCTCAGAGATGTTCTGTACCGCGACGGTCTTGTCATTCTTTATCACGTATCGCTCGACCCACGTGCGCGTAAAGAACGGCTCTGGGGGGACGTTGTTTTCAATCGTGCAGGCTTCAACGCACCTGTTACAGCCGATACATTTATCGATATCGATCCCCATTGCATAATAGTGTTTCGCGGGATCGTACCCTTCGACCGGGAATTTTGCATCTCCGTTCAGACCTGCGCCTGGCTCTGCACTCGTACTGGCAACGACCTCCTTGAGAGGATTCCTGGAAAACAGGCAGACGGAAATAAACCACACCAGGCCCTGGAGAAAACGCCTTCGGCCCATCACGCCCCCCCCGGCATATGCGGATAATGACACTCCCAACACAGATGTCTCGGCTCGTGCGTAGCCAGGTCGATCTTTGGCGCGTCCTTTCTCTTGGATCCTTCCCGATGGCACTTCCCGCAGAATTCCCGCGTTGCCGGCTTGGTTGGTTTCACACGGCGCGGGCTCAGTCGATGTCGCCTCGGCGCCCTGTGACATGTCGTGCAACTGATGAGTGCATGGTGTGAAACCGCCTTGGTTCTGGCAATTTCTGCATGACAGGCAGAACACTTACTCGGAGCTGTGGGGGGCTTTGGATCGTGTGGATTATGACAGGTGATGCACGGCTTGAGGGGATTATGAAGCGTCACATTGATTTGCGGAAAACCTGTTGGTCTCGACGGATCGTATGCATGGCACAGGGGACAGAACTTTCTTTCCCGGGGCGCAAAGGGCTTTACCGTCAACGGGTCCTCCGTATGCAGCGCTGCGGGCCCATGACACGTTTCGCACCCGAGGTCTTTGTGGAATCCCTTTCTCTTGATCGCCAGTTTATCGTCATGGCATTCACCGCACACGGTCGTCCCTGCAAACTTGACAGGTTTCGCAACCTCCCTCCGTATCGTCGATGCGCGATGAAATTGTGTCCCGAACAGGGACGCAGGCAGAATAATATACCTGAGGACCAGCGCCCCCCCAATAATCAGGGCAAGGACGATTGACAGTCTTCTTATTTGCTCAGGAATTTTGTGGAACATCCCCTTGAGTTTCCGTGTGACCTTTACACAGTATTCACGCACGGTCTCGACTGCTTCCAATCACGACCACATCATGCCGGCATTTTGGCAGCATACGGTCCGTGAGCAGCAACTCGAGAATTCGGGCGATCAGCGGGCGTACTTCCGGTTGATCTGGGCGCGGATCTGAGCCACTTGGTATCCCGCCTTTGCCATGCGAGACGCATCCAGCGCCTCATCCATGCAGATGTCTCAGGTTGCCGCGTGGCCGTCGGTGTAACAGGAGAGGAGGCTTTTGTGACCGAGATGCTTGTCGCAATAGCAGTAACAGTACAGCCGGTCGAGCACCCCGGGGATCTCCCGCGCCACTTGGTGGGCAAGCGCCGCCTTGCCGACGAAGAGCGCTGGGTCGAGAGTCGGACGGCTCTCCCGCCGCGCCAGCGCGGGGAGGACCGTCGCCGACGCCACGGAAGGACCACGAGGGTCGACCTGCCGTGGAGCCTCCGCCCGCTAGGCGGCCACGGCGGCAACTCCCACGGTCACGATCACGAGAGCCACCGACCAGTGCCGGGACCCCCCTCGTTTCGATCGCGCAGACCGATTTCGAGGCTTACCCATCCCCCTCCTCCCTCTCGAGCCTTCCGAGATCGTAGATTGCGGGCCCGGGTCCGCCTTAGATTTTGCAAAGAGGGTGCCACGAGCATTTCCATCCCCTTCCAGCCGTAACTCTTTGATTTCTCGGCACGATCGCATCTCACCAAGCAATGGAGGAACATGCGGATTGAGGCACGGATGTCCCACCAGGCCAGGCCGTCCTGGAATGAAACAAAAGGGGAACGCCGCAAAAGACGGGGGGTTACCTCAGTGAGGCAGGGGTGCCGCAGGGAAGAGGCTTATCACCCACCTTGCCGGCCGTACCGTTCGGTCCGACGAGGTGGCAAAAGACAAACCCGGAGTCGAACAACCGGGCTCAAGCGAGATCCAGCCGGGAAACAGCGTTGGTGTCTGTGGCCGGGCGGGAACAGAAAGGATTGCACTGGGCGCGCCACCGTGCGCTTGACATGTTCAGCGATCGACTGCTTACCGGTATTCGTAGGTGAACAGCCCCTCAGCCGGGCTACTCCACACATCCGCCAGGTACTTATACCGGGCGATATCCGGGGGCTGGACATCCACCAGAATCGAATAGGTCCCGGGATGGGGAAGCGTGATGTTGGCCCCATAGTGCAGCCATTCCCCGATCATGGGATTCAACCCCACAGTAAACTCCCGCTGCTTGGTGCGGTCGGTAATCGTCGCCTTGACGGTAAGGTACGGAATGTAGATCGCCCGCCGCAGATCGTAGACCCGCACGTCCAGGTGATGGGTCGCTTTCTCCTGCGGCGTATGGTGGCCTTCTCCTCGGGGGTGAAGCACGTCTTGGGGCCCCCACACGTAGAGGGTGACCTCGAGGTTTCCGACGACCCGCGCCCCGACCCGCGCCCCCTTCGACTGTCCCCGTCCGGACTGGGGGAGAAAGAGCAAGAATACAAATATCATCCCAATGACCCATCGCCGCATCAGGGTACCTCCTCTTGTGTTAAGCCGATGACGCTTCCGACTATAGTCGAGCGGAATCGTAATGTCAAAAACATGCGACAGACGGTGTCAAGGGAAAGGGGCGTCCTTCGATTCAAGGATTATCTGCAACGTGACGGAAGAGGTCCCGCCAATCCAAACATAGGGACGACAAACGGATACGTCCGCAATGCGATCCACGCGGTCCCAAGAAGGGTGATTACCAGGTGCCCCCGGGCGATCTCCAGAATGCTGACATGGCCGCTGCCAAAGACAATACATCCCCCTGGCTCACGCCACACCCAGGCTGTAGAGCAACCAGAGTCCCCCGATGTAGGTCGCGATGATCAGGATGTTCTCCAGCCGCAGGGAACCGGCGTGCCGACGGCTGCGGGAGAGGATGGCCACGATGCCTAGCGTGAGACAGGTGATCGCGAGGCCGACCGTCAACAGATGATCCTGAGCGACGAGACCCAGCAGGGGCCCTCGCGGATAGGCGGCGTCCATCAACAGGAGGATGATCATGTTAAAGATGACGCTCCCAAAGAGGTTTCCAACCGCAAGATCGAAGGCCCCGAGGCGAATGGCCGCGTACGTGGTACCCAGTTCGGGCAACGTCGTGGTCAGACCCACCAACAGGGTGCCGACGAATGTGGTGCTCACCCCGGTCTCCAACGAGACGGCCTCGGCCGAGAGGACCAGCAGGGGCGTTAGGACCAAAAGGCCGATGGTCCCGAGCGCGAAACCGACCGCTGCCCCCTGAAGGCGGGCCCGCTCGGGACTCCGCGCGTCCGCCACCCCGACGGGACGCAGCAGGGACGCCGTGGAACGGTACAGGAGCCGCATCCCTCCCAGGTAGACCAGGGCGATCATGAGCGTGTCGAGCCCGATGTGGCCGATCCGGGCCCACCCGCCGGTGAGGATCCCCGTCCCCGCCATCCCCATGAGCACGATCCCAAGGAGTCCGAACCGGATGTGCTCCCTGGCCACATGCTCGAGGATCCGACGCCGGGCAAAGACGAGATCCAAGACCGCCAGGATCATCATGTTGGCCAGGTTGGCGCCAAACAGATCCCCCACGCCGATATTCGGCGTATCGAGCAGGGCGGCGTTGAGATCGGTGAGCACTTCGGGAAGCGAGGTGGCGGCAGCGAGCAACACCGTTCCGATCCAGAGGCCGCCAAACCCCGTCTCGTCTCCGATCGTGTCGGCGTGGTGGGACAGCCGGGAGGCGACCAGAAAGACCAGGGCGCCCACCGACACCAGGGCCAGGAGGGGAATCAGGGGGCCATGGCCCGTGAGAAGCCCCTGTACGAACGCCCTCACAATCGGACCCGGATGCTGTCGGCGACAGAAGGCTGGCCGGAACAGTGCCGGGACAGGGATCCAAACTTTCTCATCGTGTCCGTGCCGTGGGAGAGCTTAACGTCTTGCGGCAGGGCAGCCTCACCGAGCATTCTACGGTGCCGGATCCGGAAGGGCAGGGCTGCGATTGGGGAAATCGTGAGGCCCGGAGTGTCGACGGCGCGGATCATCGCAAGAGTCGAAGGCCGTTCGCCACGACCAGCAGCGTGCTTCCCTCGTGCCCGACGACTCCGATGGGGAGTGTCATCCATCCGATCAGGGTCGAGGCCACGAGCCCGAGGATCACGACTCCCGCGAATGCGAGGTTCTGCAGAATCACCCGCCGGCATCGACGGCTCAGCCCCAGCGCCTGCGGGAGCTTCGTGAGGTCGTCAGCCATGAGCACGACGTCCGCCGTCTCGAGCGCCACGTCGGTGGCGGCTCCTCCCATCGCCACGCCCAGGGTCGCCGCGGCCAGGGCCGGGGCGTCGTTGACACCGTCCCCCACCATCGCCACAAGACCCCTGGAGGCGACCAGGTCCCGGACCGCCCCGACCTTCTGCTCCGGCAAGAGACCCGCCCGCCACTCCGGGATCCCCACCTCGGCGGCCACCGCCTGTGCCACACGCGCATTGTCCCCGGTCAGCATCACCAGATGGGCCACGCCATTCTGCCTGAGCTCTTCCACCACCCGCCTCGCGGCCGGCCGGATTGAATCGGCAACCGCAATCATACCAAGCGGACGGTCCGCGCCGACGACGACGACGGTCTTCCCGTGGGACTCGAGATCCTCGATCCGGGACAACACTGCAGGATCCAGCGGCCCACTCGTCTCCCGCATCAGCCCCGGGTTCCCCACCCAGACCCGCCGCCCCTCCACGATCCCTCGGATCCCGCGCCCCGGGAAGGTCTCGACCTCATCGGCCGGCACGACCTGCACACCCCGCTCGCGGGCCGCCTCGACCACCGCCCTGCCGAGGTGGTGCTCCGACCGGACTTCGACCGCGGCGGCCAGGCCGAGAACTGTCGCGCCGTCCTCCTTCCCCAGCGGAACAACGTCGGTCACCCGGAGCCGTCCCTCGGTCAGGGTTCCGGTCTTGTCGAACGCCACGACCCGCACCCCTGCCGCCTGCTCGAGAGTGACCCCCCCCTTAAAGAGGATCCCCGCGCGAGCGCCCCCGGCGATCCCGGAGAGGATAGCGGCCGGGATGGAGATCACAAGGGCGCAGGGCGAGGCCACCACCAGGAGCGTCATTGCCCGGTAGAAGCTCACGGCGAAGGGCCACCCGAGGAAGAGCGGCGTAACCAGGATGAACAGGGCGGCACCGCCCAGCACCGCAGCCGTATAGTACCGGCCCACCCACTCTGTGAGATGCTGGGCCTCGGCCTTTTGGCTCCGGGCGTCTTCCACGAGGCGGATCACGCGGGCGAGCGTGCTTTCGGACGCGGGCCGGGTCATCCGGATCTCCAGCACGCCCTGCTGATTCATGGAGCCCGCGTACACCCCAGAGCCCCGCCCCTTCTCGACCGGGATTGATTCACCCGTGATCGGAGATTCGTCGACCACCGACCGGCCCGTCAGTACCTGACCATCCACGGGAATGCGGTCCGCGGGCCCGACGATCACGACCTCGCCCACCCGCAGATCCTCTACCGGGACCCGAACCTCCTCGCCCTCTCGCCGGACGCGGGCATCCTCGGGATTGAGTTCCATCAGGGCCACGATGGCCCGGCGGGTCCGAAACATGGCGAAAGACTCCAGCGTGTTCGAGAGGGAGAAGAGAAACATCAGGATCGCCCCCTCCTGCCAGTAGTCGATTCCGGCGGCGCCCAGCGCCGCCGTGACCATCAGGAGGTTCACATCCACCGTGCGTTCCCGGAGGGCGGCGATAGCGTTCTTCGCGCTGTAATACCCCCCGGTGGCATACGCGAGGGCGAAAAAGGCGACCGGAACGATCCCGGGAATGCCCGGCACAAACCGGAGGACCGAGCCCGCCCCCAGGGCGAGCAGGCACGCAGCGGTCAGGACCACCATTCGCCGCCGTTCGACGGACTCGACGTCATCGACCGCTCGGGGCCGCGCGGCAAAACCAAGCTCTGCGATGCGCCGCTCGAGCCGCGCCCGGGCGGCCCCATCTGCCTCGAGCTCGGCCCGGACCACCGAACCGGGGAAATCCACGGCGACCCACGGAATGCCCGGGATCCGGCTGAGCTCCCGCTCGAGCGAGAGGGCACACTCGGTGCAGTTCATGCCGGTGACGCGGAGCGTGCAGCGCTCATAGCGCCTCCCGAGCTGCGCCCCCAGCCTCTCCGCCACCGCCTCCACCCGCGTCAGCGAGATCCGTTCCGGAAGATACTCCAGGCTCAGGACCTGCCGGGCCGTGTCCCAGGCCGCCGAGACCACGCCCTTATGGTCTAACAGCGTCTGCCGCAACAGCTCCCCGCAGGCCGGATCCTCACGGGGGATCGCAAGCGGTATCTCCACCTGCCGTGTCACCGTCGCTCTCCGCTCATCGGCGCTTTGTCCTCATGGATGTCGGCCCCCCTCCTCCACATCAATCCTCATTATATATGATACAATCGAAATACCCCATGCGGAGGCCCTCCTGTGGACGATACACCCCGAATCCGGGCCGCGGCTCCCCGCTGGAAGACCAGCAGCTGGAAGGGGGTCAACAGGCGAGAAACACCCGTCAACCCCGGTGGACCAACCGAGCCTCCAGCCGATGGGGGAGTATACCACGATATCCGTCCGGTGTTGATCTCCCTGGACCGCAATGGGGGAGTTCTCGGCGGGCGCCGCCAGGGGAAGGCCACAAAGGCCCGCCTCTCTACGCCGAAATGGGCACGTCCCGCAAGAGACGCAGGTGGTCCTCCACACCCCGGACCCCTGGAATTGTCTCGGCGGCTACACCCAGGGCCTGCCGTTCCGCCTCGGACCGCACCAGACCCCAGAAATGGACGACCCCATGGTCCACCACGACGGAGAGAAAATGGGTCTCTGCCCAGGGCTCCTGCTCCAACACCGCCAGGAGCTGGGCACGGATCGCCTCGTCGTCCTGGGCCTCGGGGGCCATCGGCTTCAAACCCCGCGCCGCGAGCCCCCGCAGGAGGTCTGCGCGGCTCACAATCCCCACCAGCCGGCCATCCCGCACCACGGGGACCCGCTTGATCCCTTTCTGCTCGAGCAGCTCCGCGATGGCGGCGACGGGAGTCTCGTCGGTCACGGTCACGACCCCTCGGGTCATCACATCCTTCGCCCGCTGCCCATGGCTCCGGACGAAGTCGCGCGCCAGGGCTTCAGCCTCGCCAAACGTGGCCAGCCACCAGGATCGACGCCGCGCGGTCTCGTGCCGGCGCATCAGGTCCCCCTCGCTGACGATGCCGAGAATGCGTCGATCCTCGTCGATGACCGGTACGGCACTGATATGCCGTTCGAGGAGCAGCGCCGCAATGGCGTTGACCGGCATCTCGGGACCCACGGCCACCACCTTCGTCGTCATCACGTCCTTGGCTTTCATTACTCTCCTCCGCAAACTCAATACCAGACTTTGGACCTTGGACCTTGGACACCAATCAGTAAGCGGCGAACGCTCGGCTAGGGATCCCCTGAGGCTCGAAGCCACCGGAGTTGGTCGAGCACCCCCTGCCGGATCCCCGCGGGGGGCGGGAGAGCATCGACGAGACTCCCCCGCTCCATCCACGGATTGAGGAGGCCCTCCATCTCGCCGCCGCACGCGCACCGTGGAGGGTCAGACGCCTCCGGCGTGACCAGATCCTGGTGGCAACGGGGACACCGATAGACCTGCTTGGTCCCGGACGCCTTCCCCCGCTTGGCAACGGGCCTGCCATCAATCTCTACGATATCCATGGAATAGTCAACGACCGGCCCGTCGCTGATGGCGGTCCCCACCCCGTACCCGTCCGCCACCGGGTGCAGCTCCCGGATTTGACGCTCACCCATCCCCCCGCTCACGAAGATCTTGACGTGGCTGAACCCCCGCAGATCTAGTTCCCAGCGAACCTCCTCCACAAGCCGCTTGAAGTTACCCCGCCGCGAGCTGGGCGTATCGAGACGGACCGCGTACAACCGATCGCCCAGGGCCGAGGCAACCCGCATGGCCTCGAACTTCTCATCCTGAAAAGTGTCGATCAACGAGATGCGTTTCACGTCGGGGGCAACCACGCGGTCGAATGCCTTGGTCGCCTCGACGGTGTCGCCGTACACCAGGATCAGTGCGTGCGGCATTGTCCCCGTCGGGGGCTCGCCGATCAACTCGGCCCCCGCACGGACCGAGACGCCGTCGCAGCCGCCGATGAAGGCATTCCGCTCGATGAACGGCGCCAGGATCGGATGCATCCGACGAGCACCAAAACTGACGAGCGTCCGCCCACCGGCCGCGAGCCTGCACCGGGCAGCCATCGTGGCAATGCCGCTCGCCTGGCAGATCAGGCCCAGGAGGGGCGTTTCGTACACGCAAAAGTCGGTGTACATCCCTTCGATCTCTAGGACCGGCTGCCAGGGCCGAAAAACGGTCCCCTCGCCCATTGCCCGGACATCGAGATTCATCCCCCCGAGCAGGCTGGCGACTTCCTCGAGCCCGGCCAGCACGCCCCATGTCCAGTCTCGCGGGAGGGTCTTGGCGATGAACTCGGCCTTGACCTGCTTGTCCAGTCCCTCCGCCTTGAGGATCTCCCGCGTCCTGGCAAAATAGATATCGGTGACCTCTCCGGCCTTGATGGCGTCATACGTGGTGCAGTGAAACATCGCCTCCCTCCGCTCTCAGCGCAGGTGAGCAATCTGACCGCGGGCCTGTCAGCGAATTTGGAAATCTGTGGTCGTGTGCGTTCCAGCCTGAGCCGTTGGTTTCCTGGAAAGGGGTCCTCCCTCAGAATCCGACCACATCCGGCGTCTCCACCAGATCGTTGATCATGATGACCAGATCCTGCGGCCTGCCCGCCTGGTCCTTCACGTGACGGTAGAGGACCGCTCCGCGCTTTGAATATTCTGTCCCCTCCTCTACGAACTATTATTGCCGGAGGTCGCCCCCGCCTGCGCCGGCGACTCGCTCGACTCTGGCTCCCGGACCCCGGCTGCCCGCCCGACCT
This sequence comes from Methylomirabilales bacterium (SeqCode), assembly GCA_046758505.1. Taxonomy (GTDB): domain Bacteria; phylum Methylomirabilota; class Methylomirabilia; order Methylomirabilales; family CSP1-5; genus CSP1-5. The sequence goes on along the minus strand of JBHIAH010000024.1, from coordinate 8,991 downwards.
GCACCGCCAGGACCGGACACGGGGCCTTCCGAATCACCGCCTCCGCCACACTCCCCAGCAGGACGTGGGTGAGTCCCGTCCGCCCCCGGGTCCCCATGACGATCAAGCCGGCCTCCTCCGTCCGGGCCTCTGCCACGATAGCCTCCGCAGGGACCCCAACCAGGACCTTGCGGCGCGCCCGCAGCCCCAGCGCCTCGACCGCTTGCTGCCGGCGCTCGAGCTCCTGCTCGAGCGGCACGAGATACCGCTCCGTCCACCCCGGGGGCAGGGGGACCGGGTGATCCGCCACCCCGGCCAGCTCGGTCGGGCGCACCACGTGAACGACAATGACCTCGGCCGCCAGGACGTCCGCCAACATCAGGGCATAGCGCCAGGCCCCCTCGGAGACCCGGGACAGGTCGGTCGCCCACAGGATCCGCTTGACCGCAGTCAGGGGGCGGTCCCCCTGCCCGACCCGGAGTGCGAGGATAGGAACGTGCACCGTGCGAAGCACCGCCTCCGTCACACTCCCCATCAACAGATGGGCCAGGCCGCTGCGGCCTTTGGTCGCCATCAGAATCAGATCGGCCCCACTCCGCCGCGCCGCCCAGGCGATCCCCGGCGTCGGCTCCCCTACCTTGACCTTGCACGCGACCGTGAGGAACCGTCGGACCTCCTCTGGCACCGCCATCTCGAACCACTCGCGCAGCCGTTCGCGGACATCGTCCAAGACCTCCACCTGTGACCTCGCGCGCGCGCGCCCGATCTCCCCCAGCAGCTCCACCCCCGGGAGAGCGTGGAAGAGGATGAGCTCGGCCTCGGCCCGCATTGCCAGCCGGGCGGCGAGGCGACAGGCAGCCGCCGCCGCAGGAGACAAGTCAGTGGGGACGAGAATGCGGGTGATCTGTGCGGTTCCGCTCATCGCTCCCCCCCTTCCTCAGTCTGATAGAGCACGCGGATTCCGGCCCCCTCAAGCATGCGAAGCACTTCCTGGGGCTCAAACGCCTGAAACCGCAGCACGAGAATCCGGGTGGTCGGTCCCTCCGGGCTGACCGGCCCGGTCCAGGCCCCCACGAAGTTGCCGACACTCGACGGGACATCGGCGAAGAGGCGGCTCACCTCTTGGAGTCTGCCCGGCGTGTCTGGAACCCCCACCTCAAGCCGCGGCGAGCCAGACAGGTCATCCAATAAGCCGGCGAAGGCCTGGAGCACGTCGGTTTCGGTGACGATCCCGACAAGTCGGCCAGAATCCATGACCGGGAGGCAGCCGATCTTGTGACCGGCAAGGAGATGCACCGCCTGTGCGAGGGGTGTCCGGGGGGTGACGGTGACCACCTCTTCGACCATCACCTCCCAGACGGCGATGCGATCCATTGCGGCGGCACATTCCGCGGATCCAGCCTGACTGCTCGGAGCAGGCAGCGATTCCCGGACATCCCGGTCGCTGATGACTCCCACGAGTCCATCCGCGGAGACCACCGGGATGTGGCGGATGTGATGCTCGGCCATGAGCCGGCACGCCTCCCGGAGAGGCGCCTGCGGCTCCACCACCACGGGCGCCTGGCTCATGATCTTCCCAACCGTCGTCACATCCATGGCGCCCCCCTGGTTCATAGTTGATAGTTCATAGTTCATGGTTTAAGAGCGGTAATCCATTTTTGCCCTAAGCCCTGAACCGTGATCCCTGAACCGTGAACCATGCACTATGAACCATCAACCATGAACCCCTTCATCGGTCTTCAGTGTTTCTCGCCGCCACCCGCCACCCGGCGCGATCCCCGGAGCAACGAACAGCACGGGGCAGGGGGCTTGGCGCAAGATCTGGTCGGCCACGCTCCCCAGGATGACCCGCGGCAGCCCGGTGAGCCCCCGCGTCCCCATGACGATGCAGCCCGCACGAATTTCCTTGGCGAAGTGGGCGATCTCGGCTGCATCCACGCCGGTCACGAGCGAAACATCAACCTGCTGAGGGTCGAGGACAAGCGTCTTGACGAGGGCTCGGAGCCGGGTCTCCGCGTCGCGGCGGAGTTCGTCGGCCGCTCGTCGGGACGCCGCGCGACCCCTCTCCCCTTTGGGAGGGACTGCCTCGGGCAAGACGTGGAGCAGCCCGAGGCGAACGCCGAGCTTTCGTGCAAGAAACGCAGCGGCCTCGACCGCACGCGTCGCCCCCTCGGAAAAGTCGGTCGGCGCCAGGAGTGGGCCGATTCCTGCGGACGGCGGATCAAAGGACCGCACAACGGCCACCGGCCACGGAGCACTCTTGTACAGGCTCTCCGCCACGCTTCCGAGGAGCACGCGCGTCCATCCCTTTCTTCCGTGCGTTCCCACGACCAGCATGTCGGCTCCGATCTCGCCTCTCACTGTGACGATTACCTCGACCGGGTCGCCGACCTCCAGGCGGGCGGTCCCCCGCGTCCCGGACTCTTCCGCATCGGCCTGGGCCGACCGCAGGAGCGCCTCGGCCTCCTCCCGGTCCCCCGACGGCGAAACCACGTGCAGGAGGGTCAGCCAGCCAGCCAGCGCCTGCGTCAGCCGGGAAGCGAAACGGACCGCCCCCCGGGACGCCGCGGACCCATCTATCGCCACGAGAATATGCATCGTCACTCCCCCCCCTCACGAAAGCGGAACCTCGGGTAACGCCACCACCCCCTTCTCCTCCGCGACGGCATGCAGGATATCGCTCCCGGTAATGATCCCCACCAATGCTTCCCCCTCCAGCACGGGGAGACACCCTATCTTATTTCTGGCCATCAGCGCCGCCGCCTTGCCAATCGGTACTTCCGGCGAGACCCCGACGACTCGCCTAGTCATTATGTCGCGAACGCAGGCTTTGTCCAAGAGTTTGTCAGACCCCTGCAATGCACGGGACATGACCTGCGAGGGCATGGCTTGCCGCAGGTCCCGCTCGCTCACGATCCCAACCAGCCGTCCTTCCTCCACCACCGGCAGATGTCGGAACTTCCGCGACGTCATCAGCTCGGCAGCCTCCCGAAGACTGGTGCTCCCCCCGACCGTCACTACCTCCGCCGTCATCCAGTCCTGGACCCGCATTGCTCCCGCCTCCCCCCGCCAATCCGTCTCGGCCGCCCTCGGGGCTCCTCCGGTCCTTCCCCCGCGCGCGATCAGCGCTTCTCGGCAAGGTCTAGGTGGTATACGGTGAGGTCGTGGTATTCCCCGGTGCGATCGACGATGTTGCGATCGAACCGGGCCACCTGCTTGAATCCCCGGTTCTCAAACACCTCGACGGCCCCCGCGTCGTCGGCCGGGATCTCGGCGTACAAACGCTCGAGGCCCTCCCGCCCGGCAATGTCGATCAGTTCAACAATGAGCCCCGCTGCGAGCCCTTTGTGCCGGTACGCGGGATCCACCACCACGCGCACGCCCCCGAGATGCCGGCGCCAGCCCTCCCTGCGGCGGTGGAGCGAGGCATCAGCGACGATGCGGCTCCCCACTTCGACAATGAGAGGCAGGACGCGGTTGTAGTCCAGGGTCTCAATCCACCGGTCAATGATCCTGAGATCCGTTACGTCGTCCTTGAGGAAGTGCAGCTCTTCTTCGGGAATACGCTTGAAGAAAAGCGCGAGCCGATCCCGGTCCTCCCTCAGCATCGGACGCACCACGGCTTTGGTCCCCTCTGCGAGGACCCAGGTCTTGGGGTACTCCGTCAAGGGTCCCGCTGTCATTGTCATGACGCACCTCCCCTTCGCCCGCAGAGCCCTCTCCTGTGGTCGGATGCTTGTGCATTCTCTCACAAGCTCACGAACAGCAAACTAGGTGCCACCGGCAGAAGGCCGTCCCGACGAGGCGCTAACCTACGAATTCTCATGGAAAATCCGGCCAAGCGGGATCCGGGGGCATGCCAAATTGTCTGCAGTCATTGAGACACGGCTGCCCCACGCCGATCGGAGGAGACGGCACGCCGAAAGCCGAAACGGCGACGCGGTGTGAAGAAGACGTCTCCCCCCCCAATGGGACAGATTTGCCCCAGAGCCGCGGGGTTGCCCCATCAGTAAGGCTCGTGCCTCATCGGGCACTCACCGTTGACCGACGACCGGTGACCGGTATGAAAAAAGGTGGCTCGTGGCTGGGAATTTCCACCAATCACTTATCACCAACCATCAATAAGCCATGAACCGCGAACTCTGAATCCAAGCGGTTGGTGGCCGGTCGCCCGTCCGTACGAGCTTTCCGGGTCTTGCAGTGAACCATGAACCGTGAACCGTGAACCAAGGGGTTTCTAGGTGGATTCGATCCGGTAGCGCTTGATGAGGCGATGGACGGTCTTGCGATCCACGCCGGCCGTCTTGGCCGCCTGAGAGATGTTCCCCTGGTGCTTCCGCAAGAGCGCGACGAGATACTCGCGTTCGAAGGCTTCCACCCATTGGCGCTTCGCTTTCTTGAGGCTCAGGTGATCCGCGACCGCCGCGGTCGGCGCCTGCTGTGGCAGGCGGAGGTCGGTGGGGAGTTCCGCCGGAGAGACCATCTCTCCCTCCGCCAGGACGACACCCCGCTCCATCACATTCTGCAGCTCTCGGACGTTCCCGGGCCAGGGGTAGGCCTCCAACAGCTCGAGCGTCGCCGGGGCGATCCCCTTGACCCCCTTGCCGCTCTGGGCAGCGTACCGCCGGAGAAAATGGTAAGCCAACAGGGGAATATCACCCGGTCGATCCCGCAGCGGCGGCAGCGGCAGAGGGATGACGTTGAGTCGGTAGTAGAGATCCTCCCGGAACGTTGCTTCTTGGACCATTTGCGCCAGGTCCTGGTGGGTGGCGGAGATGACCCGGACGTCCACATCGAGGAAGCGGTTTCCCCCCACCCGGCGGACCTGCCGCTCCTGCAGGACCCGGAGGAGCTTGGCCTGCAGCGGAAGGGGAATGTCCCCCACCTCGTCGAGAAAGATGGTCCCGCCGTCAGCCTCTTCAAAGAGGCCTCGCCGCGTGGCTATGGCGCCAGTAAAGGCTCCTTTCTCGTGGCCGAACAGCTCGCTCTCGAGCAGATGTTCGGGAAGGGAGGCGCAGTCCACAGGAACAAAAGCCCGGGCAGCCCGGGGGCTGTTGGCGTGGATGCACCTGGCAATGAGCTCCTTGCCGGTCCCGCTCTCTCCCAGGATCAGGATGTTGGCCTCGCTGGCTGCCACCTTTTTGATCAGGTCGAAGACCTGCACCATGGGGCGGCTTCGACCCACGATGTTTTCGAACCGATAGGTCTCGGTCAATTGCTCCCGCAGGCGGCGATTCTCCTCGAGCAACCGCCGTTGGGTCATGGCACGCTCGATCACCAGCCGGAGCTGGTCGGCACTGAAGGGCTTGGCAATATAGTCGAAGGCCCCCTCCTTCACCGCCTCCACCGCCGTCTCCACGGTGCCGAATGCGGTAAACAGAATGACCAGCGCCTCGGGATCGATGCGCCGAATGGCCCGGAGGACCTCCAGCCCGTCCATCCCGGGCATGCGGAGGTCGGTGAGCGTCACTACCGGGTGCTCCAGCTCAAACCGCTCAACCCCCTTCCGGGCGTCCGACGCGAGTATCGCCTCGTACGCGAGCCGATCGAGGACCCGGCTGCAGTTCTCCAGCATGTCTTCCTCGTCATCAATGACGAGGATACGCCCTTTCGCCATGGGTGACGCCCTCTCTCCTCGATCCTGTGGGAATCGGAAGCTGGACAATAAACGTGCTCCCCTCCCTCGGTCGACTCTCCACGGTGATGGTTCCGCCATGCTCCCGCACGATGCCGTACGTGATGCTCAGACCCAGGCCGGTCCCCTGTTCCTTGGTCGTGAAGAAGGGATCGAAGATGCGCGGCAGTACGTCGGGCGGGATTCCCGGGCCGCTGTCGCTCACCCGGATCTCCACCCCGGGCTGATCGACAACGGCTCCACTGGGCGACTCGACTAAGGGATTCGAGTGAGCCTCGACCGAACTCCTCAGGCCGAGGGGTTCGCCGAAGTCCGCCGCGCGATCCGCGCTGTCAGCCTCATCCGCGCGTTCGGTGCCGAACGCGACTCCGTGCATAGCCGTCGAGACCTGCAGGGTTCCACCGCCCGGCATCGCCTCCCGGGCATTGGTCAGCAGGTTGACCACAACCTGCTCGAGGTGATTACGGCTTCCCTGAATCTTGGGGAGACCCCGGGCCAGGTCTCTCTTCAAGGTGATCCCCTCCTTGGCGACCTGTTTCTCGACCAGGAGGAGGACCGCTTCGACGACCTGGTTCACGTCCACCCCGGTCATCGTCCAGGGAGCCTGACGCGAAAAGGAGAGCAGACCCTGCGTGATCTTGGCCACGCGCCCGGCGTGCTTTTCGACCACCCGGAGGTCTTTGATCACCTCCGGCGCAAACTCCCTTTCGCGGGCCTCCATGAGCATCAGTTCCACCCGGGATGTGATGATTCCGATGGGATTATTGATCTCGTGGGCGATCCCCGCTGCAAGCGTACCCACCGCTGCCATCTTCTCTGACTGCCGGGCGATCCGCTCCAGGTGAATGTGCTCGGTCACATCCTCGAGCACCAGGACCGCGCCGACCACCTCCCCCGCCGGCGTCCGCAGGAAACTCCCCTTGATGTTCACCGTGACGCGCCCCCGGTGGCGGGTGTCATGTTCAAATCCTTCGAGGGCCACCTCTTCTTTTCCCCCCAGGACCCTGGCGAGGACCTCCTCAAATCCCTCCGCCTTGAGCGTCGGGAAGCTCTCCAGGATGGGGAGCCCGCGCACCTCGGCGGCGGTGATGCCGTACCGTTCCTCCATAGCCCGGTTCCAGTCCGTGATCCGCCCCTGTCGGTCCAAGACAATGATCCCATCCCCGATGCTCTCCGTAATCCGCTGGATCCGCTGCATCTCTTGATCCAGGTCTTGGTTGAGCCCCAGGATCGCCTGCCGCTGCCGCCGCTCCCGCTCTGCCAGAACCCCCAGGGCAGCGGCAATCAGAAAGAGGAATCCGACGCGGATGGTCGCCGTGGTCCAGTGGATGCTCGGGTTGGCCGGCCACTCGGTCCCCAGGTATAGCAGCATGCTCGCGGTCGCCGTCGCCAGGCCTCGGGAGAGTCCGTAGAAATAGGCTTGCAGCGACGCGACGAGGAAAAAGGCGGGGGCGAAATCAGAATTCGTCCCCCCGGTGAGACGGACGAAGAGATAGCAGAAGGCAAGGTCAAAGGCCAGGACCCAGAGATCGAGGCGCGGGACCAGCGCTGCTCGCCAAAGGACCAGGGCGTACAGGAGCAGGCTATACCCGGCAAAGGCGACGAAGACCCACCAGACGAGAGAGGTCTGTACGGAGAGGGGGGAAAAGAGGAGCCACATCCCGGCCGCGAGAACCACCAATCCCCGCAGGATAGCGAAGACGGTCAGGTTCGGGCCGAGACCACTCAGCTCAACGAGTGACTCGAAACGGGAGTGGATGGCCGCCGGGATTCTCGAAAAGGGTCGTCCCATGGAGAGAGCATATACAAAACAACGCCAAAAGCCAAGTGAATGTCTGCATAAAAAACGCGGGCTTCTTCCGCTTGGCCTGATGGGCGGGGGGGGCATGTCCTTCTCGGCTCACCCTGTCGCGACCCCAGACCGAGCGTGTGCGAGGGTCACGGGCGGATGTGGATCGGAGATGGGGACCCACGAGCGATGCGGGATGAGGAAAGCCTCATCCCGCATCGCCGGGGAAACTCGGGTCCTCTGCTTTCGAAGGTCTGGCCGGCGGAGGGGCCTGCCCCGCCCTGGACGTCCTAGCCGGCGATCATGCGGACCGCGGCAGAGTGAAGCCCAACCGTCAAGGAGAGGCTGAAGAAGGTAAGCCAGATCAAGCTCAGGGTGATGACCTGAGCGACCCGATTGCGCAGAAGACCCTCGCCATACCCCCAGATCATCCCCAACGCGCCGGCGGCGAACACAAAGTGCATCACGTCGTTAAACCGGTGGAAGGTATAGAGGGCGAAGTGTAAGGCCGAGCTCTGGGACAGCACTTGGGCCTCGAGCTCGGGCTCCAGAGCGGCGTAGATGTGGAGAAACACCGCAACCAGGAACCAGACGACCAGGAGGCTGGTTCCAGTGAGCAGCCGGACTGTTGCGAACGTCGTCTTCTTTCCCAGGATCTCCCAGAGCACAAGCAGGCTGACCGACCCCCCTCCCCAGGCCACCGTCAATCCCCCGGTGGTGACCACCAGCATCACAAACGCCGTCACCGGCATCAAGAATCCGGGGAGAAAAGCCCGCCCAATCCCCAGGATTGGCCAGGCCGGGAATGTGACCAGCAATCCTGTTAACGCAGCCAAAAGGAACACGACGACGCTGATGGAAAGCGGCGCCCACGCGTCCCCTGTGAGGCCCAACTCCTTGAGGGTGACCGTCCTGCGCATTTGATATGCTTCCCCTTCATCCAACAGCCCTTCTTTGCTTGACATAGTGCACCTCCATAGCCACCTAGTGGCCACGTTTTGTTATTTGACGTTCCTCCACAATCCGGACATTGAGCAAGGAGAGTACCAAGTCAGCATCCCTTCCCCGAAAAGGAGCTAACCCTTGAATTCCTCACTATAAAGACAGGGCGGCACGTTTCAGCTCATCTGAGACACGCCTGCCCCAGGCAGGGAAGAGAGAGACATCGGCAGAGCCTGCTGAACAGATTGGTGCACGAGCTCCCGAGCAAAATGGGACAATCTTGCCCCATGTCGCCACTCTGCCCCAAGGGAGTAATGGGTTTGCGGGTGGGCAGGCGCCTTTTATTCTGCAAGCCTGCCGCCGGTTTCGCGGCATTCAGAATTCCTGTGCCTAGGCCCTCCCGGTTCACCTGAACCACCCGGATCTCAAATTCGATAGGGCGGACTCGCCCAGCCCAAGGCCATGGTCCCTGCTGGCTCCGGCCGGACGGCAACACATGTTGCGCACATCGCCTGTTTCTGGGCTCATTTGGAGTGCGTGGACGGCATCGTGTCCTGCTAAGATCACATGACCAGGATCATGTTTTTTGCCTTCGCAGATCATTGCAATGCTGCAACTCTTCTGGCACCTATGGCGGCATTGTGGA
>JBHIAH010000023.1:0-33320 GCA_046758505.1 Methylomirabilales bacterium (SeqCode) | reverse complement strand
CATCGCCCTTCGCTAGGCGCTCGATCTTGTACTTCCACGGATCGAAATATGCTGCTGCCTTGCGGTTAGCCAACATGTCAGCATGGTCTTCTTCGCTGTTGCTGCTATTCGTGTTGAGGATGTAGTAACCCTCCGCTAGGTCTTCGTACGGATTATCGTCTACTCGGAACGCGTTGATCTCCAGCAACATTTCATTATCTTCTCCCGAATACACACGATACAGCCAAGGTCGTACATCTAGTCCTGCGGAGCGCCAGTATTGAATCGCTTCTCGCGTCTTATGATCGAGGCCATTGGTAATAATCACGAATACTTGAGTTCCGTTAAATTCTTTCTCGGGCAGCGAGACGCCGAACTTCGCTGCGTGTGCGCTCCGGAGCGGCTGCATTGAATCAGTCGATTTTCGGTACCACGTATCTAGGTCTGTATAAGTGGAGCTACCAAAGATTTGGCCGTATCGTAGGACCTGCAGTAGGTTGGTACTGTGAGATTCCCAAGCCTTCAGTTCGAATATATAGAGGTGACCATCCCGGTCCAAAGCCATTAGATCGGGCTCCTCCTGCCAGAACCGGGATTGCATTAGAAGGAGGAGTTCGTCGTCAGGGAACAGACGATCCAAAGACTTGAACAGAATGTCCTGTAGCCCGCGTTCGTCTAGACCGAAGGATTGCAAGCGCTGCGTTCTCCGCCGCTCGGCAAAGCCGGTTCTTATATCGACGGTCAGTAACATGCGGTTACCTCTCAGCGGCTAACTATTGAGTAGATTGGTCAGCCTATCTCGCCTGGCCGAACCGCCGGCCGTTGGCGAAATTCTCTAACCTTTCCAAGGGCTTGTCAACGTTTTCTGCTGTCCGGTGTGGCCGATAAACACTGCAGCAGTTGTCAGCCTATTCCTGTTAGGGCTGCAGCCGCCCCGGGCCCATGCCGAGCTCATCGGCCGGGCTGCGGACACCCCGGCCCCCGCGATTCAGGACATGGGTGTAGATCATCGTTGTGCTCACATCTCTGTGGCCCAGAAGTTCCTGGACGGTCCTGATGTCGTAGCCATCTTCTAGGAGGTGGGTGGCGAAAGAGTGACGGAATGCATGGCAGCTTGCAGGCTTGGATATCCCGGCCTTGCGGACCGCTTCTTTTACCGCCCTTTGTAAAACCGATTCGTGAAGATGATGTCTCCTCTTGGTACCGGATGGGCGGTCGATATAGGGTCTTGAAACAAGAGTTGGGGTCATTTGACAATTCCCGGCTCACGTGAAAAGCTGCCGGAGACGGGCCAGAATTTTCATGAGACTCCCTTTCTGCACGCGTCCGACCCTCTTCACGATAAGGCTACGGTGGGCCGTGAAGATCTTGCCCAGCTTGACCACGCTCGGCTTGGGGAGATGGCCAAGGGCCATATCGCGCGATCTCAAAAGCATCTCGAATTCGGTCAGGGCAGGTGGCACCAGGGAAGTCATCGCGACCAGGATGACATCTTCGAAATGGGTGTGGAATCGATCGGATGAGACTACCAGGGCGGGCCTGCGCTTGACCGCAGCGAGGTCTGTAAAGGGAAAGGGAAGCAGAATGACATCTCCCTGCCTACACCTTGTTCCAGATCTCGTCCTCTTCATTGTTCCAGAAGTCGAAGGCCGATTCGGAGAGCTTGAGCCACTCCCGGCCCTCCAAGACCAAGCGCTCGATCTCTTCCTCCCGCAGGCGAGCCATCGCCGCAAACGGTTTGCCTCTCTTGGTTAGGATGACCTTCTCTCCCTTCCGGACGGCGTTTAGGACGTCTCCGGTCTTATTCCGGAGCTCCCGGACACCAACGAACTTCATAATGTACCTCCCTTTGTAGCTCCTATTGTAGCTGCAACATTCTCAGCTGTCAACAGAGTGGTCGGACAGGGATCAGATCAGGACTCGGCCACGTATGGGCGGGAGATTCTCGGCCTAACGTATGATCAAGCCGGCGTAGCCGACGACGGAGGAGTAATCCTTGGTCACATCCCCCGAGGTCGCGTAGCGGATCAGCTCGGCCCTGCTCGCGCCAAGCGCCTTCGCCGCAATGAGCATCGCGGTGGTCGGATGGAAGCCGCACATGCTGATCCGCTCCCGAAGAACGGTCGCGTGCAGCCGTTCGGGGTCCAACTCCAGCATCGCCTCGATGGCCGTCCGATCTTTGACCTCTGCGATGTCGTGCGAAATGTAGTGGCTCATGTCCGTGCTGGCGATGAGGAGCACCTGCCTACTCGAACCTCGGATCGCCTCGGCCACCGCCTGCCCCACATCCCGGCATGCGCCGTATTCATGACTCCAGAGGCAGATGGGGACAAAGGGGATCCCGGGAAACAGGACCTGAAGGAACGGGAGGTGGACCTCGATCGAGTGCTCTTTCCGATGGGCCCGATCATCCTCTTCAAGGACCCGGGACCGATCGACGATGGCCCGTGCCAGTTCCGGGTCGACGGTCACCTCCCCCAAAGGGGTCTCCCATGTCCCAGCGGTCATGATCGCCGCCCCGGCCCCCATCCCGCTATGGTTGGGGCCTAGGACGACACAGGTCTCAGGAGGATTCACGCGGCCGTAAACCGCCCCCGCGACCCCGCCGGAGTAGAGATACCCGGCATGGGGGACGACGACCCCGATCGCCTTGACCTTCTCCTCCGCCCGAGGCACGAGGTCCTCTACCTGCGGGCGCAGCGCCCTCCCACTTCCATCGTAAAATAACCCCGCCACCGCCGCTCGCCGTATCACGGTTCACTCCCGTTCGACGTCCGAAGTCCGATGTCGCAAAGAGCGAGGAGGGGGTTCCTTCCGAGGCTGGCGACATCTGGCTTGCGTCTGGCCGGGGGCCCGCCGCCGGAGCGCAGTGCAGGCGGGGGTGGCCCGCATTGGGGAATCACAACGCCTAACCATGCGCAACACTGCCCCGGCGCTTCACGTCCTCGGAGAATTTGGCGCCACCGAGGAAGGTCCCTCCGGGCTCTTGGCTGGCGCACTTCGGCGAGCTCAGTCGAGCCGTCGTCGGTCATCGGTTGCCGAGCCAATACCGCAGGCAGCGCCCCACACTGCTCACGAGTCCCGGCTTGCTGTTCACCAGGAAGATCCGGTCCGCGCACAGGAACAGCTCATCCACCAGGCGTCTCAGATGCGGCGCCCTCCCGCGCCGGCGCAATTCCGCCTCAAACATCGGGACGATCTTATCCTTCATGCGCAGCTCCGTGTCCACGAAAAAAAGGGCGGCGTTCGGAATCAATTCTGTAACCCGCTCGAGAAAGGCGGCGATCTCACGTTGCTCGATGTGCTTTGGGGGCGAGGACTTGACCTCGACGTACAACAGATCCCCCTCCACCAGGGTGAGGACATCGTAATCCCCCCCGGGCGCCATGTCCAGGAGGCGCACCCCCCACAGCGCCGGCGAGCAAAACTCCCGCTGAAAGACCTGGGCCACGTACCACTCCAGGGTCGGGCCGAAGCTGTAGAGCCGCTTGGCCAACCGGTACCTCCCCCGCCCGTTGGGCCGCACGATTCGGGCCTGCGAGAGGACCGCGAGGTATTCGGCGACCGTCTTCCGAGAGCAGAACCGGGTGAGCCCCTTTTCGGTGAGGTGATCCCCGTGGGCGATGACATCCCGGAGGAAGAGGCGGAAGGAATACTTTTTGAGGAGGTCGTAGAGGCGTTTTAGCATCCGGGCGGAAAGCCGGGAAGGCAAGAGGAGATCATCGGCCGGGTTGGCACGGGCGACCGCAATCCCACGCCGCCGGAGCACCTCCTCGAGAGAAGTGAGGCCTCGCCCGGTGCCCACCCGGAGGGCACGGATCTCTTGCCTGAGCAGAGCGAGCTCCCTCCGCAGGGCCCGAATATCCTCCTGGCTCATACGGCGCGCCTCTCGAGGATCCACCGGGCCGCGGCCGTCAGGTCAGCGGCGATGTAATCCGGCGTCACTCTTTTCGACGCCCGGTCAAGCCCCCCCGGTCCGGTGAGCACCAGGATACCGGGCATCCCCATCTGCCGCGCTAGCTCGATATCACCGAACTGATCCCCAACAACATATGAGCGGCCGAGATCGATGTGATGCTCCCGCGCAGCCTGCTCAACCAACCCCCCCTGCGGCTTTCGGCAACTGCACGCCTGCCGATACGGGGGAGCCCCCTCCGGGTGGTGGGGGCAGTAGTACGTTCCTGCAAGCCGTACTCCCTCTGCCCCGAGCAGGGTCTCGAGCCGCACGTGGATCCTGCGCAGCATCGTCTCGGTCAAAAGGCCCCGGGCCACGCCCGACTGGTTGCTCACCACTACCAGGCGAAAGCCCGCCTCTTGAAGCAGCCGCAGCGCCCCGCCGACCCCCGGCAACAGGCGGACCTCGGACGGATCCGTGAGATACCCCGGGTCCTCGTTGATGGTCCCGTCCCGGTCCAGAAAGACTCCCGGTGCGTACGTCATCTTCGCCGACGAGTTAATGTTCTACATTATAGTGTCTAGTGTAATTATTTATAACTGAAGACAACACCATGTCAACAGAAATCCCGGTCATACACCGGTGGTCAATAGGACACTCGCGGAGCAGGCAGGGGCTGCATGGGACCGGGTGTCTCAGCAGCTCGTGCCCTCTTACGGGTGAGGTGGTCTCTGGATCGGTGGGTCCAAAGATCGCCACAACCGGGACGCCGACGGCTGCCCCGACGTGCATCGCCCCCGTATCATTGGTCACGAATGCGGTGCACCGTTTGAGCACCGCCGCCAGAAGCTGGATATCCGTTCGGCCAGCCAGATCGATGACGCGCTCCGGACTGCGGGAACCTGATCGGACGGCCTTCGCCACCGGGCGGTCGGCGGCCGCTCCGGTAAGCAGGACCCTCACCCCAAGCTGCTCGACCAGCCGATCGGCCAAGCCGGCAAACCGCTCTACCGGCCAGCGCTTGGCCCAGCCATAGGTCGAACCCGGATTGAACGCAACGAGGGGTTCCTCCCCCCGCACTCCCTCCCCCCTGAGAAGGGCGTCTGCCCTTTCCTCTACCCCCCGACCGAGGTACAGACGGGGCTCCCGGTCTCCCTCCACCCACCCGAGCCCGCTCAGGAGGGCCCGGTAATAGTCAACGTGATGCAGCCGTCTCGTCGATCGGTCCTGGACCACCACCGTGGTCAGGAGGAGGCCTCTTCCCTGGGTCCCGTAGCCGACCCGGCGCGGAATTCGAGCCAGGGCCGTGAGGAGCGCCGCCTCAAAGGCGTTCTGAAGCACGATGGCAAGATCGAACCGGGCGTCTCGAAGCTCGTGGGCCAGGCGGACCAACCCCGACACCCCCCCGTGACGGCCCTCCCGGTCGTAGAGGACTATTTCGTCGATATGAGGGCTCCCCTCAAAGACCCCTGCGACGTGCGGCTTGACCAAGAGAGAGATGGTCGCGCGGGGAAAGGTCTTCCGGATCCCGGCGATGGCGGGCGTCGTCATCACCGCGTCCCCGACCCAGTTCACACCCCGGATCAGGATACGGCGGATCCCGGCCGGGTCAACCACCTTTCGCTCGATGACCCTCATGTAATCCGCCCGTAGACCTGCTAGCTTTCTAGCGTGTTATCTTCCCAGCGTTCAAGCCTTCCAGCGCTCTCGTGTCGGACTGCCGACCGCTAACTGCCTCTTTCTGTCAGATGCTTCCAGCGCCGGTGGACCCATAACCACTGCTCTGGGCTGCGGCGGATGAGTTCTTCCAGGGCCTGCGTCATGGCGGCGGTGAACGCGACCACATCGTCCTTGACCTTTCCGGTGCGGGGAGGATCAACCTCCTTGCCCAGGAGGACCCGGAACCGTCCCTTCCCCTCCCTGACAACCACCACGGGGATAACCGCCGCGCCACTCCGAAGGGCCAAGAAGGCCGGGGCGGTGGTGGTCCGGGCCGGGTGGCCGAAGAAATTCACCGCGACCCCCTCTCCTCGCGAGACGTGTTGATCGATCAGGACACCGACCTTTCCACCCCGGCGCAGGACATCCATCAAAGCCCTCATGGCTTCCCGCTTCCGCACCACCTGACTCCCCCAGCGACGTCGCATCGCATTGAGGAACCGATCCAGATATTGATTGTCCAGGGGCCGGGCCACAACAGTGAGGGGTTCGTCCGTCAGATGGGTCGAGACGGCCGGGAGATACTCCCACGGGCCAAAGTGCCCCGTCACATACAAAACCCCCTGGCCCTTGGCCCGGGGACGTTCCAAGACTTCCAGCCCCTCGACGTCGAGCGCCTCTTTGAGGTGACGCGGGCTCAGCCGGAGCAGACGACAGATATCCACAAAGCTCTGACCAAGGCAGCGAAAATGGGCCCGCGCCATCGCCGTGATTTCATCCGGGTGCCGGGAGTTGCCAAAGGCCAGGCGTAGGTTCTCACAGGCCACCCTCCGGTGCCGCCGGTCCACAAAAAAAGCGAGGCGACCGAGGGCCTCGCCAAGCGGATAGGTGATCCAGAGCGGCAGGTACGCAATAGGAAATGCCACCCCCACAACGGCCGTATATGTCACCAGGTCAACCCACCGAGACCGTCCTTTCACCCCTTTACCCTCAAGGAAACAGGGCGTCCAAGAAACGCTTGAGCTCCGCCTGGCCCCCGGTGAGGCTCAGCCTGACCCCGACCGTTATGACCGGGACTGGGAGGAGGAGCTTTTCAAGCCGGACCGCATCCTTTTCGGTCGTCAGGGCGACGGTGGCCCCCACCTCCTCCATCCGGCGTGCGATGCCCGCAAGATCCGAGGTCGTGTACGGATGATGATCCGGAAAGACGAGATAATCCGCCGGGAAAATGCCGCACGACCGGAGGGTCCGCGCAAAGCCCGGCGGGTTCGCGATCCCGGAGAACGCGACGACCTCTTGACCGCGGAGGTCCTCCTCGGCAACCGTCTCTTTGGTCTTTAGGTCGGTCAGGACGGTCGGGGTATAGACCGCGTCGAGGAGCGGCCCCCGACCGATGTCGCGCAATCGGGGTGGGACGTCACAGGGCCCCCGGGGATCCCCTGCCCTGGTCATCACACAAAGGTCCGCCCGCCGGAGGCCACCGACGGGCTCGCGAAGGAGCCCTCGGGGGAGAAGGAAGCCGCATCCGAAGGGATCCTCCCCGTCGAGGAGCACGATGTCCAGATCCCGCTCGACCCGGAGGTGTTGGAACCCGTCATCCAGGACGGTGACCTGTGCTCCGAAATCGCGAACTGCCACCTGGCACCCCTCGACCCGATCCGCGGACATCAGGATCGGAACGCCGGGCAACTTTCGCGCCAGCAGCAATGCCTCATCCCCGACCCCTGGATAGTCGAGCCGGATTGTCTCCCCGTCGGAGACAACCGCCAGCGCCCCTTCCTTCTTCCCCCCGTACCCCCTGAGGACCACTGCCGGTCGCAGCCCACGCCCCTGAAGCTCCTGCACCAGAAGGATCACAAAGGGGGTCTTCCCGGTCCCGCCGACCGTGATGTTCCCCACGCTGATGACCCGGGTGGAAAGGCGGGCGCGCCTGAACAGACCAGACCGGTACAGGCCCAGGCGCCCCAGGACAGCCAGCCCGTACATCCAGGAGGCGACGCGGAGGAAGCAGCGGACCGGTCCCCCCCACGGGCCGTGACCGGCAATCCACCGGCGATGGTAGTGGTGGAGGGTCGGATTCACAGATACTTCTCCACCAGGGTGACGGTTCGTTCCGCCGCCCCCCGGTTCCTCGTCAACACCCGGTGGGCGGCCTCCCCCATCTGGCTTGCAGCGGCAGGATTCCGGAAGAGCTCCAGGACCCGTCCGGCCAGCTCGGTGGGGTCACGAACCTCGTGGGGCATCCCCTCTACCAGGAAAGATTCAGTCACCTCGGCAAAATTGTCCATGTAGGGACCGAATAGGATAGGCCGCCGATACCGGGCAGGCTCCAAGATGTTGTGGCCCCCCACCGGGACCAAGCTCCCCCCCACAAAGGCCACGGTGGCGAGCGAGTAGAGGTGGCCCAACTCTCCCATGGTGTCTACCAGAATGACCGGGGGGAGCTCGAACATTCCCTCTCCCAGCCGGCTCCGGCGAACACACGGAATGTCCGCCTCCCGAAGCAGTGTCTCGACCTCGGGAACACGCTCCGGATGGCGCGGCGCAAGCACCAGAAGCGACTCGGGAGCTTCCCGCCTGACCTCCTGAAAGGCGTGAAGGATGAGACCCTCCTCTCCCCGGTGGGTACTCCCGGCCACCCAGACCGGGCGTCCGTTCATGCGACGGGCCAGTGAAGCAAGATGGGGAGGGGAGGGGTCATTCGCCCCCCCATCGTCGTACTTGATGTTCCCGGTGACCACGACCCGCTCCGGATCGGCTCCCAACGCGAGAATCCTCTGGGCGTCCACCTCGCCCTGCATGCAGAAGAGGGTGATGCGTTCAAGCACGCGCCGGAACAAGGGCTTGACCACCTGGTAGCGTCGGAAGGACCGACGCGATATCCGCCCGTTGACCAACAGAACCGGAATCGTCCGAAGATGGCAGGCCTCCAGGAAGTTTGGCCAGATCTCTCCCTCCGTGAGCAGGACGAGCCGGGGAGCGACGGCGGTGAGCGCCCGGGCCACCGGCCTGGGGAAGTCCAGGGGAAAGTAGATGTGCGCGTCCGCGTGGGGGATCCGCTCCTCAGCAACCTTTCGTCCCGTCGTGGTGACGGTCGAGACGAGAAGCGGAAATTCGGGCCGCCGCGCAAGAAGCCTCGCAACCAAGATACTTCCCACGACCGCCTCCCCCACCGAAACCGAGTGCAGCCAGAGGGGATGTTTTTCGCGGAGTGCGACGGCGAGCGACTCGGGGTATCGCCCCAGCCGCTCCCGCAGCCCAAGACCGTACGGACCGCTTCGGCCCACGCGGCGGAGGAGCCGGGGGAGATAGGGAAGCAACGCGATGAAGAGGCCAATGCTGTACAGGGTTCTCATCACTTCGGTACGCGGTCAGGCATCGTCATGGGAAGGAGTCTCCCCAGATGTTCAGGTCGAGGGCCGATACCCCATGGCTGAGCGCCGTTGTTTCACGGAGGCATCAGCCAGCGCCGTGACGTGACGGAGGCGCTCCTCCAAGACCACCCGCGCCTTTTCTACTTCTTCCGGCCCGGCCTTCGGAGAGACCACCACCGGCTCTCCGTATACAAACACCCCCTGCCCAAAGGGATAGGGAAGCAGAAACCGGTCCCAACTTCGCAGGAACTTTCCCCGGGAGGCGGCAAAGGCGACAGGGATAAGCGGGGCGCCTGCCAGGCGGGCAAGCTCTATCGTTCCAGGCTTGACCTGCTCCCGCGGGCCGAGAGGCCCGTCGGGAGTGATCGCCAGATGATACCCCCTCCGGGAGGCCCGAAGCATCCCCAACAGGGCCCATGGGCCGCCACGGCGCGCCGAGCCCCGGACCGCGTAAATGCCAAAGCGCTCGGCCACCCGACTGATATACTCCCCATCCGGATGTCGGCTCACCATAATAGCCCAGGGAACCCGGGGACAGGCAAAGGGCATCATGAGGAGGCGGCCATGCCAGAAAGCTGCCACGACCCGACCTCCCTCTGTCGACAGGAGACGGTCGAGCACATCACCCCCCACGTGGGTGACCCGCAGCGACCGATACAGACCGCGGAGTAGAACCGCTGCCAGGCGGGTCAGCCCCGCGATAACAACAGGATGTGCCCGATACCGTTTCCAACCGCCCTCCACCTTAATGCTCCCCCCCGCTCTCATGCAGCGCTTTCAGGACCTCTCGGGCTGCCCGAAGAGAGGCCCCCTCCTCCCCGAGCTTCCCCCGAACCTCCCGCAGCTTCTCGCGGATCCCCCCGAGGGCCTGAGGATTCTGGAGGAGATCCAGGGCGGTCCTCGCGACCCGCTCTGGGGTGCAGTCCCCCTGCAGAAGCTCGGGCACCACGCGTCTCCCCGCAACCAAGTTTACCATCCCAATGGAGGGAACATCTACCAAGAGTCTCCCCGCCCACCAGGTGAGACGAGAGACTCGGTAGACGATGACCATGGGGGTCCCGAGGAGTCCTGCTTCGAGTGTTGCCGTCCCCGAGGCGGCAATCAGCAGGTCTGCCGCCCGCATGACCTCGTACGTGAGGCCCCGAAGCGGTCGGATAGGAGCATTGTTCGCTGAGAGGAGCGTCTCCACGAGGTGGGGAGGGAGGGAATCGGCCACGGCCAGGAGAAACTGGACCTCGGGCTTCGCCTGGACCATCCGGGCCACCGCCTCTTTCAGCACCGGGAGGTGCTGCCTGACCTCTCCCTCCCGGCTTCCGGGGAGCAGGCCAACGATCAGATCCGAAGCGCCGCACCCGATCAGGCGACGGGCTTCTTCTCTGGTCGGCACATCCCGCAGCCGGTCCAGCATGGGGTGTCCGACAAAAGCGACGGGGACGCCGGCCTCACGGTACAGGGCTTCCTCGAAGGGGAAGATAACCAGCATCTTTTTCACCAGCCGCTTCAGGGTCCGGATTCTTCCTCTGCGCCAGGCCCAGACCTGAGGGCTAATGTAGTAGAGCACCGGAATTCCGATCCGCCGGGAAGCACGTGCCAGCCAAAAGTTGAAGTCGGGGAAGTCGATCAAAAGGAGAAGGCCTGGACGTTCCGCGGTGAGGGCCCTCCGAAGCTGCCGAAATGCGCGCACCAACCCCACCATGCGCGAGAGGGCCTCGGTCACCCCGACCGCCGCCAACTCTCCCGCATCGACCAAGAGCCTGACGCCGGCCTGCCGCATCCGCTCGCCCCCCATTCCCACAAGCCTCACCTGCGGCTCGAGGGTTTGGAGGGCCCGCGTCACGTCAGCCCCATGGAGGTCTCCGGAAGCCTCCCCGGCGACGATGAAAATTTTCGTATTCATTGTCCGAGGTCCGACGCCCGAAGTCCGAAGTCGAGAAGCACCTGGGATTCTTTTGTGTTTCCTGTGGCATCGGACGTTGGACTTCGGACTTCGGGCATGAATTCACATCTTGGCCAAGATCTGGGAGGCGACGCGGAGGGCCTCCACCGCCTCCTCCCCCCCCACCTCTGGCCGCGTCCGCTCCCGAACCGAGCTGAGAAAGCTCGTGAGCTCGAGGCGGAGGGGTTCCTCTTTCTCCACGGCCACCTCCTCCTTGACGATCTGGGGAGGCTGCGCCGGGTGCGAGGCAGAATCCGGTGGAAGGCGACGGTAGAGGGTGATTGCTTGACTGGCGTAATCGAGAGAAACGTAGGTGTCCGGTTGGAAGATACGGATCTTGCGGATGCGCTCGGCGCTCACCCGGCTGGCGGTCACGTTGGCCACACACCCCGATGCGAACTTCAGCCTGGCATTGGCGATATCTACTCGATCGGTGAGGACTGGCACCCCAACAGCATGCACCTCCGTCACCGGAGACTTCACCAGGCTGAGGATAATATCGATGTCGTGGATCATGAGATCGAGGATCACGTCCACGTCGGTGCCACGCCGAGGGAACGAGCTCAGGCGATGACACTCGATGAAGCCAGGCGCCTTGACAATCCGGTGCAGGGCCCGGACCGCGCCGTTAAAGCGTTCCACATGCCCCACCTGCAGGATTCGGCCCTGCCGTCTCGCCACATCCGCCAGCTCTTCCGCTTCCTCCAGCGTCTCGGCCAGGGGTTTCTCAACGAGGACGTCGACCCCGCGCTCCAGGCAGGCGCGGGCAATGGGGGCGTGCAGATGCGTGGGGACGGCCACGCTGACTCCGTCCACCCGGCCAAAAAGGCCCTGGTAATCCCGAATCGCCGGCACCCCCAGCGTTCCGCGCACCTCCTGAAGTGTGGCGGGATTAATGTCGGCGATGCCGGCCAGCTCGACGCCAGGAAGTTCGCGGTAGATCCGAGCGTGGTGGTAGCCCACATGCCCCACGCCGATGACGCCCACCCGTATTTTTCGCTCACCGTCCATCGTTCATGGTTCAGGGTTCATGGGTCAGGGTTGAGGGTTGAGGGTTCATGCTGGATGGATCAGCGCTCATGCTCAACAATCAGATGGCCAAGTAAGCCAGGATACTTCAAAACCTGAACGTTCCGTGTTCCCGAGTCCAACCCTATGAGCCCTGAACTGTGAACCAAGAACCGATCCTAGGTGGCCACAACGGCGATGCCCGCCCCATCCGCCAGCGCGAGCGTCTCCTCCCGATCAAGGAGCAAGGTCCGCTTCGCCTCCACGGCCAGAGCCGTTCCCCCTACCTCCCGCAGGACCGCGATTGTGGTGGTACCGATCACCGGCACGTCAAATCGGAAATCGTGTTCGGGCCGGGAGCCCTTGACGACGACCACACCTTCCCGCCCGAGCTCCGCCCCCCGTCTCACCGCGGCGTCGGTCCCCTCAATCGCTTCCACGGCAAGCACGGTGCCGTTCTTGACCACGACCGCCTGCCCGATCTTCAACTGAGCGACGGTTCGAGCGATCTCCTGCCCGAACCGAATATCCTCCCACTCGCGCGGGGTCGGAACCCTCCGCGTGAGGACCCCTTGCTCTACCAGCACCCCCGTGAGAAACCGAGTACACTCGAGCAGAGCAATCCCGGCCTGCTGGAGTTCCTGGGCGACCCCTTCCATGATGGAGTCCCCACGCCGATCTTTGAGGCGCATATAGAGAAGGGCTCCCCGGACGTCAGGGCGGACGCGGGTGAAGAGGTGGCCCATCCGGACCTTGCCGACCATGATCGCCTCGCTCACCCCATCCTGCTTGAACGCCCGAATGAGCCCACCCAATTGACCGACTCCAACCCAGTGGAGGCGATCCGCCACCGCCTCCACGGCAGGGTCCGCCTCCTCCCGAATGGCCACCACGGTCACCTTCCGCCCCGACGCCTTGGCCTCACGGGCGGCCAACAAGGGGAGGGGACCGGAACCAGCAATGATCCCGATCCGAGACATGGACCCTCAGTTCCCTGCCCGGAGTCGCCGATCAACGGGCCCCTCGGCTGGGGAAGACAGGAGACCGGGCACTGATGGCGGAGGGAGTCATCATCGGGCGACCCCCCGCTCCGAGGTCTTGATGAATTGAACCAGCTGCTGAACCTCCATACAGTCCCAGATCTCTTCTTGGATGCGAGCGATGGCCTGGGAGGTGTTGAGGCCGGACTGAAAGAAGAGGCGATAGGCCTTCCGCAGGCTTCGGATGGTCTGCTCAGGAAAGTTGTGCCGTCGAAGACCCACGGCGTTCAGCCCGTACATCTGCGGACCATCCCCGGACGCCTTGGCAAAGGGGATGATATCCTGCCTGACGGCTGAGCACCCACCGACGAGAGCATACTTCCCGACGTGACAAAACTGATGGATCCCGACCAAGCCCCCGATCACCGCATACTCTTCAATGGTGACGTGGCCACCCAGGCCTGCGCCGGTCGCCAAGATGGCCCCGTCTCCGAGAACACAGTCGTGGGCCACATGCGTGGAGGCCATGATCAGGACGTGGCTCCCAATCACCGTCTTTCCACCTCCGTGTGCGGTCCCCCGATTGATCGTGGCAAACTCCCGGATGACGGTGTCATCGCCAACCACAAGGCGACTTTTCTCGCCATGGAATTTGAGGTCCTGCGGCTCCGTCCCCAAGACGGCGTGCGAAAAGATGCGGCACCCACGACCGATCTCCGTCCATCCGTCAATCACGACATGGGATCCCACGCTGGTTTCATCGGCAATGCACACGTGCTCCCCGATGACCGAGTACGGGCCGATGGTCACCCCGTCCCCAATCTCGGCTGACCGGCAGACGATCGCCGTGGGATGCACGCGGACCGACTTTCCCCCTCGAGATGCAGAACCGCCGCGCATCTTCCTCCCCACTCCCGAGCTCACTGGTCGTGTTCCACAAGCATGGACAGCAGTTCCGCTTCCACCACCAACTGACCATCCACGTAGGCTCGGCCCCGCATCTTGCAGAGTCGACTCTTCAAATTCAGGATCTGGAGCTCATACCGGATCTGGTCGCCAGGATACACCGGTCGGCGAAATTTGACCTTGTCGATCGCCGCAAAATAAAAGTACCGCGGGAGCTCCTGCCGAGGCGGATCGATCGTTGCACTCCAGAGGACTCCTCCCACCTGCGCCATGCCTTCGATGAGAAGGACTCCCGGCATGATCGGACGCCCAGGGAAGTGACCGGCAAAAAAAAGCTCGTTGACGGTCACATTCTTAACCCCCACAATGCGGCGGCCCTTCTCCACCTCCAGGATCCGATCCACCAGAAGAAAGGGATAACGATGCGGAATATGCTTCTGAATCTCGAGAATATCCATCGCACCCTCACCCTATCCCCTGGCCCCTGGCCTCGGTGCTCGCCGAGCACCCACGGCGTAGCCGGCCCTCGGGCCAATCCCCGGATACCGCAGCCCTCTTATCATGAAAAAGCCTCCACATCAAGGAAATAAGGGGACCGCGCACGCAGGACTCCCCGACGGCCGGGCTGCCTGACGCGTTCATCCGGCTATTTTTTCCCGGAGCCCACGGTGGCATCATAGGCGGCGGTCACCTCTTCGCTCAGATCGGCGGCTTTATTGCCGTACATCAGCCCGCCGGCCCGGACCTCCATGATCAGGAGATACCCGTTTTTCTCGCCGTAGCTCTTCACGACAGCGGCCACCTCTTTGATCAACCCATCCCGAATGTCTCGCTCCCGTTCGGTAAAATCGCGATTCAGGTCGTCGACAGTCCGACGGAGATCGCGCCGTTGTTTCCGTATCGCCCTTTCCCTCTCTTTCCGGGCAGCATCACTCAACACGGAACGCTTCTTCTCAAAATCCGCCTCCATTTGGCGAATCTTCTTTTCCTGGGCATCAATCTCTTTCTGCTTCGCCTCCTTTTCCGCCTGGAGCTTTGCCAGCACTGCCTGACCCTTCTTGGATTCCAGCAAGACCTTTTGCAGGTTGATGAAACCGATCTTGGCCTCCTGGGCCTCCATGGTGACCGCAGTCGTTCCCACGAACCCGACAGCCAGCCCCAGCAGTATCACGGGCCTCAGCACCCCTCGCCTCATAACCGTTTGTACCTCCCTAGTCGAGTTTAGAAGGAGCGGCCAATATTGAAATGGATGAGCAAATCGTCATTCCCATTTTCGGCGTTCGGATCGGGGTTATACGCCACATCGACCCGGATCGGGCCGAAGGGTGTCACCACGCCCAGGCCAGCCCCAAAGGCATAATCCAGATCAAGAGTGAGGTCTTCGCCCTCGCCGACGTTTTCCGCGGCATCGAAAAACAACGCCCCCCGGATATCAATAAACTCCTTGAGGATGGGAAACCCCACCTCGGTGGTGAACAGGGCAAACCGATTCCCCCCGATCCGGTCTCCGGTCGCCGGATCTCGGGGGCTGAGCTCCCGGAAGTCACTCCCGCGGAAAGAGGTGGGGCCTCCGAGGAAGAATCGCTCCTGGAGGGGTACCCGGGTGCTATCTCCGTACTTCTCAACGAACCCCCCGCGCGCCCGGACCATTCCGACAACCTCCTGCTCTTCGAGCAGCAGGACATGATATCGGGCGTCCAGAACGACTTTGTAAAAATCGTTATCCGCGCCGAGGGGTCCGCCCGCTACCTCATTATTCAGGCTGACCCGATACCCCTTCGTCGGCCTGCTGGGGTTATCGCGTGTGTCTCGAGAGAGCGCCACATTGACGGAGCTGGTCGTCGAGGTTCCCTCCTCTTCCCGAATGGCAGTCGATGCAAACTCATCCACATCGGAGATCTCGACGGACTCGTACAGGTAGCCAATGCTGGCGGAATTCTGCTTGAGAAATCGACGGCCGAACCCGATCTCGCCGCCCCGCCGCCGTTCATCAAAATTGCTGAAGGTGGAGATCCGGTTGAAGAGACCCAGACTCAAGGAATAGTCCGAGTCCAGAAAGAAGGGGTCACTGTACCGGAAGTCCAGTGAACTCGTCACGGTGCCCAGCGTCCCGTTCAGGCGCACCCGCTTCCCGAGTCCGAAGATGTTATCCTCGGCCAGGAAAACCGAGGCGATGGCCCCACCGCCGGTGCTAAACCCCCCGCCGATACCCACCCGCCCGGTGGGCTTCTCCTTGACATCGACTGCCAGCCGGAGCTGGTCGGGCGCAGACCCTCGCGCCGTCTTCAGATCCACCGCCTCGAAGTATCCGAGGCGGCGCAGTGCCGCCCGCGCTTCCTGGAGGAGTTTCCCGTTGTACACGTCCCCCTCCGCCAACTCCAACTGTCTTCGGATCACCTTGTCCCGCGTCTTTGTATTCCCCCGGATCTCGATGCGCTCAACAAAGGCTTTAATCCCCTCCGTGACTTCGAGGGTCACATCGACAACCGGTTCGTCTGGTCGGACACGCGTGAGGGGAACCACGTCCGCAAAAACGTATCCCAACTCGGAATATTTCTCCGTCAGGGTCGCCAGGTCTTTGCGGAGGACATCGCGACTGAAGAACTCCTCCTTCGGCAGCCTGAGGTCGACGAGGAGATCCTCCGGGGCAAAAATTGTGCCCCCCGTTACCTTGACCTCGCCCAAGCGGAAGCGGGGTCCCTCCTCGATGTGGATCACAATGTCCAGCCGGCTCGCCTTCTTATCGATCCGAATCTCCGGTCTCCCCACCTTGACCCGCAGGAACCCCCGATCGAGATACAGCGCCTTGATCCGTTCCACGTCTTGATCGAGGTCCGACCGTTTAAGAACTCCCGGACGAAGAAACGCAATGAAAAACCGCTTCTTGGTGGCCATGATCTTGCGAATCTTCCTGGCCGTGATGCCCTTGTTTCCCACAAAGATGATGTTCCTCACGAAGAATTGGGCCCCCTCCTGGATTTCGAAGATAACGTCCACCTCCCGGTCGGAGACCTTCTTGGACCTCCCGACCACCTGGGCCGTGTAAAATCCTTCCTCCTCGTACAGGGCCCGGATCGCGTCGGCATTCCGACCCAGCGCCTGGGGCTCGAAAACCGTCCCGGCCGACACGTCGATGCGGTCCCGAATGTCCTCTTGGTCGATCTCGTCGGCTCCCTCAATCTCAATGCTGCGGATGGTCGGTTTTTCCACGACCACGTAGATCAGGCGCAGCCCCCCCTCCAACTCCTCCGCCTCGACCTTGACATCGTCGAAGAAACCCATCTTAAACACGCGCTCCACATCCCCCCGGATCTTCTCGGGCGAAAACGGATCGCCCACCCGGGTCCGAATGCGTTGGCGGATGGCGTCGGATTCGACCTTCTGGTTCCCCTGGAGAACGACCTCTTTGATAATGGGTGCCTCCTGACCCCTGGCAATAAGGGGACACCTCAGGAGACACAAGAAGGCAGGGAACAAGAGCAAAATGGTCCGCAGGGCTCGCTCCACCTCTGGACCACCTTTTCATCAGATGGAAATGGACCCTCGGCCTCGAGATAACGGGTGACGATACCACCACGGGAGGGGGAAGTAAAGAAAAAGGGCCCTTGCGGGCCCTCCGGAGGGAAACAGGATCCTCAGCTGGTTTGACCGAGCAGGTTCGTCACCTCCTCCGCCATGAGCACGTCGATCCCCGCCTTCACGCGAACGGTACTCCCTTCGCTGACGCTTCCCCGGAGCATCTCCTCGGCCAAGAGATCCTCCACGTAACGCTGGATGGCACGGCGCAGCGGTCTCGCCCCAAACTGGGGATCATACCCTTTGTCGATGATGAACTCCTTGGCATCATCGGCAACCATCAACGTAATCCGCTTTTCGTCCAGCTGCACCTGGAGGCGCTCAAGCATCAGATCGACGATCTGTCGCATATCGTCCTTCATCAGCGGATGAAAGACGATCACTTCATCAATCCGGTTCATGAACTCGGGATTAAAGGTCTTTTTCAACTCGCCCAGGACTGTTTCCTTCATTTTTTGATAGGTGTGTTCCCCGCCCCCCTTGGTGAAGCCCATCGGGGCATGCACGCCGATCTGCCGGGCCCCCACATTGCTGGTCATGATCAAGATCGTGTTCTTAAAGTCCACCTGTCGGCCGTAGCTGTCGGTCAAGTGACCATCTTCAAAGATCTGGAGGAGGAGATTGAAGACCTCGGGATGGGCCTTCTCGATCTCATCCAACAGCACCACGGAAAATGGCCGGCGCCGCACCTTTTCGGTGAGCTGCCCGCTGTCGTCATAGCCGATGTACCCCGGAGGCGCCCCGATGAGCCGCGAGATGGCGAACCGCTCCATGTACTCCGACATATCGACGCGCACGATGGCGTCTTCGGTGCCAAAGAGGAACTCCGCCAGGGCCTTCGCCAGCTCCGTCTTTCCGACGCCCGTCGGGCCGAGGAAGATAAAGGAGCCCACCGGCCTGCGGGGATTCTTGAGGCCGGACCGGGAACGCCGGATGGCCCGCGTCACCGCGCGGATGGCCTCCTCCTGTCCCACGACGCGCTTGCTGATCTCCTGCTCCATCCGGAGGAGCTTTTGGGATTCTGCCTCTTCGATCTGGTAGAGGGGAATGCCCGTCCACTTTGACACGATATAGGCGATATCCTCATTGGTCACCATGGTTTTCTCTTTTGACTTGAATTCCTTCCACTTATTCCTTCTTTCTTCAAGTTCCGCTCTAAGTTTTCGCTCGGCATCTCGCAACCGGGCGGCCACCTCGAAGGCCTGCGTCCGGATGGCATCCTCCTTCTGCTGCCGGAGGCGCTCCGCCTCATTCTCCATCTCTCGGAGGTCTTCGGGAAGGATCAACGATTTCAGACGGGCCCGGGAGCCAGCCTCGTCCATGACATCGATCGCCTTGTCCGGCAGGAAGCGGTCAGCGATATACCGCTGGGAGAGCCGGGCGGCCGCGAGCACCGCCTCTTCCGTGATGATGGCGGAGTGATGGGCCTCGTAGCGGTCCTTGATCTCGCGGAGGATGCGAATGGTCTCGTCCACACTCGGCTGGCCGACAAGAATCGTTTGGAACCGCCGCTCCAGTGCCCGGTCCTTTTCCACATACTTGCGGTACTCATCCATCGTGGTGGCACCGATCACCTGGATCTCTCCCCGGGCCAAGGCCGGTTTGAGCATGTTCGAGGCATCGATCGCCCCCTCGGCCGCTCCGGCCCCCACGAGGGTATGCAGCTCATCGATGAAGAGGATGACATTCCCCGTCTGCTGGATCTCCTTGATGACCGCCTTCAGTCGCTCTTCGAATTGGCCCCGGTACTTGGTACCCGCCACCATCCCGGGGAGGTCAAGCTGGACCACGCGCTTTCGTAACAGGGTCTCCGGCACATCGGACGCCACGATCCGTTGGGCCAATCCCTCGACGATGGCCGTCTTGCCGACCCCAGCCTCACCGATGAGGACGGGATTGTTCTTCGTCCGCCGGGACAGGATCTGGATCACCCGTTCGATCTCCGCCTCGCGTCCGATCACCGGATCCAGCTTCCCCTGACGCGCCATCCCGGCCAGATCCAGGCCAAACTCGTCAAGGGCCGGTGTCCGCCCGGTGCCCGTCGCCTTGGTCGCCTGCTCCCCTAACAACTCTTGCGCCTGCGCCTTCGCGGCCGGGACCGTCACTCCCACGTCACGGAGGACCAACGAGGCGATTCCCTCCCCTTCCCGGATGAGCCCGAGGAGGAGGTGTTCGGTGCCGATGTAATTGTGCCCCATGGACCGGGCTTCGGAAATGGCGTACTCGAGGACCTTCTTGGCCTGGGGGGTGAAGGGCACCTCACCCGCAGGGCTCACCTGGGAGCTTACGGAGACGATCTTTTCGACCTCCCCCTTCAGCATCGTGAGGTTCACATTGAGCTTCTTCAGGATGGCCATGGCCAGCCCATCCCCCTCCCGGACAAGGCCGAGGAGGAGGTGTTCCGTCCCGACAAAGTTATGTCCAAGACGGATGGCCTCTTCTCGGGCCAGGATGATCACCTTGCGGGCCCGTTCGGTAAATCGCTCAAACATGCGTCACCCCTTTTGAAGAGAGTATAGCAGGTTTTGTCCGGTCAATCAAAGAAAGATTATCCAGCCCCGCTTTCCAAGACCTGGTAGAGACGCCGGATTGCTTCGCGCAGCCCGGCCGCCTCCTCGAAGCGCTCGGCGGCCACGGCCTCTCTCATCCGCCGCTGAAGCCTCGAGAGCTCATCGTACACGGTTTCCACCCCCTGGCCGGAAACGGAGCCTGCCGGAAGGTCCTGCAGCCGAAAGAGAATCTCCTCCGTCAGGTGCCCGAAGCTTTCCGGGCAGTCTGGACATGGCAGGTGTTCCTCGCGCTCGACCCCGTCAGCAGTCAGGCCACAGACGGGGCACCGGTCCTCGTCGCCGGAGGGATCTACGGCCGGGGCGGGATCGGCCTGGAATTGTACGAGGAAGAAGGGAGTCCCGGACCCGAGAAGCCGTGCCGTCTTCCCCTGCTGCTCCCGTTCCGCGCACGGATGACACAGGCGCAACGACCTCAGGCTTCCCCCCTCGGCAACCTTTAACAGGTGAATCTCTTCGTCCCGCTCGTGACAGCGTTCACATTTCATCGCCGTCCCGCTTCCCTTTCCGCTCCCGGCTTGCGCTTCGCCCGGCTTCCCAGAGCTGACCGTCCGCCATCCGAAGCACCCGATCGGCCCGATGTGCAAACCACTCATTGTGGGTGACCAGGATCACCGTCAGCCCCTGTTCCCGATTCAGCTCCCGAAGTAAATCAAAAATAGCCTCACCGGTTTTGGAATCCAAGTTTCCGCTGGGCTCATCAGCCAGAAGCACATCGGGGGACAGCACCAAGGCGCGGGCGATGGCCACCCGCTGCTGCTCGCCGCCAGACAGTTCCCCGGGTCGGTGACCCAGGCGATCTGAAAGCCCGACCCGCTGGAGGATCCCTGTCGCCTTCTCCGCCGCACTCCCCGGGATTTGCCGACCGATCAGGGCTGGCATCATGGCATTCTCGAGAGCCGTAAACTCGGGCAAGAGGTGGTGGAACTGGAAGACGAAACCCACCGTCCGGTTGCGGAATGCCGCCAGCTCCCCCTCGGCCAGCCGAGAGATCTCTTGACCCGCATAGTATACCTCACCCGCCGTGGGGCGGTCCAGCCCCCCCAGGATATGGAGCAGGGTACTCTTCCCCACCCCCGAGGGACCCACGATCGCGAGGAACTCCCCCCGGGGGACCGTCAGGGTCACCCTTTTCAGGATATGCAGATCCTCGCCCCCCATCCGGAAGGACTTCCGAAGATCCCGGACCTGGATGAACTCACTCATATCTGAGCGCCTCCACCGGATTCAAGCGCGAGGCCTGCCAGGAGGGATAGAGCGTCGCCAGGAAGCTGATCACGAGGCTGACGATCGCCACCGCGATCACATCCGGCGTGTTCACCTGGTGCGGCAACTTATTTAGGAAGTAGACGTCGCCGGGGAAGGCGTTGATCCCAAAGAACCGTTCGAGGAAGCTGACGATCCCGTCCAGATTGTACGCGACGACCAAGCCGCCGAGCAGGCCGAGGAAGGTCCCCGCCACCCCGATCACGATCCCTTCCACCATAAAAATCTTCATGACGCCCGCCGGCGTGGCCCCCATCGATTTCAGGATGGCGATCTCCCTCGTCTTCTCCATCACGACCATAGTGAGGGTGCTGACGATCCCAAAGGCGGCCACCAAGACGATCATCACCAGGATGATAAACATGACCGTCTTCTCGAGCTTCAGGGCGGAGAAGAGGTTCTTGTTCATCTCCATCCAGGTCCGCGTGTAAAAGGGAAAGCCAAGCGCTTTCTGAAGCTGGCCCGCCACTTGAGGGGCCTGGTAGATGTCGTCGAGCTTGATCTCCACTCCCGTCACCGCGGTGCCCATCCGGAAGAAGGCCTGTGCAGCCGGGATCGGGATATAGGCCAATCCCGCGTCATACTCGTACATGCCGGCCTCGAACAGCCCGACGACCGTGAACTGTTTGACCCGGGGAGCCATCCCGAGGGGGGTCACGCCCCCCCCGACGGGCGAGACGACATTCACCGGATCTCCGACACCGACCCCCAAGTTGGCCGCCAGGGATTTGCCTAGGATGATCCCCTCGCCCTCCCGACGAAGCGCGTCGAGGGATCCTTCCTTCATGTTTCGTGCCAGGTCCGTCACCCGTCCCTCCTCCTCCGGGTCGATCCCCCGAAGCACGGCCCCCATCACCCCGTGGCGGGAGGTCAGCATGACCTGGTGCAGGGTGAAGGGAGCTGCCCCCGTTACATGGGGGAGTGGTGCAATCCGGGGCAGGAGCTGCTCTGCATTGGTCACCCCCCCCTGGCCGAACCGCAGGAGGACCACGTGCGCATTCGTCCCCAGAATCTTGTCCCGGAGGTCTCTCTCAAAGCCGCTCATGACCGATAAGACGATGATCAAGGCCATGACCCCCAACGCGACCCCGCCACTCGAGATGAGGGTGATGAGGGATATCACCGCCTCCCGGCGTTTCGACTTCAGGTACCTGAGCCCGATCAGAATTTCATAGGGCATCGCTTCACGCAGGGCGACCCGAGCCCTCGTCCTTGGGACGGAGCTGCGGAAACAGGATCACGTCTCGAATGGAGGGTGCATCGGTGAACAGCATCACCAGGCGGTCTATGCCGATCCCCTCCCCCGCCGCGGGCGGCATGCCATACTCCAGGGCGCGGACAAAATCCTCGTCCATCCGGTGGGCTTCCTCATCGCCCCGCTCCCGCGCCCGAAGCTGTTCCTGAAAGCGACGGCGCTGCTCCTGGGGGTCGTTGAGCTCGTTGTAGGCGTTCGCGATCTCCATCCCCGCCACGAAGAGCTCGAACCGTTCGGCCAGGCGAGGATCATCCGCCTTTCCCTTGGCCAGCGGGGACAGTGCAAGGGGAAAGTCGAGGAGAAACGTCGGCTGAACCAGGTGGGGCTCCACCAGATGCGCCATCAACTCGCCCACGAGCTTCCCCCACCCCCACCCCGGCTGAACCGGCACACCGCGACCTTCGGCCACCGTGCGGAGCCGTTCGCCGTCGTTGAGATCCGCTTCCCGAATTCCACCCATCTTTCGCAAGGCCTCCATGACCGTCAGCCGCGGCCACGGGGGGGACACATCGATCCGCACGCCCTGGTAGCCGAGCTCCTCCCCCCCGGTGAGCGCGCGGCAGAGATGGGGAACGAGTTCCTCCGTCAGGGCCATCAAATCATGATAATCGGCATAGGCCTGGTAAAATTCCAGCATGGTGAACTCGGGATTGTGCCGGGTATCGATCCCTTCGTTTCGGAAACTCCGGTTGATTTCGTACACCCGGTCAAGCCCGCCCACCAAGAGCCGCTTCAGGTAAAGCTCGGGGGCAATGCGCAGATAGAGATCCACGCCGAGGGTATTGTGGTGGGTGGTAAAAGGCCGAGCGGCCGCCCCGCCCGCCACCCCCTGCATCATAGGGGTCTCGACCTCGAGAAATCCCCGCCCATCGAAGAACTGGCGGATCTCGCGCAGAATCCGAGAGCGACGGCGAAAGACCGTCGCGACCTCGGGGTTCGCCACGAGGTCGAGGTACCGCTGGCGGTGTCGGGTTTCCACATCGACGAGTCCATGCCACTTCTCTGGCAAAGGCCGCAGAGACTTGCTGAGCAGGCGGAACTCCTCGACCCACACGGTGAGCTCGCCGGTGCGGGTTCGAAAGAGGTGGCCGGTGATCCCCAGGAAATCACCGATGTCTGTGCACCTCAGGAGGCCGTAAGCCTCCTGCCCAAGCGCGTCCTCCCGCAGGTAGATCTGGATCTGCCCCGTGCGGTCTCGCAGATGGGCGAAGGTTGTCTTCCCATGGTCGCGCAGCGTGACCACCCGCCCGGCAAGGCTGACCGTGGTCCGCTCCGATTCGAAATCCGTGCTCGGGGTTTCCCGATACTGCTGCTGGAGTTCACCGGCCAGGGCGTTTACGTCCCACCGCGAGCCGTACGGGTCGATCCCGATCCGCCGCAGCTCCTCGAGCTTCTCCCGCCTCTCCCGGATCAGTGAATGCTTCTCCTCCACCCCCACCCCCATCTTTGCGTGAGCTTATCGCCGGAAGTTTAAAGAAACATGTTCAGATCTGTCAAGGCGAAAGGCGGCGCGCCATCTGAAAAAGGTACGCATCCACGAAGGAGTCGATCGTGCCGTTCAACACCGCCTCCACATTTCCCGTTTCCACGCCTGTTCGATGGTCTTTGACAAGCTGATACGGCGCGAGGATGTAGGACCGGATCTGAGAGCCCCAGGCGATTTCCTTCTTTTCGCCGGCCAAGGCCTGCATCTCCTTTTCCTGCTTCTCCCGGAAGTGCTCGTACAACCGGGACCGGAGCACCTTCATGGCAAAGCCTCTGTTTTTGTGCTGGGAACGCTCGTTTTGGCAGGAGACCACAATCCCGGTGGGGACGTGGGTAATGCGGACGGCCGAATCCGTCACATTCACATGCTGCCCACCATGGCCACTCGCCCGGAAGGTCTCGATCTTCAAGTCTTTTTCGTTGATCACGACCTCAACATCCTCAACTTCCGGCAGCACCGCCACGGAGGCGAAAGAAGTGTGCCGGCGGTGGCTCGCATCGAAGGGAGAAATCCGGACGAGCCGATGGACCCCGGCTTCCGCCTTGACATATCCGTACGCGTACGGACCGACCACGGCGACGACCGCCCCCTTGATCCCCGCCTCCTCTCCCGGCTGCAGATCAAGGACCTGCGCCTTGAAACCTCTGCCTTCACACCAGCGCAGGTACATCCGCAAAAGCATCTGGGCCCAGTCCTGGGACTCGGTCCCGCCTGCCCCCGGATTGATCGAGAGGATGGCGTTCCCGCGATCATGGGGACCGGAGAGGATCACCCGGATCTCCAGCTCGCCGATCCGTTGCTCCAACGTTTTGAGCGCCCGGTCGACCTCCCTCAGCGTCTCAACGTCCTCCGCCTCGCGGGCCAGATCGAGCAACGTCCGCTGATCTTCGGCCTCGCCCCGGAGCGCCGCGTGGCGTGTCAGGTGCTCCTTCAGCTCTCCGAGCTCTTTCAGGAGCCGCTGGGCGCGATCCGGCTCCTTCCAAAAGTCGGGGTCCTGGGCGGCCTGCTCGAGTTGTTCGGCCCGGGCGGCCTTCGCCGGCAGGTCAAAGATAGGCCCAGAGATGTTGGAGCCGCGCCTCGACCGCCTCCAGTCTCTTTCCGAGTTCAGCCGTCATGGTTTCCTCCCTCTCCTGTGCCCCTTCCCCCTCCTGGGTGCCAGGAAGAGCAGGCCGACCAGGCCACTCCCCCAGGCGAACAGATCCCCGTATCTGGTGTAAAAGGTCCCGCCAGAGCGGGGGACGACCCGTCCCCGGAGGACCGCCTCGACAAAGAGATCCGACTGCTTCACGATCTGGCCCGTCGGGGCGATCAGGGCAGAGATCCCCGTGTTCGCGGCCCGGACGAGGTAGACCCCGTTCTCCACCGCCCGCAGCGCAGCCATGCTCAAATGCTGATACGGGGCGGAAGAGTCCCCGAACCAGGCGTCGTTGGTGATATTCACCAGGAAGTCGGCACCCGCCAGGACGTACCGACGGACCTGATCGGGGAATATGGCCTCAAAGCAGATGAGGACTCCAAAGCGCCCCTGGGGGGTCTCGAACACCGTGAAGGCCTCTCCCGCGCGAAAGTCCCCAATCCCGGCGGCCACCTTGTGCACGAAAAAGAGGAGCGATTGCAGGGGGACATACTCCCCGAAAGGGACCAGGTGTATCTTATCATATTTCTGCACGATCTTCCCCCTCGGAGAGATCAGGAAGGCGCTGTTATAGTAGCGGGGCGCGATGTCGATTACCCGATCCGGGCTCCCCACCAACAAGGGGGACTGAACCTCCCGGGCGATCGCGAGAACCCGTTGACTCGAGGCCCCTCCCCCCCGGAGGAAAAAGGGGACCGCAGTTTCGGGCCAGACGATGAGCTCCGATCCCGGCGCCGCCTGTCGGGTCAGGCGACGGTAAATCGCGATCGTCCGCGTGCCGAATCCCGGGTCCCACTTGACGCTCTGCTCGATGTTTCCCTGGACGACCGACACCCGGATCTCCCTCCGGCCGGTCTCGGCCGACACGATCCGTCCCCTGCCCATTAGCACGGTCCCCATGAGGAGAAGGCCCACACCGCATACGGGTGCCAGGGCCCACCGATCACCCCGCCGAAGGGAGAGGCAGGCAAGGGCGATGGCGGCGTTGGCGAGGACCAGGAGAAAAGAGATCCCGTACACGCCGGTCAGAGACGCGATCTGAATGACCGAGAGATTTCGGTATTGGGTGTAGCCCAGGAGATTCCAGGGAAAGCCGGTGAGGAGAAAGGTGCGCAGATATTCGAGGCCCACCCAGAGGGCCGCAGCCCCCACGAGGTAGCCGAATGTCCCCCGGCTGGCCAGGCGCGTGACCCCGCACGCGAACGCGCCGACATAGAGGGCGAGGTAGAGCGAGAGGGCGAGAAGAAGCAAAAGGCTGAGGGGGAGGGGGAGGCCCCCGTACGTGGTCATCGTGTGAACGACCCACGGGATACTGATGAGGGAGAAAACGAGGCCGGCGATGATCCCCAGATACGTGCCCTGGAGGGCGGGGACCCCCTCCAACCCAACCAGCAGAGGGACAAGCGCCCCGAAGGCAAGCGGCGCCACGTCAAACCTGGGGAAGCTCAGAGCGAGCAGCGCGCCGCTCAGGACAGCCAGCCCTCCTCGCGAGAGCATCGGACCCGACATGACGGACGCGTCCATCTTTGCTGGCGTCTGTATGCTCGACCGGCCCACTATATTCGCTGCGGCTCCCCTCACGGTCAAAACGGTGGCCGGACCTTTCACCGCCGATGGTGATCGATCCCGATGTACGCTTCAATGAACCGGACAATTCGCTCTTCGTCGAATGCACTGAACGTGTCGATCTTCGTCCAGGCGGTCAGGGCGATGGTGTGCTCCATACCCGGATAGGGGGCGAGAATCAGTGGCTTCCCCCGATGCCGTATGGCGATGGCCCTCAGCTTCTGGACCAGCGTTGGGCACTCGCAGTTATACTGCATGATCACCCCCCCATCCTCCAGGTTGTGGACTTGGAGCTCCCTGGGGAGTGGGCGGTCATGCACCCCCCACCGGGCCACGGATTGGAGATGGGGACCCGAGGTCGGAGGATCGCTGTTATACGCGACATGTGGCGTGCCCATGTCCGGGATGTGGTCGTGACCCATCTCCGGAACCGAGGCGCCGGGCAACGACGCGGCAACCGGTTCTTGCCGCTTCTTCCCAAAGGTCATGACGAGCGCTGCGACCTGATCGGGGTCCGTGGTTGGCAGGGAGCAGGCGGGGCCCACGCAGACGTACGCCTTGGCCTTTCCATCACGCTGGCCGGTCCTGACCGCCGCCGCCACCGCCGGGGGCAGGGACTCCACCTGGACCTCGGCCGGATCGTAGGCTGCAACGATCTTCCCAGGGCGATAGGCCCGCAGGGCGGCACGCCACAGGGCCTGGGTGGCCGGCGTGGACCGCCTCCCGATGATCACCGCATGGGCAGGTGGATGGAGATAGCGATCCAGGGCCAGGGCATACGTGGCCGCTCGGATTCCGAGGCCCCGGGCCGCGCCGGCAAAGGCCCGCAAGGTCTCACGGGCGCGCTCCCGGTACGCCCGCTGATTTGTCGCGTAGTAGAGGCGGCTCAGGACATCTGCGGCGACCGCGTTGGCCGCCGGGACCGGACCATCGGTAAACGGCTTGCTCCGAAGATCCAAGACCCCCAGGGCTCCGGGCTGGTGGAGCGTATCGAAGAAGCCGCCCCCCTCGTCCCAGAAGGCCTCAAGGGTATACGCCATGACGTCCCTGGCCGCGGCCAGATACCGCACCCTGCCGCTGACTTCAAAGGCGTCGAGCAGGGCCGCCGCCACCTGCACCTGGTCCTGCAGGAAGCCGGGAACGGTTGGCTTGCCGTCGGCATAGGCATGAATCACCCCCTTCCCCGGCACGGTGGCGTGGCCCAGGAGGAAATCGAGGCTCCTGAGGGCAAAGGCCTTGAGGTCGGCCCGCCCAAGCACCTTGTAGGCTTCAAGATACGCGGAGATCATCATCGCATTGCGATCGGTCAGGATCGTCCGATCCACGAACGGCGTCTTGCGCGCCCCGCGAATCTTCAAGAGATCTCTCTTCCCCCCAACGATGAGCGACCTGACCTTGACCACCGGCATCCGGAGGGTCGTGGCAATTTCCTCCGGCGTTCTGGCAATCCAGAGGACGTTCCTGGCCGGGTCTTTCCCCACCTCCCCCGCCGCGCCAATCCCGAAGTGCTGAAGGATGATTTCCGCCTCGTCTTTGGGAAGGACCCGCCGGACCTCCGCCGCTGTCCAGGTGTAGTAGCCGCCGTCATCGTTCGGACCCATGTCGGCATCTTGATGGGCGTAGAAGCCCCCCCGAGAGCGGTCCGCGAGGGACCCCTGGACATAGCGGATGATCCCCTCGGCAACCTGCCGGTAGCGTTCGTTGCCGGTGGCCTGATACGCCTCGAGATAATCCGTGAGCAGGTGGGCCTGGTCATAGAGCATCTTCTCGAAGTGGGGGACACGCCACTGTCGGTCAACCGCGTACCGGTGGAAGCCGCCCCCGAGCTGGTCGTGCACTCCGCCCTTCGCCATGGCGTCGAGCGTCGTGGTGGCAGCCTCGAGCAGCTTCCGGTCTCCGGTGTCAAAGTATCCCTTGAAGGCTAGCCGGACGGCGCCGGCGAAAAAGTACTTGGTCTTGTCCCCGAACCCACCGGATGTTTCGTCGAAGCTCCCGAGGAGTCTCCACAGGATGGCCTGGATCAATCGCCGGTTGAGTTGCCCGGCCTCGGGCAGGGCCGCTTCAAATCGGGCCACCGCCTGGTAGAGGCCCTCGGCGCTCTTTACGACCCCGTCTTTCTGCTGGCGGTACACCGCAGCGATTTTCGGGAGGAGAACCGTGAAGCCGGGCCGCCCATAGCGATCATCCGGGAAGAACGTCCCGCCCCCGTAAAAGACCCTCCCCGCTGGGGTCATGAAGACGGTGAGGGGCCACCCGCCGAAGCCCACGAGGGCCTGGACCTGCGTCTGGTACCTCGCGTCGATATCCGGTCGCTCATCCCGATCCACCTTGATGGGGACAAAGGCGTCATTGATCAGCTTTGCCACGCCGGGGTTGCTATAGGTTTCTTCGTCCATCACGTGACACCAGTGGCACCAGATCGCCCCGATATCCAACAGAATCGGTCGATCCATCTCCCGCGCCAACTGAAAGGCCTCCTCCCCCCACGGCTGCCAGTGGACCGGTTGCCGCGCCGCCTCCCGGAGATACGGACTGGTGGCATCGGCGAGCCGGTTCCGGAGATGAACCTCGGCCGGGACCGCCTGGCGGCCCAGCACACACGAGGCAAGGACCACAAGGCCGACAACCCTGGTGGACCGATGAGACCGTGATGTCAGCATCTTCTCGTGACCAATCGGCATCCGATGGCCGTCAACCCCGTCATGCCGTCCTTAGATCCATCCCAAGCGAACCACGAGATAAAAGATGGGAATGGCAAAGAGGAGACTATCGATCCTGTCCAACATCCCCCCATGACCGGGGATGAGGCGACCGGTATCCTTCGCCTGGAAGGCCCGTTTGAACACGGACTCGATCAGATCGCCGATCTGCCCCGCCCCGCCGATCACGGCCCCCAGTAGGAGGCTCGCAAGGAACGGCAGCGGGATACCCAAGCCCCTGCCCAATACCCAGGCCGCCGCCATGCTCGCCACCAACCCCCCCGCGCTCCCTTCCACAGTCTTCCGGGGGCTCACCCGCGGGGCCAATGGACGGTGCCCCAGAAACGACCCCATGTAAAAGGCGCCGGTGTCCCCGACCCAGACGATGCCGCACACGAGAAGGATGTACCGTTCCCCTCCCGCCATCCCTCGGAGGGCCACAGCGAAGCAGAGTGGCCCCGCAACATAGAGGAGGCCGAGAAAGGCAAGGGCGGCCCGGCGGAGGTCCGCCCCCAGGTCCCCCGAACTCCAGACGACACGGGAAAGCTGCAGCAGAAGCAGGAGGACCGCGACGAGGGCGAACCCCTCTATGCCCCCCACGTAGGTCACGCCGACGAGCACGACCGCGCTCAGCAGGGCCAGCACTCCCGAGACGCCGACGGAGTGATCCACCAGCCTGGCGAACTCCCACGTGCCGATCGCCGCAACCCCGAGTCCCATCAGGGCAAAGCCCGCCTCCCCTCCGAAGACCACGACGAGGAGAAAGAGGGTGAGGAGGAGCAGGGCGCTCAGGAGCCTTCTGCCATGCACGGCCAGATCCGCGTGTGAGAGGTCTGCGCCAACCGCGAGCCCCAAGAGGCCTTTCTCGTACTGGGGAGGGGAATGGGAAAAGGGCGGCAAGCGGAAGGGTGGGCGGAAGCCGTCAAGAGCCAGGCCTGGCTACCGAGGAGTGCCTGTCAGAATTCAAGGATCTCCTTCTCCTTGTTGCTCACGGCCGTCTCGATCTCCTTGATGTACTTGTCGGTCAGTTTCTGGACCGACTCGGTAGCCTTCTTCAGGTCATCCTCGGAAATCTGTTTCTGTTTCTCGAGGGCCTTGAGCTTTTCGTTGGCGTCGCGACGAACATTCCGGATGACGATTCGCCCTTCTTCCGCCATGCGCCGCACGATCCGGACCAGTTCCTTGCGCCGCTGCTCGGTCAGGGTAGGAATGGCGATCCGGATGATCCGCCCATCGCTCGAGGGGGTGATCCCCAGGTCCGATTTCAGGATCGCCTTTTCAATGGCCGGGACCACGCTCTGATCCCACGGCTGAATGGTGATGAGACGGGTCTCCGGGATGGCCACGGTGGCCAGCTGCTGGAGCGGCGTGGAACTCCCATAACACTCCACGGTGATCCCCTGCAGTAAGGCCGTGGAGGCCCGACCGGTCCGGACGCCCGCGAACTCCCGCACCGTCGCCTCCACCCCCTTCTTCATCGACGCCTCTGCCCGGCTCAGCACATCCTTCGCCATGGCCTACCGCCCCTTGACAATGGTCCCCACCCGCTCGCCCAACACGAGCCCCCTCAGGCGTCCCTGCTCGTGCAGGTTGAACACCACAATGGGAAACCGGTTGTCCATGCACAGCGAGATAGCGGTTGAATCCATCACCTTGAGTTCCTTGCTCAGAACCTCGATATAGCTGAGCTCCTCGAACTTCTGGGCCGTGGCGTCCTTCAGGGGATCCGCCGTATACACCCCATCTACCTTGGTAGCCTTGAAAACCACCTCCGCCCCGATCTCGATGGCCCTGAGCGCCGCAGCGGTGTCCGTGGAGAAGTACGGATTGCCGGTCCCGCCCACGAAGATCACGATGCGACCCTTTTCCAGATGCCGGATCGCCCGCCGGCGAATGAAGGGTTCCGCGACGTCTCGCATCTCAATGGCCGACTGCACCCGTGTGTCGACCCACCGTTTCTCCAAGGCATCTTGGAGGGCCAGACCGTTCAGGGCCGTGGCCAACATCCCCATGTAGTCGGCGGTCGCCCGATCCATGCCGGCCGCCGTCGCCGCCAAGCCGCGAAAGATGTTCCCACCCCCAACGACCACGGCGACCTGCACCCCGAGGGCGTGGACCGTCTCGATCTCTCCGGCGATGAAGCGAATCACCTCGGGGCTGATCCCATATCCCTGATCCCCCCCCAGCGCCTCACCACTCACCTTGAGGACGATACGCTTGTACTTGAGTTCCATGTCCTAACCGGTGACTGCGTCACCTAGTTCATGGTTCATAGCCTAATAGTTCATAGTTCACGGTTCATGGTTCATGACAAGACCCGGAAGGTTAGTCTCTGAACTGTGAACCCCCGAAGATCATGGCGTGTCGGAGACCTCGCCTAACTGATAGCGGCAGAAGCGGCGCACCACGATGTTCTCGCCGATGGTACTCATAGCTTCCTGAACGACCTGATCGACAGTCCGCGCCGAGTCCTTCACAAACGGCTGGTCCAACAGACAGGTCTCGACGAAAAATTTTTCCAGCCGGCCCCGAATGATCCGCTCGACAGCTTCGGGCGGCTTCCCGCTCCCCGCCGTCTGGACCCGCAGGATCCGCCGCTCTTCCTCCAGCACGCTCTCGGGCACCTCCTCCCGCCGAACGTAGAGGGGGTTCATGGCCGCCACGTGCATCGCGAGATCCTTGCTCAAGGCCTGGAATTGATCGTTCCTGGCGACAAAATCGCTCTCACAGTTCACCTCCAGGAGGACCCCGATCCGCCCACCCGGATGGACGTACCCGACAATCAGCCCCTCGGCCGCCGTTCGCCCAGCCTTCCGGGCTGCCTTCGCCATCCCTCGCTCCCGGAGGATGACGACCGCCCGATCGATGTTCCCCTGGGCCTCTTCCAGGGCTGACTTGCACTCCATGATGCCTGCCCCGGTCTTTATGCGCAGCGCCTTGACCTGCGTGGCCGAAATCTCCATGTGTTGTCCCTCATCCCTGTGATCCGGAGTTCGACGACTCCCGATGTGTCCGTGGCTCTCGCCTCGTGGCCCTATGCGCTGTCCGCGTCCTGGAGGACCTCTGCCTCCTCCGACTCGGCGGCAGGCGGCGCCTCCGCCGCCGGCTCGTCCACACCGACGGCCGCCTCGACCATCTCCTCTGCCAGTTCCGTGTCCACGGCCCCCCGTCCCTCTCGAACCGCATCGGCCAACCGGGACGTGATCAGTTTGATTGCACGGATGGCGTCATCATTTCCCGGGATGGGATAATCAATCTCATCCGGATCACAGTTCGTATCCACCAGCGCCACGACGGGAATAGCGAGCCGCCGGGCCTCCCGAACCGCAATCCGCTCGCGCTTCGTATCGACGACCACAACCGCTCCGGGCAGCCGATCCATCTCCTTGATTCCCACGAGCGTCCGGTTCAACTTTTCGATCTCGCGGGTGAGATGCAGGGCCTCCTTCTTCGGCAGCCCCTCGAACGTCCCGTCTGTCTGCATGTGCTCGAGCTGCTTGAGCCTGTTGATACTCTTTCGGATGGTCTGGAAATTGGTCAGGGTCCCGCCGAGCCAGCGATGGTTCACGTAAAACATGCCACTCCGCTCGGCCTCTTCCCTGACGGTCTCCGCCGCCTGCCGCTTGGTGCCCACAAAGAGGACGGATTCGCCCCCCTCAGATACGGCCTTGACGAACTGCCACGCCTCCTTGAACTTTTCCATGGTCTTCTGGAGGTCTATGATGTAGATGCCGTTTCGTTCTCCAAAGAGAAACCGCTTCATCTTCGGGTTCCAGCGCTTGGTCTGGTGCCCAAAGTGGACCCCCGCCTCCAGAAGCTCTTTCATCGAAATGACCGACATATACACCTCCCTTTCCTTGGTTTGCCCTCCGCCCCCTTCATCTCCACCAAGCCATTTGCCCGCGGCAAACACCCGCCGGCGGATCCGAGGGCGTGTGAATTATCACCCCGCCGTAAGCCACCCTTTCATATCACATTCAGCGCCCACCTGACAAGCCATCGATCTTGGGTGTTGGGTATTAGGTGTTGGGTA
>JBHIAH010000022.1:0-36055 GCA_046758505.1 Methylomirabilales bacterium (SeqCode) | reverse complement strand
CGATGGTGCCGATGTTGACGTGTTCTTTGGTCCGCGCGAATTTTTGCTTGGCCATGGGTGACCCCTCCCTTTCCCCCCTGCCTCACCATCCCCAAGGCGCTGGAGCCCACGACCAGAGTCGAACTGGTGACCTCGTCCTTACCAAGGACGCGCTCTGACCGACTGAGCTACGTGGGCCCCGCAATGCGTCAGGATGAGCCGGCTCCCGTGGGCGGATCCGCCCTCGTCCCGTGCTCTCCCTATCCCCGCTTCCTCCAGCAATGGTCACGCCGCCTTCACTTGCCCGTGGCAACCGATGCGGTCCACTCTTGCTCAAACTCTGCGAGCGTCAGCCGCGTCGTCTCCTCAAGGGCCTTCTCGAAGGGCACCCCTTCCCCCAGCTGGTGCAGAAGGCGCTGGGCATCCCACAGGCTCCATCGCTCGATGAGATACCTGGTGGCGGCGTAACTGACCGCATAGGCCACAGACGCCTCCGGCCCCGTCAATCCCACAAAGGTGCCGTTCAGGGTCCTCAACGAGGGGAGCTTCCCTTGCGCGGCCAATTGCCGCACCGAGTCGACTGCACCATCCATGGGCGTTCGCTGCTCGATCAGGGCCAATCCCTCGTTCAGCCAGGCGGGAACCCTCCCTGCGGTGATGTCCCGAATGACCACATGCGTGTATTCATGATACAAGAGCGCGGTGAGATCCGCCGCCTGCCTGATTCCACGGATCGGAATCCGGATCCGCCCACCCCGCTCATCGAAGGCCCCCCCCACCCATACCGGGAGCTCGGTGAGGGCTTGAAAGTCCTCGTCCGAGTAAATGATGACCTCCACCGCGTGCCGGGGGTAGTGATTCAGGTTGTAGCCCACCTCCTCGTAGGCCCGCTCCAGCACGTGCAAGATTTCTCTCCCAAGCTCTTCTTGGACCCCCCCCACGTACCGGAGCGTGAAGTGGTGGCCGGGCCGGCGGTGGTACTTTTCGTATACCTTCCGTTCCCCTTCGGCCTGCGCGATGAGTCGCTTGAGCTCCCGATCGCCGGGGTGGATTCTCAGCCCCTCTTCCCAGGTGCTGAGCGCCTGGACGATATCCCCTCGTTGATAATAGGCCTCCCCCAGCAGCCGATGCACC
Organism: Methylomirabilales bacterium (SeqCode); assembly: GCA_046758505.1. Taxonomy (GTDB): domain Bacteria; phylum Methylomirabilota; class Methylomirabilia; order Methylomirabilales; family CSP1-5; genus CSP1-5. The sequence continues at coordinate 34,942 of JBHIAH010000022.1, read as the reverse complement.
TTTTCTGCCTGCGGATTCAGGTCCCGCGCCTCTCGCAAGGCCTCCGCCGCCCGGTCCGGATCTTGGAGCCCGAGGAACCCCAGCCCCAACCCCATGTGAAATCGTGACTCCGTCGGTAACAACTCGATCGCCGCCCGATACTCCACCACGGCGTCTTGAAACGCCCGGTCCTGAAGCAGGGTGGCCCCGAGGTTCCCGTGGGCATGGGCCAGATTCCGGCGGACCACCGGCTCGGACGGAGCCAGGCGCAAGGCTTTCTCGAACTCGGCAATCGCCTCCCGGTGCCGCCCCTCGGCGCTCAGGGCGACCCCGCGCTGATTATGGGTTGCGACTTCCTGGGCAGCCAGGGGAACCGCCGCAGTCACGACGAGGAGAGTGAGGACCCGCCGACACGCGCGGATCATCCCTCTCCGGGAGATCCCTCGATGAGATGCGCACGTCGCCGTCGCCCCCAAGCCCTTCCCCTGCAATCGCACCGGGCTGGAGCGGGAAACGGGATTCGAACCCGCGACCCCGAGCTTGGAAGGCTCGCGCTCTACCGCTGAGCTATTCCCGCATCCCACAGTGCATAAGGAGAACGAGATACTCCCTCCCGCCCCCCCGACCATCTCCCCTCAGAGCGGTCCCGTGGCAGGGACCCGAGGGAGCGGTATAGTATATTAATGTTCCACGCTAACAGAAAGAGGATGGCCGTGGTGGGGAGAGGAGGATTTGAACCCCCGAAGGCGTACGCCAGCAGATTTACAGTCTGCCCCCGTTGGCCGCTTGGGTATCTCCCCGTGCTCGCCCAGCGCCCCGAGCCGGGAGCGACCATCTCTGGGCCTCTCCGCGCCCCGTGCTTGCTCGTCACCGCCCACCCTCGTGGAGCTGGCGAAGGGATTTGAACCCCCGACCGGCTGATTACAAATCAGCTGCTCTACCGACTGAGCTACGCCAGCCACAAACCAATAGAATACGATATAACGTTCCAGACGAAAAGCCTTAATGGCGCCGATTTAAAGCGGAAAAACCGTAAAAATTTACCTGGCGCCTGTCGGGAATAAGCCAACCCACAGCCACGTTAAAATTCGTTATTTTTCTCCGATTTTCACATTCGACAAGCGTTGCCGGAGGACCTCGTACATCAGGATCCCGGCGGCGACGCTCACATTGAGCGACTCCACACATCCCACCATGGGAATGCCGGCCCTATCATCACACTTGTCCAGCACCCCGGGCCGCACGCCCTTCCCTTCCCCCCCAAACACCAACGCGACCGGTCCCCGCAGATCGAGGGCCGTGTACAGCTTGCGCGCCCGGGGATCCAGCGCGTAGACCCAGAGTCCCTCCGTCTGTAGCGCCTCGATCAGGCGGGAGACGTTCTTGACGCGCCCCACCTGAAGATGCTCTAACGCACCGGCTGCGGCCTTCGCCACGGCGCCCGTTAACCCGGCCGACCGCCGCTCGGGGACCATCACGCCATGGACCCCTGCCGCCTCCGCTGTTCGAAGCACTGCGCCCAAGTTCCGCGGGTCTTCCACCCCATCCAGGATCACCAGGAAGGGAGGTTCGCCGCGTTGACGGGCCGCACCGAGGATCGCCTCCAACTCGGCGTACGGTTTCGCCGCGATGAGCCCGATCACGCCTTGATGCTTTCTGTGCGGCACAAGCCGGTCGAACACAGACTGCGGCTCTGTGTGTACCGGCACGCGAGCAACCCGCGCCATCCGCACGAGGTCCGCAAATTGACGGTCCTCTCGCACGACGAGCAGTCGCAAGAGCGGCCGGACGCCCCCGCGTAAAGCTTCCCGGACAGCGTGGAGCCCGTAGAGGAGGTCTGGTGCCTCACCGCTTCCATCGGCTCGTGCCATCCGGCCGATCCTCAATCGTGATCCCGAACGCAGCGAGCTCCGCCCTGATCTCATCAGCCTTCGCAAAATCCTTTCGGAGTCGGGCTTCGTTCCGTTGGACGAGCTTTTGCTCGATCTCTTCGTCAGTCAGAAACCCCGTCCGTAGCCTTCCCTCGTCTTGAACTGCCACGGCCACGCTATCAGCGCCGCGCACGATGTGCACCATTCCAAACTCCCATTCCCCCACCGATAACTGAAGCAGATCAAGCACGCGGCCGCATGATCGAAAGTCTTCGCGGGCGTCTTTGCATGCGTGTTTGGACAATCCGGTCTCCAACAACTTGTTGAGCTCCCCGCGCAGAACCTGGAGCTGCGCAATAGCTGCTGGGGTGTTAAAGTCATCGTCCATCGCCTGACGAAACGCCTCACCGAACCGTTCAAGCACCGGCGGGAGCAACGCATCCCCCGGTCCTTTCATTGCGGACGCCTCGTCAAGGCGCAAAAACAGGTCGTAGAACCTGTCTAGCGCCCGTTTGGCTTCCCACAGGGCGTCATCGGAAAAATCCAGCGGGCTCCGATAATGGGTACCGAGCAGAAAATACCGCAGCGCCTCGGCCGTGACTTGAAGCCCATACGGCGATTTTTCGAAAATCTCACGGACTGTGAAAAAGTTTCCCAGGGACTTGGACATTTTTTCCTGATTGATTTGGACGAACCCGTTGTGGATCCAGTACCGCACAAAAGGTGCGCCCGTCGCGGCCTCCGACTGGGCAATCTCACAATCGTGATGCGGAAAGATCAGATCCTCGCCACCGCCGTGGATGTCAAACGACTCTCCGAGGCGCTCCATCGACATGGCTGAACACTCGATGTGCCAGCCGGGGCGTCCGGGACCCCACGGGCTCTCCCATGACGGTTCGTTCGGTTTCGCCGACTTCCAGAGGGCAAAATCGTGCGCATCACGCTTCCGCTCATCCACTTCGACCCGCGCGCCAGCCATCAGCTCATCGAGGTGCTTGCCCGACAGGCGTCCATAGCGCGGGAACTTCCTCACCTCAAAATAGACGTCGCCATCGACGACATAGGCGAAGCCCCGGGCGAGCAGTCGCTCGATGAGCGCAATCATGCTCGGAATATGGTCCGTCGCCTTGGGCTCGAAACTGGCGGGACAGACCCCGAGCCGGTCCATGTCCTTCTGGTACTCGGCGATGTACCGCTCGGACACCTCCCGCGCCGACACACCATCCTTCTCGGCCCGCTTGATAATTTTGTCATCGACGTCGGTGAAGTTGCGGACGAACAGGACCCGATAGCCCGTGAATTCGAGATAGCGCCGGATCACGTCGAAGACAAGGGCCGAGCGGGCATGACCGATGTGGCAGAGGTCATAGGCCGTGATCCCACAGACGTACATCCGGACCTGCCCAGGCGTGAGCGGCTCGAAGACCTCCTTCTGCCGGGTGAGCGTATTATAGATCCGCAATCCCACAGGACACTCCTTCACCTCTCCCCGGCGCCCGCCTCCACCAACAGGACCACGGCAAGGCAGGCAATCCCCTCTCCGGCCCCCACCGGACCGAGTCCCTTGGCCGTCGTCGATTTAATGTTCACCCGCGCCGCCTCCATATCCAAGACCCGTGCCACGTTGGCGGCCATGGCGCTCAAATGCGGCGCCAGCCGCGGCGCTTCGGCCACCACCGTCGCATCTACGTTGCCCACGCGGAAGCCCTTGACTTTCACCCGACGCCAGCTCGCCTCAAGCAGATGGAGACTCCGGACACCCTGGTACCGCGGATCACTCGCCCCAAAGTGGGCCCCGATATCCCCTTCTCCCGCAGCGCCCAGCACGGCATCGATCACGGCGTGAGTGAGGACATCGGCGTCCGAGTGACCGTCGAGTCCGGTCTCAAAGGGAATCTCGAGCCCCCCCAAAATCAGGGGGCGTCCGGGGACTAGGGGATGGATGTCGTAGCCGACGCCGATCCGCATCCCGCATCCTCCCAGCGGCTGAGGATTTGTTCCGCGCGCTGCAGATCCTCTGCAGTCGTGATTTTCATGTTCTCGGGATAACTCAAGACCACCCTGACCGGGACTCCGAGTCGTTCCGCCAGCATGGCATCGTCGGTCCCCCGGTACCCGTCAGCCGCGGCCTGCCGGTAGGCCTCCTGGATGAGCTCCCCCTGAAAGACTTGGGGCGTCTGGGCGATCCAGAGGCGGTCTCGGGACGGAGTCTCCCGAACGAACCCGTCCTCCACGACCTTGACCGTTTCCACGGCCGGGACCGCCGCCACGGCTGCGCGAAAGCTCCGGGCCGCTTCGATGGTCCGCCCCAGAAGGTCGCGAGAGATAAACGGGCGGACGGCATCGTGGATCACGACCAGCTGCGTCCTCGCCGTCGCCCTCTCGAGACCCCGGAAGACCGATTCTTGACGGTCGGCTCCCCCGGGGATAACGTCGATGATGGGAGGAAGAGAATAGGGGGCAAGAACGTGCGTCTGGCACCACGCCTCGGCCCCGGGCGGAACCACCAGGATCAGCGCGTCGACGAGGCCCGACGTGGTCAGGTTCAGCAGGGTCCGGGTGAGGATGGGCATCCCCCGGAGGCGGAGGAACTGCTTGGGGACTTCTCCCCCCGCCCGACGGCCAAGACCTGCAGCCGGCACGATCGCCGTCACATTCACCATACGCTCAGCGACCCACCGTCAGCACACCCCGGCCCCGGGTCGATCGCGGACCGCGCAGAGTTGCACGCCACCGTCACGCCGCTTCGGCCTCTTCCTTGAGCCGGGAAAAGATCATCCGTCCCGCCGTCGTCTGGAGCACCGAGGTCACGCAGACATCGATCGTCTGCCCAATGTACCGGCGGCCATTGTCGATAACGACCATGGTCCCATCATCGAGATAGGCCACCCCCTGATTGTATTCCTTTCCCTCCTTGAGGACGTAGACCCGGATCTCCTCTCCGGGCAGGACCACCGGCCGCAAGGCATTCGTCAACTCATTGATGTTCAACACCGGCACGCCGTAGAGTTCGGCTACCTTATTCAAGTTGAAGTCGTTGGTCACCACCTTGGCCGCCAGCGCCTTGGCCATCGCCACCAGCTTCCCATCGACTTCCCGAATATCCGGGAAGTCCATGTCATGGATCCGCACCTGCACATTGGCATTCTTCTGAATCTTTTGGAGAATGTCCAATCCTCGCCGCCCCCGATTCCGCTTGATCGGGTCGGAAGAGTCCGCGATGTGCTGGAGCTCGCGCAGCACGAACTGGGGGATGATCAGCGTCCCCTCGATAAAGCCGGTCTCACAGATATCCGCAATCCGGCCGTCGATAATGACGGAGGTATCCAGGATCTTATTTCGCCCGGCCCCGGGCTCTTCCTTCACCGCCCGGAGCAAGGCCAGGATGCTGAGCCCCCGCCCCTTCTCCACTGCTACGGCAGTTCCGATGTAGCCCAGAGCCACCATGAAGAGGAGCTTGAGGGAGAGCTGCACCGGCTGTGCCAGGGGTTCCAAGAAGATGGTCAGATCATCGAGCAGCCACCGGGCGACAAGAAGTCCAATAACCAGACCGAGAAGACCACTTATGAGAACTTTACCCTGGACGCGCCTCAGGACCCGCTCCACCAGGAGCGCGCCGACGCCCGCGGCCACCCCGACGGCCAGACCGGCGAGTAGATACGAACTCTCCGGGCCGTAGACCGACCCTGCCGCCACGCCGACGAGACCACAGAGGACCACAAAGAGTCCTCGAACCGTGTGTGCTCCCATCACCGTTCACCTCCCGCGAAGCTACCACCTCCCTCACCCGACCCTCATGCCGCGGCGATGGTCTTTTCGACCATCCCGTCCGCCTCCCGAGGGTCAATCCCCGCTGCATGGGCGATCTCGCTCACGATGAGATGACGAACGTTTTCCAGCATCTTCTTCTCACCGAAGGAAAGATGCCGCTCCTTTTGTAGGACGACGAGCTTGCGCAAAACCAGTGCCATCTCATAGAGCGACCCGGACTTGATCCGCTCCCAGTTATCCTTGAAGCGGCGGTTCCAATTGGGGCAGATCTCGACATCCTTCCGCCGGAGAATCTCCATGACCCTGGGGATCTCTGAAGGACCGATCACCTCTCGGAGGCCGACCCGCTTCGCATTATGCGTCGGGATCATGATGGTGGTGTCGTTGCCTAAAATGCGTAAGATATAAAACGACTGCCGACAGCCAGAGACAACCTTCTCTTCGATGGCCTCGATGAGGGCGACACCATGCGCAGGATAGACGACCTTCTTCCCTACACAGAACACCACTTGCATCGTGATCCTCTAGGTTCGTAGGATACCAAAAATGTCACCATCCGTCAAAATTTTCTTTCCCCTTTACGAGAAGAGAACGGTCATCATGGCATCGACTGTTCCCAGGCCGATGACCTCTATCCGTGCGCCCTCGCGCTGCCCGCCCACGTTGGTCTCGGGGAGCATACACCGGGTAAAGCCGAGCTGTTCCGCCTCGTGAAGCCGCTTGGCGGCATGCCGGACGGCCCGGATCTCTCCGGTCAGCCCGACCTCACCAAAGCACACCAGGTGAGCGTCCAGCGGCACGTTGCGCAGGCTACTCACCGCCGCCGCCACGATCCCCATGTCCGCCGCCGGCTCGGTAATCCGCACCCCTCCGGCGACGTTGACGAACACATCATACGTGGAGAGGGGCATCTCCAGCCGCTTCTCCAGGACGGCCAACAGGATCGCCACCCGCTGAAGATCCACACCCGTCACCACCCGCCGGGGAAAGCTGGCATGGGTTGGGGCCACCAGGGCCTGAATCTCCACCAGCAGGGGGCGCGTCCCTTCCATCGTCACCACGACCACCGAACCGGTGCCCCCCTTAGGCCGCTCGGCCAGGAAGATCCGAGAGGGGTTGTCAACTTCCGTGAGCCCGGCCTCGGTCATCTCAAAGATCCCGATTTCGTGGGTGGAGCCGAAGCGATTCTTGGTGACGCGCAGGATGCGATAGGCGTGCTGTCGCTCCCCTTCAAAGTAGATCACGGTATCGACGATATGCTCCAAGGCCTTAGGCCCCGCGAAGGATCCCTCCTTGGTCACGTGGCCGATCAGGCACGTACTGATCCCCTGCTCCTTGCTCAGCGTAAGGAGGCGCGTCGCCACCTCCCGCACCTGACTGATGCTGCCCGGCGGTGACTCGAGCGTCCCCGCGGAGGTCGTCTGCACCGAATCCAGGATCAACAGGTCCGGCTTGATTCGCTCCCCATGATCGATGATCGTCTCGAGAAGCGTCTCGGCGGTGAAGTACAGGTGGGGGGACACGGCGCCGATCCGCTCGGCCCGGACCCGTGTCTGCTCGGCCGACTCTTCCCCCGAGACGTAGAGGACCGTGCGACCCCGGGTGGCGATGCGGGCCGCAACCTGGAGCAGGAGCGTCGACTTGCCGATACCGGGATCCCCCCCGATGAGGACCACCGAGCCCGGGACCAGCCCCCCTCCCAAGGTCCGGTCCACCTCCGGGAATTCTGTGGAGATCCGCGTGAGCGCAGGACCCTGCACCTCGGTGATCGGGACGGGAGGGGCTGCCGGGTTCCGCATGCCCGCCCCCCGGCCGCCGCCCGCCGCGGGACGTTCCTCCACCAGGGTTCCCCAATTCCCGCATTCGGGACAGCGACCCATCCAGCGCGGGGCCTGATACCCGCACTGCTGACATTCGAAGTAGGTCCTGGTCTTCGCCATCGTCCTTTACGGAAGGAACCCTACGCGTTTCATCGGCGGCAACCGCCGAAAGGGTGAAGGGACCCTGCTGCGTCGATTCGTCAGCCCGGTGACGGGTTCCTCCACGTACCCTGAACACCTTTGCCCACTCAGCACGATGTGCTGAGCGTATACATGCGTCCTCGAACGGTTGAATCGAAAGACTAGCTACTCAATTGAGGGGAGAGGTCAAAAGGAGGCGTCCGTGTCAATTCCGCGTCTTCAAAACGCATGTATTCCCGCCGAAAGGTGAGCGTCACGGGGCCGGTGGGACCATTCCGCTGTTTCGCCACAATGATTTCTGCTTCGTAGTTCTCTTTTTCCTCGGGACCTTGGAGCGCCTTGTAGTAGCCCGGGCGGTAAATAAACGCCACGAGATCCGCATCCTGCTCTATGGCCCCCGACTCACGGAGATCCGCAAGCTGCGGGCGCTTGTTGTCTCGCGACTCCACCGCGCGAGAGAGCTGGGATAATGCCACGATCGGAATCTCCAGCTCCTTGGCCAAGGCCTTGAGGGACCGGCAAATTTCGGTCATCTCCTGTTGCCGACTCTCGAACCGTCCTCCCGCTTTCAGCAGTTGCAAGTAGTCAATGGCCATCAAACCGATCCCGTGCTCGGTCTTGACCCGCCGCGCCTTGGCCCGCAACTCTAAGACATTCATGCTCGGGGTATCGTCGATGTGAATGGGCGCCTCGGAAAGCCGTCCGGCAGCAGTGGTCAACTTTGGCCAATCCTTATCTCCCAGGCGACCTGTCCGGAGACGGTAGGCCTCTACCCTCGCTTCCGCGCACAACATGCGCTGCACCACATGACTCATGGACATCTCGAGGCTAAAAATAGCGGCCGGAATTCCCTCTTCCATGGCCGCGTGCATCGCCATCCCCAGCGCAAAACTGGTCTTCCCCATCGAGGGCCGTCCGGCAATAACGATCAAGTCCGAATGTTGCAGGCCCCCGGTGAGATCATCGAGATCCGCAAAGCCGGTTGGGACGCCCGTGACATGCCCCTTCCGACTATACAATCGCTCAATATCCTCGAAGGTGGACTTGAGGATGGACTTAATCGGCCGGAACGACGGCCGGATTCGATCCTTGGATACTCCAAATATTTTCTTTTCCGCCACGTCCAGCACGGTTTCCGTGGGTTCGGTATCTTCGTAGCAGGACGAGACGATCGACGTGCACGCACCGATGAGTTCGCGGAGGAGAGCCTTTCCCCTGACGATCGATGCGTGATACACCACGTTGGCGGCCGTCGGGACTGCCTCGGCCAGGGAGACGAGGTATTGACTCCCGCCCATCTCCTCGAGTTGGTGACGGCGCGTCAGCTCATTGGCAAGGGTGATCAGGTCGACCGGCTCGTTCCGCTCGAAGAGCTCCTGGCAGGCGGCAAAAATCTTTCGGTGGGCTTCCCGATAGAAATGATCCGGGCGCAGGACTTCAAACGCCTTCACCAGCGCATCGCGATCGAGCAGGATCGCCCCGAGGACGGCAGTCTCCGCATCGACATTCTGGGGGGGGATCTTCTCAACGGTCTTTGGCGGATGGACAGCCACGGCGTGGGCCTTTCGGTCACAACGTTACTCAGATGTCACTGCACGCGACTCGCTCACGACCTGGACCTGGATCTCCGCAACCGTGTCCTGGTAGAGTCGGACCGGCACGGTGACGATCCCCAGGGCCTTGATCGGCCCCTCGAGCACAATCTTCTTCCGGTCGAGTCGGACCCCCTGCTCAGCCAACGCCTCGGCGATATCGCTCACGGTCACGGATCCAAAAAGACGATCGTGCTCTCCCGCCGGCCGGGCGATGGTCACGGTAACGCCCCGGAGCCGCTCCGCAATGGTTTCGGCCTCCTGCTTCAGCCGCTCCTCCCGTTGTCTGACGTGGGCCCGGATTTGTTCCAGGGCGCGGACGTTTGGCGAGGTCGCCTCCACGGCCAGCCGTCGCGGGATCAGGAAGTTTCGCGCGTAGCCTCGGGCCACGTCCACCTGATCCCCAGCCCGACCCAGGTGGGGGACCTCCTGCATCAGGACCACCTTCATCGGCCTTCCCTCAGCTGATATCGGCCACGAACGGGAGCAGGGCGATGTTGCGCGCCCGCTTGATGGCCACCGTGAGCTGCCGCTGGTGGGGGGCACAGGTCCCGGAGATCCGCCGGGGGATGATCCGCCCGCGGTCCGTCACAAAGCTCCGGAGACGTCGGACATCCTTGTAATCGACGTCCTCCACCTTGTCGACGCAGAACTTGCAGACCTTGTGCCGACGATAGCTCTTCCGTCGCTTGATCATCGCCATGGATATCTCCCCCATCCGGCCCGGTGGTGAATTGCACCCGCGTCCCGGACCTAAAAGGGTGCCTCCTCCTCTGCCGGGGCCGGGACCGCCGCTTCCTCAGCCCCCTTGCGTCCCCCGAGGAACTGGACCCGGTCCGCCACCACCTCGTGCTTCGATCGCTTCTGCCCTTCGGGGGTCTCCCAGGAGCGTTGGGCAAGCCGGCCCTCGACCAGGGTCGTTCTCCCCTTGCTCAAGTACTCGGCGCAGGTTTCCGCCTGCTTTCCCCAGGCGACGATGGTGATGTAGCAGACCTCATCCCGACGTTCCCCCGCCTGCGTGGTATAACTGCGATTGACGGCGAGATCAAAACTGCAGACGGGGGCACCGCTCGGCGTATATCGCAGCTCCGGATCCCGGGTCAGATTTCCCACGAGGATCACCCTGTTGAAGTTCGCCATGACCTACGCTTCCTCCCCTCCCGCCTTGGTGGCTGCGGCTCCCGTGGTTGCCTTCTCGCTCTGCGAGCGCGGCACCGGCTCGACCCGTACCGCCAGATAGCGGAGGACGACCTCCGCGAATTTGAGGTGCCGGTCCAGGGCTTGGGCGAGGGTGGGCTTGCCCTTGACCCGGAAGAGAACGTAGAAGCCCTCCCGCTTCTTCTTGATTTCGTACGCCAGGCGGCGCTTCCCCCACTTCTGGACCTCCAGAACCTCAGCCCCCTCTCGGGCGAGGAATCCCTTCAACAACTCCACCTGTGCCTCGAGCGCCTCGTCGGCCAATCCCGCCTCGAGAATAACAATCACCTCGTACTCTGACACCCTCGCACCTCCTCCGGTGAGGGTTCGGCGGGCTCTCGGCGCCCGCCGAAGCGCCTCCGGACGTTGAACCGATTCATGGCCGATCCGACACCCCCCTCCACGATTTCCTCCACCGCGTCAGCCGCACGCCCCACGAGCTCCGGCAGACCGCGGAGCTCGACCTCGTCGAACGGGCTCAGGACGAAGCGAACCTCGTCCCCGTGATCCGGCCGGCCGATACCGACCCGCACCCGGGGGAAGGCCACGGTCTCAATGGCCTCTTGGATGTCATGCACCCCCCGGTGCCCCCCGTGCCCCCCCCGGGCCAACACCTTGATCCGTCCAAAGGCGAGATCGAGATCGTCATGAACCACCACGAGGCGCTCCGAAGGGACCGACCACTTCTCGAGCCACGCCTTGACCGGCCAGCCACTCTGGTTCATAAGGCTGAGAGGCTTGACGAGCGCAATCGGTTCACGCCCCACCCTCCCCTCAGCGTACAGACTCTCCCACCGACGACGGCGTATCCGCCGGTGCTGCCGACGCGCCAGCTCGTCCAGAACCACGAAGCCCACGTTGTGGCGGCTTTGCGCGTATTCGGATCCAGGATTCCCCAGGCCAACGATGAGCCACAATGCCTGCCCTCACTCCTTCTCGGCTCGCCCCTTGCCGCCTCCCTTGGCGGCGGCCTCCGATGCAGCTTCCGGCTCGGCGACAGCCTCCGGGACCGCGCCCTCCTCTGCCGGAACCTCCTCGGGGGCGGCCGGTGCGGCCACCTCCTCGACCGCCGGCGCGGCCACGGTCACCACCACCTGTTCCCGGTCCGTCAGCAACTCCACCCCCTCGGGAATCGGAAGGTCTTTGACGTACAGCACGTCCCCGATGCTGAGCGCGGAGACCTCAAGGGCAACCCTGTCCGGGATGGCCCCCGGCAGACACCGCACCTCGAGTGCTCGGAAGACCTGCTCGACGATGCCCCCTTCCTCCTTGACCCCCTTCGCCGCTCCCACGAGTTCCACGGGCACCTCGACCTCTATCGGCCGCTCCATGGAGATCGCCAGGAGGTCCGCGTGAAGCAGGGTCCCAGCCACGGGATCGGCCTGGACCTCTTTTACCATCGCCTTCCGGATGATCTCTTCCCCATCGACAATCGTGAGGTTGAGGATGACGTTCTCGCCCGCCTCCGTCCCCAGAGCCCGGAGGAGACTCTTCGGGTCCGCCGTGACGGGAATCGGCTCCCCCTCCCCATACAGAATGGCTGGGATCTGACCCCGCTGGCGAAGTTTCCGCGCGACGCCCTTGCCCGTACCGGCACGGCGTTCCACCTTAAGATCGACGAACTCCATTCACAGCCCCTTCCTGGTTCATAGTGGATCGTTCATGGCCCATAGTTTGTGGTTCATGGTACCACGACTCACGCAAGATGGTTCAGGGTTGATCGTAAATCCATTCCGTCCATGAACCCTGAACTCTGAACTAGATGAAGAGCGAGCTGACCGACGTCTCCCGATGGATGCGGTCGATGGCCTCCCCCAACAGGGGGGCCACCGAAAGGACGATCAGCTTCTTGGAGGACCGGCGCTCATCCAGGGGGATCGTATTCGTCACCACCACCTCCTCGAGCGCCGAGCCTTCGATGCGCTCCATGGCCGGCCCCGAGAGGACCGGATGGGTGCAGCTGGCATAGATCCGGCGGGCCCCCTTGTCCCGAAGGGCGACCACCGCCTGCGTGATGGTCCCCGCCGTATCGATCATGTCATCCACGATGATCACATCCCGACCGTCCACGTCGCCGACAATGTGCATCACCTTGGCGTCATTGGGGCCCTCCCGTCGTTTGTCGATAAAGGCCAACGGCGTCCCGAGGCGTTTTGCAAAGGCCCGCGCCCGCTCCACCCCACCCGCATCGGGGGCGACCACGACTCCGCCCGTCCACCCGCGCTCCTGGAAGTATCGGAGCAGCACGGGGGCCGCAAAGAGATGATCCACCGGGAGATTGAAAAAACCCTGGATTTGCCCGGCGTGCAGATCCATGGTGAGGACCCGACTGGCCCCCGAGACGGCGATGAGGTCTGCCACGAGCTTCGATGATATGGGGACCCGGGGTTGCACCTTGCGATCCTGCCTGCTGTAGCCGTAGTACGGAATCACGGCGGTGATGCGTTGCGCAGAGGCGCGGCGTAACGCATCGATCATGATGAGCAGCTCCACCAGGTGGTGATCCACGGGGGGAGAGGTGGGCTGGATCACAAAGACATCGGCCCCCCGCACATTCTCATTGACCTGGACAAAGACCTCTCCATCAGAAAACTGAGAGACCTCGGCGAGACCGAGGGGTATTCCCAGATACTCGGCGATCTCCTGGGCCAATTTCCGATTGGCATTGCCAGAAAAGAGAATCAACCGGGTCACTGTACCCTCCCCCTGCGTGATGGCTGCGGGGCCAGGGTTCGAACCTGGACAGCCAGATCCAAAGTCTGGCGGCCTACCATTAGCCGACCCCGCACCCTCGCCCCTCCCACGGGCGCCCTGACCAAAAAATTGGGGGATGAGCTTTCCTCGTTGCCAGAAGCTCATCCCCTCCCCCCCGCGTCACCGGGAGGATCGTTCCGGCCCCACTTCTCCAATCCCCCCGGGACCCAACGGGGGACGAGACAATGTTTGGACGACAAAGACCGTGGTTCCCCTCTCCCTGAGACGGGCCGCCCATCCCTCCGCTTCCTCTCGTGCTTCTGCCCGACCAAAAACTGCCGAGCCACTGCCGGTCATCAGGGCCGGCCGGGCACCCCAGGCCTCGAGGGACACCTTCAACTGCTTGACAGCAGGGTAGCGGCGGAAGACGACGTCTTCGAAACGATTCCAGGGCGCAGCGAGAACCAGTTCGTAGTCCCCGTGCTCGACGGCCGCCCTTACCCTAATGCTTTTGTCCGAGCCTGTCAATTCCAAATTGGCGTACGCCCAGGCGGTCGGGACCGGAATATCGGGGAAGGCGATTAGGAGCCACGAGCGAGGAAAGGGGGGGAGGGGATGCAGGTCCTCCCCCCGGCCAGACGCCCACGCGGTCGGCCCACCGAAAAAAAGCGGGACGTCCGATCCCAATGCAGCGCCCAGCCGGTGAAGTCCTTCCACGGTCAGGCCGGTCCCGAAGAGGCGATTGAGCCCCCAGAGGGTGGTGGCCGCGTTGCTGCTCCCCCCGCCAAGCCCCGCCCCGAGCGGGATGCGCTTGACAATCTGGATCCGGACGCCGGCGCGGAGACCGGTGGACTTCAGGAAAAGGGCCGCAGCCCGATAGGCCAGATTCTCCTCGCCCCCCGGGCAGGGGAGACCGTGCGACTCCACGGCAATCCCCCCCCCTGCCTTGCAGATGCGGATCTCATCGCAGAGGTCCACGTGCTGCAGCACGGTCCGGACCTCGTGATACCCGTCGGCCCGCTTCCGCAGAACCTCCAAAAAGAGATTGACCTTGGCCGGTGCCCACAGCGTGAGGGCCATGACCAGATCAGCAGCCCCCGGCGAGTGCCGGGGTGGACGCGGGGAAGACAAAGAGACGATCGGCAAGGACGGGGTTGATGTCGACCGCCCGGTAGCTCACCGTGACGCGCACAGGCCTGTGCACCTGCGTGAGGGTAATGCCCGCGGGAACAGCAATCCCCTCCACCCGCCGGACTCCGTCGAACACAAACCGAAGCCCCCGGCGCCCCTCCCAGATTGCCCCACCCAGGACGGCTCCGGAGGAGCCGAGGTAGAGCCGTTGCACCACGTCACCGTACTCCTCCTCGAGCAAATATGCCTGACGCGTTTGGAGGTAGGAGACGAACGCGGACGGCCCGATCGGGCGAGGGGGGAAGCCGAGGAGGAGGCGCACAAACGCAGGAGGGGAAAGGTTCACGCCGAGGAGATATCTGAGTACCCCACACCCCCCCGGTGAACCACCCGCCACTTCCGGGTTGCCGTGAACCGCAACCTCCTTCCCATCGGAGGCGATGATCAGGACCGGCATCCCAAATGCACCCAAGGTCTCCAGGCGGAAGCGGCCGTCGCTGCGGAGGGCCATCGCCTCCCGCAACCGCCGCGTCTCCCCGTTCACGGTGACCCCCACCGTGGCGGTCCCCCGCAGGGATCGGACCGTCCCCTCGCGGCGCTGAAGCCGGGCAATAAGCTGTTCCTGCTCGTACCGGGATACCGGCTGACCGGCCTCGCGCGGGGGCGGGACACCGGCGCACCCGGCCAGGATACCCGCCCCGACCAGGGCCCACCCGAACACCCGCCCCCCCGAAGGGATCATGGCTTGCCGTGAAGCAGAAGGCTCCGGGCCCGCTGAAGCTTTTCCTTCAGCTTGCCATTGGTGGCGTCGAGCGCAAGGGAGCGCTCCCACTGCTCGACCGCCCGCGAAATCATCCCCTTCTGAAACAGGACATCCCCGAGGTGTTCCAGGATGGTCGGATCCTCTTTCTTCAGCAGCGTGACCGCCCGCTTGAGCTCGCGAAGGGCCTCGTCCAACCGCCCCAGCTTGTAGTACGCCCACCCCAGGCTATCGACAAAGGCCCCGTTGTTCGGATCGAGTTCCAGGGCCTTCTTGATCAGGACCACCGACTCTGCCAGGTGGATCCCTTCGTCGGCGAACATATATCCGAGATAGTTGTAGGCATCGGCATGCTTGGGGTTCATTTTCAGTGTCTGACGGAAGGCATGCTCCGCCTTCTCCAGCTCGCGGTTCCGCTCGTAGGCTGCCCCGAGCTGGTAATGATAATTGGCGTTGTTCGGGTTGAGATGCACCGCCTCTTCTAACGTCTTGGCCGCCTGGCCGTACTCCTTCCGCCGAAGCTGGGTGACGCCGACCAGATACCGCGCATTGCCATCTTCCGGCTTGAGCCGGGCAGCCCCCTCGAAGGCGGCAAGGGCCTCGTCTAACCGATCGAGGTGTCCCAAGACAAACCCCTTGTGGATCAGGACATCGCTATACCGCTCTCCCCCGGATGGAATCTTCGTGAGCGCGGCGAAGGCCTCCTCGTACTGCTCTTGTCCCTCGAGACTGATCGCCAGGTAGAACTGCGCTTCCCGGTTATCCTGGTCCTGGGCGAGGACCTCCTCGAGCAGCTGCTGCGCCTCCGCATACCTCCGCAGCTCGATCAACAGCAGGCCGATGCGATTGCGGAGGGCAAGATCCTCGGGGTGATCATCGGCAATCCGTTGAAGCTCCGCCAGGGCTCCGGCCGGATCCCCACTCCGGAGATACGTTCCCGCCAGTCGCTCGCGGAAGCTGCGGTTCGTGGGATCCTCCTGCAGGCTTTTCCGGTACACCTCCCTTGCCCGTTCCCATTCCCCCTGCTGCTCATACGTCAGGCCGAGGAGGAGGCTCGCCTGGTCAAAGCCCGGCCGAAGCTCCAGAACCTGTTGCAGGTGGGCAATCGCCTCCTCCGCCTGGTCGGTCTCCAGGAGGACCCGGGCGAGGTTGTACCTCGCCTGGTACAGGTCCGGGTCGCGGGCCATCGCCTTCCGATACGCCTCAACGGCCTCCGCATACTTCCTCGCCCTCGTGTAGAGGTTTCCCAGCCGCAGATAGACATCCGCCCGATTGGGCTGGAGGCGCAATGTCTCTCGATAGTATCGCTCGGCCATGCGGCCGTTGCGGATATTCTCGTAGGCGGTGGCCAACAGCAGGTGCGCCTCGACATTCTCCGGGTCGACGGAGAGGATCTCTTCGGCCACGTCGATCGCCTGCCGGAACACCCCATGCTGCATGTAGAGGCCCGCGAGGGCCAGCCGAATGGCCAGGGAGTCCGGATCCAGGGCCAACGCCGCTTTGTAATGCCGGAGGGCAGCCCGTAAGTCTCCCCGATTCTCCGCCAGGCCCCCCAAGAGGAACTCGTAGTAGGCCGCCCCATCCTCGATCGGGCTCCGCGGGGCCACTGCGTGCGTTTCGCGGACCCCCGCCATCGCCCGCTCAGCGGTGGAAGAGGCCGCCGAGGAGGAGGCGGTCAGGAGAGAACACCCCTGCCCCAGGAAAAAGACCACCGCCAGAGTGACGGTAAGCCGTGCCTTCCCGTTCATCGATTCGTCCCCAGCTTCTGATTCCGCTCAATGGGCGCCACGCCCCGCCCGTTGCAGGTAGTGTGCCAGTCGTCTCCAGAGATGCTCCTCTCCCTCGCCGGTCACCGCCGAAAAGAGCAGGACCTCCTCCGGATCTCGAATCCCCATGGCCGCGGCCGTGATCTCGCGATGCCGTCGCCGGGCCCCCCGGTTGACCTTGTCGACCTTCGTCAACACCACCAGATGCGGGATCCGTGCCGCCCGAAGCCACGCCCCCATCTCTTGATCGAGGGGGGTCGGGGGATGGCGGGCGTCCACGATGACGACCACCGCCCGGAGAACCTCTCGGCCTCGGAGGTACCCCTCGACCATCGGAGCCCACGACCGCCGGACCCGCTCCGAGACCCTAGCATACCCGTACCCGGGGAGGTCCACGAAATAAAACGCGTCGTTTACCCGGTAAAAATTGATCGTCTGTGTCCGTCCGGGAGTCCGAGAGACCCGGGCCAGCCTCCGCCGGCCGAGGAGCCGGTTCATGAGCGAGGACTTCCCCACATTCGAGCGGCCGGCAAAGGCGATCTCCAATCCCCGGTCCCGGGGGAAGCCGCGTGGACCTGTCGCGCTGCCTGTAAATTCCGCAGAGGTAACCTTCATCCCCTCGGCACTGGTTTCCTTCAAGATACCAGATGCGAAGAGGCGGGGCAAGCGGGGAAAGGGGAGGGGCCCTTGACTCCCCGCCCCAAGTATGGTAGCTGCGGTGCGCGGGGGAGAGGCCGGGCCTGACATCTCGCGCGCAGCGCACGGACCTTCGGCGAGCCCCGTGACCGATGGCGCCGCTCGACCCACAGGAAAACCCGCAGAGAGGAGAGGGATGGCCACCATTATCGTCCTTCGGGGGGATGGCATCGGCCCCGAAGTCGTGGAAGAGGGGCTCAAGGTTCTGCGGGCCGTCGGCCGCCGGTTTGGCCTCACCCTCGAGTTTCGGGAGGCGTTGCTCGGCGGGGCGGCGATCGATGCCACCGGGGATCCCCTGCCGGAGGAGACCCTGCGCCACTCCAAAGAGGCGAACGCCATCCTGCTCGGAGCGGTCGGAGGCGCCAAATGGGACACGCTCCCCCGAGACAAGCGCCCCGAGCAAGGCCTCCTCCGGCTCCGCCAGGGGCTCGAGCTGTATGCCAACCTGCGGCCCGTCCGTGTTTTCGCCCCCCTGCTCGAGGCCTCCCCCCTCAAACGGGACGTGATCGCAGGGACCGATCTCATGATCTTCCGGGAATTGACCGGCGGCCTCTATTACGGGACCCCCCGGGGAATCACGCGGCGGGGAGACGAGGAGTGGGGGGTGGACACGCTGAGTTACACGACCTCCGAGATCGCCCGGATCGCGCGCCTCGCCTTTCAGGCCGCCGAGGAACGCCGGAAAAAGGTCACGTCGGTCGACAAGGCCAACGTGCTGATGAGCTCCCAGCTTTGGCGGCGCGTCCTGACCGAGATCGCGCAGGAATTTCCGGGAATCACCCTGGAACACATGTATGTGGATAACTGCGCGATGCAGCTCGTCCGCAACCCGCGCCAGTTCGATGTCATCGTCACCGAAAATATGTTCGGCGACATTCTGTCGGACGAGGCGGCGGTCATCGCCGGCTCGATCGGACTGATCCCGTCTGCCAGCCTCGGGGCCGGCGGCGGTCTCTTCGAGCCGATCCACGGGACCGCCCCCGACCTCGCCGGAAAGGGCCAGGCCAACCCGATCGGCACGATCCTCTCTGCCGCCCTCCTCCTCCGCTACGCCCTCAAGCACACGGAGGGAGCGACCGCCATCGAGGCGGCCGTTGAGGAGGTCCTGGCCCAGGGGTATCGCACTCCGGACTGCGCGCAACCGGGCACGCAGGTCGTCGGCACGGCGCGGATGGGCGATCTGCTCGCCCACGCCGTCGAAACGGCCTGAGCGGACGAATCGCAGTCGGCCGTCGGCAGCACAATTCGGATTGCGAACTTCGAATTTCAGATTGAAAGGCAATCGCATGCTCGGAAATTCCGAAATTCCAATCTCAAATCCGAAATTATGAATGCCGACGGCCGGCTGCCGGCGGCCGACTGCGTTCTCAAGGAGGCACCTGATGAAATCATACCGGGAAGAGCGCTGGTTCGAGACCAAGACCCGGCGGGCGTATCTTAATATCACGCCCCAGGTGGAGGCCGCCCTGAAAAAGAGTGGCATCCGCGAGGGCCTCTGCCTGGTGAATGCCATGCACATCACCGCGAGCGTCTATATTAATGACGATGAATCGGGCCTCATCCAGGACTACGACGACTTCCTCGAGCGGCTCGCCCCCCATGCGCCGGTGGCCCAGTATCGCCACAACCGGACCGGCGAGGACAACGGGGATGCCCACCTGAAGCGGCAGATCATGGGCCGGGAGGTCGTGGTGGCGGTGACCAACGGCAAGTTAGATTTTGGACCGTGGGAGCAGATTTTCTACGGGGAGTTCGACGGCCGGCGGCGGAAGCGCGTCCTGATCAAGATCATCGGCGAGTAGCCCCGCCGTCGGGGATTGCCGCTTGCGACCGACGACGGAGGCTTCTATGCTAGGGCCCCACCCCGACGGCGGGCGGCATGGCGCGACCCAGTGGAGGTGAGACAGATGTCGAACAAGGCGGCAGGCGAAGAGGAAGAACCCAGCTTTCGGGTGACGGACCGACGACGGGTGGGGTCGGAGGGTGCTGCAGAACCCGGGCGAGCACCGGAGTCGCAGGCGGAGCGGGCCCCGGACCCCCCCCACCCCCCACAGGCCGAAACGCCCCCCCCCGAAGCGGAGGGGAACGAGCAAGCACTCCACCTCGCCCCCCTCCCCGAGCTCGTGCGCATTTTCATCGCCGAGTTCGAGATGCGGGCGTTGATCCACATGGGGCTGATCCCCAACCCCGCGACCCGTCTCGTCACCAAAGATTTGCCTCAAGCCCGGCTGGCCATTGACTGCACGGCGGCGCTGATTGAGCAACTCAGCCCCTCGGCAGCGCCGGCCGAACGCGACGAGCTGCAGCAGGTCCTGACGAATCTCCGGCTCCACTTTGTCCAGCAAAGCGGGACGTAACGCGGCGGCGCGCCTGGTCATCTCCCCGCGACAGACCGTCCGGCGTGCCCTCGCGGCGCGGCGGGAGGGATGGCTGTCGCCGGGGAGATCCCAGGGGAGGCGGGGATCAGGGACGGGCCGCGGCCTTCACAAACCTCCAGTACGCCTCGGCCTGCGATTTGGTGTGCTGGCTGTTGATCTGGATTCGGATCCCATCAATGTTATCGGGATTACGACCAAAGAGTTTCTTGTAGTCTTCGACCACGTTTCGCATCACGGTCACCCACTTCCCCTTTTCTGCACCGCCCGACTCGACCACCACCGTCCGCATGCGCAAGAACGGATAGACGGAGGGAAAAGTAGGCTCTCCCACCGTCCCCTTCGGGGCCGTGCTATCCCAGATATAGGCGATGACCTCCGTCCGCAACACGTCCGGCGAAAACATCACTAGGAGTTGGGCGGCCTGGTCGTCCGTGGCTTGGGTGCGGAAATCACCCCCCTCCGGCAACTCGGTGACCTTCCACTCCCAGACGAGAAACGGGGTCTGTGTGAGGTCGATGTTGACCTCTTTCTGGATGGCAAAGGAAGACGCATTGCTCCGAAGCCTGAGCACCGGGCCGCTACCGTCCTCGACCAGGGCGAGGTCCGCTTCTCCCGTCTTCTTCGACAACTTCCATCCCTGGGGCACGCCGGCGACTTCCTGCCCGAAATCGACGACGACCACCTCTTTTTTTGGGGCCGCAACCACCTCGCCAGCGACGATGGAGACGCACAGGACCACGAGTCCGATGGACCAGGCACTCTTTCGTGACGCGTCGTGAACACGCTGCCTCATGGATACGTCGCATCTCCCCCGGTGTGAACGGAACAAAGTGGATGAGAGGATGGGAGTGCAAATTGCATGCCGGTATATCCACGGGGTAAACCGCCTTCGCGCCTCCCCCACTTTCCCGTTTGACAACCGGGGAGCCCCTCTCATACAGTCCCCCACGAGTGCGGGTAGCCGCGGCCCGACGGGCCGGGTCAGGGCATCTTTCCGCTCCCCCGCTGGCCCAGTTCAGACACGTCCTTGGGCAGCCGCGGCGCTCCGCCGACAGGTTCCGAAACCTCCGCAGTCCGATGGGACGGTCGAGGCGTTTTGCCTCCTGTTGCCGGAACGCACACAGAGATCGGTGCCGCCGGGACCGGCGCAAACCCTGACCCACCGGCCGGATCCGTGGCACCCCTAAGAATGTATCGATGGGGCGTAGGCTCCAGTCGCAGGCCTGCACCACCTCCATCTCCATCAATCGTTTGCCGCAGAACATCCGCCAGGAGGTCGCCGCCGCATACCAAGGCCAAGGCAGGAATCGCCTCTGCGCGGGCCACGGCCAGCCTGCCCCGCAAAAGGGGATACTGGAGCCTCGCCGTAAGCTGATGATCACATTGACGGAGGTGGAATGATGGAAGAAATCTTGGATCAAATCACGCAACTGGTCGGAGCATACATCCCCAATCTGTTGGGGGCGCTAGCCATCCTGATCGTCGGCTGGCTGGTCGCGGTGGGAGTGGCGGCCGGCATCCGGGGAGGGCTGCACCGCACGGGCGCAGGCAGTCGCCTGGCCGGCTGGATCGCGGGGGAGGAGGAGGGCACAGTCGTCGAGGTGGAGCGGTGGATCGGCAAGGGGGTCCTGTACCTGATCATGCTCTTCGTGCTGGTCGCGTTCTTCCAGGCCCTGGGCCTCACGCTCATCACCGAACCCCTCAACCGGCTCTTGAGCCAAGTCTTTGAGTTCGCCCCCCAGCTGCTCGGCGCAGGCCTCCTGTTGCTGGTCGCCTGGATCATAGCCAGCATACTGAAGCTGCTCATCTCCCGGGTGCTGCACGCCGTCCGGTTGGATCAGCGGCTGGGCAGCCAGGTCGGACTCGAGGCCGAGCGGCCCGTCCCCCTGACGCAGTCGCTCGCCGATGCCGTGTACTGGCTGGTCTTTCTGCTCTTTCTGCCCGCGGTCCTGGGCACCCTGGCCCTGGAAGGGCTCCTGCAGCCCGTCCAGGATATGATGAACCAGATTCTCCGCTTCCTCCCCAACCTCTTCGCCGCGGGCCTGATCCTCGGGGTCGGCTGGTTCGTCGCCCGCATCGTGCAGCGGATCGTGAGCAACCTGCTGGTCGCCATCGGCGCGGATAGCCTCAGTGAGCGGGTGGGCCTCACGCCGGTGCTGGGCGCACAACGCCTCTCCGGGGTGCTCGGCCAAGTCGTCTACATCTTGATCCTCATCCCCGTGCTGATCGCCGCCCTCAACGGGCTCGCACTGGAGGCGATCACCCGGCCGGCCAGCAACATGCTGAATGTGATCCTCGAGGCGATTCCGGCCATCTTTGCTGCCGGCCTGCTTGTGGCGCTCGCCTATGTGGTGGGACGCGTGGTGAGCAGCCTGATCACCAACCTGCTCAGTGGCGTCGGTTTCAATGCGCTCCTCGCCCGGATGGGCCTGGCGCGCGCAACGGCCGAAGAGACGCGAACGCCCTCCGCCATCGTCGGCTACCTCGTAGTGGTCGCCATCATGCTCTTTGCCACCATCGAGGCCCTCCGGCTGCTCGGCTTTGCCACGGTCGGAGACCTGGTGGCGCAGTTTATGATCTTTGCCGGCCATATCCTCCTCGGGCTGCTGATTCTGGCGATCGGCCTCTATCTGGCCCAGGTCGCCTCCAAGACCGTGCTGGCCAGCGAGGCGGCGCAAGCCGGGCTGCTCGCCCTGGCAGCGCGCCTCTCGATCGCGGTGCTCGCGGGGGCCATGGCCCTGAGACAGATGGGGCTCGCCAACGAGATCATCAACCTGGCCTTTGGGCTGCTGCTCGGGGCCGTCGCCGTGGCGGTGGCCATCGCCTTCGGGCTCGGTGGCCGGGACATTGCGGCCCGTGAGCTCGGGGCGTGGATCCAGGCGATCAAAGTCAAGAAGTCTTGACCCTCGAAACGCGCAGTCGCGGAGAGGGTCCGGCGCCCCGTGCCGAGCCCTCTCCCTTTCCGCCGGGTACGCCCCGGCGCGGGGGTGACGCCCGCCAGGGCATACCGGCCCCGACCAATCGGTCCTGTCCCATGTTGGACAAGTCGCCAACAGCACGGGTTTCGGTTCCCTCCCGCTTTTTCATATTCTGGTTCAATTTTTGCAAGCCCCCTTGCCTGGAAAGGAGGGCTTCTGTTTGGGCTCCTGGGAAGAGACGGCCGCAAGCGTTCTTCATATCTTTCGGCTGGACAGCATCAAGAGCAAGATCCTCGTCTTCGCCTTGCTGGCCACCCTCACCCCCTCGATCACGATGGGGTGGCTCTCGTATGTGTACAACAAGCGGTCCCTCACGGCAAAGGTCACCGAGGAACTGCGAAATGTCACGTCGCACACCACCCGCGAGATTGACATATGGCTGAAGGAACGCTTTTATGATGTACGCGTCTTCTCCAGCTCCTACGAGGTTTCAGAAAATCTGGAGAAGGTCCTTGACGCGCAGCGAGCGCTGGGCAGTGACGCACCCGCGCTCCGCCGCTTGAAAGACTATCTCAACTCGGTCCGCAAAAAATTCGTCCACTACGAAGAACTCCTGGTCCTCGACCCGGAAGCCCATGTGGTGGCCAGCAGCGCCGGCCAGCCCGATGCCGTGAAGCTCCCCCCGGACTGGCTCCAAGAGGTCAAAAAGGATACGGTCATCCTGGGTCATCCCTATTGGGACAACGGCCTAAAGCAGACGGTCATGATGATCGCCGTGCCGATCAAGGCGGCGAACGACCGTTTCTTGGGTGCCTTCGCCGCCAAGCTGAATTTTCACACGGTCGATGGGATCCTGAAGAGCTTCTCCCTGGGTCACACAGGACAGGTTTCCCTCATCACCGGGGAAGGGGCTCTGATCATCAGTTCCCAGATTCCCTCACGGCCCCCCCAGCGAACGAAGCTGGCCCCGGCGACAGTCCGGGCCCTCCTGGACAAAGAGTCGGCCCCCCTCGAATATACGGACGACCAAGGGAAACAGGTGCTGGGGACCCTCAAGCCGTTGCCCCAGCTGGACTGGGCGGTGGTGGCTGAGATCGGGAAGGGAGAAGCCTACGCGCAGTTTGTCCGGCTCTGGAATCTGACGTTCCTGATGGTCTCGGGGCTCTTGCTGGGTATCGGCCTGACGGCGTATCTCCTGGGGGTCACCATTGTCCGCCCCCTGGATCGCCTGACCGACGGCGCGGCCAAGGTCGCCGCCGGCGACCTAGAGGTAGACCTCCCCGTCGTCAGCCGCGGCGAGGTCGGGTACATGACCGAGGTCTTCAATCACATGGTGGCACGCCTGCGCCAAGGGCGGGAGGCCCTGGGCGCCATCAACAAAACCCTGAGCCAGAAAAATAAGAAGCTGGAAGAACTCTCGATCACCGATGGCCTGACCGGGCTCCATAACCGCAGCCACTTGATGGAGACCCTCACCAAGGAGACGACACGAGCCCGCCGGCTCGACCACCCCTTCTCGGTCCTCATGATCGATATTGATCACTTCAAGAGGTACAACGACAGCTTTGGTCATCTGGCAGGAGACGCGGTCCTGACCAAGATGGCGTCGATTTTTATCCGATCCATCCGCAGCGTGGAATATGCGGCGCGTTACGGCGGCGAGGAGTTCCTGGTCATGCTTCCTGAAACCGAGCCGGACGGAGCCCTCGAGGCCGCCGAACGGATTCGAACCCGGGTGTTTGAAGAGACATTCGACAACGGGAGCGAACCGGTTGGGATCACAATCAGCATCGGCGTTGCCGGGTTTCCCGAGCACGGTGACACCCCCGAATCCGTGATCGCGAGTGCCGATGCCGCCCTGTACGAGGCCAAGCGAAGCGGGCGAAACCGGGTGATCCGTGCCAGCGCCGGGCAGCGAAAGAAAACGGGGAGGCGGGCGCCCCCCCCTAGATGAGTCACTGTCCCCGTGGCCTCCCCTACCACCCGTGCACCAAGGTGCGAAAGATCCAGCCGCCGCGATCATTCTGATCTTTGACCCGCACCCACTGGCCCTTGTACGACTGGCCGACAAGCGCAGCACCCTTCTCCAGGGTGAAGAGGACCTTGAAATCGAGACCGGGACCCTCCCTGACGTTGCTCCTCCTGAGCACCCGAAGGTGAAGCGGTACGGCGAAGAGAACTTCCCCCGCCCGCATGGATATACCCTCTCGGCTCATCAACCGCGCCTCGCCTGCCTTGATAAGATTCTTCGCTTGGCCCGTCAGATACAGGGCGCCGCCGTAGTTCTCCTTTTCGAATTCCGCGGCACTCATCTTCAACAGATGCTCCACCTGGGTGACCGCTAAACCTTTTTCCTGCCCGGCCGCTCGTGCCCTGAGGGACTTCAAGGCAATCTCGGCTTCTGCCATGGTCGAGGCGGCCTCGGCCTTGCTCTCCAGGCTATGCAGTTTTGCCTTGGCCCGCACGACCTCCTGGATGGTTTCATCGAGTTTTTTCTGCACTTCTCTCATCTGCGTTTCCCGTTCCAGAATCTGTAACTGGAGCTGGGCAACCTTCTCGTCCAGTTGCCGACTCGCTGCGGTCTGCTTCGCCAACTTCTCTCGCAGGTCCCGGTCGGCCTTCTCCTCAGCGCTCGGCTTCGCAGCTCCTTGCAGCGTCTTCCCGGCGCACCCGAAAACAAGGATGCCCGGGGTAACGAGAAAGAACAATATCACCGGCGTTGACCCGAACCGGCGCACTCTCGACCGACGGATCCCGGACATTGGCATGCCCCCTCTCTGCTGGCGGCGGAGCTCCGGACAACAGCCTAGCCCTCGACCTGAGGGCCGGCGCTCACATCCCCCACTGCCCACCCGCCTCCGTGGCAAGCATTGTAGCAGATTTTGTGATATGCAAGGAGCACTGAGGAGGAGAAACCAAGGCGGGGCCTGCCTCAGGGATGGGCGCGAAAGCTTATAGACCGCCAGTGCGCCTCGGCCTGCGATTGGGTGTGCTGGCTGTTGATCTGGATCCGGATGCCCACGACCCTGGCGGGGACATCGCCGAAGAGCTGTGTGTAGTCCTCGACCACATTCCGCCTCTCGGTCATCCAGTTCCCCCTTTGCGCATCGCCCGATTCGACCACCACCGTATGGACGGTCAAAAATGGGACCAGTGCTGACGAAGGGTCCTTCCGCGTGGTCCCCTTCGGCGCGGTGGTGTCCCAGATGTAGGCGATGACCTGTTTCTGAAAAACCCCCCACGAAAAAACGACGAGGAGCTGGGCCGCCTGGTCGTTGGTCGCGCGCTGGCGGAAATCACCCCCCCGTGGCAACGCGGTGACTTTCCATTGCCACTCGAGGTAGGGGGTTTTCGTGAGGTCGATGTCAACCTCTGTGTTGAGGGAATACGACGCCGCATTGCTGCGGAGTTTAAGCGCCCGGCCCTCCGAAGCGTTGACAAGGGCCAGCTCCGCGGTCCCTTCGTTCTCGGACAACGTCCATCCCCGGGGGACCCCGTCCTGGGCCTGGGCGACTTCCAGGACGACCACCTCCTGGGCCCAGACCGCGGTTGCGGGGGCGCACAGAAGACTCACGGTCAGCAGTCCGACGGCGCCCCATATCGGCCTGACCCCTGTCTCGGCACGCGGCGTCATACGCAGCTGTCACCCCCTCTTATCGGAACAGACGTCGCGGGGGTCGAATTATTCTCAACCCATCCATTCGACGAATCAGGAAAGATCAGATAGGGGAAGGACCCCTCGACACGTCGGACCGTTGCTGAATTTCCGCAGACCGCATTCCAAGGGTCCCGAGATCCGTCCCCTGCGCTCTCAGGGCTCGACCGTCACCCCCCTCCAGAAGGCCACGTGGTCTCGAATATGCGCGGCCGCCTCCTTGGGTGAGGGGTAATACCAGGCGGCATCCCTATTGACCTCATCGCCCACCACGATGTCGTAGTAGCTCGCCACACCCTTCCACGGGCACGTGGTGTGCTTGTCGCTCTCCCTGAAGTGCTCCCGGTTGATCGCGTCGGGTGGAAAATAGGTGTTCCCTTCCACGATCTCGCACCGGTCGCTTTCGGCCAGCACGGCCCCTTGCCACATCGCCTTGGGCATCGCTCCCTCCCCGTGGTGAAAAATAGTGTTTTGTTGGATGGCGATCATGGTAAGCGGTTTTGGACACAAGGGCAAATCGTACCCTCATGTTCCTATGCGAATCGTCGCTATTGATCTCGTACACCCGGCACGCCGCTTGCAATCACGTTTCGCGGATAGATTCAGGGGAGGAGGAGGATGGTCAAAAAGCACATCGGGGCGCTCATCGTCGTTGGAATGCTCCTACTGCTCCTGGGCGGATGCGGCGAGAGCCAAAACCCCATCGAAGAATATGGGAAGGAAGTGATCCAGGCCAAAGGACGGGCGGAAAGGGTTCGGGCACAGGCGGACCTCCAAGTACTCAAGACAGCGATCCAGCAGTATTATGTGGAACGAGGACGCTTTCCCGTGAGCCTGACCGACCTGCCGCTCGTCCAGAATCAGGGAATCGATCCCACCCTGTACGCGTACGACCCCGCCACCGGGAGCATCCACCTCCGATAACATCAGTCCGGTGTAGACGCTAGGGCGCGGAAGAGTCGCGGGAGCTCCCGGATGCGGCTCCACCCCTCGCCCGGTTTGACCGCCTCGACCCGGATGTCGTCAAAGTACGTGTCGAGCACCGCGGCACGCTCCATGGCGAGCGGCGGCGAACAATAATCCTCCTCTTCCCACACGGCGATCCCATCCACGCCGACGCGCGCACCCCCGAGGCCCGCACTGAGCGCTTGCCCGAAGGGCCGGAGCCCCTCAAAGGCCTTTTGCGCAAGCAACGTTTCAAGCTCCGGCAGGCGCTCGAGTTTGGCTTTGGCCCACACCAGGTAGTACGCCATCGGGACCTCCGTCTTTGTCGCTATTGTGTCCCGCTCTCTCGGATTTTGCAAGGTGCCACGGATCCCGGCTTCTTGGGTCGCAGTGGTCCCGTGATTCAGCTTCCAAGAAAACTGGCGTGGGACCTGTCTCTCGGCAGGAATGCAAGTGAGTGAGCGATGTCCCCGGCATTCCCCGGACGCCGTCCGCCCTCTACGCGGAGGGGCCGAGGCGTCCCAGAAGCCGTTCGAGGGGCACTCTCCAGTCCGCGGTCGCATGAGGCTCCGGATCAGCAATCAACTGGTCGCACTCCTCATCTCTCCCAAAGAGGGACTGCAGTTGGAGCTGGAGATCGTGCGGGATACACTCCGGCGCGCGGTCGGTGCAGAAGAGCCGGGTATACGCCTCGGCGACGACCGCATGGTCGTGTTCCCGAAGCTCGGCACGCTTGTTCACCTCCAGCAACAACTCAGCGATGTGATTGATATCCTCCCAAATCCTGAGACCCGCAACGGGGTCGTCCCCTCGACGCCCATCCAGCCACTCGATCAGCCGGCCCTGGACCGCTTCCAGGCGCATGCGGTCGGAGTAACGCAATTCACGGTACACCTCGCTCCCAACCAGTTTGGCAATGCCGACGGCGGCCAGGCGAAGTCGCTCACGCACATCTTCGATAGCGACCGGACCGCCCCCTGCAACGGTTTGGCGAAACAGCGCATAGGCGCGCCGGATCTGGAGGGATCGGCCAAGCTCACTGGTGTGAAGATGATGGAGGATGCTGTTCAGACCTTCGTATGCACATATGGCGTCCTCGACGGCAATGGCCGATGTGACCACCCGTTTGCACGCTCGGCCGCAACCGGAAATGACGGCCGACGCCACCTTCCTGGAACCGATCTTTCCAACGCCCTCCTGTTCGCGATGAAGCTCCCACCGGGCCATAAACGAGAGATCGGTGATTCGTTGGACCCCATCTTCTGCGTCGTTGATGGGACCGACGACGCGACGAGCGCTCGCATCGGCTGTATCCGATTCGGCACTCGACGCGTCGCCCCCTGATGGGCAACCATAGTAGTCAAGGATCTCCGTGAACGCAGTGATCCCGTCGGAAAGGGCTTCGATGACGGCGGGCAGCAGTTCCTGCTGGAGGGCGCTGTGCTCGCGCCACTCGTAGTGGCGGACATCGATCGCGCGGGTGCGTTGCACCACCCTCAGAAGCGTTCGCTGGAGATCTTGTGCCACCATCGACGAATCCTCGGATATCGAATGCCGCGGTCGGGCCTTTTGTCGGATGGGACCGCCCGCTCCCCCAGGACCTTCATAGACCGTTCGTGAGCTCATGAAAGCCGGTGCGGTTCTTGTCCGCCGTCACCGGGCGGAATCCGATTGGAGGTTTGTGGTGCGGTGCATGCTTCGGTGCAAAGGAGATGCCAAAACGTATGAAACATCTCGCCTCCCCCGGGGCCCGCCAATTTCCTCGATGGAAGGATGAGGGGTCACGGAGTTGGGGAGGGATGCGGAGGAGGAAGCGGAGGGTGTCACGTGCGCGGGGAGGGATGTCGGGGGGACCTCAGCGGAATGGAAACAACCGGTCTGGGGCGATTTTTCCTCTGATGTTCGCCAACGGCACAGTCCCGAAATCGCGGCTGTCCTCCCGCACCCATCGGGTGTCCCCGAGGACGAAGTAGGCATTTTTCTCGACGGCATAGGGACCGAAATCTGGATAGGTGCCCCCAACCGCATAGGGCTCGATTATTCGGCGGCCATTGATGTAGACCGCGCTTGAGCGTATGGTGAGCGTCTCGCCCGGCAGCCCGACAATGCGCTTGACGTCTTCCACGGCGCCATATTCCGTCCTCCGGAACAGCACGATGTCGCCCCGCTCGGGACGGACGAAGTGGTAGACGTACCTGTTGACCAGGTAATACCCCCCCTTGGCCAACGTCGGCTGCATGCTGATGTCCCCAACAATGCCGACGCTCACGACATACGCCTTCACAAAGAACCACATCAGGATGGACCAGAGGAGGATGAAGGCCAGCCTGTTGACCCGTCGCTTCTCTGTCCAGATAAAGCGTCGGTCAAAAAAAGCTCGCCCCGTGTCCTTCCCTGTCGGACCTTCCAACGAAGACATCGTCTCGGCCATGGCCCCACGTGTGTTCGTTTCGAGTCACTCGGGCACCGAGCGTCCGGTGCACCTCCAGGAAGCGCCGTCGGCACGCGCCAACACCCCCCTGTCTGGCCCAGGTGCCGCGATTGCAAATGTTGGGCCAGGTCTGACCTGGCGGGCCCGCATCAGGCCATGCGCGCACATTCACATGCAACCGTCAGCGGGTACCGGTCTCGCGGGGGGAGCAGGTATCGTCTCGGCGGGACAGCAGGGGCCGGAAGAGATGGTGAAGCGGTGGAGCGGGACGAAGGGCCTGTCGCAGCAAAGCGTCACGGGTGACCCGGGGCCACCTACCAAAACGGAAACAACTCGCCCGGCTTGACCTTCCCATCGATGTTTCTCCTCGCCACCGCCCCAAAGAACCGGCTATCTTGGCTCACCGCGCGGTTATCGCCGAGGACAAAGAAGGTATCTTTCTGGATGCGATACGGACCGAGATCGGGATAGGTCGGACCCACGGCATACGGTTCGACCAAACGGCGGCCGTTGATGTAGACATGGCCGAACCGGATGGCGAGCGTCTCCCCCGGGAGCCCAATGACGCGCTTGACATATTCCTCGGAGCCATGTCCATCCTCTCGAAGCACGATGATGTCGCCCCGCTCGGGAGGGACGAAGTGGTAGATGTATTTGTTCACCAGGTAGTAGCCCCCCTCCGGCAGGGTCTTCTGCATGCTGATGTCGTGCACAATGCCAACGCTCACGACATACACCTTACAGAAGTACGCCATCAGGATGGACCAGAAGAGGATGAAGGCCAGCCTGTTGGCTCGTCGCTTTTCCGTCCAGACGAGGTGCCAGTCAAAAAAAGCTCGTTTCCTTTTCACGCCATCCGATCTTGCCACGCTCCCCCATCCTCTCCCCGCATGCAACGGCCGCGTCTCCCTCGGGGACGGCCAAAGCCACCGCCTCGATGCCCGGCCCTGCCGTGGCTTGCAAGGACAGGACCAGCCCGGGATTTCCCCTTGCGAGTCACCCCCCCTACGATCGACGCCGGTCGCGGTGCCGCCTCTGTCCCGACCCGATGGGCCCAGTCAAATCCCTGCCTTCGAGTCCTTCTATCCATGCGATGCCGGCCACAGGCCACCCGTGTTGTTCCGCCGGGAGACGCACCAGCGGAAATTCATCATGGTGAAGAGGAACCGAACGGGGAGCGTTCAATTTTCGGCAGGGGCCCCGAGAGCCACGCAGTGGTCCGCATGAGGATTTCCCCAGCCCGAGGCCATCATCCATCACTCCGGGTGATGCAGGCCGAGGAGTTCGGCGTCTCCCAGAGGGTCACCTCGGACAGGGTGAGGCCCTCGGGCAGGGCCTTGGCGATCTCCTGAAAGGCTGTCTTCGCCATCACCTCGGCAGTGGGGTTGTCCGGCAGCGTGACGACTCTCTCGGGGGCTTCAGGCTGGGCCTGGAGGACCGCCCGGACGAGGGGATCGTCCCGGCGGAAGAGGGCGGCGTGATCCCATCTGCTCACCAGCCCCTCGTCCACGAGCCGCTTGATATCGCCAAAGTCGATCAGCATGCCGAGCGCGTTCAGATCCGTCGCCTCGACCACGACTTGCAGTCGATACCGATGCCCGTGCAGGGATGCACACCGACCCGGGTGACCGAGGACCCGGTGGGCCGCATCAAACTCGAACATGCGGGAAACCTTCATCCCCTCCTCATCAACCCCCCCTACCCCATTTCCCCCATTCCCCCTTCTCCCCGTGAGGCATCCTGTCGGTCAAATCTCGCGTGGAGCTTCGAGGGCGAGGGATCCGGGCCTCCCAACACGAAGGGAGGCCGGCCGGCACGTCGAGTATACTAATACAGGGGCCATCCGGGGGCCAGATAAATTGTCCCGGGACACCTGCCCGAGCAAACCCACCCCCCCGGGGCGCTCGTCGAATTTCCCCTTGATTTTCGATCCGGACCCTGCAAACATTCCTACGCCGTGAGGCCCTCGGCCGTTTGGCACATAACCTTCATACATAATGTAATCACAGGAGGTGGCGGATCATGCGATACAGACATCGTCCGTATCTCACATGGGCTGTGACTCTTCTGACCCTGCTGGTTATCGGTGTCACTCCCCTCGCCGGGGCCGAGTACCCAACGCGCCCGATCAAACTCATCGTCCCCTGGGCGCCGGGCGGTGACACCGACGCCATCATGCGGATCTTTGCTGCCTATATGAGCGATGCCCTGGGGCAGTGGGTCCAGGTGGTCAACATCAAGGGAAGCTCCGGCACCGTGGGCGCGCGCGCCGCCAAGAATGCCAAGCCTGACGGATACACCCTCTTTTCCGGGCACGGGTCGATCATCACCACCTACGCGACCGGGATCTCGGATTTCACCTGGGACGCCTACGAGCCGATCTGTCTCGTCACCTCGACCCCTTCGGTCGTTGCGGCCTACCCGGGAACGCCGTACCGGACCTTCCAGGACGTCCTCAAGACGGCAAAGAAGAAGCCCAATACGATCAAGTTCGGCGCCACGATCGGCTCCACCAGCCAATTCTTTCCCCTCATGGTCCAGCACGCTGCCGGGATCAAATTCCGCTTTGTCAGTTATGAAGGGACCGCACCCCGGATGCGGGCCCTGGTCGGCGGCCACATCGACCTGGCGGAGACCAACATCCCCGGGGGAAAAGAGTACATGGACGCCAAGAAGCTTCGCCTGCTGGCCATCGCCACCGATCAGCGGAGCAAAGAGCTTCCGGAAGTTCCCACGCTCAAAGAGGCCGGGATTAATGTGACCTACTCGGTAAACCGGGGATGGTTTGCCCCCAAGGGGACCCCTGAGCCGATTCTGGCCAAACTCGAGCAGGCGTGCGAGCAGGTGACCAAGGCCCACAAGCTGCACAAGAAATTCAAAAAGTACCGCAAGTTCCAGGTGGCCATGCGCGCCTTTGGCACCCAAATCCGCTTCCTCAACCGGAAAGAGTACACCAACCACCTTCGGAAAACGTTTAAAGATACAGTCGAGGTTGCCAAGTTGATGGGCGTCTACACTCCCCAAAAGTAGTCGCGTGGCTGCCGGAGGCCCAGATCCGCGCTGGGCCTCCGGCAACTCTCTCCAGGTGCCTGCACGGGGCGGAGGGTTCGGTGGGGGACCTGATTGCCGCCGCATTCTTGCTGATCGTTGCAGCCCTCTTTTACGTACAGTCGCTCGGTCTGCCGCCGCCGCCGCCTGTGCTGCCGGACATCCTGGGGACCGCCATTTTTCCGCAGGTGCTGGCAGCCCTCCTTGCCATCCTCGGGATGGCACTCGCGGCCCAGAAGCTCGTCCAGATGCGCCCGGGGGGGATCGAAAGGCCAGACCCGCTCACCCTCTTCCGCGAACACCATCTCATCCTGAAGAGCCTCCTGCTCTTCTTGCTCTTCGTGCTTCTCTTGCAGCCCTTCGGTTTCCTCATTGCCGCAACGGTTTTCCTGATCGCCGGCCAATGGCTCTTGAGCCCGCGCGAGTGGGGCTACCTGCCTACCGTCATCGCCGTGAGCGTCGGATCGACCTTCGCGATCTATTTCTTTTTCCAGAAATTCCTCTTTGTATTTCTCCCCGAAGGCACGCTCTTCTGATATGGAACTGTCAACCTTTAGCCTGTTTACCCTCGGACTTACCGAAGTTGTCAAGGCCAAGGTCCTCGTGAGCCTGTTCCTCGGCAGCCTGGCCGGCATCGTGGCCGGCTGCATCCCCGGCTTTACCATCGCCATGGCGGTGATCCTCACCCTGCCCTTCACTTTTGGGATGAGTCCTGTCCAGGGGCTGGCCACAATGATCGGGGTCTACGTGGGCGGCCTGTCCGGAGGGCTGATCTCCGCCTGCCTCATCGGTATTCCCGGCACCCCTTCGGCCATCGCCACGACCTTTGACGGCCACCCCATGGCCAAGAAGGGCGAGGCCGGCCGCGCCCTGGCCTTGGGAGTGTGGGCCTCCTTCTGGGGAGGCCTGTTGAGCACTCTCGCCCTGATGGCCCTCGCCCCTCCCCTCTCCTACCTCGCGTTAGCCTTCGGCCCGTGGGAGTACTTCTCCCTGATCCTCTTTGCGATGACCATCATCGCGAGCCTCTCCGGAGAATCATTGCTCAAGGGCCTCATCAGCGGCCTCTTCGGCCTATTGGTCGCCACCGTGGGGAGCGATCCGATCAGCAATGTCCCCCGGTTTACGTTCGGGATGCACGAGATGGAAGGCGGCCTCGACTTTCTTCCCATTCTGATCGGGCTGTTTGCCTTCTCGAACCTGATGGAAGAGCTGGAGGCGAAGCGCGCTTCGGCGACAGCCCTCATCGATATCAAGACGGTCCGCGTCCCCCACCTCAAGTCGAATCTGGAGATCCTCTTCAGGCAGCCATGGAACCTGATCCGCTCGTCGCTCGTGGGGATGTTTGTCGGGACCCTGCCTGGGGCCGGCTCGAGCATCTCCAACATTGTGAGTTACGACCGGGCCAAGAAGGCATCCGCGTCCCCGGAGCAATTCGGCACCGGCATCCCCGATGGCGTCATCGCCTCTGAGGCAGGCAACAGCTCGACCGCCGGCGGTGCGCTGATTCCGATGATCGCCCTGGGGATCCCCGGCGACGCCATCACCGCCGTCATGCTGGGGGCTCTCATCATCCATGGGATTCAGCCCGGACCCCTCTTGATCACCAACCACCCCAACCTCGTGTACGGCATGTTCGTGGCCTTCTTCTTTGCCCACTTCGCGACCGCCGGTATCCAGTCGGCGGTCGGACTCCGGTTTTTCCTGCGACTGACCTCTACCCCCAAATATATCCTCGTCCCCGTGATCTTGGTCCTCTGCGCCGTCGGGGCCTTCGCCCTGAACAACCGCATCTTCGACATCTGGGTCCTGTTTGTGTTCGGCATCCTCGGCTACGGCATGTCCAAGCTCGAGATCCCCCTCGCCCCCCTCATCCTGGGGGTCATCCTCGGCCCGATTCTCGAAACGAACCTCCGCCGCGCCTTGATGACCGACCCCAACATCTTTCTCTTTGTCACGCGCCCGTATTCCCTGGTTCTCCTTGTCCTCGCCCTAGGCTCTCTGCTCTATCCCGTCTGGCGAAGTCGGCAGGCGATCCCGCACCGACAGGCATAGGGGAGAGGAAATCAAGGAAGGGGACGAACGGAGCGGGAGATCGGGGCGACGTTACCAGCCGAGGGCGTAGCCCTCTCGACGGGGATCGGCCGCCCCC
>JBHIAH010000021.1:0-36394 GCA_046758505.1 Methylomirabilales bacterium (SeqCode) | reverse complement strand
AGAGCATCGAGCTGGTCCGGGAGCTGGTCAACAACGCCTACGATGCGGACGCCACCGAGGTCCGTGTCACCGTGGGGGAGGAGGCCATCGTTGTTGAAGATGACGGCATCGGAATGGACCTGGACGGGCTGCGGCAGTATTTCCTGATCGGTTCGCAGGAGAAGCTCGAGCACCCGAAGTCGCCGCGCTTCGGCCGCGACCGGATCGGCCAGTTTGGGATTGGGAAATTCGCTACCTTGTCAGCCTGCCAGCGCTTCGAGGTGCTCACCCGGAGGGAAGAGTCCGCCGCCCGTGTGATCTTCGACAAAGAGGAGTGGACACGTCCCGGAGGGGAGTGGCGCCTGCCCCTGGAAACACTTCCTCGAGATCCGTTCCGGTGTGACGGGACAACCGTAAAGCTTCAGCATCTGACCCGCCGCTTCGACGTCGCCGAGGTGGAACGGCGGCTGAAGGAGGGGGTGCCGCTGAAGGCTCCCCATTTTGCTGTCTTCGTCAATGGAGCACGGGTTCGTCCAAAGAGCCTGGTCGGCCATCGACTCCCGATTCTCGAGGGGACTCCTTTTGGGCCGGTAGACGGGGAAGTGGTAATTCTCCCTGCCTCGGCTGGCTCCCGGGAGGGAGCGGGGATCGAGGTCAAGGTGAAGCAGGTCACCATCCGCCGGGAGCTGTTCGGCGCGGAGGAGTGGGGGAAGGTTGTGGCCCGACTCCGGGGCGAAGTGCATGCCGACTTTCTTCCGATCACCAGCGACCGCTCCGGATTCATTCTCGACTCTCCGGAGTATCAGGCCTTTGTGCAGGTGATGCAGAAGGTCATGGGAGAGGTCCGCCAGGTGCTTGGCCGCCTGACCGGCCAGCGAGAGCGGCGAGCCGCCTCCCGGGCGCTGAACGACGCCCTCGAGCGAATCGCCCGCGCGCTCCTCAGGAACCCGGATTTTTCTCCCTTCGGAGCCCTTCCATTGGGGGAGGAGGGAGGTGGGCCGGGCGGGGCCGCAGTGCATCCCGGGCGTCGGCGAGGGGCCAGCCGGAGCATTCCGGCCCGCGCGGCTGCGGGGCCTCCGAGGAGACGATCCCGAAAGAAGGCCCGCGTGAAGCGCCTGACCCCCGATGCCGTCGTGCGGCGGCTCAAGATGGGGCATGTGGGAATTTCATGTTGCCTTGACCATTTTGGAGAGGATGGGCCCGAGTCCTTCAGCGAAGGGACCGTGATCTACATCAACCAGGACCACCCTTTGTATCGGCGCGAAGCAAAGAGGGGGGAAACCTACATCATGCATCTCGCCCGGCTCCTGACCCAGGAGATCGCTCTGATGAAAGATCCGAGGAACCCGCGCCAGGCCTTTGAGCGGCAATCCAAGCTGCTTCGCGATGCCTTCGTTGAGGGCTGAGGGGGCCTGGACCAGAACCAAGTTTGCAGAGGCTGCGGTCATGATTTGCTTCCTTTCCGAACGACGGTGCGGGCCTTCTTGACGGCTTTCTCGAAAAGGGCCCGGACATCGTGGCCTTCGACAACCCGGGCGAACGCCCGAAGCCACTTACGGACGTAGCGAAGATCGAGGGCAAGGGATTGACGTACGAGGATTCGCTCCACATCCTCGGCATCTCTGGCCCGACCGGCCACGCACTTGTGAATGATAAGGTCCTCCGCGCTGATGAGACGAACCGGATGAAGGCCGGAAAACGAAACGCTGACCGCTCGACGCATGACTTCCTCCTCGTAGCCCGGAACTCCCAACGAAAGATCGAGAGGGGTCCCGTCGGAAGTTGAGAGCAAAAGCACACGATGGCGGCGGGCGAAGGAAAGCGCGTCGGGCAGCCGCGGGCGGAACCGTTGAAGAGCAGCCTGTAAGAAGTTCTCCCGTTTCTCAGGCGGAACCATAATCACCACATCCACATCCCGTGTAGCCCTTGGCTCACCCCAGTACTGCACCGCCAACCCACCGAGAACCGCATAAGGGACACCCTGCTCCTGGAGGAAAGCCGCCACCTCCGCCGTGGCTTCAAAAACGCTCATGTGCGTTTCCTTTTCGCTTGCACATAACGGTTTAATGCATGACGCATGCTCCAGAGGAGCGGGGAAGGCTCCGCGGGGTCCCCGCGGTAGCCGGCAATTCGTTGCTGGAGGGCGAGATAGGTGCGCAGCGCCTCCTCGGGCGTGAGCCGAAGCAGGAAACGAAACCGCTGTTCTTCCCCCCTCTGCGTCGCTACCTTTTGGCCCTGGAGCCATCGTTTGACTTCTATTTCAGCCCATTTTGTTGCCATCATTATCCTCTCGCGGGTTACTCTGTTCAGGACGCAACCCGGTGCCTCCGCTGTATTCAAGAAATTGGGTTGCTGCTCCCCGGCCAGCCTCACGCCGCCCTGCGGAGAAGGTACAAGGGGGGAACGCACGTGTCAAGCCAACGGCGCGAAAACGTTGACCGTTACCTTAGCTCTCCAGTTGCCTTGACCTCCACGGGGTAGCGGGATATTGTACGGGGACAGGATGGGAGAGGCAGAATATGGAGCGGCGGGAGCTTCAAGCCAAGGATCATCGGTATCTGTGGCACCCCTTTACCCAGATGGAAGGGTGGTTTGGCGAGGAGCCGCTGATCATCGAGCGCGGTGAGGGGAACTATCTCGTCGACCTCGACGGACACCGGTACCTCGACGGGGTCTCCTCCCTCTGGTGCAATGTCCACGGCCACGGACGACGGGAGATCGATGAGGCCATCATCGCACAGCTTCGGCGGATCGGCCACTCGACCCTCCTGGGACTCTCGCACCCCGCCGCCATCCTGCTGGCGGAACGGCTCGTCCAAATTGTCCCCTCCGGTCTCGCCAAGGTGTTCTACTCCGACAATGGGGCGACCGCCGTCGAGGTCGCCCTCAAGATGGGGTTTCAGTACTGGCGGCAGAAAGATGCCGAGCGGTTTCGGGAAAAGACCGCGTTCCTGTATTTTACCGGGGCCTATCATGGAGATACCCTGGGCGCCGTGAGTGTGGGGGGGATCAATCTCTTTCATTCCCTCTATAAGCCCTTGCTGTTCGAGGCCTTACCCCTGCCTGCCCCTTACTCCTCGGCGGAAAGGGGGCCGGCCCTCAAGAAGGTGGGGCAGATCATCGAAACCCATCGTCGCGAGGTCGCAGCTCTCATCATGGAGCCTCTCATCCAGGGGGCCGCAGGAATGCGTGCCTACCCTTCGGGCTTCACCCGGGAGGTCTGGGAACTGTGTCGCGCCCACGAGATCCTCTTTATCGCCGATGAGGTGGCCACCGGATTCGGCCGGACCGGAAAAATGTTTGCCTGTGAGCATGAGGGGGTCTTCCCGGATCTGCTCGCCGTCGCCAAGGGGCTCACCGGTGGGTATCTCCCCCTCGCTGCGACCCTCACGACTGCAGAAATCTTTGATGCGTTTCTGGGCCCGGTGGAGCAGCAGAAAACATTCTTCCATGGCCATACGTACACGGGAAACCCGTTGGGCTGTGCCGCCGCCTTGGCGAGCCTGGAGATCTTCCAGAAGGATCGGGTCCTTGAGCAGCTCCAGTCCAAGATTCCTCTGCTCACGGCAGGATTGGACCGGCTTCGATCGTTGCGGCACGTGGGAGAGATCCGTCAGGTCGGACTCATGGTCGGGATCGAACTGTATGAGGATGTTGCCACGCGTCGGCCATTTTCCCCCGCGCGGAGAATGGGGCATCGGGTGATTCGTGAGGCGAGGAGGCACGGCGTCATCATCCGTCCACTCGGCGACGTCATCGTCCTGATGCCTTCGCTCTCCATTACCGAGGGGGAAATCGACACGCTCCTGCATGCGGTCTCCTTGGCTATCAAGACGGTCACCGAGGGCGATGCGAACCGCTGAACCACTCACCCGTTCCGGAGATCCCATCGAGATCTTTGCCACCTGCTGGCAGGAGCCCGGGGCGGTGCTGCTCGAGACCCAGAAGCCCTCCGCCCGGGAACGCAGCTCCTTTATCGCGCGCGCCCCCGGGCGGACGCTGGTTCTGGACCGGGCGCACCACGGGTCCCGGTATTTCGAGGAGATGCACGCGGCGACCCAGGAGGGCTTCTGCCTGGGGTATCTGGGCTACGATCTCCGCCTCCTGACGGAGGAACTCCCGGATCGGAATCCTCCCCTGCTCTCCCTGCCCGATGCCTGGATGGGGGTCTACGACGGTCTCCTCTGCTATGACCACCTATCCCGGCGCTGGTACGGCAGGGGATCCGTGCGATGGCCTGCGGGACGCGGAAACGCGGTGGAGGGGTCCCCACCGGGGAGAATTCGACTCCACCGCTCCCAGGAGACGTATCTGCAGATGATCAAACATGTTCAGGCCTATATCGCCGCCGGGGATGTCTACCAGGTGAATCTCACGCAGCCGATTCTGTACCTGGGACGGCTCAACCCCTGGGCCCTCTACCTCCGGCTGCGCGCCGTCCAGCCGGTTCCCTACGCCGCCTTCCTCAACCTCGGGGAGGGGCGATTTGTCCTTTCCGGATCCCCGGAGCTGTTCCTCCGGGTGTGCGACGGCGCGGTGGTGAGCAAGCCGATGAAGGGGACGCGGCCCCGGGGGAGAACCCCACAAGAGGACCGGCGCCTCCGGGATGACCTCCACCGGAGTGCCAAGGACCGGGCGGAGAATGTGATGATTGTCGACCTCATGCGCCACGACATCGGCAGGGTCGCGGCAACCGGGACCGTGGCCGTTCCCCGCCTCTTCAGCGTGGAGGGGTACCGGACCGTTTATCAGATGATCTCGGAGGTCACCGGGAATCTGAGGCCCGGGATCGGCGTCACCGATGTGCTCCGGGCCGCCTTTCCCCCGGGCTCGGTGACGGGGACGCCGAAGAAGCGGGCCTGTGAAATTATTGACGAGATGGAGGGATATCGTCGAGGCGTCTACACCGGCGCCATCGGCCTCCTCACGCCGGAGGGTGACATGACCCTGAGTGTGGCCATTCGGACGCTTGCGATTGCAGGGGCGACGGCCTGCTTCGGCGTCGGGGGGGCGATTCTTGCGGATTCCGACCCCGGTGAAGAGTATCGGGAGTGCCTCGTCAAGGCCGCCGCCTTTTTCGAGGCTATCGGCGTCGAGGATCTCTCCGGGTTAGGCTTCAACCAATAGGGAGAACCAGTCGGCTGTCAGCCGCCAGGCTGGCCACCGAGATTTAATGTCCAATGTCCGAAGTCCAAAGTCCGATGTCTAAAGTGCGCGGTGCCAAGATACGATAATCTCCAATTGGCCTTGGACCTTGGACGTCGGACTTTGGACGCGTGGCGGTGAACCGTGAACCAGATGGGGCGGATTAATCGGACGCTACTGTACGGCGAGGGGCTTTTTGAAACCCTGCGGGTGTATGCAGGCCGCACGGTTCCTCTCCTCGAGGCGCATGCGCGGCGGATGGCAGGCGGCGCGGAATTTTTCCGGTTCCCTTTCTCGATGTCCGCCTTTGTCCAGGCCGTCACACAGGAGCTCGCGGGGATAGCGGAAGCGGGAGAGGCTCGCCTTCGGGTGACCTTGGAGGTCTGGGGAGAGGAAGGACCTGCCGAGACGCGGTTTGTCACTCACTCCTCCCCGCTGACCGGCATGGATCAGCGGGCGCGGGAAGGCGTGCGCGTGATGCGGGCGCCCTTTCCCCGGTCCTCCGGTTCTCCCCTCCTGGCCTTCAAGACCACCAATTATCTTGAAAACAGCCACGCGCGACGATGGGCCCGGGATCAGGGGTACGATGACGCCTTCTTTTGCAATGAGCGGGGGGAGGTCACCGAGACGACGACGGCAAATCTCTTCCTGGTCCACGGGCGGCGCCTAGTGACGCCCCCCGTTTCTGCGGGTCTGTTACCGGGGATTGCCCGCCGTCTCCTGCTTGCGAGTGCCGCAGACCACGGCTTGGTGGCAGAGGAACGGCCCGTCACGACGGCGGATCTTGAAACGGCGGCGGAGGTCATGGTCTCCAACGCAGTGGTGGAGGTTCTCCCCATCCGGGAGATCGCCGGGATTTTTTCGGGGCGCTCCCGTTTCGACCGAACCATGGCGCTCCGAGCGGCGTACCGGGAGCGCGTCTTTGCGGGCGCGCGCATATGAAGCGAGAACCTCCGCAAATCGTAGGCTGTGGGTGGCCTCACGCTGAAAACCGACAGGAATCTCGGTGCTGACTGCTGACTGCCGACTACTGATCGCTTACTCCTGACGGCTCCGGAGCGGAATGATGGACAAGGGCCTCTTCATCGCCGGCACAGACACGGGCGTGGGAAAGACCTTCCTCACGGGAGTTCTGGCGACCCTCCTTCGTGCCCGGCAGATTGATGTGGGCGTGATGAAGCCGGTCGAGACCGGGTGCCCCCGAGTGGATGGGCGGCTTCAGCCGCAAGATGCGCTCGAGCTCAAGGCGAGGGCCGAAACGGGTGATTCCGTGAATGAGATCTGCCCCTATGCGTTGGAGATGCCGGCCGCCCCATCGGTGGCCGCGGATGCGGCAGGCATTGTCATCGACCTTGATCGGATCGCCACCCGGTTCCGTCATCTGGCCGCACGTCACCAACTGACGCTGGTCGAAGGGGCGGGCGGGGTTCTCGTTCCACTCACGGACACGGCCGATACCACCGACCTCATCCGGCAGCTCGACATTCCGATCCTGGTGGTGGCCCGCGTTGCCGTAGGGACCATCAACCACACCTTGCTCACCTGGCATTGGGTCAAGCACCTCAAGCTTCCGGTCCTTGGGGTGGTGGTGAACAGCCCCGCGGGTCCGCCGGGCCCGTCCGAGATTGCGAACCTCGGGGCCCTGACGACGCGGCTGCGGGCCCCGTTCCTCGGGTCTCTCCCGTATCTTCCCGATGCTGCATATGACCTTTCCGTCGTGGAGAATTCGCTTGGCCTCAACCGCCTTCTCGAGTTGTTGGACCTCGCGTGATGCGATCGGCACTTCGGGACAGGGTTGCAGAGCTCTTGATGCAGGCGATCGAGCACCGGGAGCGGTCGATCATGGTCTTCTGGCTTCGCGCATACTGCCAGGTGGCCACGGGATCCGATTCTCCCTCGGTTCCCTTTTCCCGCTTGGCAGAGTTCGTGCGACGCCATGAACGGGAGGTGCGTTGGTGTGAAGGATCGGGTGAGGCCTGGGGTTGGGCCCTGGTGACCGATTCGGGTCTTTTCCGTCGGGGCGAGGCGGAGGGGGTGACGATTGCTCCCGAGTATCGCCACGAACTGTCCCTCGTGTGTGAGAAGGCGACCGCGTATTGGGCATTCCTCAAGGCAATGCACCGCCGGCGACACCGGGAGGGGCTTCCCGGCGTGCTGCGGGAAGCGGCGCTCCTGTGGCGGAATCATCTCTTCTTTGAGTTTCATGAGCTGCTGGAGGGAGTCTGGATGGACTGGCGGGGTCCGGAGCGGCGGTTTCTGCAGGGCCTCATTCAGCTCGGCGTGGCCTTCTACCACGTGCAACGCAACAATTACCGCGGCGCCATGAGCATGTTCCGGAACGGGCGGGCCAAGGTGGCGCTGCATGTTCCGCGCTACCGTGGCGTCGAGCTCACGAAATTCCTCGAGGAAATCGACAAATGCCGCGAAGCCCTGGAGGGCCTGGGCCCCAGGCGCTGCCCAGACTTTGACTGGTCCTTACTCCCTTCCTTCCAGGTGGGCGGCTCAGGATAGTAGTCGCCTAGGGGACTTAAAGGGGTCTGACCCCTTTGCTTCTACCTTACCCCTGCCCCGAAATTCGGCGTGAATCTTGCATTTTACCCCGGCTATGAAGGTCGTTGAACGGCACATCTTCTGCTTACTGGCGGCCAAACGCCGGACACGGTTCAGTGCGAACCGTCATGGTGGCTTTTGCCGGGTCGTCACAATCGGCTGGGGGGACGGATGATGAATTTTCGAAAGGTGCGTCGGATGCTCGCCCTGCCAATGGCTCTGGTGCTGTTCTTTGAAGTCGGTCCTCTCCCTGTGGTGCATGCGGCAATGGTGTCCACCGAACGCGTAATAAGCGAAGAGGCGACCACCGAAGACCGCGCGCGGGTCATGAACTTCCTCGCGCGCGAGGACGTACGGCACGAGATGGAGGGATTGGGCATCGACCCGGAAGAAGCGGCTGCACGTGCGAAGGCCCTGTCTGACGAAGAGATCGCCCGGGTCGCAAACACGCTGGACGAAACGGCTGCCGGTGAAGGCAGCGTGGGGGTCATCGTCGGAGCCCTACTCCTCGTCTTCATCATCCTGCTGATCACGGACCTCCTCTGCTGGACTAAAGTGTTCCCCTTTACGCGTTGCGCCGGCAAGAATTAGCACACACAATGCGACCCCTCCGTCCGCTTTGCGGTCTTCTGCTCGTCAGTGTGTTGGGAGCGTGCGCGACGCCGCAGACGTCGAGGCTCTTGGCGAAGGGCGGGGACCTCCCACGACAGGCTGAGGTCGCGGGTGTGCCGTTCTACCCGCAGCAGAGATACTATTGCGGGCCGGCGGCGCTCGCGATGGTGATGACGTGGTCGGGTGAACCTGTTACACAGGATGCGTTGGTCCCGGAGGTCTATACGCCGTCGCGTCACGGCACCCTGCGGAACGACATGGTGGCCGCGGCACGGCGCCGCGGCCGACTGGCGGTCCAGGTCAGCGACGTCCGGTCGCTGCTGGCGGAGATCGCCGCAGGCAACCCCGTGGTCGTCTTCCAAAATCTGGCCCTGAATTGGTTCCCCCAGTGGCACTACGCCGTCGCGTACGGCTACGACCTCGAGAAGCGGGAAATCGTTTTGCGCTCCGGCACGGAAGTCCGGCTCGTCACCGATCTGTACGCATTCGAGCGCACCTGGGAGCGCGGCGACTATTGGGGTCTCGTGGTGCTCCCGCCGGTGCGTCTACCGGCGACGGGGGACGAACGATCGGTGCTTGATGCCGCGGTGGGTCTGGAGCGTACC
Organism: Methylomirabilales bacterium (SeqCode); assembly: GCA_046758505.1. Classification (GTDB taxonomy): domain Bacteria; phylum Methylomirabilota; class Methylomirabilia; order Methylomirabilales; family CSP1-5; genus CSP1-5. Next base: position 27,503 of record JBHIAH010000021.1, on the reverse strand, counting down.
GGACGCCACCGAGAGGCCGCCAGCGCCTATGGGGCCATCTTGGCACGCTGGCGCGAAAGCTTCCCCGCGTGGATGGGCTTGGCCAACGCCTTCTATGCGCAAAAGGACTTCTCCGAGGCTGCGCGAGCCTTCCGAGAGGCGATCCGGCGTCGGCCGAAGGCGCCCGCTGCGTGGAACAACCTCGCCTACGCCCTGGCGGCGCAGGGCCAACACGACGAAGCCCTCCAGGCGGCCGAAGAGGCCGTGCGGCTCGCTCCGGAGGGCACGGAAATCTATCGCGACACCCTGCAAGAACTCTCCGGCTTGCGCCCGTGAGCCTTGCCTCCTTTCACTTCTCGTTCTGCGCCGTCGGTTCTCCCTTCGTGCGCCTCTTACGGAGCCTATCGAGCCACCACGTGTCCCCTCTACGTGGGAGGCCGATGAGGTCGAAACACCACCTGAGGAACGAGACAACACCGACGACGATCAGTGCTCCCATCCACTCCAGCGACCCCATCCTATTGCTCCCTCTCGTCCTTTGGGGGAGATGTGAAAATCGTTGGGCCTACGGAGAATGAGACAGAACTGTCTTGCTTTGGGTGCCATCGAGGTTGCCGGAGGGGGGCGAGGGACTATGCGTACGCCGGTTCGATCGCTGCGTGTCCCAAATAGCAAATAGCAAGCCTTCTCTGAAAAACGGCGTCAACCCCAAAGTGTAGAGTCCTCAAGAGGGCATCGCACGGAGCCGAAGAAAGGATCATCAGCCTTCTCTTCGTGGCCAATGCCACACATCGTAACAGTGGATCCCCGGCTCCCTATCCTGACCCAGAGCCCCGGAGGCTATGCTTGCACGAGGGCAGCCGGGGGACGCGCTGTCGATTCATGCGCCGTACGCGCGGACGCTCGCACTTCATATGGACGGCTGAGGGTCAGGCGGAACTTGCCCCGGTTTGACGGACACACAATCTTGAGCACAATCTTGAGGGTCAGGTCTTGAATCTTGACATTCCCCTCGTGCGCCCGCCATCCCGTGGACAAAACCGACCGGGGATGAGATGACCGCCGTCGCCCTCCGCCTCCTTAACCGCCGAGGGTTGGACCCTCCGCTCGTCTCCCTGGGACCAGCTGCTCTCCTGGAATCCCAAAACTAGCTAATTCCTTGCGTCTTGTGTATCCTATAGTGGCTCGAGGACGAGGAAGGCGCCTACGTGTCGATAGCTGACATGAGCTAAAGAAGGTCTGATGCGGCCGCCGCCGTTAGCGGACTACGTGATCACCCCTCATGCGAGGTTCGAGATGCAGCGGCGTGGCCTCGGTGAGAAAACGGTTCGTGCCATTCTTGCCGCTCCAGAGCAGTGGCTGGAAATTGGCCCTGGTCGAGTTATTTTGCAGTCGCGGGTCTCGCTGGACGCACCGAAACGGACGTATCTCGTGCGGGTCTTTGTCGATGTAGATCGGCATCCTGCAGAGGTCGTAACGGTCTACCGCACGAGCAAGATTGCTAAGTACTGGAGGGGAGAAGCATGAAGGTGACCTTTGATCCCAAAACGGACACGCTCAGCGTCATTCTCAAGGACGCCACGCCTGTTGCCGAGAGCGACGAGGACAAGCCGGGGATCATTCTGGACTACGACGGGGAAGGGAATCTGGTTTCGCTGGAAATCCTCGATGCCTCGAAGCGGGTGACGGATGCGCACAAGGTCGAGTTCCAGATGACCGAGTAGCCGTCCCGACCCCGGAAAGGGCGGGGGATGAGGTACAGGCTGTTTCAGCAAGGGTGGGCGGGGTTGCGATTTGCTATTTGAAGCCTTTGTCGGGAGTATTGAAGGGGATATTGAAGGGGACAGTATACATCGATTGGGCTTGAGGTTAGCGTCGGCAAAACAATAGCATCGGAACATGGCTCGCCTCGCTCGCCCAATCGTAACGAATCCATCATGTCGTTCGGTGCGGCGCTTGTTGGATGGAGACCCACCGCCTTGACTGGTCGGTGGTGCCCATGTTGAAAGTGACCCGCTAATGGCAGTCCGCTGCCCAAGCTTTACCAGCCGGCTGTAATCCGCTATACTGGCGCCGTTTGTGCTTCGTCCGTTTCATCAATCGAATTTTCGGTCTTGTCGGCAGGAAGAATACAGGGAGGGGTATGCCATGACGTGGGATCCGAAAGGCCAGAGCCGTACTATCACGGAGGGGCCAGACCGCGCACCGGCACGGGCGATGCTCAAGGCGGTCGGCTTCAAGGATGCAGACCTGGCGCGGCCCTTGGTGGGGGTGGCCAACACGTGGATCGAGATCGGGCCGTGTAACTACCACCTCCGCCGCCTGGCGGCTAAGGTGAAAGAAGGCATTCGCGCGGCCGGCGGGACGCCTCTGGAGTTCAACACGATCTCGATCTCGGACGGGATCACCATGGGCTGCGAGGGGATGAAGATGTCCCTCGTCAGCCGCGAGGTCATTGCCGACTCCATCGAACTGGTCGGGCGCGGCAATTTCTTCGATGCCATCGTCGCCCTGTCCGGCTGCGACAAGACGATCCCCGGGACGGTGATGGCCCTCACCCGCGTCAACGTGCCGGCTCTCATGCTGTACGGGGGCTCGATTATGTACGGCGAACACGAGGGCCGTCACCTCACGATTGTGGATGTCTTCGAGGCCGTCGGGGCCTTCAACGCGGGGAAAATTTCGGCCGAGGAGTTCCGTGCCATCGAGAACCGCGCCTGTCCCGGTGCGGGGGCGTGCGGCGGCCAGTTCACGGCAAACACCATGGCCACCGCCTTCGAGATGCTCGGCATCTCTCCGATGGGCTTCGGGGACGTCCCCGCCATGGATTCCCGCAAGGATGAGATCGCCTTCGAGTGTGGCGGACTGGTGATGGACCTGCTTCGACGGGGGATCACCCCACGGCAGATCATTACCCGCAAGGCGCTGCAGAATGCGATCGCGGGCGTCGCGGCCACCGGGGGGTCTACGAATTCGGTGTTACATCTGCTCGCGCTGGCCCGGGAGGCTGGCGTTCGCCTTGCCATTGATGACTTCGACAAGGTCTCGCGCAAGACGCCGGTGCTGGCCGATCTCAAGCCGTGGGGGCGGTTCACCGCCCCCGAGATGTATCGCGCCGGCGGGATGGCGGTCGTGGCACGGCGGCTCTTGGACGCGGGGATTCTCAATGCGGAGGCGATGACGGTGACCGGGCGGACCATCGGGGAGGAGGCGCGGGCCGGGCAGGAACGCCCGGGGCAGGAGGTCATTCGCCCCCTCGCACATCCCTTGAAATCTGCCGGCGGCATGGCCATCCTGAGGGGGAATCTGGCGCCTGAGGGATGCGTGATCAAGCTCGCCGGGCACGAGCGGACGGTCCACCGGGGCCCGGCGCGGGTGTACGACCGGGAGGAGGACGCCTTCAAGGCGGTCAAGCAGGGCCGCATCAAGCCGGGCGACGTCATCGTGATCCGCTACGAGGGGCCCAAGGGAGGGCCGGGGATGCGGGAGATGCTGGCGGTGACCGGGGCGATCGTCGGTGCGGGCCTCGGGGAATCCGTCGCCCTGATGACCGATGGCCGCTTCTCCGGGGGCACCTGGGGCTTTATGGTGGGGCACGTGGCCCCCGAGGCGGCCGTTGGCGGGCCCATCGCGGCCGTCAAGAACGGGGACACGATCGTCATCGACGTCAAGAAGCGTCGGTTGGACCTGGAGCTTTCCGCTGCAGAGATCAAGCGGCGGTTAGCGAAGTGGAAGCCGCCGAAGCCGCGATACACCAGTGGCGTCATGGCGAAATACGCTCGGCTGGTCTCTTCGGCCTCTGACGGGGCCGTGACCGGTTAAACCTCGCGGGTACCGCAGGCCCGGTTCTTCTTTTGGGCCGGTCCCTGGCTTGCAGAGAGGAGATGTGTCCAAGGTTCGAGGTTCGAAGTCCGACGTCGCGCGGAAGCGGACAAGGACCGGCCCGGCGAGGCTGCCGATTCGTCACCAGGTCTCTTCCGGTGGAGTGATCTACCGTCAGGGTCCCGAGGGATTAGAAATCGCGCTGATCGGCCTGAAAGCCGGGACTGTCTGGGCCCTGCCCAAAGGCCTCGTGGAGCACGGTGAGGCTCCCGAGGAAACGGCCGTGCGGGAGGTCCGGGAAGAGACCGGTCTGACCGGTCGGTGTGTGGGGAAGGTCGGGGAGATCGAGTACTGGTTTGTGGACCGGGAGGCAAGACAGCGGATCCACAAGCGGGTCCACTTTTACCTTATTGAGCACATGGGGGGGGACATGGACCGGCACGACTTCGAAGTGGAAGAGGTCCGGTGGGTCCCGCTGAAAGACGCCCTGACGCGCCTCAGTTACCGAAGCGAAAGAGAAACGGTGGAGAAGGCCGGCCAGATGATTCGTGGAGAGACGGCCTAATCTCTCGACTGCGGCCCGATTTTCTCAGACAGAACTCGCCTTTCTGATCTCTTCAATGAGATCGGGGCTCAGGGTGCCGGTATACGCCTCGGCCACCGGCCCTCGCATCGTAATCCCCCCGTCTGCCATGATCGTAATAAGAAGTTCCCCGCCCGGCATCTGGATGGTCACCCGGTCATTCACGAGGCCGAGTCGACGGCAGGCCGCTGCGACCGCGCACGCGCTCGACCCGGAGGCCAGCGTGTACCCGGCGCCGCGCTCCCAGATCAGGATGGCGACCCGATCCCGGGAAGCCACCCTGGCGAACTGGACGTTCGCCCGGTGGGGAAACAGGGGATGGTGCTCGATCTCGGGTCCAAGCCGTCGGACCTCTTCCGGGTCGAGGTGCTCGGCGAGAATCACGCAATGAGGATTGCCCACCGAGACCGCGGTGAACCGGACGGGTTCCCCGCTGACGCTCAGCTCCTCGTTCACGACCTCGCGATCCTCCCCCGTGACGGGGATCTCAGCGCTGCGGAAGGTGGCCCGTCCCATCTCGACCGTCACCAGCGCGACGCGATCCCCCTCTCCGTCGAGCCTCACCTGCACGAGCCCCCCTTTGGTCTCAATAGCAAAGGCCTTCTCGCGGGTGTGGCCGTGCTCGAAGAGATACTTGGCGAAGATGCGGATCCCGTTCCCGCTCTTCTCCGCCTCGCTCCCATCGGGATTGAAGATCCGGAGGCCGAAGGGCGCGGTCCGGGACTTGACCAGAGCCAGAACGCCGTCCGAGCCGACGCCGACGTGTCGGCGGCACAGGAGGCGGATCGCCTCCGGCGTCAAGCGAAAATCGAGGTCAGCCTCGTTCAGGACGATGTAGTCGTTCCCCAGCCCATGGGCTTTGACAAATGTGGTCACGGTAGTTCTCCCGGACGGCCCACACCCTACCGTCTGAAGCTTGGGTGAGTCAAGTGAAACCCGTCCCCCGATCGCTCCTCCGCGACAAAAGACTATTCGATCCGGTGGAATCCGGCTACAATCGATCCCGGATCTTTGGGACAGACATCCGTGCGATTTCTGGCATAGTCTCGCGCCTGTTTCGGCTCCCGGGATCATTCGAACCGTCACGACCACGCGGAGGAAGTGCGATGGCGACCTATGTGATTCTGGGCAACTATACGGACCAGGGGATTCGGAACGTGAAGAAAACCACCAAGCGCGCCGAGGCGTTTCGGGCTCTTGCGAAAAAGATGGGAGTGACCGTCAAGGAGATCTACTGGACGATGGGCCGGTACGACGTCGTTACGATCATCGATGCCCCCGACGACACGACCACAAGCCGTCTGCTCTTGGCAGCCGGCTCCCTGGGCAACCTCCGAACCGAGACGCTCCGGGCGTATACCGAACGGGAGGTCAGCAGGATTCTCAAAGCCCTATAGGATCACGCGGGCCATCGGCGGGACTATCCGCCCGCCCTGTCCACGGCCATCATCTTTGCTCGTCCCAGGTCCACCTTTCCCGTGCCGAGCATGGGAATGGCCTCAACGTGGTAGAAATTCTCGCGCTTGGGGATCCAGAGCATGGGGAGGGCTGTCTGACACACCTTCTGCCAAAGCTCCGCCGGGGCGACCTCCGTGTGGGTATAGAGGACCACCAGGCGTTCGCCTTTGTGCTCATCCGGAATGGCGGTGACCACGGAGCCATCATCCCCCAGAATCATGTGAATCGCCTCCTCCACCCTGATGTGGGGGACCATTTCGCCTCCGATTTTGCTGAACCGCGAGAGGCGGTCTGTCATGTGAATAAAGCCCTCCTCATCGATAGAAGCGATGTCGCCGGTGACGTACCAGTCATCTCGCAGGACCGCCGCCGTTTTTTCGGGATCCCCCAGATAGCCGAGCATCCGGTTCGGACCTCTGACGAGCAGCAGCCCCGCTTCCCCAGAGACGAGACCCTCGCCTGAGCCTGGATCCACCACCTTCACGGTGACCCCCGGAATGGGATGCCCGACCGTTCCCGGCTTGAAGCCGGCTTGGCGGTGGGCCCCCTGCACCACATTCGGGATGTTGACGGAGACGACCGGCGCCAGTTCCGTGCACCCGTAGCCCTCCAGGAGGTCCAAACCGAACTTCGCTTGGAAGGCCTGTGCCAGCGGTTCATGTAGCTTCTCGGCACCGGCGATGGCGTGCCGGAGTGAGGTAAACTCCTCGGCGGAGCATTTCCGGAGATAGGCCGCGTAAAAGGTGGGGGTCGCCATCAAGATGGTCGCGTGGTGTTTGGACACCATGTCTCCAACGGTCTTGGCATCTAAGGGGTTCGCGTGATAGACCACGCCAAAGCCGGAGAGGAGGGGAAGCCAGAGGCTGCCGGTGAATCCGAAGGAGTGGAAGAAGGGCAAGACCCCCATGAGACGGTCGTTCTTTGTGACCCAGAAGACCTGGGCCAACCCCTCGACATTTGAGAGGATGTTGTGGTGAGAGAGCATCACCCCCTTGGGGACGCCGGTGCTCCCGCTCGTGAAGATGACGGTGGCGAGGGCGTCGGCTGAGCGCTCTCCATCGTGGCAGAGGCGCTCAAGCAGCCAGGAAGGCAGGCAGAGCGCCACAAGGGTGGCTTGGACTTTCTGCCAGGACGGGGTGCCTCGCAACACCTCTTCGAGGAAGACCATCCCCTCCATCTCCTCAAGTTTCGCTTTCGCCAGAAAGATCCGGGACGTCACGATCGTCCGGATGCGGCACTGCCGGATGGCGGCGGTCATCGCCTCGCGTCCCGCCGTGAAATTCAGGTTGACCGGGACCTTCCTGGCCATCAGCACCGCGATGTTTGCCAGGGCCCCCGCCGCCGATGGGGGGAGCAGGATGCCCACCATCCGCTCTTCGGCAGCGTGTTTCCGGGCCCAACGACCGAGTAGCAGACTGCTGACGAGCGCCCTTCCGAAGGAGAGCTCGGTGCCGCTGGAGTCGGCCATCGCAAAGGAAAACCATCGCCGTTTGGCAGTCCTCAGAAACCGGAGGTGGAGCAGATCCCGTGGAGTCCGCCGGTGATCCACCGCTGCACTGCCTAATTCCATGATCGCCTGTCGGACCTCCTCGGCCCTGGCCGTAGAGGGTAACGAGGGGCCAAATGACACGGTGACGCGATAGGGAATGTGCTCGGGCCACTTCCAGAAGAACTTGCCATCCTTGAAGCTGAAGATACTCCCCCACAGGCGGTCGAGGTGAACCGGGATAACGGGGACATCCAGCCCTTCAACGATCCTCTCGAAACCTCGCTTGAAGGGGAGGAGGTTCCCCGTCCGACTGATCGCCCCCTCGGCAAAGATACAGACGACGTGGCCCTGACGGAGTTCCTCGCGTGCCCGGGCGAGGGATTGCATCATGTCCTTTCGATTCCCCCCTGCGACCGGGATGGCCTTCATGCGGCGAAAGAGCCAGTTGAGCGGCGTAAGTTCGTAATAGGGTCGGTAGACCAGAAAGCGAATAAACCGCTGGACGCACGCCCCGACCAAGAGGCCATCAACGTGGGAGATGTGGTTGCAGACCAGAAGCGCCGGCCCCCGAAAGGGGACGTGCTCCTCGCCCACGACCCGGATTCGGTAGATGGTGTTGGTGAGCATCCACAGGATGCACCGGATCAGGAAGTCAGGGATGACATGCAGAATGGTGGCCGTCGCGAGAAGGGTGAAGAGTCCAACGATCAGGATGATCCGGTCCGCATGAATCTGCAGCAGGTCGCGGAATGTCCAGAGCACTCCGGAGGCGAGCAGGACCCCGCCGGTCGTAAGAAAATTGGCCGTGGCGATCAACCGGCCTTTCTCCTCCCGCCCGCTTTTTTGCTGCAGGAGCGCATTCAGGGGGACAATGAAGAGCCCACCCGAGAATCCCAGGAGGAGCAGGGCCGTCACCGTCTGAGGATAGGATGAGGCGGATAAGGCCAGCAGCAGCGAGAAGCCCCCCATGCCAAGGGACCCTAGGGGGACCAGTCCGAGCTCCACCTTGTCCCCCGACAGACGCCCGGCCGCGAGGCTTCCGACGCCGATCCCGATCGCCAGAAAGGCGCCGAGAATGCCGATCCAAAAGTCGTCCAGCCCCATGACTTCTTTGCCCAGGAGGATGATGTCCATCTGGATCAGGGCCCCCAAAAACCAGAAGTAAGAAATCCCCACCACCGTGAGCCAGAGGATCCGGTCACGGTAAAGCCTTGTGAGACCCTGGCCGATCTCGGCCCAGGGGTTCAGGCGAAAGGGCTTTTGGGAGCCCGATGGCGGGACCCGGGAAATCCCCAGACTGGTGCCCGTTCCGGCCACGGCGATCCCGACGAGGATGAGGCCGATCCACTCCAGACGGTTGTTCCAGGCAGCGAACAGCAGACTGCCGATCGAAGTACCCAGGATGATGGCGAGGAAGGTGGTCATCTCCAGGAGGCCGTTGGCCCGGGAGAGGTCCCTGTCGGGCAGCATCTCGGGGAGGATGCCGTATTTAGCCGGACTGAAAAACGTGGACTGCAAGGCCATGAGAAACAGGATGCCCAGCATCAGATCGATGCGCCCGGACAAAAGGGCGAAGAATCCCAGACCCATGGCAACGATCTCGAGGATCTTGGTGGCGACGAGGATGGACCGTTTGCTGAAGACATCGGCCGCGTGGCCCGCATAGCCGGAGAAGAGGAAAAACGGGAGGATGAAGACGGCCCCCGCGAGGGGGAGATAGCCACTCCCGCCGCCGGCACTGGTGGCGACGTGCACCGCGAGCATGGCGACCACGATCTTGTAGAGGTTGTCGTTGAAGGCCCCGAGGAACTGGGTCCAGAGAAAGGCTTGAAACCCAAACGATTTCAGGAGGTCTGTGTACTTCCCGGTGGGCATCCTCTTCGCACCCCTGTTGTGTTTCCTGCCCCCTTTTCCCTTTCAAACCGGGGGCCACAGCGCGCAGTCACTGGAAGGCTTGTTGTTTGCTCTCCGGAGCCGTATCCGGCGGCCCGGGGTGCATGCCGTTGCAAGAATCGGGCTCACGCCGGCATCCTCCTGTCCTCTTCTCAGATCTCCTCCATAGCCATGCTGCATGCGTTCGAGGCGACGCTTGGCTCCGAGGCTTCCGAGTCTTTTTCATCTGCCTATCAGACATTGGTGAACATCCTCCGGTAGTGACGGTACCAATCGCTCTGGAACCGCTCCTCGGGGTCGTATCGCTGCTTGAGCCGGAGAAACTCGGGAAACTGCGGATAGCAGGCCAGGACCTGCTTCCGGGTCGCGAATTTGTGATATGTGAGGTAGTAACTGCCACCTCGGTGCATTGCCATGTCGGTGAGCCGGCGGCATGCCGCGGCTGAGTGTTCCACGCGTTCCCGCGTGTGCACCGTGTGCACGTTAAAGATGATGCAGGCATAGGGTTGCTTTGCCCAGGCTAAGAAGGTCTCGTCATCACGCTCGATCAACCTGATGGTCCCGTAGATGATGTTGACGTTGTTTTTCCGGAAATCGTCGCGGGCCTCGTCCATAAATTCCACGAGAGTCTGGCGTGGAACGTAGATTTCCGTGATGATCTCGGTCGCGGGGTGAGTCGTTCCGAGTCTTCGATCCAGCGAGCGGTGGTAGTCGTCGAGATACGTGCTCAGCTGGTGCGTATCTGACCAGTAAATCTGGCCAGATGTGGCGAGATAGTGATCGGCGTACCGGCGGAAGGCCTCGCCCTTGGCGGTATGGGCGTGGTCGATGAGCTCTGTCCAGTCCCGTACAGAGAGTTCCTTTTGCCCGTCTCGGATCGGTGTGGCTTCGTCCACCGGGCGATAGCATGAGAAGACACCGTTCCACAGAAAGTCATCGGAATCCGTTTCGGTCGAGTACTGAAAGTCACCGTAGGTACACCGTTCAGCGGCTCGCCGCTCGAAGGCAGGAATGAGGTCTTTTAACTCAGTGATTTCGACGACGCGCTCGAGCTTTGTCCGCGGCGTCAGCCGGAGCTTGACCGTCGCTATGATGCCGAAGAGGCCGTAGCCGCCGATCACGAGGCGGAATAACTCGGGGTTTTCGCGACGGCTGCAGGTTCGGAGATTTCCTTCCGCATTTACGAGAACGAACGACTCCACATCCTGGATGATCGGTTTGAACAGCAGACCTCGCCCGTGGACGTTGGCCGCCAGCGACCCGCCAATGCTGAACGTATCGGCGCCGGTCTGTTTCTGCGCGATCCCCCACTGGGGCCACCGTCCCCTTTGGGCGAGAACCAAGTACTCCATCAGCTCGGGCCACTCAATCCCCGCCTCAACCTCGACAATGCCCCGGTGCGGGTCGAAATCGAGCACCCTGTTCAATGTGCTCGTGTCGATGAGGATGGTCCCCGTTCCAAATTGCTGGCCGCCCATCGCGTGCCTGCTGCCAGCTATGGAGATTGGTTTCCCTTCGCGCTGGGCTTTCCGGATGGTTGCCTGGATCCCCGTGATGGAGTCGACGGAGACCACGCGCTCTACTCGGGTGAGATTAAGCTGCGAATGGACATCATTGACGAGGGTTCCCGCTCGCGTAGGTGGTTGCCGAACGCACCCGGTGGGGCCTCGTGGCGGGCGCTCGACTGATTCCAACAACGCCTTGTACTTACCCATGGCGATCGCTCCCATCATCTACCCCTCGCGCCTGCCTGTCAAAGCTCGGCGCGGCGTCCACTGGCCATCATGTTGAGTGCTGCTTCCCTCTGCCTAAGCCCCCGCGAGTAGAGCGTAAAATTCTTCTATCTCTTCCGAGGTATCCTGCCCGCTGTGTTGCTGCCGGCCGCGGAGAAGCTCACGGTAATACCGTTTTCGTCGGGTAAAGGCGTCGAGGTTCCAGGTGTCCCGCCACAGCTGCATGACGCCCTCCTCCAGTTGTTCGACGCTCATCCCGGCCGGGCGAAAGTTCACGTCAAACAGGGTGCAACGGCCCCATGCCCCCGGATATAACAGTCGGCCCTCGGACAGGAGTCTCTGATAAAGCCTTGTCCCCGGGAAAGGTGTCAGGATGGTGATCTGCACCTCGAGCAGACGGGATCGATCGATGAACTTCTGGAGATCGTCAAAGACCGCCGGCGTGTCGGAATCGAGCCCGACAATGAAGCACCCACAGACGGATACGCCACGGCTCTGGATCTTGTCGATGGCTTCCAAGTAGCGACTATGTTGCCGGGCTTTCCAGTTGGCGCGGTCTATCCCCTCGAGGCTTGCCCGATTGGGGCTTTCAAAGCCAATCAACACCTGGCGACATCCGCTCGGGTACAACAAATCCAGGAGTTCCTCATCATCTGCCACAGAGACATCAGTCTCGGTGAAGTAGCGGATCCGGCGACCGGCAAGCTCTTGGAGCAGGCGCTTGGCCCAGGCCTTGTGGACGAAGGTGTTGTCGTCGGCGAACTCGATGAACGGTCGACGCCACAGCGACCGCACGGCATCCACTTCCTCGAGCACCCGTTCGATCGGCTTGATGCGATAGCGGGGTCCGTACAGCTTCGAAGCGGCACAGAAGTCGCAATCCCAGGGACAGCCGCGTGTGGTCTGGATGGTGATTCGGTTGTACGGTCCCAGGTGATGGATCTCACCAGTCTTTCCAGCATCGGACAGGGCTGATGCCGGCATGGGTTGGGACTGCACGAGAAGATCGAAGCGCGGCATCGGGCCCTCGCCCAGATCGAATCGCCCGGGTCGATCTTCTCGATAGAAGCGCTTCAATCCTGCCCGTCCCCCTCGCTGGAAGTCTCGGACGAGCATGGGCCACGTGACCTCCCCCTCGCCGATGACCACCGCGTCCGCATGGAGCGCAGCTTCCTCGGGCATGACCGTGGCGTGGAGTCCTCCGAAGACCACGGGAACCCCTCGGGCTCGGTAAGCGTCGGCCACGCGGTACGCGTCAAATGCGCGGGCGGTGTAGGTGGAGAGGGCCACGAGATCAAAGTCGAGGCGCGGCCGCTCGGCGAACGTCACGACGTCGTCTACCTCAATGTATTCCAGTTCCACGCCCGGGGGCGTCGCCCCGGCCAGCGTGAGCAGGGCCAGGCTGGGCAACTGGGCGATCACCCGTCCCCGGTTCACGAACTGCGGAAGCGTGATCCCAAGGTCGATAAACTTCCGGGTCTGAAGCTTGACCCCCGCAATGGCAATCAGGCCGATTCTCATGGGTTACCTCCAAAAGGACACCCGGGCGTGCCCGTCAAGTTCCGCCAGCGCGCGTGAGATGAGTATGCTGATGAACCCGGTGACGATCGTGTAGGCGTGGGTCAGGCGGATCACGCGGCGCACAAGGTCGTTATAGGCGCCGATGAAGACAGGCGGCGGCAGCGGTCCATCAAAGGCATACAGGCCCATGAGCAGACCGGCAGCCATGCTCAGCGCGATGAGCAGCCAGCCCCACCACTCCAGCGGACGTCCCTGCCGTCGGGCCAACCACGCACCACACGATGTACCGGCGAACGTGGCGACAGCCGGGAATGGAAGCAAGAACTTGAACTCGGCCCGCGTCAGACTGGCGAGCGTGAGTATTGCCGGCATTCCGATCATGCCGCCTATCATCGCGGCCCGGCCCCAGCGGGCAAGCCGGCTGTCCCGGGGAGCACTCGCCATGAGCCGCTCATACAAGAGGGTCAATAGCGGCAAAGCGATGAATGCAACTTGCGCGAGCCGCAGCATTCTGACGCGGAGTTCGTCTTGGGGTCCAACAGGGATGAAATTCGCAGGGTTTCCCTGAAGCACTGCCACCACGACGGCGAACAGCATCCCGAGACAGAGAGCCGAAAGGGCGATTCCAAGTCGCCCCTTGTTCGGGTATTGGTGGGTGATCGCTGCGTCCGATTTCCAGTGCATCGCTTTCCTCGCTCGCCGGGTCTTACCCACCAGGGGAAACGCTCGGCTCATCCATCCTTGCCTCTCGCGGATGAGAAGCGCAAGCAATGTGCCATGGGGGATCCACTCTTTGGTGATCTGTGAAATCGAGAAGTTACGGCTTATGGGGAGTCGATGCATGGCGACCGTCTTGACATGAAATGATAGGCTTTGTACATTTGTTGTACGTATGTCCCGGAGGTAGCTATGGCGTTCCTCAGCGCAAACGAGCGGGGGTTTCTGCGAGCGGTGGCCCATCTCGGGTACTGCAACCCCTTCCTCCCCGAGCGCATCCAGTACGAGCGCGAGGCGCTTGGCTCGGATTTCCGCGAGGCCGAGCCGGTCTGGAGCATGCGGGTTGATGACCCCAGCACGCCTCACGTCAACGCCCAGAAGATCGTGGAGCGCGTCGAGAAGCTGGTGCGCGGCGCGCGCGGACGCCTCGGCGGCGGATCGAGGCCGACGGAAGAGGATTTGGTTCTCTACGAGGACGCTGTCCTTTTCCTCGTGTACCATTCCTATCGAGATCGACTTGAAGCGGCCATTGTCCGCGCCCTTGATCGGAAGCCAGGGCGGGGGCAGGTCGGCTTTTTTCAAGACTTTCAGCGCGACTGGGAGCGTTACCTGCACATTCCCGGCGTCAGCCTCCCGTCGCAGCATGACCCGTCCCATCTGTTCGCGTGTTTTTTTCAAATTCGTCGTGCGTTCCATCACATCTTCAGCTATATCATCGGCAGCTCGATGGCGGCAGCGCGGCTGCGCGCAGCGGTGTGGCAGTCGATCTTCACGCACGACATGCGGCGGTATCGCGACGCCTTCTACGCGCGGATGGGAGACATCACCACCCTCATCACCGGCCCCACCGGGACCGGGAAGGAGCTGGTCGCGCGGGCCATCGCGCTGTCGCGGTATATTCCCTTTGATCCCAAGACGTTGACGTTCGTGGAGGACTTCGCGGAATCCTTTTATCCACTAAACCTATCCGCCCTTCCCGCAACCCTCATCGAATCGGAGCTGTTCGGGCATCGCCGTGGCGCATTCACGGGCGCGCTGCAGGATCGCCGGGGGTGGCTCGAGATCTGCCCGCAGTGGGGAACGGTCTTCTTGGACGAGATCGGCGACCTGGATGCCTCAATCCAGGTCAAGCTGCTGCGGGTGATCCAGACGCGGACCTTTCAGCCGCTGGGGGACACGCAGCAGCGGGAGTTTCATGGGAAGATCATCGCCGCGACGAATCGGGACATTGGCGACGCCATGCGGAAAGGGCAGTTCCGCGAGGACTTCTATTACCGGTTGTGTTCCGACCTGGTGGTAACCCCCGCCCTATACGAGCAGCTGCGTGAGTCGCCGGGCGTGCTCCGCGAATTGCTGCTGTTCATCGCGCGACGCGTGGCGGGTCCGGAAGCCGAGCGTCTCGCCGAAGACGTCGAGACCTGGATCGTGAAGCACCTTGGGCGTGACTATCCGTGGCCGGGCAATATCCGCGAGTTGGAACAGTGCGTGCGCAGCATCCTGATTCGCAAAGAGTACCGGCCAGCCGCGCCGCGCCGCGGCTCGTCGCGCGAGGAATTTGCCGCGGCGACCGTCTCCGGGACGTTGACGGCGGATGAGCTCTTGCGCCGCTACTGCACCCTGGTCTACTCGCAGACCGGCAGTTACGAGGAAACGGCGCGCCGGTTACAGCTCGATCGCCGCACGGTCAAGAGCAAGATCGACCCGCAGTTCCTCGCGGCGTTGCGCACACCGTTATAGGAGGGTCGGGGACGGGATTTTGATGGGGCGCCCGGTGGAGGGGGGCGTCCCGGTATGGGGAGTACGCTTGGGCAGTAACGGACATGTCCCGGGAAGGTTTTTCAGCTTTTTCTCGATAATGCCGCGATAGGACTGCTGGATGTAGTAGTGAATGGTCTCGACGCGTATCTTGATGGACCCCCCGGGCTTGGTGGAATCCAGGTCGCCGAACTTGAAGTGGAGCGTGCCGGAGCGCTCCACGATCTGCTGGGTGGGCGTGTAGGTGGGCTGGTCCATCCCACATTCGTAGCTGGAGAGACGCACCGCGCAGGTGATCCAGGGCAGGCGGGCGGCCACCTTTGCCCCCCAGAGGATCTCGTTGGTGTTCGCGGAATACGAGGAGGCCCAGACGTCGGAGATGTCAAAGGGGCTCTTGATGATCCCGGCCTCGATCTCTTGCCCAAAGAGCCACTGCATCAAATCCTCGTCCACGGGCAGGTAGTGGACCCAGAGGATGGGATAGCCGTTCGCCTGGAGATCCACCTCGATCTCGTGTCCAATTCCGGAATCCATGTGGTAGGGGCGTGCGAGCACTAAGATGCAGGGCTTATTCTCCCGAGCGCACCAGGAAAGAATCTCCCGGCTCTTGGTTCGCATCTTCTGACTGAATCCCTCCAGGGTCTGATATCCGACGTCCACGGCCCGGGTGGTCTCCTCCGGATCCAGATTGAGTATCTCTCGGAGAGACGCATACAGCTGCTTGGGGACAAGCGGGGGATCTCCCAAGGACACGAACGGGGAGACGTGCGCGATGCCCTGTTCTCGAAAGACATCCTTCTCTTTGAGAAAGCCAGCCTTGATGTTCTCGGGGCCGGCCATCACCCTGGGACAGCTCAGATTCCCCTGCACGTGCCCGCGCAGATACGAAGGGAGGGAATAGATGATGGGAGAGAGGAGCACCTGGATTTGTTTTTTGTGCGCCACCAGCTCTCCGTAGTGTCCGCTCATGCACTTGACGGGATAACAGCAATCCACGGTCCCCCGGCCTTTGCCGAACTGCTTGAAGTGTTCCTCTGTGGTCTCGCCGCTAAAGATAATATTCTCCGGCTTGATGCCCAGCGCGACAAGAAAGCCGGTCCAGAATTGGTGTGTGTTCCAGATGTTGAGAGTGCGTGGGATCCCCACGCGCAGGACCGCCCGCTGGGCCAATCGGGCCCTCCGGTCGGGCGCCTGGCTCCTCTTCAGGAAACCGAACACGGCGAGAAGCTCCGTGGCGGCCGAAAGGCCTCGTGCCGGACGTGTTCACCGATATTTGGAAAGGCGGCCTTCGTTTTGTCGAGGTCCGCCTTGATCACTCGCATTTCATTCGCGTCCTCGACCAGCCCCTTCGGGCAGGAGTTATTCACAATCACCCGCTCCCATCCTTCCGATAGGGGGACCTTGCTCCAGGTTCGGCCCTTCCCACCCGGGACCTCGACGTCCACAAAGGATCGTTTGCAGTTTACCGGGCACCACCGGCAGATCGTGTCCAGGGAGGTGATGGTCCTGTAGGTCAGGGACTCGATGGTATCGAATCCCCGAAAGTGCGTGCTGTTGCCCTTCCGCCACCACGCCAAAGCGACCAGGGCTGCGCCGATGGCGCCTGCCTCCCCCGAGTATGGATGCACCACAATCTCCGCGTCCGGAATTTTGGATCGGATGAAATCCACCTGGGCCTTCACCACGGCCAGATTTCTGTGCGTTCCCCCTTGCAGGATGAACTTTCTCCCCACCTGACCGAGGTTGGTCAGCCCGCCGGCATACACCCACACGTTCAAGGGGAGGATGCCGCACAACCCGGCCAAAATCTCCTCCGCCTGCCAGCCTTTCCGCTGTTGATTCACGATGTCGCTCTGCAGGAAAACCCCACACCCCATGCTCAGCGTCGGCTTGGCCTGCGCCTGAAAGGCCCTGTCAGCCATCTCGTCGAGGGGGATGGCAAAGCGCTCGGCGACGCCCTGGAGAAAGGCGCCGTTCCCGGAGGAGCACTGAGAGTTGAGCCGAAAATCGGAGACCGTCCCCTGTCGGAGAATCATGATCTTGACGTCGACGCCTCCGACGTCACAAATGCAATCTGCATCGGGGAAAAAGTGGAGACCCGCCGTCGCATGGGCGACGGTCTCCACGACGGGGACATCCGCCCCGATGATATCGATCAGCAAGTCCTTTCCGTAGCCGGTGACACTCACCGCCAGGATTTCTCCGTTCCCCATGGCCTGTTGGACCTGGCGGAAGAGGGTTTTCGCGTCTTCAATGGGGTTTCCGTGGGACAGCGTATAGCCGGTTGCAAGAATCTCCTGCTCAGGAGACAGGAGAACAAACTTCGCGGTGGTCGATCCAAAATCCATCCCGCAGACCGCCCGGGTTGTGGCGCGAGGTCGGTCGCCATTGGGGGCCGCGCGGCCATTCCCGTTTGCAGCGTACTCGTGCTTGAAATGCTCGAGATCCTCTACGGTGACCCACAACCCCTTCCCCCCCTCTTTTTTCTTTTGCTCGTATTGCCCCGTGGCAATCCACCACTGCAGCCTTTCCGTTCCGTGATAGATCCCCACCCCCGGGGGCTCCCCCTGGGCAATCTCCGCACACCCTAAGCACGGATAGTAGAGCGCTTCCTGGGGCACACGGATGAGACTCTCGGGGTCCTGTGCCGCAGGGAGGGCCACCTTCCTTTCTGTCCACAGCCTGACGAGGTGGTGCCGCCACGCCTCCTGCAGTCCTTTAAAGAAGAGATTGGGACCTCCCAACAGGAGAACCTCCGGCATCGGGGTATTTCCCCTGGTGAGGGTCGCCAGATTCTGATACACCACCGCCTCAAAGAGACTGGCGATGATCTCCTCGACCGGGACGCCGGCCTTCACCAGGGTATTCGCATCCGCTTCCGCAAAAATACCGCATTTGGGGCTCACCTTGTGAAGCGCGTACCCCCGGTACCCCATTTCGGGCAGGCCCTCCATGACCCCCAGCTTTCGGGCCGTTTTTTCAATGAAATTGCCGGTCCCCCCTGCGCACGCCGACTGCATCATGACCTGTTTGGACTTCCCGATCCCGAGCATCCTCGTAAAGAAGATCGTTTTCATGTCCTCTCCGCCGATCTCCGAGACGAACATGACCTCGGGATGGAGCCTTTCCACGGCCGCTGCCACGGCCACGACTTCCTGGACTTGCTTGGCCCCGATGAGCGGGGCAAGGGGCCCGCTCATCGAGCCGGTGATGTACACCCTGGCCTCCTTCGGGGTGAGGCCGATCTCTGCCTCCATCCGCGCGAAGAAATCCAGTGCCGTCTCGGCAATCTTGGTGTCGTGGCGGCGGTAATCTTTCCAGAGCACCTGGCCGTTTTCGAGGACGTTCGCCTTGACGGTGGTGCTGCCGCAGTCAAAGCCGACGATCTGCATCGCGTTTTTCCTTAATCAGCGGTCAGCAGTCAGCTACCCGCTATCAGCAGTGTCACCCGCTCTAAGCTCTGGACTGTCCAGTTGAGTCCCCTCTCTGGCGCGAAGTGCGATATCCTCCCATGGGTGTCTTTTGCTGACAGCCGACTGCCGATGGCTGACAGCTGCCTCCCTTACAGGCGGGCCGCAAGATGCCGGACGTAATTCGCGGCAGTCCCCGCGACGCCCGTGTGCGGCACCCGGCGGGTCGCCCGGCGCAGCTCCAGATGGTCTCGTTCGTACGCGCGAATCGTGTCGACCGTGAGGCCGGTCTCCGCCAGCGTCCCCTCAAATTCCTGGGCGGCCCGCTTTTTGGCCTCGGTGAGAATCATCTGGCACCTCGACAGGGCATGCACCTCCGCATCCCCCTTCACCTCGATCGGCGCGTACAAAAGGTCGGGGTACTTCCCCAGCACGCCTGCCATGCTGCCGATGGACATCGTGTTGGGGAGGCATGCATACGGGGACAGCTCGCAGATCATGTGGGCCTTTTTGTGGAGGTGGTAATAGAGGGCTTTGCCTACCAACATGAACCCTTCACCCCCGGAGAGATGGTAATGGTAGAAGGGGGCGGCGAGCGTCTGGAGCTCATCCTGGTACGGAAGCGAGTACGGGAGGCCCGCCAGGGCGCGCCTCAGCCGGTTGTAGTTCCAGCGGTAGATGGCCTGCAGGCCCCGAATGGCCGCCATCTTCGGGCGGGCGTGTTTGTCGATCTCCCGCTGCTGCTCCAGTTCGATCAAGTACCACTTCATCCAGTAATCCAGCCACACGGCAATTGAGGGAGGAATCACCTCCGCTCCTTCCTGCTCCAGCCACCGCTTGATGTTGTAGTTTCCCTCTCCCTCATGCGTCTGGAGCCAGAATTCCCCGGTGATCGCCACCTTGGGTTTGGGCTGCAACCGGTCGACCTCAATGGCGTGAAATTTCCTTTTGACTTCCCCGAGGGCCTCGGTGAAGTACCGCGTGCTGAGATGCCATGCCAACGAACCCCACCTCTTGCCCTTGATGGGTCTTTTCTTGAAGACGTCAGAGAGGTAGTCTATGCACGCCTGGACGACCCGATCTGTCGTTCCGGGATTGATCTCGTAGGGCCGGGTCAGGTACTCCATGTCCGTGACGAGATCTCCGAGCAGGACGGCCCATACGGCCCCTATAGTAAAGGGCATGGTGATCTCTAATCCGCCCCCACCCATGGCTCCCTGGTCTAGGCCGTCTTGGGCGAAGAGGAACATCCGGAAGTCCTCGAACCCGGTATTGCGTAGCCCCATCTCGTACGAAGCATGGTACTGGCCGAATCGGCAGGCCCCACAATTTCCCGCGGTGAGAAAGACATACTTCCGCCGTGCCTCGTCCTTGCCGATCCGGCTGGATTCTGATTGCAAGAAATTGATCAGGTTGCCTGTGGTGAAGGTGGTAGGGCAGCAGGCCCCCGTGTCGATGAGTTCCTTTCCGGTATCGAGGTCCGTTCGTGCGATGTTCGGGAGCGGCAAGGCCTTGTAGCCGAGATTCTCAAAGACCGCCTGGAGCAAGGCCTCGTGGCGCCAGGTCAGCCCGCCGAAGAGAATCGTGGTGGAATCCCGCTCCTCCTTCGTGAAGGGCTGGGGTTTATACGCCCGGTAATGCTCTATGCGCTCTACCGTTGCTTGTGCCATTTCCTCCTCCATTTATAATTATAATAGACTGACATGTCAGTCTAGAGCGCAGCCAAAAAAAATCACCCCTCGAGGGGCTCGACGAGGACCCCGTGACGGCCGAGTTCCAACAGATCATCCACAACCGTCTTCAAATCGAGGGGCGAGATCCGGTGGGAAGCGAGCTGGGCCATAACCTCCTTCATGGCTCCGAGCACGCTGTAGGCCACCAGCCGTGTATCACACGAGCGGACCAGACCCCTCTCGATCCCCGAATGTAGTGCCAATTCGATGCGATCGGTGAGGCGTTCGTAAAAGGTACGAAGCATGCGATCCAGCTCCTTATCCAATCCCATCGCGTGGTCGAACAGAATCTGGATCAGGTGGGGCTCCTCCAGGGAGAAGGTGATGACGTTGGTCAGGTTTCCTCTGAGCTGCTCCAGTGGGGGCGGTTTTCCTTTGCCCACCTCGATCGTGGGAATGCGCTGATCCAGCTCCTGGAGGAGGGACTCCAACAAATTATCGAAGATATGCCGCTTATTCCTGAAATACAGATAGAAAGTTCCCCTGGCGATGCCGGCCCGCTCGACGATGTCGGAGATGCTGGCCCTGTGGAAACCCTTTTTGGAAAAGACTTCTTTGGCCGAATGGAGGACTTCCTGCCGCCGTCTCTCTTTTGGCACCCTGTCTTCTCCGTGCAGGCGCGACTGAGGGGTGAATTGCACCTGGAGGATTCTGTGCGGAAAATCGACCAACCCCGTCCAAGTATCTAAATCTTTGACACAGTTCGCACCCTCTTGTCAATGGTTTTTCGCAGGGAGCTACTTTCCGATTGCTCCTGTGCCTTTGGGTGTCGATGCGGAGGAAAGCCCCCCGGAGGCGCCTGTCGTGCCTCGGCGTCTCGCGCGCTGCGCATGCCCCGACCCTCGAGGATCCCCTTCCGGTGTCAGCCCGCTCGAGCGTCGGGACATCCCGGGGCGACGGTCAGCGGAGTATCATCCGTACCGCCGAGACAATCGAGACGAGGATGAGCCCCCCGCCGATGCTGCGAATGAGTCTCTGAAACACAGGGAACGGGAAACGGCCCTTGAAGCGTCGGAGCAGGGCGAGCAGGACAGTAAACCAGGCGACAATGCCGATGACCACGCTGGCGGCGAAGGCAATCCAGTCGTACGTATGGAACGTAAGGCTGGTGAGGGGGTAGAGCATGGCCACAGCCGCGGACCAGGTCAGGATCAGGGTTGGATTGAGGGCGGCAACGCTCAGCCCCACGCAGAATGTACTCGCCCAGCTCGACGCTGACGGCTGGGCTACCGGACTGTCGTCAAGATCCTCCTGGCGGGCAAAGAGAAAATAGAGCCCTAACGCAAACAGCAGGAGGATACCCACTCCCTTGGCCAGCGCCTCGAGAAAGGACGAGCCTCCCAGCAGGAGGCTGAAGCCCCGGATGGCCAGGGCACAGTAGATTCCCTCTGCGAGGGCCCCCCCAAGGCCGATCGTCCATCCCTCCTGGTACCGGGCAAGCATCCCGCGATGGAACACCAAGAGGGAGATGGGACCGCTGATCGGCATGGAACCGATGAAACCCATGAAGAAACCAGCGAGGGCAAGGGTCATGCCAGCGGCCCTCCAGCAATCAACCGATGACCGAAGTCCAGGGACCGAAACGAGCAGCTGTCAGCGATCGGCTGCCAGCAATCAGCACCGAGCTGCTGGAACGCTAGGATGCTGAAAAAGGGGAAACGTCCAATCTTCTGAGCATGCTAGCATTATAGCTTTCTGGCCTTCTGGCTGCTCACGGCTTGCGCCGGACCGCCGATTGCTTTCGGGTTGGTGCGGCGCCGATGCGGCGCCTTCCAGTGATCCTGGCGTCGCGAGGCGCCCCGCCCTCAGTGGTGACCCGTGCTTCCTCAGGCGGGGGGCCCCTCCGCGGAGCCGTCGATTCGACGTGCTCGCGCTCGCTCGATGGGGAGATACGTGCCGAAGCATCGGTCCCAGAAAAGCGTGACGAAGCCGTAGTTCTTATCCGCCCGGTGGAGGTGGTGGACCGTATGTGCGGCCCAGAGCCCGTGGATAGGCTGGAATCTGCCGAAATTCCCTTGCGGATCGCCAGCATGAAACAGCCAGTGGATCGCCTCGTAGAGCCAGTAACCGAGGATCCATCCGGCCGCCGTTGCCAGCCCCCAGCCGGATTCGGTCACCACGCCCGCGGAGCTTATCAGTAGGAGGACGATCGGCAGCGAGATCGCGAGGTGTATCCCGTGGTGCTCGGGGTCCTTCATCTGCCGGTACATATGATGTTCCTTGTGGAGGCCGTTCCAGAAGATCTTGCGCAGGAGGGGGTAGCGCGTATGGTGCAGCAGCCACCGGTGAAGGACGTACTCGAAAAGGGTCCAGACAGAGAGCCCGAACAAAACCCCGACGAAGACCTCGGTCCACCCGCCCGTCGGGCGGGAAGTAGCCCAGATGCAGGTGACGCCGATGACGCCCAGGTAGACGAGCAAGATCACCTCGGGCAGGGCCAGCTTCCACCAGAAGCCGCTGTAAACGAGAAATCCTTCCTCGTTAACGTATTTGCCCATAAGAGCCCCTCCTCCTCGGTCGTATGGTTCACCCGATCTCTCTTCCCGCTCGCTGAGGGTGACTTGCGCGTGCGTTCAACTGCTGCTCCGCACACGTCAGGTTCTCCGCCTGACCCCGGCTGATTCATGCGGGTCCTGCAAGATTAGAACATTGCCTCTGGCAGATTATTCAGTTGGGACCACCCTCCTTTCTCTACCCGAAAGAGCAAAAGACGTACCGAGAGTCTGGGTATCTACCGCTCCATCACCGGCGGCCGGCCGGTGGCGACGTCTTGGCACCCCGCGGCGATGCCCGGATCGTGGTCTGCTGTGTCTCCTTGCCGGCGAAGAGCCGGAGGACCGTACCGGCCATCGCCGCCCGTATTTTCCCTGCGTTCCGCAGATCGTTATGCGGGAATCTTCGGGCACGAGATTACCCATCGAGTCGCGTGTGTCAAGTCCTAAGCGTGGGAAGCGGCTTTTGCTCGTGGGTTCGGGAGCGGGGATGAGGGTGTCGCAATGTTATTATGAAGCCTTGCGAGACCGAGGGAATGGAGCAGAAGCGTGTAAGATTTTCACGGCGAGGCTGGCCCCCTCGATCACCATTTCTCCCCTTGTGCATTTGTGGGTATACTAGGGTGGAACGGCCGCCCTGGGGAAGCATCGGGAGGAACGCGGATTTCGCTGCCGCATTGGAGCTATGGTAAGGAAAACGAAATTCAAGTCGGGAAATTCTTCGCGACAGACCCGCGTCTCGGGGGACCGCCTGGTCGGAGAGATTTTGGCGCACTTCCGGAGGCGCGAGGGGGCGCTGCGGCGCCGATGGATGAAAGAAATGGAGGACCGGGGGTATCTTCGGGGGGGCACCTCGGAAGAGCTGGAGGCGGATTCGAGAGCCATCTACGATGCGTACTTCACCTGTCTCGAGACAGGGCATTATCACCGGGCCCAGGCCCTGGCCAAGGCCATGGCTGCTCGCGGCGTCCTCCGCCGCCTCTCCCCCAAGCACATCTTCGGCGCCCTGCTCACCTTGCAAGGTGTGTGCGAGCAATCGCTGGCGCAAAAGTATGGGGAGAGGCCCGACCGGTTGATCCACGCCCTCGAGCGCTTTAAAGCTGTCGCCAACAGGATCCTCGTGATTGTGGCCCTGGCGTTTCTCCAAGAGCGGGAGGGGGTCGTCAGACGGGGGGTGGAGCAGCTCCAGGCCCTGGTGGAAGCCGGCATGGTGTTGGCGAAAGAGCTTTCGCTCGAATCGGTCCTTCAAAATATTGCAGAGCTTGCGTGTAAGGTCCTCGGGGCCAAGTATGGGGCCGTCGGGATGCTCAACGAGGATGGCGGGGGGTTGGGTCAGTTCATCACTGTGGGCGTCAACGAAGAGACCAAGGCCCGGATCGGACCCCTGCCGGTGGGGAAGGGCATTCTAGGTGTCGTCGTCCGGGAGGCAAAGCCCATTAGGTTGAAGGATCTGACCAACGACCCCCGGGCGCACGGATTTCCGGCTCATCATCCCCTCATGCGGTCCTTCCTGGGGGTGCCCATCATATCGAAGGGGAGGGTCTTTGGGAATTTGTACCTTACAGAGAAGCAGGGAGCCGAGGAGTTCAGCAAGGATGATGAGGCCTTGGCGGTGACCCTGGCTGCGCAGGCGGCCATCGCGGTGGAAAATGCTAGCCTGTATGAGGAGGTGCGTCGGTCGTACGAGCAACTGCGGCGCTCGCAGGACCTCCTGCTGCGGCAGGAGAAACTGGCCTCCCTGGGCCGTCTGGCCGCCGGGTTGGCCCATGAGATTAATAACCCCCTCTCGTCGGTGGCCGGATTCGCCGAGGCCCTCGAGCGGCGGGCCCAAGCGGGGCGGCTCCAGGGGCTGTATGAGTTCCGGGACGTTCCCGAGTATCTCGCTCTCATCCAGGAAGAGGTCGGGCGGGCATCGGCCATCGTGAGACGCCTGCTCGATTTCGCGCGGCAGCGGGAACCGAGCCTTGAGCAGCTCGACATGGCGTCCCTCATCCGAGATACCGTCGCCCTGGTGAGCCGGCAGGCCGCGGTGACCAACCGGCGGATTGCGCTCGACCTCGCCCCGGGCCTCCCGGTGGTTGAGGCAGATCGCCAGATGCTTCAGCAGGTGATTCTGAACCTGGTGACCAACGCCCTGGATGCGATTGAAGGCGAAGGCGAGGTCCGGATCACGGCCTTTCCGGTTGCAGGCCACGTAGAGGTCCATGTCCAGGATACGGGATGCGGGATACCGCCAGAGCACCTGGCCAAGGTCCTTGATCCCTTCTTTACCACCAAGGAGGTGGGCAAAGGGACCGGGCTGGGGTTGGCCATTTGTCAGGGGATCATGGAACAGCACGGGGGGGCGATCGAGGTCAGAAGCGACGGGGTGGGGAAAGGGACGACGATGGCGATCCGCCTTCCGGTGGCCCGCCGGGAAGGGGGGAGTGGATCGTGAGGCAGAAACGTCCCGTCCAGGTGCTCGTGGTCGATGATGAAAAACCGACCCGGATCCTCATGGAGCGCGAACTCCCACAGAGTGGCTGCGCGGTGGTCACCGCGGAGAATGGGGAAGAGGCGCTCGCGGTCCTCACCCGGCAGGATTTTGACGTCGTGCTGCTCGACCTCAAGATGCCGGGCCTCGGAGGGATGGAGACCCTTCGGCGGCTCCGCGGGACCGGGGTGACTGCCGAGGTCGTGGTGCTCACCGGACACCCCGAGGTGGAGAGCGCCATCGAGGCGATGAAGCTGGGGGCCTACGATTACCTGACGAAGCCCTTCAAGCTCTCGGAGGTCGAGGCGGTTCTGAGACGGGCGGCGGAGAAACGGCAGCTTCAGGAAGAGAACACGGCGCTTCGCCGCATGGTGGGTCAACGGG
Source organism: Methylomirabilales bacterium (SeqCode) (assembly GCA_046758505.1). Lineage (GTDB taxonomy): Bacteria > Methylomirabilota > Methylomirabilia > Methylomirabilales > CSP1-5 > CSP1-5. The sequence goes on along the minus strand of JBHIAH010000021.1, from coordinate 2,061 downwards.
GCGACGACGCCGTCATCCTCGGGGAGAGCGAAGGCATGCGGTCTCTCCTCGCGATGGTCGGGCGGGTGGCGGCTTCCAACGCCCCGATCCTGATTTCGGGAGAGACCGGCACGGGCAAGGGGCTGATCGCCCGGGCACTCCACCAGGCGAGCCCACGCGCGGATCGCCCCTTTCTGGTGATCAATTGCAGCGCCTTTCAAGACCAGCTCCTGGAAAGCGAACTCTTCGGGCATGAAAAGGGAGCCTTCACCGGCGCGGTAAGCGCCAAGGCCGGGCTGTTTGAGGTGGCGGATGGGGGGACCGTCTTTCTGGACGAAGTGGCCGAGATGAGCCCGGCGATGCAAACCAAGCTCCTCCAGGTTCTCGATACCGGAGAGCTCCGGCGGGTGGGAGGGACCCGGCTGAGACGGATCGACACGCGGATCTTTGCCGCGACCAACAAGGATCTTGACCAGCAGGTCCGCGCCGGTCACTTCCGGGAAGACCTCTTCTTTCGCCTAAACGTCGTCAACCTGGCGGTCCCGCCCCTCCGGGACCGGAGTGAGGACATCCCCTGTTTGCTCGAGCACTTCCTCGACCAGTTCCGGCTTCCGGGGCGTGAGCGCAAGTCCTTCTCTCCCGAGGCGGTGGACGTCCTGAGTGGGTATGCCTGGCCGGGAAACGTCCGGGAGCTGGCCAACACGGTGGAACGGCTCGTCCTCCTCGCGCCGGGCACGGTCATTCAGCCGGACGATCTGCCCCGCAATATCCGCCCGAGCGTGGAGCTTCAACCGCAGGAGGGGGACGCGCCCCTCTCTCTCGCCGAGGTGGAACGGCTCTCCATCATCCGCACCCTCCGCTATACGCAGGGAAAGAAGGCGCCCGCTGCCCGGCTCCTGGGGATCGATGTCAAGACGTTGACCCATAAGATCCGGGCGTACAACATCCCCATCTGACCGGGGAGAAACTCCCTGCCCCCCCAAAATTCCCTACGTCGCGTGCGGCACCGTGGGACGCGTCTGTTTCCATCCGGCCGCCTCAATCCTTGCAATGACGGGATCTTGAAAAGGAGTCCCATTCATCCTCGGGCCTAGAAATATCTGGCACGGCCCTTGCCCCTTCTCATCCCGTGGCTACCTAAGTAGGAGTGATTTCTTCCCCCGACAGCCTCGTCCGCAGTAGATCTCTCACGTTGACCCTGCAGATCCCCGGGAGGTTGTCAGCCATGAACGTGGGGTGCCTTATAGGCACTCCTGTCTGAGCCACCATGACAGGGACCTCGACGTGTCAGAAACCATGAACACGATGCGAACGGTGGGAATCCACTCAGATTGCAGGCCGGTGATGAGGAGGTTGCAGGATGGCAAGATTCGTGAAGGTGGCGACGACCAGCGAGGTAGCTTCCGGCCAGGCCAAGAGGGTGGAGGTCGACGGGAAAGTGATCGCCCTCTTCAACCTCGAGGGGACCTACCATGCCATTGATAATTCCTGCCCTCACCGAGGCGGTCCTCTTTCCGAGGGCCCTGTGGAGGGAGAAGTGGTCACCTGTCCCTGGCACGGATCAAAGTTCAGCGCTAAGAGTGGGGATGTCCTCACGCCGCCCGCGCAAACCGGCGTGTCCAGCTATCATGTCCGAGTGAGCGGAGTGGATATAGAAGTGGAGATCTGAGGGTATTGCGTGTGACGCCTGCGGCCATCGTCAGAGCATCAACGAGGCTCCCGGGGAGTTCGCTGCGCTGAAGAGATCGGTGAAGGGATGGCTTCCGCCACCTCGAAGCCGGTCTGCTGGTGCGGAGTTCCTTCCATGAGAGACAACCCTTGAATTGTTCGCCGGATGGGGGTTGCTTCCACGGGAACTTATCGAGCGCTTCCACCAGGCGCTTAAGCCCCAGCGGGAGCGAATCGGACAATATGCTGACGAGGCGCTTCAGCAGTTCGTGTACTCCCTCCTGGATAACGAGATGGAATCAATAGGCGAAGGAGACATGCCCCACGCCTAGGCTGGGAGCCGGGACTTTCCAAGAATAGGTGCAACGATGTGGCGATATGTCCGAGAGGTGTGGCGAGGCTTCTGGAGCATCC
>JBHIAH010000020.1:0-37085 GCA_046758505.1 Methylomirabilales bacterium (SeqCode) | reverse complement strand
TCGCTGGGGGACTTGTCGAGACGGTTTCCTACGACGCGGTCAGGGTGAGATTCGGGCTGATCTCTGGCAAGCTCCAGCGAGGGGGGTCCGTCAATGTGGTCCCGATAGGCTCTACGATTGCGGTCGATCTCGCCGTCGAGTCGGGGAAAACCCGTTTCCTCCTCATCGACCTGTACGTGGAGGACCGGAGTGAACACCAGCCGGCGCAATACGCGATCAAGGTCCAGGACGTCCGCGTTGGGACGCACTAACAGACTCCGGTGACTGCTGGTCCCTTTTGGGCAGTCTATTCTTACGTCCAGCTTCTTTGAAGAGCGGGGGTTTCTTTTTCGTTATTGCCGAGATGCGTCCGAGATGGGAGCCCGCATGACAATTTTTCGATACGGAGTGGCACTCGGCATCCTGGCTAGCTTTTTGTATGGGTGTGCGCAGGAGCCGAGCTTTCGCGGCACGGCCCTTGATCCCCCGCGCGAGACGCGTGACTTCACCCTCCGGGATCAGCTCGGCAAGCCCGTGCGCCTGTCCGACTTCCGGGGGCGGGTGGTGATCCTGACATTCCTATACACCGCCTGCCGCGATGTCTGCCCGCTGGTTACGGCCAAGCTCCGGAAGGCCCGCGAGATGCTGGGTGAGGTCGCACCACGCGCGGTCTTTCTCGCGGTGACCACGGACCCGACCCGGGACACTGTGAAGCGGGTCCGCGCGTACTCGGAGAAATACCAGATGCTCGACCGCTGGCACTTCTTGACCGGCGAGCGTCCGATCCTCCAACCGATCTGGAAATACTACTGGGTCGGCAAGGTGTGGACAGACAAAGAGGGCAATGTCATGCACCAGGCCCCGGTACACCTCATCGACCGGGCGGGCAAGATCCGCGTCGCGTACGGGAGTGGCTTTGAGCCTGCCGACCTCGCCGAAGACATCCGTATCCTTCTCAGGGGTTGATCTGGATTCGAGGAGGCACAATTCGCGATGGTCGCGTGGTCTCTAGTGGCGAGCGTGGTCGGCCTAGCGGGCACGGCGGCTCTGGTCGCCGTCATGAGGAGGCAGCGACCCCAGTGGGGCCCGGAGCGGTATTGGGTGCTCGGAATGGCCGCACTCTTCCCGGCGTGGCTGATCGCCTTCCTCGGGAGCATCGCACCTCCCGGAGGGGAGTTCGCCAGCAAGCCGCTGTTCATCTTCTCGTCGGCGCTGCCGCTGCTCGGCGCCATCGCGACCGATGCGCTGCTCAGGCGACAGCGCAATACCGGTCACCCCTGGCGGCCGCTCGGGTCGTGGGTCCTCGGCCTGGTGGCGATCCTGCCCGGGTGGATCGTAGCCCTGCTAGCCGCCAGCCTGGCCCCGCCACGGTAGCTCGGGGAGATACCGGGACAAGTTCCGTCGTCCCTTCAGACTCCGCCGGCGACCGGCCGAGGACCGCCGTGCGAAGGAACAAATTGCGAGAGCCGCACCATGAGTCAGACGACGCAGGCGCTCTTGGCATCGTGGAACTGGCGGGCGGACGTCATGCTGGTCGTAGCCCCGCTCGCCCTCGTCTACGGGGTGGGATGGGGGCGGCTCCGAAGACAGAAGGCGCGGATCGCGGTCAGGTGGCGGCTGGTCTTGTACACGGCCGGACTCGCAACCATCTGCCTGGCGCTCCTGTCTCCTATCGATACATTCGGTTCATTCCTGTTCACCATGCACATGGTCCAGCACGAGCTGCTCGTCATGGTCGTTCCCCTCCTTCTGCTCCTGTCCGATCCGTTTCCGGCGATGCTCTGGGGGCTGCCAAGAAGCCTCCGAGTAGGAATCGGGCACCTCTTGACCCGAGGCGCCTCCTTTCGCCAGGTAGTCTGCGCGGCGACATGGATGCCCATATCCTTGTCCCTCTTTGTCACGACGCTCTGGGCGTGGCACTACCCCCCCATGTTCGAGGCCTCCCTGCGGAATGAGTTCACCCACGACGCACAGCACCTGTCCTTCTTCGTGACGGGCATCCTCTTGTGGTGGCCAATTGTCAACCCGGCTCCGCGGGTGCATGGCCACGTGGCCTATGGCCTGAGAATCGTGTACGTCCTGCTCGCCGTTCTCCAGAATACCTTGCTGGCGGCGTTGATCTCACTCACGGAGCGGGTACTCTACCCCTACTACACGACCGTCCCCCGCCTCTGGGGGCTAACCCCGCTTGAGGATCAGATGACCGGCGGCTTGATCATGTGGATCCCGGGGGGGATGATGTTCGTCATCACAGTGTTAGTGCTCGTCACCCGAATGCTCGACCGCGAGGAGCAGATCACACTTCAGCGCGAAGCCATTGCACTCAGGCATGGAAGCCCTCATGGTGAAACACCTCAAGCGGAAGGGTAGGCTAGCCCTAGACTTCATTGTGACCGGTACGCAGGGAAACGTCATGCTCGGACCGATGCAAAGATGCGCTCGTGGCGGATGGGGTTTCCATCTGTTTACTGCACTCACCATTCTCGTCACCCTGGTCACGTGGCGTTCCCACCCCATTGCATGGGCGAACGGAGGAACACCCCAACTGACCGCCGTCAGGACGGGACCGTACCTCGTCTCGGTTTGGACCCAGCCAGACCCGCCTCGGACTGGTTTGCTCCATGTCAGCGTGGCCGTCATGGAGCCCCAATCGCGGAAGCCGGTCCTCGATGCGGAGGTCCGGATGACCGTCGAGCGCACCGAGGGCCAAGGTCGTTCCATCCGTACCACGGCCAGCCGGGGGGGAGGCCCTAACAAGCTGCTCTATCACGCCTCGCTCGATCTCCCCGAGGAAGGCGGCTGGCGGGTGAACCTGGAGATCGACGGCCCGCAGGGGACCGGGCGCGCGGGCTTCGAGTTACAAGCGGAGGGATCGTCCCCAATCTGGCTGATTTCCGTGGTCGGCATCGGTCTCATAGTGGCGGTCCTGACCTGGCTCGTTGCCCGCTGGAGAGTCCGTTTCTCGTCGGGATAAATCGCACCGCGCTCATCAAGTCAATCAGACCGGCGGTCGATCCGCTCCGCGTCCCGAAGGCAGGCGAGGTCGATGCGGACGAAGAGTCCTGCGGCGTTGCCGTTGGGATCGAAGAAGCCGCACGGTGCATCGGCGAATCCTGCATCCATATAAATCTCCCAGCGCGGTCCGTGCCGCTTGAAGGTGTAATGATAGAGGATGTAGAGGGCGTCGTGACGCCTCAGCTCCACCACCCTCTCGGACGGGTCAGCGGGATTCGCGTAGGTCTTGAGCTCCAGGGCATAGAACTGTAAGTCCGTCCCCGGCCGGTACGTCGTTGCCTCCTCCTCGAGACGCCATGCCGCGTAGGCGGGAACCTGGGGCGGTCCGGCGCGATCCTCCGTTCCAGGTCCCTCTGCCCCCGCACAGAGGACACCTGCCGTGAGCACCAGTACCACCGCGCCGCCATATCGGAAATTACGAAGCATGATCCCGGCTTCCCTACCCCCCGTCCGAACTCTGTTGAGGTCACCGCCTACCCGATCCGCCGGGCCCGCTCCACCGTACGCGATGAGGACCGGGCCTGGCAAGCCCTGTCGGGCCGCCGCGGAGTTCCCGGGACCCGCCCTTGACGCTCATGGCGCGTCATCGTCTGCGGCAAGGCCTCCTGGTGTTTGGCATCTCCGTCCGCCCCTTGATGCTCCATCCCCAGACGGCCCCGGGCCACGTGCCCCAGGACTCACCGCCGACACCCTGAGCGCCGCGGACGCCCAAATCCCGACCTCCCGCTCGTTGGACTTCCGGGCCGATGTGATCGGGGTGATCGCTCTGTTCGGGGGATCTACGGGAAAGGGTGATGGCGGTTGCGACGCCGCGGGGACCGCCAAGGCGGTTTCCCGGCGCCTGGAGATTGATGAATACCTGGCCGACCTGCTGCCCGAAGACAAGGTGGAAAAAGTCCGCGACCTCACCCGCCGGTACGGAGATGTGGCCATGGTCGGAGACGGCGTGAACGACGCACCAGCTTTAGCCGTATCTGATGTAGGGATAGCGATGGGAGCCTGTGGGACCGATGTTGCCCTGGAGACCGGGGACATTGTGCTCATGACCGATGACCTGTCCCGACTCACCTATGCACTGGACCTCAGCCGACGGGCGATCGCCAACATCAGGCAAAACATCATAGCATCCCTTGCCATCGTGGCATTCCTCATCCCAGCGGCGCTGGCAGGGTGGCTCGGGTTGGTCCAGGGCCTGCTGATGAACGAATTGAGCGCCCTGGTAGTCATCGCCAACGGTCTCCGATTGCTGAAAACACGGCAAGGTTCTCCGGGTAGGAAGACATGAAGAAGGTCCTGGTCATTGCCCCCAATGGTTTTGAAGAGCTGGAACTTGCTCCGTTCACCGATATTCTCGGCTGGACTCGCATCGTTGAGGGAGTGCATCCTGTCCGATATTGGTGCTCTCTTAGCCGCTCCGTTGTGTTCGTCCACATGCTCGCAGTGGAACATTCGACCTGATCGACCATTTCGTCGAATTTGAACGGGAGGGCGACGAGCGTGGCGAGCGCGGAACTCCCCGGGTAGCGAAACGGGGACTTTTACTTTTTTCTTCGTGGGCGTGACGCCTTGAGGTCCTCCAGCGCGAGTCTCTTCCCCGACGCGATGCTGTCGCGGGCACGAGCGATCCGCGACAGAAATCGGGGGTCGTTCTCCAAGCGGTACTCAAACCATTCATCCTCTGAGGCGAAGCCGATCAGCACCCCCGCCGGCTTCCCATGACGGGTGATGACGATTCCCTCCTTCTCCGCCTCGTGCAGGTAGCGCGACAGATCGTCCTTCACTTCGTTCACAGGAACCTTCTTCATCTCACTCCCCTACCCTTTCTAGCCACTCTTCCACATCGGCCTTCGGCACGATGGCCAGTACGTGGACCTCTCGGCCTTCAACATCGTAGAACACTCTGGTGTCACCCACTCTCAGCCGGAACTGTGGACGCGCCAGCCCTCGTAGGCGTTTGATCCGCGCCTTGCTCGTCTTCGTCGGCTGGTGTCGCAGGTGGCGCTCGATCGCATCCCTCACCTCGGCTCGGGCATGCGCCTTCAGATGGCGCAGGTCCTCAACGGCCTCAAGTGCCAGGATGATCTCGTAACGCATTCTGGCTACATTATAGCCACAATTTCAGGAACGTCAAGAAAAAGGGGGGCAGGTTGTGCCGGGCGAGCGCAAGGGCGTCTTCGATATTGACGTCCGCATCGGCATAGACGCGGGCAAGGCCGCCCAGGGTGTAGACCTCGCCCGCATCGTACCTTTCTTTTCTTTGAGTGACGTGGGTGTGGGTGGCGGGCCGGATCGGATCCTTCGCGGCTACCTGAAGGGGGACCAGCGGGTCTCCATTTGTAAATACTTGATTTTAAAGGTTGCGGGGGCAGGATTTGAACCTGCGACCTTTGGGTTATGAGCCCAACGAGCTACCGAACTGCTCCACCCCGCATTGAGCATTATACGGGGCGGCGCGAGGACTGTCAAGCGGCCCGTCGGCCGTCGCGAGCATGCCGCAGGCGGCCGCGATATCCTGCCCCCGGCTCTCGCGAACGGTGGCGATGTACCCGGCCCGCTCCAGGATCCGCCGAAAGGCGTCGGTCCGCTCCTGCGCGGGGCGGCGGAATGGGATCTCCACCGCCTCATTCAGGGGGATGAGATTCACCTTGCACCGGATGCCCTTGAGCAACGTGACCAGGCGGTGGGCATCCTCGACGTGATCGTTGATATCTGCCATGAGGACGTATTCGAAGGTCATGCGGCGTCGGGGCGGGAGGGGAAAGTCCCGGCACGCCTGGAGGAGCTCCCCCAGGGGATACCGCCGGTTGATGGGAATGAGGCGATCGCGCAGCGCATCCGTGGTCGCCGTCAACGAGACCGCCAGGTTGACCTCGAGTCCGGATCGGGCCAACCGACGGATCCCTGGAACCACGCCGACGGTCGAGACGGTGATCCGCCGCGGAGAGAAGCCGAGTCCTTCCCGGGCGGTGAGGATCCGCAGGGCCTTCTCCGTCGCGGGGCAGTTCGCCAGTGGCTCTCCCATGCCCATCAGGACGATGTGGGTCATGCGTTCCCGGGACGTCAGGGTGTGTCCCAGCGCCACGAGCTGGCCGGCAATCTCGGCCGGCCGGAGGTTTCGGCGAAGCCCCATGGTGGCGGTGAGGCAGAAGCCGCATCCCATGGCACATCCGGCCTGGGTGGAGATGCAGGCGGTCAGGCGACGCCCGTCCGGAATCAGCACCGCCTCGATCCGCTCACCATCCGGGAGCGTGAGCAGGAACTTGCGGGTTCCGTCTCGCGAGGACTGGACCGCCGTCACCGTGACGGTGCTGATGCAGGCCTGTGCCTCGAGGACCTGCCGGCAGGTGGCCGGGAGGTCCGTCATGGCTCGAAACGTCTCGGCCTGGTGCTTCCAGAGCCAGCGAAATATCTGTCTCGCCCGATAGGACGGCTCGCCGAAGTCCCTCAACCACTCCGCAAGCTCCGACACCGTGATGTCGCGCAGATCCGGGACCCGGACCGCCGGCTTCCGGACAGAGACCGCCGCCGTCACTTGAGCTGCTCCAACATCTTTCGCGCATACTCCGCCGACGGGCTATCGGGTTCCAGCTCGACCACCTTCTCAAAGGCCTTGCGGGCCTTCCCGCGGTTCCCCGCCTGATAGTACGCCGCACCCAGATTTCGCTGGTAGATGGCCACCTTGGGACTCAAGTGGGTCGCCTCGGAAAATTCCTTAATGGCCAGGTCTGTCTTGCTCTGCTGTAGATACAGGAATCCCAAGTTGTTGTGAGCCTCCACGTAGTCTCGCGTGATGTCCAAAGCGCGCCGGTACTCCGCAATCGCCCGATTGACCTTCCCCTGTCGCTCGTAGATTCTTGCCAGATTAAAATAGGCAAACTGAGGGGTGGGATAAAAGGGATCATCCAGCACCTGCACGAGGAGCGCCCGTGCTTTCTCCAGATCGCCTTTCAGCATATAGGCACTCGCGAGGTTGTTTTTGGCCTCCGAAAATCTCGCGTCAGCCTGGATCGCCGCTTCGAACTCCTTGATGGCCTGGTCGAGGTTCTTGGTAAACATCAACGCCATGCCCAGGGCGGTATGGTAGACGGGATCGGAAGGGCTCAGCTCTACCGCCTTGGCGAACTCGGGGACGGCCCGCCGAAAGTGCCCGGCGTCAAAGTATGCCACGCCCAAGTCATAACGGGTTGCCGCCAGCTCCGTCTGTTTCGCCGGCGGGGTCGTCGCACAGCCGACCAGGAGCAGGACGATTGGAACCGTCCGCAGGAAGACCCGAACCATACGCATCGCTTCCTCCTTAGATGCTCCTCCGCTTCCGCATCTTGCTCCGCACCTGATATTTGCGCACCGCCCGTAAGTGTTCCCTCAGGGTCCGGGAGAATTTATGGGTCCCGTCGTTTTTTGCCACGAAGTAGAGATACTTGACGTCCGCCGGGTCCAGGGCCGCCTTCAAGGCCGCCGCTCCCGGGCTGGCGATCGGCCCCGGGGGGAGACCGTTCTGAACATACGTGTTATAGGGGTGATTCGCGCGAAGGTCTTTTCGGGTAATCCGGCCCCGATGACGCCTCCCGTACAGGACGGTCGGGTCGGCCTGCAGTCGCATGCCTCGCCGCAGGCGGTTGTAGAAGACCCCCGCGATAATCGGCATCTCTCGATTCAACACCGCCTCCTTCTCGATGATGGAGGCGAGGGTCACGATCTGATACAGGTTCATCCCAAGCCGGCGGGTTCGGAGCTCATCCCCGCGCGTAAAAGCCCGGAAGAATCGCTGGACCATCGCTTCAATGATATCCTCCACCCCGATGCCTTTGATGAAATGGTAGGTGTCCGGAAAGAGAAATCCTTCCAGCGTATCTGCCCCGGGCACATAATGGCTGGCCACCGAAGGATCCGTGGCCAGCCTCAGAAACGCCTCGCTGTCCACGAGTCCTTCGTCATCGAGCAGCGTCGCAATCTGCCAGACGGTGGCGCCCTCAGGAATGGTCACCTTGTGGATCAGGACCTTCCCGTCCTCGAGAGCCCGGATGACGTCCAGGAGCCCCATGGAAGGAAGAAACTGATACTCCCCCGCCTTCAATCGATCGGCGGAGCCGCGGAGCATGGTGAAGAGGAGGAAGAGGAGGCGGTCCCGGATGACCCCGTGCCGCTTGAGCTGCTCGGCGATCGCGGCAGATTGGGTGTGCGGCTTGATGTCAACGACCGTCGGCCCCACGTTAAGATACCCGGGACGCACGGCGGGATAGAGCGCCACGTACGCCCGCACGCTAAAGACGGCGAGCAAGGCCACACCCAGCCCCGCAAACCACAGCGCAAATCGGCGATCCCGGATCTTCACCCTAGTCACCTTTCCGCCGACGATCCAGGTACCCTTGCAGGATCAACAGGGCTGCCACACTGTCCCTCGTCTGCTGGCGTTGCTTTCGCCGCATCCCCGCCTCGATCAGGGCACGGTCCGCCGCCACCGTCGTCAGCCGCTCGTCCCACAGGATTACCGGAACGGCCAGGGCGTTCTCCAGTTGTTCGGCGAACTTCTCAGCCTCAGCGGCCTTCTCTCCAACATCACCCCCCAGGTGCCGCGGATACCCCACGACGACCTGATGGACGCTCCACGCCTCGACCAGGCTCCCGAGATGAGCGAGATCTGCCCGCCGCCCCTTCCGGCGCCACGTCGGGAGGGGTTGGGCCGTGATCATGAGTTCGTCACTGATAGCCAGGCCCATGCGAACCTCGCCAAGATCAATGGCCAGAATTCTCGCCACGTAACCCGACCCTCGGGACGGATCCCCCGCGCCAAAACCGCTCCACCGGAACCGACCTTGCCTATGGAACTCGAATATAATACAACAAACGGGACCCGGATGCTACCTCCCCTCTCGCGCGACGAGGGGGATACCGAGCGGGACCCTCTTTTCCCCGGGAGGCCCAGAGGTTCCGATGCGGCGGCGACTCCTGAGCCTCTATCACCGACTCCATGCGCGACTGGGCCCCCAGGGCTGGTGGCCTGGGCGGACCCGATTCGAGGTCATCGTCGGGGCGATCCTCGCCCAGAACACCAACTGGGGTAACGTCGAGAAGGCGATTCGACGCCTCCGCCGGGCGAGCGCACTCTCTCCTCAAGCAATGTCAGCCCTGTCGCGACGTCGCCTGGCACAGCTCATCCGTCCCGCCGGCACGTTTGCCGTCAAAGCCCGGCGACTTCAAAACTTTCTCACCTTTCTCGAGATGCGGCACGGGGGAAGCCTCCGGCGCCTGTTCCGGGAGGAACCAATGCGGATCCGGGAGGCCCTGCTCCAGGTCTCCGGGATCGGCCCAGAAACCGCAGACTCCATTCTCCTGTATGCGGGAAACATGCCAGTCTTTGTGGTCGATGCGTACACCACACGGATCTGTGCCCGCCATCGCCTGATTTCCCCCCGCGCCCCCTACCAGGAGGTCCAGGACCTGTTCATGAATCATCTCCCTCGCGACGCACGGCTGTACAACGAATTCCATGCGCTCCTCGTGGCCATTGGAAAAACGTACTGCCGGTCCACACCGCAATGCGACACCTGTCCTCTCCGATCGGACCTGGAGCGGCACGGCATCCCCCTGCCGGCGACCGATGACCGATGACAAGAAACTGAATGATGGTTCGTCGTTTTCTCCGATCACCGATCTCCAACCACGAGTAAACTGTGAACCATGAACTATGAACCGGTTGTGGGGCGTCGGTTTACGGATCCCCTTGACTTCCCGAAGGACGTATGGTATTCATTCCCCCCGTTGAGGTTTCTTATCCGATCGGCATCATGGATGATCGATTATCACCTCTCGGACACATTCCAACCCCCACGGTGGAGCTGATCAACCCATGACGAAACTCAACGTCAAAACCGAAAAGCGAGAGGAACTCTACGAGATCACCTCAGAGATCCGGCATGCGGTGGATGCGTCGGGGGTGCGTGAGGGTATCTGTCAGATCTATGTGCCCCACACGACTGCTGCTGTGCTCGTCCAGGAGGCCGATGACCCGGCAGTTGCCCGCGACATCGCGACCCACCTCCGCCGCCTCTTCCCGCGTGAGGGCCCATACGAGCATAACGATGGGAACGCCGACGCGCACATGAAGGCCACGGTGGTTGGGAATACCGTGGCGGTCCTGATCGAAGGGGGGAAAATCTGCCTGGGAACGTGGCAGGGAATCTTTTTCTGCGAGTTTGACGGGCCACGGAACCGGGAGGTGTGGGTCAGGGTCCAGGGCGGAGGCGCATAGCCGTCTCGGCAATCAGATCGGATCGAGGCGCCCGGGGGGGCCACACCCCGGGCGTTCTTCTCTTCACCACCACCATCCGGGACCCATCCCCTCAGCGCGCTACGCCGCTCAGGCGGATCGGGGTGGAGGGAGCACCCGGGGCCCGACCGGAGGAGGAACCGCCCGTGTCAAAGACGAGGGCGTGGCATGGTCGCATCGGGTGGCTCCTGATCGCGGTCTGCTGGCCGCTCAATTGGCTTTGGCCGGGGCCGCGGACACACGTCCTGTTTTTTCCCTTGTGGTTGGGGTATACGCTGGCCGTTGATGCGCTCGTCCTGCGCCGCACCGGCAGCTCCCTCCTCACCCGCTCGCCTCGAGACTTCGCCACCCTCTTCGTCATCTCGATGCCAGTCTGGTGGCTGTTCGAGATCATCAACTGGCGGACTGGGAACTGGCAGTATCTCGGCCGGGAATTGTTCACCGACCTGGAGTACTTCGTGATCGCCTCGCTGAGTTTCTCCACCGTGATCCCGGCGGTCTTCAGCACCGCCGAGTTGATTGGGACCTTTGACTGGATCGAGCGCTTTGCCCGCGGGCCCCGGGTGTCGGCCACCCCTCGCCTCTGTGGTGGGCTCTTCGCGACCGGCTGCGCCATGCTCGGCCTGCTGCTCGCCTGGCCACGCTACTTCTACCCGTTTGTGTGGGGATCACTCTTTCTGATCGTCGAACCCATCAACGTGTGGCTCGGCAAGCGATCGATCCTGACCCGCCTGCAACACGCCGACTGGCGCACGGTCATCGCCCTGTGGACCGGTGCACTCACCTGCGGGTTCTTCTGGGAGATGTGGAACTACTTTTCATACCCGAAGTGGATCTATCAAGTCCCGTTCGTCAATTTTTGGCATCTCTTCGAGATGCCGCTGCTCGGGTATCTCGGCTATTTGCCCTTCGGCCTGGAACTCTACGTGATCGCCCACCTCGCGCAGCGACGAACGCCCGCCATCCAAATCGGTGGCTGAGGCGGGACACATGGTGCACACACATTGGAAGGAGTCAGGGGCCTGGGTCGACGGCCTTGAGGAGGGCGTAGAGCGCAAAGTTCAACGGGGTGGGGACGGCCGCCGCCCGTCCCTTGCGGACCACCACCCCATTCAAGGCGTCGACCTCGAGCGGCTTGCCGGCCTCAAGGTCCTGTCGCGTGGAGGTCTTCATTCCGGCGGCGGCTGTCGCAGTCCAGCGGAGCAGTTTGTCCACCATCCCTTCCGGCAGGCGAATCCCCTCGGCGGCCGCCACCCTGCGGACCTCCTCCATCACCTCTCGTGCCAGCGCGTTGACCTCCGGACGTTCGACCAAGGCCCGGACCTCGCCCCCGACCAACACGTTGATCGCATTGAAGGGGGCATTCCAGCAGAGCTTCTCCCACAACACCGCCTGAATGTTGGCGGAGACCTCTGCGGGGAGTCCCGCGTCGCGGAAGGTCTGATCTAGGCGTCTGACCCGTTCGCTGATTCCCCCGTACACCTCGCCAAACACGATCCGACCCTCACCGGAATGCATGATCACGCCTGGCGCGGGGACCGCAGCCACAATGTAGGCGACTCCACCGAGAACCTTCTCTTTCCCGACGACCCCGCCGATCTTCTCTTCATTATCCACCCCGTTCTGGAGCGACAGGATGGTGGTGCCTTCCTGGACGATCGGAAGACACTGCCGAGCGGCCGATTCCGTATCAAACGATTTCACACAGAAGAGGATCAGCTCCACCGGGCCGATCGCCCTCGGATCACCGACCGCCTTGACCGGGGCGGTAAAGTCCCCCTGAATGCTTTTGATGTGAAGCCCGCGTGCCTGAATCGCCTCGAGATGCCGACCGCGGGCGATCAAGGTCACCTCCAATCCTCCGCGGTGGAGGAGCGCCCCGAAGTACCCCCCCACGGCCCCGGCCCCCATCACCGCAACCTTCACGCCGTGCTCCTTCCCATCCCGATGATCCCGGGTGGGCAAACCCGGAAAAGACTCATCCGTGCCCGTCCTCTGGTAATCTAACATAGAGACGATCGCGGGGAAAAGGAGACCGGACCCGCGCGCGCCTCGGGAGCGTCACGCGCTCCCCTTGGAACTGGGTGGGTCTCCGCCTATAATTGAGCGAGGGGCAGCACGCTTCGGGGAGCACCCCATGGAAATCTCCCAGCACGTCTTGAATCAGGTTGAGCAGGACACACAGGAAGTCGGCCGCCAGATCTTCGCCCATATGCAGATCGCATCCCCGTCGATCCTTTCCCAAGACGGATGGAACGCGCGCATCCTGGAGTGGTGCATGCGTGATGAGCCCTTGAAGGTGGGACTGTTCCGATTCGTCGACGTCCTGCCCACTCTTACAACCAGCGAGCAGGTGGTCCACCATCTGCTGGAGTATCTTACCCCCATTGAGACGGCTCTGCCGGCCGCGGTCCGCAGGATTCTCCGAGTCGCCTCGCGCCAGCCCCTGGGGATCCGGGCACTGGCCTTTGCGGTTCGGCGGACCGCCCTGCGCCTGGCCCGGCGCTTCATCGCGGGGGCGACCATCGAGGAGGCCGTCGAGGCCGTCGAGAGACTCCGGCAGCGGCGCATGGCCTTCACCCTCGATATCCTCGGTGAGGCCACAGTGAGCGAGAAGGAGGCAGAGGCGTACTCCCGACGGATCCTCCGTCTTCTGGACACCTTAGCCCCGCACGGCGCGTCATGGAGCTCCATCGACCTGCTGGATCGGGATCACCGGAGCCCCTTGCCTCGTGTCAATGTCTCGCTCAAGCTCAGCTCGCTCTATTCCCAGTTCAATCCCCTCGATCAGGAGGGGAGCACCAGGGTCGTCAAATCCTGCCTGCGATCCATCCTTCGCAGGGCGCGAGAGTTGGGAGCGTTCATCACCGTCGACATGGAACAACACGAGTTCAAGAACCTCACCCTCCACATCTTCAAAGAACTGTTGGAAGAGGAGGAGCTTCGAAACCTCGAGGACGTCGGCATCGTCCTGCAGGCGTATCTGAAGGATGCGGAACGGGACCTGCACGACCTTCTCTCGTGGGCCAGCCGGCGCCGCGCCCGCATCCGACTCCGGCTGGTGAAAGGGGCGTACTGGGACTACGAGGGGGTCATCGCCCGCCAGCAGGGATGGTCGGTCCCGGTCTTTACCGAAAAATGGGAAACCGATATGAACTTCGAGAGACTCACCCTCGTGATGCTTCAGCATTACGACCTGCTCCGCCCCGCGATCGGGAGCCACAACATCCGCTCCATCGCCCACGCGTTGGCCTGTGCGCGGCATCTCGGTGTCCCCGAGAAGGCCCTGGAGTTTCAAATGCTCTACGGCATGGGGGATCCGGTCAAGGACGCTCTGGTGCAGCTCGGCCAGCGGGTTCGGGTCTACACCCCCTTCGGAGAGCTGATCCCAGGGATGGGGTATCTCATCCGGCGGCTCCTGGAGAACACCTCCAACGAATCCTTCCTCAGGCTCAGCTTTTCCGAGCACCGACCCCCGGAGGAACTCCTGAAGCCGCCCGGGCCGGTCTCCGCCGACAGGGACCGAGCCCGGACCCCCCGGGTCGGGTCTCCCGCGCAGCCCCCGCCGTTTCGCCACGAGCCAGCGCTCGACTTTTCCGAGGAGGAGCCCCGCAAAAGAATGCAGGCGGCCCTGGTTCTCGTCCGCAGCCGATTTGGCGGCTCCTACCCCTTGGTCATTGGAGGCGATGAGGTCCAGACGACCCGCGAATTGCCCTCGATCAACCCTTCGTGCTCCGAGGAAACCGTCGGCCGGGCGAGCCTTGCCGATCTCAGTGCTGCCGAGCAGGCCCTCGACGCCGCACGGCGAGCGTTTCCCGGGTGGGCATCCACGTCCCCCCGAGAGCGAGCCGAGCATCTCTTTCGCGCCGCGACACTCATGCGGAGGAAACGGGTCGAGCTGGCGGCGTGGGAAGTGTTCGAAGTGGGGAAGCCGTGGCGGGAGGCGGACGCAGACGTGGCCGAGGCGATCGACTACCTGGAATACTACGGGCGCGAGATGGTGCGACTCGGGGAGGCGAGGCGGTTGGGGGATGTCCCCGGAGAGGTGAACGAATACCTGTACCAACCCCGGGGAGTGGCCGTGATCATTGCCCCCTGGAACTTCCCGCTGGCGATCCTCACCGGCATGACCTCTGCCGCCCTCGTCACCGGCAATGCGGCCATCATGAAACCGGCGGAACAGTCCCCCCTCATGGCGTGGCATCTCATGGAGATCCTCCGAGAAGCCGGGTTCCCTGCGGGAGTGGCGAATTATCTCCCGGGTCTCGGTGAAGAGGTGGGGGAATACTTGGTTACGAGCCCCTCCGTCGACCTGGTCGCGTTTACAGGGTCGAGGGAGGTGGGCCTCCGAATCTACGAATTGGCCGCCAAGGTCAGAGAGGGGCAACGGGGTTTGAAAGGGGTCGTCGCCGAAATGGGAGGAAAGAACGCCATCATTGTCGACGAGGACGCCGATCTCGACGAAACGATCCGAGGGGTCGTGTCCTCGGCCTTCGGCTATGCCGGCCAGAAGTGCTCCGCCTGCTCGCGGGCCATCGTGGTGGGATCAGCCTACGAGGCCTTCCTCGAGCGCCTCGCCGAAGCGGCGGCAAGCCTCACAGTCGGTCCCGCGGACGACCCCGGTACCGTCATCGGCCCGTTGATCGATGAGGAGGCGTACCGGAAAGTCCTCCGGTACATCGAACAGGGCCGGGCCGAGGCACGAGTCATCGTGGAGACAGACGTCTCCCGCCTCACGAGCGGCTCCTACGTGGGGCCGACGGTCTTTGCCGACGTCCCTCCCGAGGCTGCCATCGCGCAGGAAGAGATCTTCGGCCCCGTGCTGGCGGTCATCCGGGCCACGGATTTTGAAGCGGCCCTCGCCATCGCCAACGCGACCGAGTACGCCTTGACTGGCGGACTGTACTCCCGAAGCCCCGCCCACGTCGAGCGGGCCAAGGCGGCCTTTCGGGTCGGGAACCTCTACATCAATCGAAAGATCACAGGGGCGATTGTGGGTCGTCAGCCCTTCGGCGGGCTCAAGATGTCAGGGGTCGGCTCGAAGGCCGGGGGGCCAGATTACCTGCTCCAGTTCATGGAGCCCAGGACCATTACGGAAAACACCCTTCGCCGCGGCTTTGCACCCTCTGAAGGAGGGACGGCTTGACGCGGCCGTCGAATCGCCTCAGCGGTCGGTCCTGCCCCGTTGGTCCATTGTCCAACTGCTCGATTATCTCGTTTAGGTTTGCTGGCGGGCCCAGAGGAGATTATACCCATCCACGAACGCCTGGACCGAGGCCACGATGATGTCGGGAGAGGTCCTGGTGGCGACGATCCGGTTCTCCTGGGCATCCTTCAGGACCAGCGTGGTCTCGACCGAGGCATTGGTCCCGGGGGAGTTGATCTCCACCCGGTAATCGATCAGCTCGAAAAAGAGCCGCCCCCGACTGCTGGCTGCCTCTTTGAGTGCGTTGATCACGGCATCGACCGGCCCGACCCCCTTCGCGCTCGACTCCAGCCGTTCCCCATCGAACCGGACCCAGACTTTGGCCTCGGCATGACCGTGCAGGGTGGTCGTAACCTGAAAATCCTCCACCTTCAGCACCCCTTCTCCCGAGGCGCGCTTGAGGGTCGTCTCCAGAATGTATTGGAGGTCCGCCTTGGTGACCGCCTTCCCCTTATTGAAGAAGTCCTCTACCAGGCCGAGGACCCGCTGGGCATACTCCGGGGTGAGGCGGACACCGAACTCCTTGTTCACCAGCTCGGCGACCGCCCCCTTCGAGGGGACCTCGGTGAAAAGATTTCGGTCGCCGTTCTTCGCCCCGGCGGCCCGAATCTCGTACAGCTTGAGCTTGAGGAACTTGTCCACCTCCTGGATGGACGGCTCGATGGCCGCGGGCGACGGGAGGACGCGGAGGGCCGAGCGGGGATCCTTGAGGCCGTTGCCGGTGACGAGACAGACCACCACCTCGTCGGCACGGACCCGAGCGCTCGTCAGGAGGGGCTGCAGGGCAGCGATGGGGATGGCCCCCGCAGGCTCGACAAAGATCGATTCGAGTCGGGCCAGACGCTGCTGGGCCTCCAGGATCTCGCCGTCGCTGGCCGTCAGCGCACATCCCCCTGACTCCCGGATGGCGCGCAAGGCCTTCACCCCATCCAGGGGGTTCCCCGCCGCCACCGCGGAGCAGATGGTGTTGGGCCGCTCCACGGGGGTGATCTTCTCTTGCCCCTGATTGAAGGCGGCCACGATGGGACAGCAGCCTTCCGGCTGGACCCCGATGAGGCGGGGAAGGCGGTCGATGAGCCCCATGCCGTAAAACTCCTTGAACCCCTTCCAGATGGCGGCGATGTTGGTCCCAAAGCCCATCGGGACGATCACCGCCGCGGGGACCTGCCAGTCGAGCTGCTCGATGATTTCGAAGGCCTGCGTCTTTTGCCCCTCGGCGCGGAAGGCGTAGTCCCCGGCCAGGTAAAAGTGATATCGGGCGCCCATCTCTTCGGTGAGGCGGAAGGCGTCACTGTACGTCCCCCGGACCTGCAGCAGCCTCGCCCCATAGCTCAACGCCTGGGCCATCTTCCCAATGGCGGTGCCCTCGGGGACTAGCACGTAGCAGGGCATCATGGCGATAGAAGCATACGCGGCGACCGAGGCGGCCATGTTCCCCGTGGAGGCCACACAGATCGCCTTGGCGCCGCGCTCCTTGGCCTTCGAAAGCTCCACCAGGGTCCCGCGGTCCTTGAACACCCCGGTCGGATTGGCCCCCTCGTTTTTGATGTGAAGGCGAGCATAGCCCCTGGCCTCTCCGAGCTTTCGGCAGCGGTACAGGGGAGTTCCCCCTTCATCCAAGGAGTCCACGAAGCTCAGATTCTCAATGGGATAGAAATCGAGATACTTCATCGCCTTGATCGGCGAGTTCCGGAGGGAGTACCGGTTGAGCCGGGAGCGGATGTAATCGTAATCGTACCGAACATCCAGGGGACTTCGACAGGCCGGACAGCGGGTGGTAGATTCTTCCTCGCGAACCCGCCTGCCGCAGGTGATGCAGTACAGTTCGTAAAAGCGGGAACCCGATTTTCTGGCCTGGTTTCTCATGGACCGTCCACACGCGGATGACTGACGACTTGGGCGGGGATGTTACCCCCACCCTCTCGACCTGTCAAGCTTTTGCAGTCGCTCACGGTTCACAGTTCACGGTCTACGCCCACCCCTCACGTCTCACGCTTCACGCCTTACGCCTTACGCCTTGCGCCTCACGTCTCACTTCTCATCCTCCACGTCTTACGCCTGACGCCTCACGCCTATCTCACATTTGCCCGCCCCATCAGCTCCTCATAGGCCTGCTGGATGGCAATGAGCTTCTGATGGGCCATCTCCTGGAACTCCTTCCCCAGATGGGAGACCTTATCGGGATGATACTGGGCCACCATCCGCCGATAGGCCGTCCGGATCTCTTCCGGGCTGGCCCCCCTGTCAACCCCGAGAAGGGTGTGAGGATCAGGCGACTCTTGCGCTTGCTCTCCCCCGTGCTCCGCTCCCCCCCCCGGAAAGGCCCCCCGGGGGGGCCGCCAAATCCCGGAGAGAAACCAGAGGAGAAGGCCCAGGACGATGAGATCGTCGAGCCACCCCAGGCCCGGCACGAGATCAGGGACGAGGTCCACGGGACTCAGGATATACAAGAGGGCACCGACAATCAGCAAGATCTGTGTGAGGCGAGCTGCCATGAAACTCCCTCGAAAGGAACGGCGCGCTCCTCCTCCGGAGGAGGCGCACCCGTCACGTAATTGTACGAGAAAGGGGGACTGGCTGTCAAAGGCTATGGCAGGCGGTGCCGATTACCGGGTAGAGGAAAGGACGGGAATGGAAGTCGCGAGACCGTCGCGGCCGGAACCGATGACAGGGAACAAAGCATGGCTCGAGAAGGAACGCAGAGCGGCCTCGCTCACCTGCATCAAGGGTCATCTATGCGTCTGTCACCGAACTGCCTTGGGTTCCTCCACCGGCCCTTCTAAACCCGGATCCAGGCGGGCCACGCGGCGGACGTCCGTCCCGCTATTCGGTCTCCTCGGACGGGAACTCCTCGTCCAGCCCGCCCCCCATCCCCAGGGCGCGCTGGTCATGCGGGGTGCAGCCGGTGAGATCCGGCGCCTTACAGGCGAGATAGCTCACGGGCCGGAAGAACGCGTAATCCATAATCAGCCCCACCGGGAAGAGGACGAACCCGATGATCCGAAAGGGATGGCCGTGGCTCCCCCGGGTCGCGAAATCGTGCTGCGTGGCCGTCGCCACCGTCGCAGACCCGACAAGAAGGCTAACCGCAATGATGACCATGAATAACCGTTTGACCATGTTTGACCTCCTTCCTCCTTATTTCTCTCCCAAAACGGTGATGTGGACTTTCTCTCTCAGGGCCGCGTGCGCCGCCGCCAGCTTGGCCACCGGGACGCGATACGGGGAGCAGCTCACGTAATCGAGGCCGGCGCGATGGCAGAACTCGACCGACTTCGGATCGCCCGCGTGCTCGCCGCAGATCCCGACCTCTAGGTTCTTCCGGGCGGAGCGCCCCCGTTTCACCGCGGTGACCATCAACTGTCCAACCCCTTCCTCGTCGATGCTAACGAAGGGGTCTTCCGCCAGAATCCCCTCCTCGAGATACTGTGGGAGGAACTTGCCCGCGTCGTCCCGCGAAAAGCCGAAGGTTGTCTGCGTCAGGTCATTGGTGCCAAAGGAAAAAAACTCGGCCTCCGCGGCGATCTTATCCGCCACCAGACAGGCTCGCGGGATCTCGATCATCGTCCCGACCTGATACGTGACCTTCACGCCGAACTCGCGCATGACCTCGGCAGCCACCCGGTCAACAATAGCCCGCTGGTGGCGGAATTCCTCAACGGTACCGACCAGGGGAACCATCACCTCGGGGTGAACCTTCTTCCTCTCCCGCACCATCTGGCAGGAGGCCTCGAAAATGGCCCGGGCTTGCATCTCCGTGATCTCGGGATAGGTGATCGCCAGCCGGCACCCGCGGTGGCCGAGCATCGGGTTGGATTCCTGGAGAAGTTCCAGCTTGCGCATGAGGCGCTCGAGGGGCATGCCCAGGTCCTCGGCCAACCCTTTGAGTTCATGGTGAGTCCTGGGCAGAAATTCATGGAGCGGCGGATCAAAGACGCGAATGATAACCGGCAATCCCTTCATTTTCTCAAAGATGGCCTTGAAGTCACTCCGCTGCATCGGGAGGAGCCTGGCCAGGGCCTTCCGCCGCCCCTCCGGATCTTCGGCCACGATCATCTCCCGCATGGCAATGATGCGGTCCTCCACGAAAAACATGTGCTCGGTCCGGCACAGCCCGATCCCCTCGGCCTCGAAGCGCATTGTGGCGGCGGCATCGGTGGGGGTATCGGCATTGGTCCGGACCCCGATCTTCCGATACGTATCCGCCCATCGAACCAGAAGGGCAAAGTCCCCCGAAAGCTCGGGTTGGATCAGGGGAAGTTGGCCCAGCATGAGATCGCCCGTGGTCCCGTCGATGGTGATCCAATCCCCTTCTCTCACCGTTCGGCCCTTGACCGTAAGGCTTTTTTCGGCCTCAGAAATACTGATGTCGCCACAACCCGCCACGCAGGGCTTCCCCATCCCCCGGGCCACCACCGCGGCGTGTGAGGTCATTCCCCCTCTGGCGGTCAGGATCCCCTGGGCGGCATGCATCCCGCCGACGTCTTCGGCAGACGTCTCGGCCCGAACCAGAATCACCTTTTCTCCGCGACCCGCCCACGCCTCAGCCTCCTCCGCCGTGAACACCACCCGCCCGACGGCAGCCCCCGGCGAGGCGGGGAGCCCGCGGGCCACGCGCTCGACCTTGGCCTTGGCATCGAGCATCGGATGAAGGAGGATTTCGACCTGGTGCGGGTCCACCCGGAGCACCGCCCGCCTCTGGTCAATCAGGCCTTCCCGCCGCATGTCCACCGCCATCTTGACGGCGGCGCCCGGCGTCCGCTTCCCCGTCCGGGTCTGGAGGAGAAAGAGCGTCCCCTCTTGGATGGTGAACTCGATATCCTGCATGTCCCGGTAATGCTTCTCGAGCCTGCGGCAGATCCGATCCAGATCGCGGTACGCCTTGGGGGCGATCTGTTTCAGCTTCGCCACGGGTTCGGGGGTCCGGATCCCCGCCACCACGTCCTCTCCCTGGGCGTTCATCAAGAACTCGCCAAAGAAGCGCCTTTCCCCGGTGGCGGGATCGCGGGTAAAGGCCACCCCCGTCCCGGAGCGCTCCCCCATGTTGCCAAAGACCATGGCCTGGACGTTGACCGCTGTGCCCCAGGTATGCGGCAGCCCGTGGATCTCCCGGTACTTGATGGCCCGCGGGTTCTTCCACGAGCCGAAGACCGCCCCCACGGCCAGGCGGAGCTGCTGCCGGGGCTCCTGGGGGAATTCCCGCCCGATCCGGCTTCGGACCAGGGCCTTGTAACGCCGCACGACCTCTTGGAGATCCGCCGTCGTCAGAGCCGTATCCTGCGTGACCCCCCGCTCCTGCTTCCGCTGCTCTAAGATTTCCTCAAACTCCTTGATCGGGATCCCCAGCACGACATTGCTGAACATCTGGATGAAGCGGCGGTAGCTGTCATAGGCAAAGCGGGCATTTCGCGCACGTCCCGCAAGCCCTTCCACCGCCTGATCGTTGAGCCCCAGGTTGAGGACGGTATCCATCATGCCCGGCATGGAGACGCGGGCCCCGGAGCGGACGGAGACGAGCAGCGGGGCCCTCCGGTCGCCGAACGTGAGTCCCATGACCCGCTCGAGCTTCTTCAGGTTCGTTTCCACCTGGGCCCACATCCCGGGCGGAAACTTCCCCTGCCGCTTCATCGATGCAACACAAGCCTCCGTGGTGATGGTAAAGCCCGGGGGGACGGGGATCTTCAGGTTCGTCATTTCGGCCAGGT
The DNA here is from genome assembly GCA_046758505.1 of Methylomirabilales bacterium (SeqCode). GTDB lineage: Bacteria > Methylomirabilota > Methylomirabilia > Methylomirabilales > CSP1-5 > CSP1-5. The sequence continues at coordinate 15,913 of JBHIAH010000020.1, read as the reverse complement.
TCGACCCCTTCCCCCCCAGGAGGTTCTTCATTTTGGCCGACCCCTCGGCCCGGCCCCTGCCAAAGAAGTATACGTATTTCTTCGCCGCCATGATTCCTTCGCCCCCACGCCTCAGTCGGCGCACCGTTCAGCTATTCTATGCTATGCATTCCCCGTGCCCATTCCCCTCGTTTCCCCCCGTCCGGCGAAACGGCGACCCGCCCACCCGTGCAGGGTGAGGCGCTTCCTCGAGCAAGACAGCGTCTGGGTGAACGCGAGACCAGGACTCCGATCATCCGAAGGGGGCATTGCATATCCGCGCCCTCGGCGTTAGCTGACCACAGCAACCTGCCGAAAGTCGGCAATCCGGCTGAACAGGCCGGCCGTCTCGGCCAGGAGTCCCAGGCGATTGTCCCGGACTGCAGGCTCCTCGACCATCACCAGGACATCATTAAAAAAGCGGTCCACTGCGGGCCGCAGCGTGGCGATCCGCTTCAGGGCTTCGTCGTACTCCCCACGGTCCGTCAGGCCAGCCACCTCTCCTTGCAAGGCCTTCACCGCCTCGTAGAGGGCCCGCTCCGCCTCTTCCTGCAACCAGCCTTCCGCCACCCCCCCCGTAAAATCACGGGGAAGAATATTGACAACCCGCTTGAAGGCGACCGTCAGGGACGAAAAATCCGGATCCTGCTTTGCCCGGGCCAGGGCCTGTGCGCGTCGAAAGGCCCCCGGGATGTCCTCAAAGCCTGCCTGGAGCACCGCAGCCGCCACGTCAGCCGGGATCCCCCGATCGACCATGATCCCCTCGCAGCGGACCCGAAGGAACCCCAGGATGTCCCGCAAGGCTTCCGCGTGAGGACGGCTGACGCGGTCCCCGAGGAGCTCCAGGGCCTTCTGGGCCAGGGCGCTGAGGGAGACGGAGAGCTCCCGCTCCGTCAGGGTCAGCAGCAGGCCCAGGGCCGCCCTGCGTAACGCGTATGGGTCCTCGGAGCCGGTGGGGATCAGCCCGATGCCGAAACAGCCGCCGATGCTGTCGATCCGATCCGCCACCCCGACCAGGGCGCCGACCTGTGACTTCGGAACGGTATCCCCCGCGTACCGCGGCCGGTAGTGTTCCTCAATGGCGGACGCGACCTCTGCCTTCTCCCCGCTCATTTCTGCATAGTAACGCCCCATCACTCCCTGCAGTTCCGTAAATTCCCGGATCATCCCACTGGCCAGGTCGGCCTTGCACAGGGTGGCGGCCCGACGTGCGTCCTGCTCGAGCGCCGCGTCGACCGCCTTGGCGATGAAACCGGCGAGCTCCGTGATTCGACGCGTCTTGTCCAGGAGGCTCCCGAGCCGCTCCTGGAAGAGGATCTCGCCCAGGCGGGGGAGCAATTTTTCGAGGGGAAGTTTCTTCTGGTCCTCCTTAAAATAGAAGTCGGCATCCGCTAATCGCGCCCGCAAGACGCGCTCGTTCCCCAGGCAGACGACATCCATATCCGAGGCCTTCATGTTCGAGACGGCGACGAAGTGGGGCAGCAGTTTTCCCTGCCTGTTCACCACCGGAAAGTAGCGTTGATGCTTTCGCATCGGGGTGATAATCACCTCGCGAGGCAAGCTCAAGTACTGCTCGGGAAAACCACCACGAACGAGCGTGGGATACTCCACCAGATGAATAACCTGTTCCACCAAGTCCGCATCGAGAAGCGGCTCGCCTCCCACCTGCCGAGCCGCCTCCGTCACGAGCTGTGTCACAAGGTCTCGCCGCCGATCCTGATCCACAATGACGAATCTCTCCTCCAGCCGCGCGAGATACTCCTGGAACGTTCGGAGCCGGATCGGCTTGGGAGCGAGAAAGCGATGCCCGTACGTTTTCGCGCCACTCCGAATCCCGTCGATCTCGATCTCCACCACCCTCCCCCCAAACAAGGCGAGGAGCCAACGGATCGGACGGACGAAGCGAATGGTCGAATCACCCCACCGCATGCTCTTGGGAAATGTGAGTGACGACATGATCTTGGGCAGGAGCGACGGGAGGACGTCGGTGGTCTTGGACCCTTTGACCTTTTTTCTGGCAATGACATAGTCCCCGCGCTCCGTGGGCCGAATTCGCAATTGCTCGACGGAGAGGCCCTGGGCCCGGGCAAAGCCGAGGGCGGCCGGGGTCGGCTTCCCCCCGGCATCATAGGCGGCTGACTTCGGCGGGCCGACCACCTCCCGCACCTCATCCGCTTGCCGGTCGGCGAGCGCCTCGACGTGCAGGGTCAGACGCCGGGGGGTCCCCAGGGTCCGGACCCGGCCGAAGCTCAGGCGGGCCTCACGCAGGACCCGATCAGCCACCCCGTGAAAATCCCGGAGGGCATCGGCCATGTAGACCGACGGAATCTCCTCGGTCCCGATCTCGAACAATAGCTCTTTCTCTCTTGCCATCAAGGTCTCCATTCATAGTTTCCGGCTCGAGCTTTTCCGGACTCTACGTCCCGCCGTGAACCCTGAACCGTGAACCATGAACTATTTTTGCCAGGCCTTCTTCAGGAGGGGAAATCCCATCTCTTCCCGCTGCTTGAGGTAAGCCTCGGCGGCCCGGCGGGCCAGGTTTCGCACCCGCGCGATGAGGGCCTGGCGCTCCGTCACACTAATCACACCCCGCGCATCCAGGATGTTGAAGGCGTGGGAGCACTTGAGACAGTAATCATACGAGGGCAGGACAAGACCCTTTGCGATGAGCCGCAGGGATTCCGCCTCGTACTGCTCGAAGAGCCGGTACTGGAGCTGCGTATCCGCCTCGTCAAAATTGTGCACCGACCACTCCACCTCTCCCCGATGGTGGACATCCCCGTAGGTCACCCCCTTGACCCACTCCAGGTCGTACACACTGTCCACCCCCTGCAGATACATGGCGATCCGCTCGATGCCGTACGTGAGTTCGCCGGATACCGGCTTGAGGTCGATCCCCCCCGCCTGCTGAAAGTAGGTGAACTGCGTGATCTCCATCCCGTCTAACCAGACCTCCCAACCCAGACCCCACGCCCCCAGGGTGGGCGATTCCCAGTCGTCCTCCACGAAGCGGATGTCGTGCTTCAGGGGATCGATGCCGAGAACCCGGAGGCTGTCGAGATAAATCTCCTGAATGTCATCGGGCGAGGGCTTGAGGATGACCTGAAACTGATAATAGTGCTGAAGCCGGTTCGGGTTTTCCCCATACCGTCCATCGGTGGGACGCCTGGAGGGCTCTACGTACGCAACATTCCAGGGCTCGGGCCCTAACACCCGGAGGAACGTGGCCGGGTTCATGGTGCCTGCCCCCACCTCGATATCGTACGGTTCCTGGATCACACACCCTTTCTTGGCAAAGTACTCTTCGAGCCCGATGACGACGTCCTGGTAATTCATCCTCCTCCCTCCGAGCAGGATGCCCGGCAAAGGTGGGTACCCCTGCGTCGGGCAGCAATTCTCCGGGGAACTCCCGTCCCCCGGGGGGGCAGGTAGGAGACCGGGATAGGCCCAAGTCCCCATGAAATTTGGGATTGAGCTTACTCAATGGGACGATCAGGTGTCAAGGGAAAAGCCCGGAATGCCGGCAAGGAAACGGGCCGAGCGGATCCTGCGCCCCAGCTTGAATTCCAAAAAGGTCTGCAGGAGTGACCGGAGCTCTTTCGGGACCTCGGGATCCAGGGCAACACGGCTCAGGTCCATGTCCCGCCTGAGCGCCATTCTGAGGAACCCCAACGCCGGCCGCGAGACCGCCAGGGTCTCTATAGCCTCCACCCGACAGGCGGGACAGAGAAGACCCCCCTCATTCAGCCCGAAACTCTGCACACCCTCGCGCAGTGTTCCCCGACACCGGACACACTTCTCCAGCTCGGGGAGATAGCCGACGGTCTTGAGGAGTCGGATCTCGAAGGTCCGAAGGAGCAGCGCCGGCTCCATCCCGGCATTGAGCCCCCCGAGGGTCCCGACGATCAGGGCAAAGAGCTCATCGCTCCCCTCTCCCTCCATCCCGGTGATTCCGGCGAGTTCGGCCACCTCCGAGGCGGCCGTCAGGAGGCCCAAGGAGCTTCGAAGCCCGTGGAACGGTTGTCGGATGGCAAATTCGTTCAGGCGGTGCAGATCGGTGTTGGGCCGCTCAAAATAGACAAGCCGGCCATGGGTGAAAAGCTCGAGGCTTCCACCGAATCGGCTCCGAATCCGCCGCGCGCCCGCCGCCACGGCCCGGACCTTGCCGTAGCTTCGGGCGTAAAAGACGACGATCCGGTCCGCTTCCCCGAGATTATGGCCTCCAATAACGACGGCTTCGCTCGATCTGAGCCCCATCTCAGAATCTTAGACTATTCCATGTCCTCTCGCTCGACAAGGAAATTTTTCGCCGCATCCCTGCCCTTTCGGTGCGTCCACCTGGAGGAACCCGCAGAACCAATTTTCCGTCTTTGGAACAAACCTTGCACTTTAAGCCCCAGTTCTTGGGAGGAGTACCGGTGACATCCGATGTGCTCGAAGTGACCTCTCGGCGCGTTGCCGATCATTTCTCTGATTGCTCCGCCTGCCACGGTGCCGGTGGCGAGCAGGCAGATCCCCAGGATCTTTGCGCCGCAGGGCAGCAACTGCTCCAGAGCCGCGAAGCAGCCGAAACAGGCTGGATCCTCGCAGGAATCGACGCGTACGACGCCCCGTAGGAGCTATCAGCAGTCAGCCGTCGGCAGTCCGCCCGGGGGTCCCGAAGCTGATAGCTGACAGCCGATTGCTGAGAGCTGAGGGCCCGCTCTCAGGAGCTTGCGAGTCGGTCTCGCGCAATGCCAAAGGCGGCTAACGTAGTGGGAAAGCCGGTCAAGGATATAGCCACAAGGATGGCCTGGTAAATTTCTTCCGGACTGACCCCCTCTTGCCGGGCCCGATCAATGTGCGCGATGAGCCCCCCTTCCCGCCGCAGCGCTGCCGAGATCCCCACCTTGATGAGCTCCCGTTCCCGGGAACTTAAGGGTCCCTCCTGGTCACAGGCCTCCCGCAGCTTCACGTGCGCTTCCCACACCCGGGGAAACCGTTGCTGAAAGTCCTGAAGTAGTCGCGGGTGCTTTCCTTTCCCTTCTCCCATCGCTCGCCCTCCCGTCCTTTCCCCTTTTCCGCTTTCGCCTCACATAACTCCGGAAGCATACTGCTGGAAAAAGCAACGGAAGTCAAAGAGAGGGTGAGTGTCAGACTTGCCTAACTTCTCTAGCCTCTGGTTGCTCCCGTGTGAAGCGCCCGGCCGACAATGGAAGCATGACGGCCTGAGAAGGCTGCCACTGTGGTTGCTTGAGGTCCCCGTCCAAGACCACCCTTGGATAGGGAGGAGACGACAACGCTGCACGGTCCCTCAGGATACTGAAGCTCCTGCAAGGATGAGTCAAGAGCAGACTTGACCCCATCCCTTTGACCCCATCCCTTTGCATCCCTCTGACCGGTCACACCACGGGGCTTATCCTTTGTCAGCACTGCCTGCGGTGAATGAGGGGCCGTCAAAGCGTGAAGGTAGTGCACCAGACTCTGTGGTTGCCCTCTCTTCCCCGCGTCCTCGCCTGTCCTCTCGTATTACTTAAAGTTCTGTACGGTATATTCTGCGATTTCCTCTGCGGCCTTCCCGACGGCAAAATTAATAGCGCCGCCAAAAAAGCCACTGCTGATCTTTCCCTCTGACTGGATTGTGGCAAGCTCCTTGTCAGTAACATCGAAGTACTTAACTTCAATAGTTAGTGACCCTTCCCCCGCATTGCCAATACCACCCCAGAACCAGCGAGTAAATCGGTCCCCTTTGTCGTACTGAACGAAACGATACTTGATCTTAAGGTCATCTCCCATTTTGAATGCCCCTTCTCCATTTTTTTCTTTTTCATATTCGTCTGCTTCTTTTTGTTCTTCATAAAGTAACTCAGCGAGCTTCTCTTCGAACGCTTTCTTGGCTTCCGCTGGAACAGCGATTGTCGAGTTTCCCTCGGAAAAACTTACTGAAGTGACACGCAGCTTGGTTTCTGGTGGTTTCATCACCAAGGTTTTCCCCGCTCCACATCCAACAAGAATAAGCATCAATGTGATCCCCAGGGAAGGGGGTAGCCAATCTCTCCGCATCCCCTTACTCACTTTCATTGTCTACCTCCTTTGTAATATCCCGTTGCATCAAACGGGTGATTTATACAGGAGATAATCCACGCTCCTTTCATGCTACAAGCAAGTCCGCGCTAGCGGGTGACCCTCCCGAAAAAACAGAACGCCTTCCCGGGCCATGCTACGCCCGAGAAGGCGTCTGAGTGTTTGGTGCGCCGTCGATCGTGTCGCAGGTGGGCCGGGGGCTCTGATTACCCCAGGTCCATGTTCCTACCGCCTATGGGAAGCTAATTCTTCCCCTGATCTGTCGAACACCGCTGCGACAACCCCAAGGGTCGCCTAGAGCTGCCCCAATTTGACGCAACAGGTACCCCCTTTGTCAAGCCCAAATCGCACTTTCTTCAGAGAGGGCTCCCAAGGGGATTTCATATTGACGGGGGCGGAACAAACCAGTATACTAGCCATAAAAATGGCCGCTCCCCACGGAGGTGATCATGAAAGAGGTGGACCGCTTCATCCCCATCACGGAAGCCAAGAATCGGCTTCTCGACCTGATCAGGGACCTCCAGGCAAAGGATGACATCGTCGCCATCACCAAGAACGGTGTCCCGGCGGCTGTCCTCCTCAGCGTGGAAAAGTTCGAGGGACTCTTGGAGACCATCGACATCTTAAGCGATGAAAACGCGATGGCGTCCCTCCGCCGCTCCCTCCGGGAGGCCCGGGCCGGCCGCTGGATCAGCCACGAAGAGGTTTTCGGGAAAGGATGAAGACCTACCGGGTCCGCTACACCCCCGAGGCCTCACGCATCATCAAAAAGCTCCATCCGACGATCAAGGCCGTCGTCCGAGCAGGGATGAGGGACATCACGAAAGACCCCCTGATAGGCAGGGAACTTCAGTTTGAGTTGAGAAACTTCCGGTCCCTCCGCACCGGCAGGTATCGCATCATTTACCGGATCAACCACGAGGAGTCTAGCATCGAGATTCATTATGGGGGTCCCCGCCGGGATGTTTACGAAAGCTTCAGAGACCTTTTGTTCGGACACAGGACGCCCCCGTTGCCCCGTTGACCCCTTCACTTGCGTACTGCCTAAAGCCAAAACTAGTGCCCTCTGACATCGGCACACTCAAGTGCCATTCCATCGGCGAGGGAAGCACGCGCGCGCCCCATCATTGACTACCGATCCCGCCTCTGTTACAAGAGCGAAACATGAGACAAATCCTCGCATTGTATCGTCCCTACCGCATGCTCCTCCTGCTCGGTCTGGGTGCCGTCCTCTGCTCGAGCGGCTTTGGCCTGACCATCCCATGGATCCTCAAAGAGGCCATCGATCGGCTGCGGGAGCGGCCCGCGGGCACGACCCTCCTCTTCTTCGCCACCGCCCTGCTCTGCTTCACGCTGCTCCAGGGTATCTTCCGCTTCCTCGCCCGGCGGACGATCGTGGGGATATCGCGTCAGCTCGAGTACGACCTCCGCAATCGCCTCTATCGCCAGTGGCTCCGCCTGGACGGAAGCTTCTACGACCGGGTCCCCTCCGGGGACCTCATGGCCCGGGCGACCCAGGATATGAGTGTCCTCCGGATGCTGTTGGGGGCGGGACCGCTGCACCTCTCCACCACGGCTATCGTGGGGGTCTCTGCCGTGGCGCTCATGGCCCACCTCAACCCGTGGCTCACCCTGTATGCCCTGGCCCCCTTGCCCGTCCTCCTCTGGACCCTCACAAAACTCCGCCACCGGATGCAGGCCGCACTCCACCGGGCCCAGGCCCGCTACCAGGAGCTGTGTGGCCAGGTGCAAGAGGCGGTGACCGGGATGCGCCTCATCAAGACCTACACCTTGGGGGACGCCCTGAACGCGGCGTTCCACGACCAGGGCGAAGCGTACCTGGCCGAGGAGATGCGCGTGGTGCGCCTCGAAGGCATCTACTACCCGCTGACTACTCTTGCCGGCGGGATCGGCGTAGTCCTGGTCCTCGCGATCGGCGGCCAGCAGGTCGCTTCGGGGCAGATGACGCTCGGGGAGCTGGTGGCCTTCAACGCGTACCTCGGGATGCTGATGTGGCCGACCATTGCGCTGGCCTGGATCGTGAGCCTCTGGCAGCGGGGCAAGGTGGCGCTCGACCGGATCGGCGAGACACTCGCGGAGGAGCCGGCGATCCGCGAATACCCCCAGCCAATCCATCCGACGACGGTCCGAGGCGAGATCGAGGCGAAAGACCTCACCTTTCGCTATGGAAACAGGAGCGGCCCCCCGGCGCTCTCCCACCTCTCCCTTTCGATCCCGGCCGGAGCCTTCGTGGCCCTCGTGGGGCCAAGCGGCGGTGGAAAGAGTACCTTCCTCGGCCTGCTCCCCCGCCTGCGCGAGGTCCCGGAGGGACAGCTTGTGCTGGACGGGATCGATATCACCCGGCTTTCCATCCCTGTCCTGCGGCGGCAGATCGGCTATGTCCCGCAGGAGGGCTTTCTCTTCTCGGACACGCTGCGCAGCAACATCGCCTTTGGCCTCGAAGATCCGAAAGAGGCCTCCATTCAGCACGCGCTGTTCCTCGCCGCCGTGGAAGAGGAGGTCGCCGCGTTACCGGACGGCATCGAAACCGTCGTCGGGGAACGGGGGGTGACCCTCTCCGGCGGGCAGCGGCAGCGGGTGACCATTGCCCGGGCCGCGGCCCCGAATCCCCGGATCCTGATCCTCGACGATGCGCTCTCCAGTGTGGACGCGGAGACCGAGGGGATCATCCTGGAACGCCTCCGCGCCCATTTCCGGGGGCGGACGATTCTGGTGAGCACGCACCGCCTGCCGAGCATCGAGGCGGCCGACGTGATTCTGGTCCTGGACCGTGGGCGTCTGGTGGAGCAGGGAAACCACCGAACGCTCCTGAACCGTGCAGGGGTCTACGCCCGCCTCTGGGACGAGTACCATCTAGTCCAGAGTCCAGAGTTGAGAGTTGAGGGCTGAGGGCTCAGAGGTCAGAGTTGAGAGCAAAGTTCAGGGTTCAGGGTTCATAGCTCAGAATTCAGAATCGAGGATTGAGAGTTCAAGGCTCACTGCTTAATGCTCAATTCTGAAATGCGTTAGCGAGGTCACGAAACGGGATGGCGAGCATGGTGCGACACGAAGAGGAGACGATCGTTGGACGGGCGTACGACGCCCGGCTGATGAAACGCCTCCTCGTGTACCTCATCCCCTATCGGACGGCCCTGGCCGGCTCGGCAACCCTCCTCGTCCTGGCCTCGGGGCTCGAGGTCATCCGCCCGTACCTTCTCAAGGTCGCCATCGACAGCTACATCGTCCCGGCCCGCCTGCAAGGGCTCTGGGGGCTTGCCCTCCTCTACCTGGGCGTGCTGGCCGCCGAGGGTGCGGTACGATACGGCCTCCTCTGGTGCACGCACTGGACTGGGCAGCGGATCATGACCGACGTGCGGCTCGCACTCTTCCGCCATCTCAACCGCCTCTCCCTCCGTTATTTCGACGCACACCCCGGCGGCCGGATCTTCACCCGCGTGACCTCGGACGTCGAGAACCTGAAAGAGCTGTTCACCAGCGGGTTGGTCAGCGCCCTCGGGGACCTCCTCACCGCCTGTGCCATCGTGGCGGCAATGCTCTATCTCGACCTGAAACTATCCCTCATCGCCTTTACGATTCTCCCCCTGCTGATCGGCGTGGTCATTCTCTTTCAAAAGAAGGCGCGGGGGGCGTACCGCCTGATCCGGCAGAAGCTCAGCCGGCTGAACGCCTTCCTCCAGGAGAGCCTGAACGGGATGGGGGTGATCCAGGCCTTCGGGCGAGAAGAGGCCATGGCCACCCGCTTTGCCGGCGTGAACGCCGAGCACCGGGAGGCGACACTGCTGGCGCTTCTCTTTTACGCCCTCTTCTATCCGGCGGTGGAGGTGATCGCCGCCATCGGGTTGGGACTCATCATCTGGGTCGGCGGGGGACAGGTGGTGCAGGAGGCCCTCACTTTGGGCGTCCTGGTGGCCTTCCTGGAGTACCTCCAACGGTTCTTCACCCCCATCAAGGATCTCAGCGAAAAGTATTACGTCATGCAGTCGGCCATGGCCTCGTCCGAGCGGATCTTCGACCTGTTGGACGAGTCGCCGGAGCACGACGGGAACGGGCATCACCCACGTTCGCTCCAGGGAGCGATCGAGTTCAGGGAGGTCTGGTTTGCCTATCGTTCCGGAGAGCCCGTCCTCAAGGGGCTCTCCTTCACGATTCAGCCGGGCGAGCGGGTGGCCCTGGTCGGCGCCACCGGCGCAGGCAAGAGCACGGTGGTGAACCTCCTCACGCGCCTCTACGAGATCGACCGGGGCGCCATCCTGGCGGATGGACGGGATATCCGGGAGCTGGACCTCACCGCACTCCGCCGACGGATCGGCCTCATTCCCCAGGACCCTTTTCTCTTTTCGGCGAGCATCGCCGCGAATCTTCACGTGGGCGAGCGGGTGAGCCCAGAGGCGGCCCAGCGCGCCCTCGACCTCGCCGGCGCCTCACCGGTGATCGAGCGTCTCCCGGCCGGCCTCGCCACCCGCCTCTCCGAGCGCGGGGCGTCCCTCTCGATGGGGGAGCGGCAGCTCATCGGGCTCGCCCGAGCCCTCGCCTACGCCCCCGACATCTTGATCCTCGACGAGGCGACCTCGAGCATCGATCCGGCCACCGAGGCGGCATTCTCCCGCCGGCTCCGCGATCTGACCCGAGGCAAGACCCTCCTCATCATCGCCCACCGGCTGAACAGCGCGGCGGCGGCGGACCGGATCCTCGTCCTCCACCACGGCGAGCTGGTGGAGGAGGGGATTCACCAGGCGCTCCTGACCAAGGGGGGTCTCTACGCCCGCCTCTGGCGCCTGCAGCACGACGGATACGCAAGGCGATAATCGAAACCGCGCCCCCCATTCGCTTGCAGCGGATGGCGCATTGCCGAGCTCGGAGGAACGCTGAACGTGACGCGCGGGTATGCATGGACCTGCACCGCACTGATCCTGCTGGGCCCGCCAGGATGGGGCATCGTGCCCGAGGCCAAAGCGGAGCCGCTCGTCACCGACCGGCCCGACTTCACCGAAAGCACCGAGACCGTCCCACCCGGACGATGGCAGCTCGAAGCCGGGTACACCTTTTCGAAGCGCGAGGATGAGAAAAAACATGCCCTGGGTGAGTTGCTACTCCGCGTGGGCCTCGGGCCACGGATTGAGCTTCGGCTCGCCGGCAACTCCCATGTCTGGCTCGACAGTCACGATGCGGACGCGCACGGGTTCGAGGATACGTCGCTCGGCGTCAAGGTCAAGCTCGTGGAGAGCTCGGAGCGGTTCGAGCTGACTCGGCCCGCCGTGGCCGTCATCGTCGCGACCACGCTCCCAACCGGGGATGACGACTTCAGCGAGGACGACCCCCAGCCCGAGGTGACGCTCGCGTCGGCCTGGGATCTCTCGGAGCGATTCTCGCTGGGGTCGAATCTCACGTACAGCTTCGCCAGTGAGGCTGACGAGCGCTTCCACCAGTTCTCGGGAAGCCTGGTCCTGGGCTTCGCGCTGACCGAGACGTGGGGCGCATTCGTCGAATACTTTGGTCGTGTACCCGAGAGCGAGGGGGGCCCAAATGCGAGCTTCTTTGATGGTGGCTTGACCTATCTCATCAATGACGATTTGCAGTTGGACGCGCGCGCCGGGGTGGGCGTGTTCAATGCGAAGAACCCCGATTACTTTACAGGAGTCGGGGTGGCGTGGCGGTGGTAGGAATCTCACCACGCGAGAATCGTGACGAACCATTGACAAGCAGAAACCCTAAAGCTAGCCTCGGGGCATGGAAGAACATCAGATCGCGCGCCTGGCCCCGAAACCGTGAAGGCGCACCTCGACCGAGGGGATACGCTGCTCCTCGTCGATGTCCGGCGGGAATCGGTCTACGCCCGCGGCCACATCCCCGGGGCAATCTGCCTCCCCCTCACCGAGTTCGAGGTATGGCTAGGCGGACTTCCCGCCGGCACGTCACTCGTCTTTTACTGAACCTGACCTGAGGAGAAGTCGGCCGCCCGGGCGGCGGCCGCAGCGCAGGCAAGGGGCTTCCCTGCGGTTGCCGTGCTCGTGGGGGGCTTCCAGGCCTGGCAGGAGGCAGGGTATCGGGTGGATTCGCGTTGAGCAGTTCCCGCTCCCCGGTGGCGCACGTCGGGGATAGGGGACGGCAGAGGGTTCGTGGCGGCCGCAACTTCACGACGGAGATAAACGGCCATGCAAGCAATCTTCGATCTGATCGGGGTCATCAACGCCTTCGTGTGGGGACCCCCGATGATGATCCTCCTCATCGGGACCGGAATCTGGCTTACCATCGGGACCAGGGTCGTCCAGGCCCGACGCTTTGGCCACGCGTGGCGGCTCACCATGCGCGGAGCCTTCCGCAAGGACAAGGCAGAGCTCGGGGCCGGGGACATTACTCCCTTTCAGGCGCTCATGACGGCGATCTCGGCGACGGTGGGGAACGGCAACATCGCCGGCGTCGCCACCGCCATCGCCCTGGGCGGTCCGGGGGCCGCCGTCTGGATGTGGCTCACGGGACTGGTGGGGATGGCCACCAAATACGCCGAGGCCATGTTGGGCGTCAAGTACCGGGAGCGGGAACCCGATGGGACCATGGCCGGAGGGACCATGTACTTCCTGAAGAACGGCCTCGGTGCGCCGTGGCTCGGATGGCTCTTTGCCCTCTTCGGAGCCGTGGCCGCCTTCGGCATCGGGAACATGGTGCAGGCCAACTCGGTGGCCCTGGTGTTCCGCACCGAGCTGGGCATCCCTCTATGGTTGAGCGGCCTTGGGCTCGCCGTGCTCACCTATCTGGTCATCATCGGGGGGATCAAGCGGATCGCGGAGGTGGCCGAGATCTTGGTCCCGGTGATGTGCGTGATCTACTTCGTCGGGGGGGTCATCATCATCCTGCTCAGGATCAGCGCGGTGCCTGAAGCTTTTGCCCTCATCTTTCGGACGGCCTTTACCGGCCAGGCCGCGGTCGGAGGATTCGCCGGGGCGGCGGTGGCCCAGGCCTTACGGTACGGCGTCGCCCGCGGCATCTTCTCGAACGAGGCGGGGCTCGGGACCGCCTCCATCGCCCACGCGGCAGCGCAGACGCGGGACCCCATCCGGCAAGGGCACATCGCCATGCTCGGGGTCTTCATTGATACGCTGCTGATCAACACGATCACGACGTTGGCGATCGTGCTCACCGGCGCGTGGACCAGCGGGCTGACCAGCACCGCCCTGACCGCGAACGCCTTTGGCCAGGTCCTGGGCCCCGTGGGAGGATGGATCGTGGCCTTCGGCTCGATCACCTTCGGGTATTCCACCCTCCTCGCCTGGTCATACTACGGCCTGAAGTGCACCGACTACCTCTTCGGCGTCTGGGTCTCGCTCCCCTACCGCTGGGTTTGGTGCGGGGTTATCGTCCTGGGGGCGGTCTTCTCCGGGGATGTGGCGGGGGTCAAGTTCGTCTGGGACATCGCCGATACCCTCAACGGGGCCATGGCCATCCCCAACCTCATCGGCCTGCTGGGACTGAGCCTGCTCGTCTTTCGCGAGACGCGGGCCTCCGGGCCCGGATCGCCGCAGCGCTAGAGCGACGGTGAGTTCCCCTGCGTCCCCGCCCAGGCGTCGAGCAGCGTGATGAGGAAGACCAAGAGATGGGCGCGTCTCCGTCGCTCGCTCCCCTCCTCGTGCTCGCGGCGCGGCGCGTACGCCCGGACGATATGGAGCGCAACCGGCGATGTCGGGAGGCGATCCTGCCAGCACTGCAGGGGGGCAGATTCGACCCGTTCCAGGTCATCTAGCCACTCGGTATTGATGGCCGACCGTTCCTCGATCTGTTCGGGGGGGAGGGAGGGAAGCGGTGCCCCACGGGCCGTCTCTGTCGCTTGAAAAAGGAGGTAGGCAAACCCCAGGGCTGTTCCCCGCGTCCCCTCGTCGAACTCGCGGAGAAACTCGCGCGTAAAACCCAGGACCGCGGGTTGCTCCCGCGCGAAGCGTTGCGCCTCGGCAACGGCCGTCGCAGCATCGTACCCTCGGATCCGCCGCCACGTTTCATCAATGAGTGCTTGATCGATCTCCGGCATCGCTCAGTGGTCACGCAGAAGTGATCCTGTTCCACTTAAGGAGGAAATTCAGGGGACATGGAGGAAATTCAGGGGACATAATACATATTTTCAGGGGGCGCTTTTGCTCGAACCAGGCACTACAACTTTGGAAATCCGAGCCATGCGCCAAAGGTATGAGACTGGCCACGTGGGAGTCAAGCAGAAATCAGTATTGTGTCCCCGGAATCCCCCTAGGCGCGGGACAGTTCCCCTGCTCCACCTGCCCGAGATTGCCGGAATGGCCCACATCTTGCAAATTTGCACGATGAATCCTTGCGATGGAGGGCATCCGCATGAATGACTCGAAGGTCGGCGAAGCAAGGCATCAGTATCGCATATTCTACCCGTCCGGCCTGCAGTTCCAGCTTGAGGGCAGACTGGAGATCGCGAACATGGAGGGCCACCTCTACCCGGTCGTCCTCCTGGCAAGCGATGAGATTATGATCTTGGATCCGAGGGCGGTGATCGCCAACCTCGGCAGCCAGAGCATTGATTACAGCCCGCGGTACCATCCGCTGGAGTCCTTTAGCGGTGCGTTCCAAAGCTGGTTGGCCGAGTGGCCGTCGTGGGGAACGCCGGGATGCCTGCCGGTGGAAAGGGGAGAGGAAGGAGGCTAAATGCATGATTGACTGCTGAACAGAAAAAGCTACGCAAGAGAACCACCGATGCCACCCAAACGATCAGCGACTTTATGCTTTTACTTCCAGCCTAGATCCCTTACCCTTCGTGGTCCGCATGCCTAGCGTGCCAAGGTCCAACGGACCGAGTGCCCGAATCAAACCTTGTCGCCCTTCTTCCCGGAGGATATGGCCCAATGCGGGAATCCTGACTGACTCCCTTGCCGCAACACGGAGCTCATTTTAGATACCGAGTTGCGGGATTACCGTACGTGCACGGGCCGAAGCTATATAAATAAGAAAAAGGTCCCTCACACCTTTTCTGCCCCCCGGAGTCAACCTCACGTAACCTTGACGCCAGAGCGGGTTGCCTGTATGGTTACAGGGCACGGGCGACGGACCGCCCTTTTGATTACTTTCACAGCCCCCAGAGACTTCGCAAGCCTTTGCGGGTCCTTTTTTAGCGTGTCTTCGGCAAGGGGGAAGGTCGCTCCAGGGTTTTTGGTTTTCTGGAAATGGCCGTGGAAGCCGAAGCCTGCAAGGCAATGCAGGAGAACACGAGATGAAGGTTTCCCCAGGTATGAAAGTGTCCATCGAGTATATCCTCAAGCTGGAAGACAACGCTGTGATGGATAGCAATGTCGGTGCTTCGCCGTTGACCTATTTTCATGGATTCCAGCAAATTATCCCGGGACTGGAAAAGGCCTTAGAGGGAATGGCGATTGGTGAGAGTAAGCAAGTCACGGTCAGCCCAGAAGAAGGCTATGGCATGATCAACCAGCAGGCCTTTATTGAAGTGAAGAAGGAGCAGGTGCCGCAAGACGCGCAGAATGCATTGCGCGTCGATGCACATGTCCGGGGCCGGGATGCCAGCGGCAGCGTATTTCACGCCCGGGTGGCAGAGATCAAGGACCAAACGGTTGTGCTGGACTTCAACCATCCCCTGGCTGGCAGGACCCTCCACTACGAGGTCAAGGTACTGGACATCCAACAGGCACCCATTGAGTGATGCCCCAGGCGATGAAGCCTTTCCCTGAGGGAAATTAATCAGGAAGGAACCACCATTCTTATCGTCGAGCAGAATGCTCGAAAGTTAAAGGGGTCTGAGCTACCCCCGATTTGACGGACACCTCAAAAGGGGACACAATCCCCGAGG
>JBHIAH010000019.1:0-37258 GCA_046758505.1 Methylomirabilales bacterium (SeqCode) | reverse complement strand
GGTCTATGTGAAGATGCCCAGGCCCTTCTTCGGACGCTCTCCGAGATCCTCGCGCATATCAAATACCTCGGGATGGATGATCGTGAGGGCCGGGCACGGCAGTACGTCGACTTTATAATCATCCAAGACCAGAAGTTGATGAACGCGACGGAACAGAATCCTGGCCTCAAGGGGATGTTTTCCGACGAAGAGAAGACTCTGGTTCGGCAGCGGGTCGACGAGGCGAAAGCCCGTATGCCGGAGGAAGAGTTTAAGAAACGGTACGAAGCTGCGGCCTGGCACGGTCGCAGGATCGAGGAAGCAATGCGTGAAGTTAGTCTGCAATCAGCCTACGACCTTCCATTTCGCCTCGGATCCCGGGCGGTCCATGCCACCGATTTATTCGACCACATGTTCTGGGATCCGAAGAACGGATTTCTACTTAAGCTCCTCCCTGGAGACAAGTGGGCGAGGCCAGTATTAACCGCAAGCATCCTGTTTTTTCTTCAAATCCTGGAAGAGGTCAACGCAATTGGGGGCTTCGTAGCGCAAAAGGAGCTTCAAGAGATCAAGGAAGATGTGGTGGCCAAGCTGAAGGAAATCAGTGGTTCGGCTTCATCCCAATCCTCCGGATAGATGTCATCTTCCATCTTGGGGCATTTCCGGGGACAGGATATACGAATTTGGGTTTGCCGCCAACAGATAGGGCGGCGGTATGAGACGTGTAATGACATATACTGTCACCAGCAATTCGTGAGCTTAGACGTTTTGCATCATCAGATGAGTGAGAAGTGACTCAAGCAGGTTATCGTAGGCCTTTCGGGGGGGAATTCGGGGGACATAATACTTACTTCTCTTTGGATTCGAAAGGATGCGATGCTATTTCGATTCGGAGTCAAGAAGATAGGCTGCAGGAAACCGCAGTGTTCGGGGAACTAGACAGCTCTGTCTAATTCTAGTTAGCCCGGCACAGCAAACCACTGGGTCGGCAATGACTTATAAGGGCACTCTATTTTTGGATGAGACGGGAAATACAGGACCCAATCTGCTCGACCCAGCACAGCCGGTCTTTATCGAAGGGGGCTGGTGGGTGTCTAACGAGAAGCGATGGGATGCCAAAGTACGCGTGGGAAATTTGGAGCGAAAATACGGATTTTCAACGAGTGAAGTGAAGGGTTCACAGCTAATTAAGCATACGCACGGCAAGCAGTTTATTCGTGCAGTCTGTTCTGCCGTGGGGCAGGCGGGCTGCATTCCGTTCATGTATGTGGCGGAGAAGCGGTATTCTGCATGTTGCAGGATCGTGGACACGTTCTTTGACCCTGCATACAATCCCAGAATACCCAATGAGGAAACCTGGGACCCCGAACTCAGGCAGGAGCAGGCACAAGTCTTCTATGATGCTGGCAGTCACCTTATCGATGCGTTCGCCCGGGCGTACCGAGCAAAGGACGGCCAGTTGATGCGGCAGAACGTCCTGGACTGGCGTGATGAGTTCCTCCACAGGGGTCGTCCAGACTTGGCCGAAAGAATCGAAGGAGTACTTGCTGAAATCGAGGCAGAGATGCTGTCGGAGGCGCAGGCGGGTCAGGGCGTTCTTCGCGCGATGGATACGCTCAACTTCGCCTTGGTCGTCGGCGCCATTCAACATGTCGAACTCGATGTCCCGGGCGTGTGTGTCATCATCCACGACGAAACACCTGTATTCGAGCCCGCTTATGAGTACATTTTCAATTTGTTGAAGCAGAGGAAAGGGAATCCGGCAGTAATCCAGATGAAGGACGGGCGTAAGTTTAAGGCAGGGTTTGAGAAGGTTGAAGATCTTCGGTTTGCCTCCTCGAAGGTCGAACCTCTCGTGAGAGCAGCGGATTACCTAGTCGCAGGGACAAGGGGGTTCATACACCTCGCGCGCCATGGCCAGCCAATTGACAAGACTCTGTCAGAAATAGCCTTTGCTGGGCTAGGCGGAATACTCTGCGAAGCGCTAACATACAAGTATCCCTCTCTTGCTCCATTTCCGAAGCTAGGAACCGTCTTAGCGTCAACCTGTTTTGTCAAGGAAGTGTTTGGGACACTCGCTGAAGAGATCAAGGAGCAAAGTTAGATCGTCTGGAGGAAATGTGGGTTGTAGGGCCGTTGATTCAGGGGACATAATATTGATTTCATCGAAACGACCTCCTGAAAAATACGTATTATGTCCCCCAATTACGCACAGGTCTTCTTGTTGAATCGGAGGTTCCCACATGTCCGCCGGACAAGTGCCTACCTCGCGCTGGCCCTCATAGCGGTGGCCGTGCTCCTCCGCCTTCTCATGCCACTCCTCCCTGAGTAGCGCGGCGGCTACGGTGGCTCGCCGCCGAAGAATGGGGTCAGCCGGTGCTACGCCCGATTTGACGGACACCTGAAGGGGAGCACAACCCCCCAGGGGGGACGTCGGGGCTCGGCGGAAACGGGAGAGCTCGGGCTGGGGGATCAAGGCAAGGCGGCGAGGGCCTGATGCGACGCGAGCGGGATAGGCCTCTGGGCTCAAAGGTCTAGCCCGCGCGTCGTAGACCCGGGCCTTACAAATAAAGCCAATAATTTAAAGAGGTTGGATGGAAACTAAAGGTACCGGACACCTTTGGAGGGGTAACTGACTGATTTCCGCGGGGCTCATGTTTCTTTCCTGGCATGCGGAGGATCGGGAGAGGAAAAGCACCCTCTGTACTGTCTGCACTCGCTTTATTGCTGTACGGCTTTAATTGTCGATGATGCCGAGCATGCGGCGCTGCAGGTCGCGGATCTGGTCCCGAAGCTCGGCGGCCCGCTCAAACTCGAGCTTTTTGGATGCCTGCTTCATCTGTTTCTCCAACGAGGCCATGAACGCCGGAATCTCCTCCCGGGGGATGTATTTCGTGCGCTCCTCGTCGGGCAGCGCGGGGACCGTGTAGTAATCCCGCTCGTAGATAGAGGCGAGCACGTCGCTGATTTGCTTGGTGATGGTCTCGGGTGTGATGCCATGTTGTGCGTTGTACGCCATCTGAAGGCTCCGGCGTCGGATCGTCTCCTGCAAGGCCTCCGCCATCGAGCCGGTCGTGATATCCGCGTAGAGGATCGCCTTGCCTTCCACGTTGCGGGCGGCGCGACCCATGGTCTGGATCAGTGACCCGGCCGAGCGCAGAAACCCTTCCTTGTCGGCATCGAGGATGGCGACGAGGGAGACCTCGGGAATATCGAGCCCCTCGCGGAGGAGGTTGATCCCGACCAGGGCATCGAACTTCCCCAGGCGCAGGTGGCGGATGAGTTCGTTGCGTTCGAGGGTTTTGATGTCCGAGTGCAGGTAGCGCACCCGGATTCCGTGCTCGGCCAGGTAGTCGGTGAGCTCCTCGGCCATCCGCTTTGTGAGCGTGGTGACGAGGACGCGCTCTTCCCTGGCCGCGCGAGCCCGAATCTCGTGCATGAGGTCGTCGATCTGTCCCCGCGTCGGTCGGACCTCGATCGCGGGGTCGATCAGACCTGTTGGCCGGATGATCTGCTCCACGACCTGCCCGTGGGCTTTGTGGATTTCATGCGGGCGGGGGGTGGCCGAGACGTACATCACCTGGCTCACGCACCGCTCGAACTCGGCGAAGGTCAACGGCCGGTTGTCGAGCGCAGAGGGGAGACGGAACCCGTACGTGACCAGGGTCTCTTTCCGGGAGCGGTCTCCCCGGTACATGCCGTGGAGTTGCGGGATCGTCTGGTGGGACTCGTCGACGATGACCAGGGCATCCTTGGGAAGGTAATCCATGAGCGTCGGGGGTGGCTCCCCGGGCATCCGGCCGGTGAGATGCCGGGAGTAGTTTTCGATGCCCTTGCAGGTGCCGATCTCCCGCATCATCTCGAGGTCAAAGAGGGTGCGCTGCCGGAGGCGCTGGGCCTCGAGGAGTTTCCCCTGTGTCTCGAACCAGGTGGCGCGCTCCTCGAGTTCCGCCTCAATGGCGGCAAAGGCGCGCTGTCGCCGCTCCTCGGGCGTCACGTAGTGATTGGCGGGGTAGATGGGGGCCCGGTGGAGTTTCTGCAGCTTGGTCCCGGTCAGGGGGTCGATCTCCCACAGGCCCTCGACCTCATCCCCCCAGAGTTCCACGCGGACCGCCGCGTCCGCATAGGCGGGGAAGACCTCCACCACATCTCCCCGGACCCGGAAGGTCCCGCGGTGAAAGTCATAGTCGTTCCGCTGGTACTGGATCTCGACGAGCTTCCGAAGCATCTCGTCCCGTTGGCACCATCCCCCCTGCTCGAGGAACACCATCATCCCGTAATACGCCTCGGGGGACCCCAGGCCATAGATACACGAGACGGACGCGACGATGATCACGTCCCGCCGCTCCAGGAGCGAGTGGGTGGCCGAGTGGCGGAGCTTGTCAATGTGCTCGTTGGTCAGGGCATCCTTTTCGATGTAGGTGTCGGTCTGGGGAATGTAGGCTTCCGGCTGGTAGTAGTCGTAGTAGCTGACAAAGTACTCGACGGCATTGTCGGGGAAAAAGGTCTTGAACTCGTTGTAGAGCTGGGCGGCCAGCGTTTTGTTGTGGGCAATGATCAGGGTCGGCCGCTCGACCGCCGTGATGACGTTGGCCATGGTAAAGGTCTTGCCCGACCCGGTCACGCCCAGAAGGACCTGGTGCCGCTCCCCCTTCAGGACCCCCTCGGTGAGCTGCTGGATGGCCCGGGGCTGATCTCCTTTGGGTTCGAAGTGACAGTGAAGGGTGAAGAGCGACATCCTTCTTTCCTCTGGCGCCTCGTCGTGGCGGGCTCTGGAAGGATTATCGCTGAAAGGCGGGAGAAAGACAAGGGACCCTGGGGGCAGCCCTTCTTACAGGCGGTTGGTGAGCTTGCTCGTGGTCGTCACCGTCTGGGACGCCCCGGTGGCGCCGTTGTCGATTGTAGTAACTTCCTGTGTCTCCTGGTAGAGCAGCGAGCCGGTCGCACGACTGATGAAAACAAATCCCGATCCTTGGAGGGTAATCGCGACCTGGCGCTCGGGAATCTTGAGCTCCCCCTGGCTTTCGAGATCGAGGCGGAGTACGTCCTGCTCCTGGAATCGCTCTTGGCCTTTCAGGACGTAGGCGATCTTGACCAGAAGGGGCGAGGGGAAAACGGTCCTGACGGTCTGGGTCGTCTCCCACCCGTCGCCGATACGCAGGGCGCGTTCGGGGTAGGTCACGTTATGAAGGGCCGCGACTAGCTGGGGGTTTCCGTCCAGGACCTTGACGAGCTGGAGACGATCATCGACGAGCCACCGGAACCCTTGCCCCTTCGGCGGCAAGCCAAAGGTCGTCGGATCTAACGCCTTCGCATCTGCAGGGGTCCCCTGGCTCGCCAGGTCGACCGTCCGACCGGTGATGTCGAAGTATCCCTCGGGGGTTACGTCGTTGATCCGCGATTCGAGCAAGCCGGCCAAAGCAAAGGACTTCTCCTGCGTCTGTTCTCCCTGGCGGAGCAAGATATTTCCGTCGATCGTCACTTCCGCCCGTTCCACGAGGCCCTTCCTGCCATGGTATCGGAGGGAGAACGCCCCCTCCGGCGTGGGGAGGCTGGAACTCTGCTCGGGAGCCTTCGAGGGGGTGAGCGTGGCAGGTGGACCCTCCTCGCGGACTCGGTGCTTCCATTTGGCGTACGGTTCCGGGGGGGTCCAGTCGGGGGAGAGAAAGATGCGCAAGATCTGGCCGGGATGGATCACGCTGGGGTTCTGGATGGCGGGCCGGTTCGTCTCCAGGATTCGGACCCACTGACGGGCGTCCCCGTAGTAATAGGCGGCCAACAGGTGCAGGTTATCGCTCGACTGGACCTGATGGAGCGCCTCGACCGGGACGCTCGCCTCGGACCCGGTGCCCGGTAGTGAGCCCGGTGCCTGAGCTTCCAGGGGTGTAAGGACGCAGAGGATTAAGAGTGCCGAGAGGGGGATCGCCCGTCGCCATTGCATGGATAGACCTCCTTGCTAAATCCGTTGCCTGTCAGGGGCCTGACCGCCTCCGCGGGCAGGTACTTCTGCCAGACATGCAAATGGCGGGCCGACTGGGCCAGGATCGTCAGATAAAGGGCGGAGATCGGCTTGGCGGGTTTCCGCGGGAGTCGCATCCCGGCCTGCTGGGGAGTCCGGCTGCCCTTTCGGGTGTTACAGGTCCGGCACGCGCTCACCACATTGTCCCACATCGTTTTCCCCCCCAGAGACCGCGGCACTACATGGTCGATGGTCATGCGCTCGCCGCCGTTCCGGCCGCAGTACTGGCAGGTGTAACAGTCTCGCTTCAGGATGTTTTTTTTGTTGAAGGAGAGGACGTGGGTGGGGGGTCTCCGGATATATCGTTGGAGGCGGATGACCGACGGGATCAGCAGCGCCACCGAGGGGGAACAGATGCGATCGGCGGTATCCTCGACCCGCTCCGCCCGACCGGTGAAGAGCAGGACAATGGCCCGGCGGACATCACACACCTGAAGGGGTTCGAAAGATCGGTTCAGGACCAGAACGTTATGCGGCTCCATACACGGCCCTTTGGGTGGGCTTCAGATTTCGTCCTTGGTATCACAGCGGCTATCCTTTGTCAAGAAGATCAGCCTCCGATCGCGCCCGGGAGGGTATGCGGTCCCCGCCCCGAGCGCCGGTGATACCCCCCCGAGTTTCCGCCGCACGCGGAGCCTTCTGAGCGGTCTCTGCGGTTCCCTCAGCATCCACGGGGATGCCGACGCCTTCAATGTCGGATTGGTCCAGCGCATGGACTCGGACCCGTCAGGGTGCGTTCCAGATGACGTTCCCGTCCTTGTCGTTGAGGGCCAAGCGCGGCACGCCGTCGGGCCACAGGCGCAGCGTGGCCCGCGGCTTGGCCGCCTTATCGAAGAGGGCAAAGCTCGGGGAGCCCTGTGGACCGAGCGACAGCCAGGCCCGAGCCGTGCCGGCCATGTCGGAGAGACCCAGGCCCACCGATTCGTCAGGCCCCAGGGCCAGGACGGCGCGGGCGTTCCCGCCTGCATCCCGGAGCACAAACTTCTCGGCCTCGATCACCTTCGGCACATTGCTCGGGGCGGCCTGACCCATCAGTGCCATGGCGGCGATCCCGGTGAGGGCCACCGCTCCCGCCCATCTCCAGCGGCGGTTCTCCCGCTCCACGCCCTCGAGCCGCCGCATCAAGGTTTCCATCATTGGCTCGTTCATGACAACCTCCGCCTCCGTGGTGCCAGTCTCCTTGGAACTCCTCAGCGATGACCGATAACAGCGGCTCAGCAGTCGGCAGCCAGCCGTCAGCAAGGAATCCGAAAACAGCTGACTGCCGATAGCCGATAGCTGATGGCGAGTTTTCTGGGTCAGAGTCTCAACGGTATCACGAGTGGACGTGAAGTGCGACTCCGACCGCAAGCAATTGGTCTCATCACTGATTGTGTGAATGGGGCCCCGAGGGTGCTCCCGGGCAGGGCTGTCGCGTGGGGGGGGAGCCTTGTTATAGCCGATCGTGGGAACAATAGGGTGTGTTGGCCTTGATGATTTGGGCGAGTTGGTGATAGCCCCGCAAGTTTTTCCCGATGATGAATTCCTTCCTCCCGTTTCGTGAGCGCAGGATGACCCGAGGCATGCCGTCGAGACATACCTGCCACAGTGATGGGATCTCTATGCTGTCGATCTCTCCCCAGGTCAGGCCCGTAGTCTCCCCGATGATTGACTCACCGATAATCCCATCGCTCGTGACGCGGATCGTCCACGCCCGCCTTTTGAGCCTTCCGTGGTGCCACCACATCCCACCCACGATGGGGAGGAGGACGATGACGCCAAAAACCCTCTCCGGCCAGGCGGATGTCGTACCAAGCAGGAGGACAGGCACGAGGAGGGTGACCGTCCACATGATCAGCGTTGGGACTCGGTAGTAGGTCGGACTATACGAAAAGACGCGCGAGTGTTCCACGGACCCCAAATGTGTGCCTCTGGTGCCAGGCCGGGTCGGGCTGTGGGAGAGTCCGAACCAGGCGTGAGGGCCGAGCGGTCCCTAGATACTTCACTCGGGGCTGGACGCCCATGCGACGTTCTGTCTCCGCCACGGATTCACGCCGTGTTCGAACACACCTTCTTGTAAGACCGCGGCTGATCAAAGCTCGTTCGTTGTCTCCTCATCTCTTCTCTGCCTCGCTGGCCGGGCCGGGCGCCATGGCGGGAGCAGGCTGGGCGACCGGAGCGGGTTGGGCTGTCGGAGCAGGTTCGGCGACCGGGCTGGGCTCGACAGAAAAGTCCTGGGAGGCCAGGACGGTTCCCTCCGGCGTCAGCGCCTCTACCCTCCACGACCCCGTCCACGTCGGTAGGATACGCTTGCTGCTCCAGGTGCGCCAGATGGGCCCGTTGACGGACAGGGTGACCCGTGCCACTTCCCGTTCTCCGTGGTACCAGACGTGGGTGATCTCGGTGGGTGGGCGTGGCGACCGGACGGCCGTGAAGTAATAGATCGTCCCAATGGTCGGGGAAAACACCTGACTCGCATCTACCGGCTCGCGGTCGCTGATTGCAGCCGCTACCGCGTCGCGGACCACTTCGGACCCCGCCATCTGCCGCTCGGTCTCCTGCGGCTTTTCCTGGGCGCGGGCGAGGCGGGGAAGACCCACGACGATGAGCCCGGTCAACACAATGGTGGTCCACGTTCGCATTCTCATCGTCAACCTCCGTTCGGCGTGCGTGATCGTAGGGATGGAACCCATCTCTGCTCAGCAGGCGAGCACTGGTTACATTTTCTTCTCCACCTTCACCCCGAGCTTCGCCAGGCCCTCCGTCAGCGCGGCAACTGACGCGTCGTGCTTGCCCTGCTTGTGAAGCATGATGCCATGCTCACAGCGCTTCGCGGCCTCGGTGTTCGGGCTCTTCTTCAAGGCCTCCTGGCACTGGGCATAGAGCTTCGGACAGGTAGAAGCCCATGTGGCCGGGGCTGCCATGAACGTGGCGATGGTCGTCACAAGAATTGGTAGAGCGACGTGCCTCATCTCGATCTCCTCTCGTGGACGCGCGTGAACAGTTTGTGCTCTCCAGAATACGTCTCGGCACATGTCCTCTTGCTTCGTCCCTCCTTTCTTCAGACAAGGATCTGATGGCCGATTCCACTGCGGCCTGCGAGGTGACTCCCTCTCACAGGAGAACGAGACATGGCAACCTCCATGCCATGCCGGGAGAAGGGTGGACGGCCGGGGGGAGGACCGCTCTCGTCTTCATGGCTTGGCTGCGGAAGCCTCAGTAGGAGCGTGAGAGGTGACCGGAACGTTCGCGGGGGGGTGAAGGTGTAAGGTTTACATGGTGAGGACAGTAAGAGTTACTGGCATGACCGGCGATACGGTTCTCTCGGTGCCGGAGGTCTGTTGACGCGGGCTCCTCACGGTCCATGCCAAACGAGCCTGCCCGTATGCCCGATGAGGCTCAGTCGCGGTGTTCCGTCGGGCAGTACCGCGAGCTCCGCGCGTTCCCTCGCGTCTCGATCAGAGAAGACCAGACGCACCCCGCCGTCGGGCTCCAGTCCGAGCGCGGCACGAATCTTCATCGTCCTGTCCGCGAGGCCGAAGGCCGGCGTGCCGTCGGGCAACACGAGCAATCCGATGCGTCTCCCGTGCGTGTCTGTGAGGCTCAGGTCTGGCCGACCGTTCGCCGCCACGTGTGCCTGAACCCGGGTGTTCCCGTCCTTGCCGGCAAGGCTGAGTCCTGGGGATCCGTCGGCCGAGACAAACAGGCCGACCCGGCGCGCCCGGTCCTTGTCGAAGAAGGCGAGGCCTGCCGTGCCGTCGGCCTGAACGTATACGAAAGCACGGCTCTGCTCGTCCCGGTCTGCGAGGGCCAAGTTCACCGAGTCGGCGGACATGTCCAGCCACGCGCGGGCCGTTCCCCTGGCATCCCGGAGCACGAACTTTTCGGCCTCGACCACCTTGGCCATCGGCTTGGGCATGGCCTGCCCCATGAGCACCACGGCGGCGATCAGAGCCATGCTCCCCACCCCCACCCTTTTCATTCGGCGGCTCTGTCGCTCAAGGCTCTCGAGCCTGTCCACCAGTGTCTCCATCGTGTGCCCGCTCATGTGTCTCTCCTTTTCGGCATGGGGTCTGGGAGAGCTGTACCGTTCCCCTGGGGGATCGGGCCCGCGCAGGAGACGCCCCAGGGGCCCTTTCCACTTTGGAATCGCTTCTCATGTTCACCGATGCGTGAACCCATCGAGGTGAGCGAATTACATCTGCATCCGTCCATGCTCTCCAGCGTCTGCCTGCCATCCACCCCCGAGCCGGAGCCTCTGCCGTTTCGCGCTACCCTCCCACCGGACTCCATGCCGTGTGAGGTTCGCCATTGGCGATTCTCGTCTGCAGGGCGAGGCGGGCGTAAGCGGAGGCGCGGGCATGGCTATCCGACCGGTAGAGCCTCCAGACCAGGTCGAGTGTACACAATCCGTCTCTGTCATGTCGAGTGCGGCATTATAGCGGATTGCTCGAGCCCACCCTTGGGTGCCGTGTGGAGTCTCCGTCTGGCGGTGCCAGGGGGAGCAGCTCTCGGATCACATGGTGGGATCAAGGACGCGTGGGGGATGCCGTGGAAGAAGGCTGCGCGCTCCCCCTTTCGGATCGGGGATCGGCATCGTTTCTCGGTGGCGCTTGCAAGCCCGGCCTGTCCCCGCCGTTGGAGGGTAGGAGTCATCGGGAGAGCCGCCGACGATCCCCCCGCGGGGCGTTCTCTCCTCTCAGTGGGGCAAACCGGGAATGACCCGGGCGATCAGGGAATCTTGGTTGGCATCGCAACGTCTCGGACTTGACAATCCTCGGAAGAGGGCCGATAATTTGAACGGATGCCAAGGAGAGAAGAGAGGGACGGATGAAGCCGGGGTAGGGATAATCGCACCGCCCACCTCTGGCACACGCGATGGTGCACCAGGAATTCAGACGCCTTCCCGGGGTGCGTATGCCCCCGGGGGGCGTTTTGTTTTTGGGATAGGTCAGGGCTCTGGCCCCGACCGGGAATTGTGGTCTCGAAGCACCGAGCCAGGAGGGGAGTGTTGAGCACGACCGCGCGGATCACCCGGATTCTCGTCCCCACCGACTTTTCCCCCGCCGCCACGGTCGCCTGCCGCCTCGCCGCCCGGCTGGCCTTGCGGGCCGAGGCCGAGCTCATCCTCTTCCACGCCCTCCCAGGCGTGGAGTTGGTCCACCGGCTGGGAGAGACGCTGGCCCGGACCCAGGTGGAGGTCCTGGAGGAGGTGCGTGACCAGCTCCGGGAATGGCTGGAGGCCGCCGTGCCGGCCGAGCTCCGGCGGTTCCTTACGGTCGCGTGCAAGGTAAAGGTGGGGGAGCCGACCCCCGGGATCGCCTGGGCGGCCCACCGGAGCCGGGCCGATCTCATCCTCATGGCGACCGAAGGGCGCACCGGCCTCGCCCACCTGTTGCTCGGGAGTGTCACCGAGGCGGTGCTCCGGAATGTCCCCGTCCCCGTCCTCGCCCTCCGCCTTGGGCAGGGGGACCGCCCCCTGACCGCAGTTCAGCGGATCCTGTGGGCGACCGATCTCTCCCCGGTCTCCGAAGGGGCCTGGCACCATGCCCTTACATTGGCCGATGTCTTTGGGGCGGAGCTCCTCCTGCTCCACGTGGTGCGCCCGGGTGGCCTGGCTGGGGGGGTGGAGACCCCCGTCCCCCTCCCCGCCGGGAAGCAGGAACGGTACCTGGAATCGCTCGAGGACGAGCTCGCCCGCCGCCAGCACGTGGTCGAGGTGCTCGGGCTGCGCGCCCGGGCGAAGGTGCAGGTGGGGGTCCCCGCCGCGGTCATCGTGGCCGAGGCTGAGGAGGAGCAGGTCGACCTGATCGTCATGGGGACCCGGGGGCGCACCGGCCTCAGCCACGTTCTCCTCGGCAGCGTGGCCGAGGCGGTGATCCGAAAGGCACCCTGTCCGGTCCTGGCGGTGCAGCCCCGGCGTGAGGCCGAATCGAGGGGACGAGTAGCCACCGAGGCCCAAGGGCAGGAAGAGGCGTCGGGGGACGCCCCCCCGGCGGAAGACTAAGGAGGAACATGGTTCAGGCAGTCGACAGGTCCCCGTCATGACCTTCAAAAATGCCACTCGCCCCGATGCATTTCAGGCCGCGACGGTGCTGGTGCGCACCGCCGTTTCCTCCATCACCCGGTCATTCCTGAGAAGATCGAGAACATGAAGACACGAGTATTCACCGAAGAATCGGTCATTTTCATCAGTATTCTTCGTTGGTTTATTCTGGCCACAGTGATCGGTCTCATTGTGGGTTTGTCCACAGCAGTGTTTTTGAAAGTCTTGAACTGGAGCATCAGACTTGGTAGTCAGGTTCCCTACTATTTCGTGTTGCTGCCCGTCGCCTTGTTCGCCAGTATCCTCCTCACGCAATATTTAGCTCCGGACGCCGAAGGGCACGGGACGGAGAAGGTGATTGAAGCGGTGCACAAGCGGTCCGGGAAGATAAAGCCCCTGGTCGTGCCGGTGAAGTTTCTGACGACGATTATCACGCTTGCGCTGGGCGGCTCGGTAGGCAAAGAGGGACCGTGTGCGCAAATAGGTGGGGGGCTGGCATCCCTGGTCGCCGATCTGCTCCGATTTAATGACCGCGATCGCAAGAAGGTGGTTGTGTGTGGGATCAGCGCCGGCTTTGCTTCGGTGTTCGGCACACCCATCGCCGGCGCGATCTTTGGCGTTGAAGTACTCTTTGTGGGCAGCATCGTCTACGACGTCCTTCTCCCTTCTTTCGTTGCGGGGCTGATCAGCTATCAGGTGTCGTCCGCATTGGGGATTACATATTTTTACCACCCGATCGCGTTTGTGCCGGTCTTCAGCCACTCCTTCTTCATAAAAGTGGTCCTGGCAGGTATTTTCTTTGGCTTGTGCTCATGTTTTCTCATTGAGGTCTTAAAGGTCGGGAAAAAGCTCGCGGACATGGGACGCATATGGAGCCCGTGGAAGGGAATCATCGGCGGGGGCCTGCTGGCGGGTTTAACCTTGTTGTTTTCCACGCAGTATCTCGGGCTCGGGCTGGGAACGATCGAGGCGTCCCTGGGGGGCGAAAGGGTGGTGTGGTATGCCTTTATTCTGAAGGTCATTTTTACCAGCCTGACGCTCAACTTCGGGGGGAGTGGCGGGATTGTGACGCCGATATTCTTTGTCGGGGCGACGGCTGGAACGCTCTTTGCGACAGTGTTCAATGTCGACCCAGGCACCTTTGCGGCCATCGGGTTGGTGGGTCTTCTGGCGGGGGCGGCCAATACCCCCATTGCGGCAAGTATTATGGCTGTGGAGTATTTCGGCGCAAAGATCGCCCCGTACGCCGCCGTCGCGTGTGTGGTGAGCTTTGTGATGACGGGCCATCGGAGTGTGTATCCGTCTCAGGTCCTGGCGATCGAGAAATCGTCGTTCCTCGAGGCGGCCATCGGCGAAGAGGTGGAGAAGATCGAGGCCACCGTGCGGCCGGGGGACGCGAGCCTCAGGCAGAGCGTGGTGTGGATTGTCAGTGTGATTAAGGACCGAGTGTATCGCAGGAGGAAAAACCATTAGCGCCCCCGCGAGAGCGCGAAACACCACCGAGTCCATCCGGAAGGAAGGGTCCCACGCGCGCCCGGAATGAAACAGCCGCGGGGGGATTCGGGCGCCCAACGGAGGTCTGGGTGGAAGGAGGGATTCGCGGTGGAGAGGGTGACGTTAAGGAAGAGTGCAATCTTGAAGTATCTCGGGGCCCCGGGGAACGGCCAGGTCCTGCAACGTTTGCTGGAGCAGCGGCCTGGGCTGAAGTACGGCGACTACTACGAGCCCCACATCGCGGGCGATCGGTTCGAGGTGGAATTCGAGACGACGCGTGAGGGCGTGGCTATCGTCGTACTCTCGGAGATCCTTTTGACCGGAGCGCTGTCCGACAAACACCACTATGTGCTGCGGAAGGCGGACTTTGCGGGGCTGTTCGTCCGTTCAGACCTATCCCCGTGCTGCGAGGATTGCTGAGGCCACCAAATCCCGGACAGGTGACGGAGAGCTCCGCATGCCCGCAGCGGGCGCAGGACGAGGGGTCACGCGGGGTCAGGCCCCGGTAGGGGTCATCGAGGATTCCGGGGTCCTGCGTAGGCCCGCACGCTCGACCGGCGTTGGGGGGTATGGGGCTTGACGCTGGGAGGCTCACCGTGGCGCCGCCGGTAAATCCACGACTCCACCCGCAGCCGGGTCGCCGTGAAACCGAGCCGGCGACAGAGCTCCCACATCTCCCGTTGCTCTGCTTCCGGCAGGTCGGCTGGAGATCGGAGTCCTGGATGGTGCGAGCCGAGCCTGCGGAGGGCCTGGATCGTCCGGGCGTAAACCGTCGTCAGAAGGGCCAGGTGCTCCTGAAGCACCTCTGGAGAATCGTACGTGCGAAGGTCATCAGCGATGACCCACGCGAGGCGCCGCTCGTACGTCCAGTGGTGTTCGCCTCCGTCAACGATGCGGTGGGCCTCCTCGAGGACTGCCAAATTGTTGGGGATGGAGCGGTCGTGGTTCAAAAACCACCGGATGAGAGCGGGGAGGTCCTCGGGGCCGACAGAAAGGGGAGGCTCAGCGGAAAAGGCAGACGCCATCGGCTCTGGTTGAATCTCCTGCTGTTGTCTTCGGGGCTTTGGGGTGCGCCGGGGAGGCCCGGTTTCTTGCCCCGATGGGGCCGGCGGGACCTCCGTTGCGTGGGGTGATGAGGGCGGCGACCCGGACTCCGGTGGGGGATCGTAGGCGAGGAGGGTGGTGCCCTCTCCGTCTCCGTGATGGAGTTGTCTCAGGATATAGACGTCCTCCCGGACCTTCGCCCCCTGGAGGGTCTGCTGGAGTGCCGCCATGCCCTCCGGCCGGAGAACCATATAGCAATGGGGGCAAAAGGAATGTTCGTGGGAAAGGGGGTTTTGACAGGCGGGACAGGGAAACGAATCGTTCCGTGCTTTGCGCACCCAGCGGGTCAGCGTCTCCCGGAAGGTCATCCTCCCCCCCCTGTGACCGGGACCTCCCGTGTCGACTCGCGAAGAGGTACCTGTTGTTCGTCGATGGCCCTGGTTTTTCACGATACACCCTCGGCTGGTGCCGGTCAAGGTTTCTCGGAGAAGTGGCTAGTGTGCCCGGCATCTCATACCCACACGACCCGCCGATCCGCTGCGAGCCGTGGCGGGCTGGCTCCAGGGAGGCGCGTGCCATGTTAAAAGGGGGGTGTGCCCCCGGGGGCAGATATCATCCGTAAACCTTACATTGCCCGTGTAATTCTTACGTACTCTTAGCCCATACAGGAAAGCCGCGCCCCCTCCTCCACTCCTGGCAATTCCAAGCAAAACCGATATGATCCGGAGGATCTCTCGTCCCGAGGGCGACTTCCGCGCGATTGGCATGGAACGTGCCCTTTCGCCACGCACAGGTTTCTCCTGCGCGCAAACAGATTCCAGTCCAGAGGGCCTCGTGGGGGCGCATCTCAGCGGTCCTGCTGGCTGAATGAAGGTGCGGCGTGTGAGCCGCACGTGGCTCAATGGCGCAGGGCGCTGAGCGGCCAGGCAGAGCCCCGGGGAGGCCTAGACCCCTCGGTGTTGCCGGGGTTTACTACAAAGAGGCAAAGTTGCCCTGTGCTGGCGTCAGGGGATGGATCTTTCCAAACGCGGCGTTTGTCACCGGTGGCGAAGGGAGGGGGGAGGATATGGAGGGGATCTCACGGCAGGCGCTGGCGCTTGGGCTCTGCGTGCTGCTCGTCGCTGGCTCGGCGGTGGGCTGTGCCTCACTCCAACAGAAGGTGAGGGAGCATCCGGGGGCGGTGGTTGGGGCGGCCGCCGGCGCGGCAGGCGGCCTCTTGCTCGGTGGGCTGATCTTCAACAGCACCGCCGGCGCCCTCGCCGGGGGTCTTTTGGGCACCCTGGCGGGCGGGCTGATCGGAAATGCCATGGAGGCCCGCCAGCGGGACTACCCGGCTACGGCCAAGACGTATAACTACACGCCGAAGCAAGAGACGACCATCCGCATCGAAAAGGTAAAGGCCCAACCATCCACGGTCGGGCCGGGGGATACCATCCATCTTATCGTCCAGTATGCGCTCCTCACCCCGGACCCCAACCGGGAGGTTTCGGTGACGGAGCGGCGCGAGATCAGTACGCGAGGGCGGCTCGTGGGGAATCCTGTTCTGGATGTGAAGCGGAAGGCCGGGACCTGGGCGAGTACGGTTCCCCTCAAGCTGCCGAGCGACGCCGAAGCCGGCACGTACAACGTGGCCGTCGCCGTGCAGGCGGAAGGGGGCCTCGACACCGCGATCATACAATTCACGGTCCGGTAGCGAGCGGGACCGCTCTGCTCCCGACGAGGTCCGGCCTACATCGGGGGCGGGAGAGATCACCGAGAGGAGGACACGTGATGGTCAAGCACCTGTTTCACCGAAAGATATTGCTCTTGCTCTTGACAGTCCCGTTTGCCTCGGGCTGCGCAACTGTCAAGTACGTCAAGGAGCAACTGGGCATGATGGATGAGAAGATTGCCCAGGAGTCAGAGGCGCGCCAGCAGCAGGTGGACGCCATTACCGCGCGGCTCGATGCGATGGAAGGCAAGTTCTCGCGAAAGTTTGCCAATCGAAATATGTACGACGTGCGGGAAACACGGGCAGTCTATTTTGACTTCAACAAGGCGGAGTTAAAGGATGCCGCCATCACAACGCTGGTCGAGGTGGGCCGGATCCTCAAGGAAGATCCGAACACGCTGGTCGAATTGGAGGGGCATACCGATGCGGTGGGCCCGACGCTGTATAACCTTCACCTTAGTCGGGAGCGGGCAGCTTCGGTCGTACGGCATTTGGTCCACAACTTTGGGATCGGAACCCGTCGAATCTCGTGGGTCGGGTTCGGGAAAGAGACGCCGGTGGCTGACAATAATTCCGAGGAGGGGCGGGCCAAGAACCGTCGGGTCACCATGCGGATCTTGACTCCCAAGGTTGGCGCGGAATCGGTGGCCCAGAGCAAGTAAGCCTTCCCCCCGGACCTTCTGAGGGAAAAGAGTCCGTCGCGGCGAGTGCGAGGAGAGCGAGGCGAATCGATGCACCGGCGAAACGGGGAGAGGCGGTGCCATCTCCGGTGGGACGCAGGGCGCCAGGCGGCGGGACGGATTACGGTCCTCAAGACAGGCATCTGCCACGGGGTATCCCTGGTTGATATCAGCATGGGAGGGGCCTTGCTCGAGCACCCGAACGTTGTCCGCCCTGGAGCCATGGCCTTCCTGTCCCTCCCAGTCCATGATCAGAGGATTGGCATGAAGTGCCGGGCCGTCCGATCGCTCGTTGACCGATATCACATCTGCGCCTCTGGGGAGCGAGATCTGGTCTATCGGACCGGCGTGGAGTTTCTGGATACCTCCGGATCGGCCTGGCGGCTGATCAAGGCGTACGTGGTCGATGAGTTCAGCGACTCCCTGAGCAGCGTGCGATGGTGCCTCCCTCCTGAAGTAGGGGACATGACGACGAATGGAGGGGGGGCGGGCTCAGATCTGGATGTGGCGCATCAGCGCCTTGACCGGGGATCCTCCTGTGGCCCCCTGACGACGGCGTGATCGCGCGGCCCGGATCGAGACCCGCGGGGACTGTAGGTCTCGCGACACAGTTGCCCCCGGACCGGGAAAAAGGGTAAAATATTAGAGTTCGGCCCCCCGAGACGATCCCCCCGAGGACCTGCCCACACGAGCAGTCGTCAAGATGACGTGAAAATCACCGGCTGGAACGGAGGAATCAGCTTCGGGCACAATTCTTGCTCCCGGAGCGGACGGGGAATCCCGCCGTCTCCCGCCACAAGGCTGGCCGGAAGGTTATACGGGCATGAGGGAACGAATCAAGAAACTGTGGGGGCGTGAGGAGGCACCCACCTGCAGGCTCTGTGGGACACCGCTCAAGGATGGGGAGACGACCTGTTCGCTCTGCGGTTATGTCGTGGGGGCGGAGTCGAACGTCTTCTACATCCGGGGGGATGAGGGGGGGTCTCGGGCAGAGCAGGAGGCGGGATCCGCCGAGGCCCCGACGCTCGTCCAGGAGTCGGCCGACCCGGACATGGACGATGGCACGCCCCCGGACCTCGGAGCCGAGATGGAGAAAGCAGAGGCAGCCATGGGAGTTCAGGGGAATCCCGGTGCGGATACCCCCGTTTTTGCCCTGGATCCGGTCGGGCTCCGAGAGCTGTTGGCAGAGCAGCCGGAGATGCTGGAACCCGGGTTACGCCTGGTGAGTGACAAAAATGGGAAACCGATCGGACCGGGATTTTCCACCGGGGTGGGCACCATCGATCTGCTGGTCCGGGATGGACGTGGGGTTTTGGTGGTGGTGACGGTCGCTGGACGGGGACAGGGAGAGAAGTTGGTCGCGGAAATGCTGCAGCGGGTCGGGTGGGTCCGCAAGCACCTGGGAAAGGGAAAGCAGCAGGTGCGGGGGGTGATTCTGGTCGAAGAGGCCCCCAAAAACCTGAGCTACGCTGCCGCGGCAGTGGCCGAGACGATCCGCTTCAAGACCTACCGGGTCGCCATGGCATTTGAAAACGTAGAGACCTAATGTCCAATCAGCAGCGTGCCGGCTTCGGCGCCCTCTCGGTGAACAGGACCCCCCTTCAGATTTAGCACGTGCCGCCCACTCGCCGACCTCACCCCCCCTTCTCCGGGCCGCGGGTCGAGCCTTACAGGGCATCCCGTTGCGTCGACTGCTCCATGAGTGTAGGAAAGCGTTCCCACCACGGCGTTTCCACGCCCTTCACGATCCGGAGGCCGAGGGTGTACCGCCCCGGATGGTTCGGTTCCTCCTGAAACCACCGCACCTCTCCTTTCAACGAAAGGGCTTGCTCCTTCACCCGTGAAGGTTGTAAGGAGAGGACTAGGATCGTGTCCGGGGGAAACATCGCGCAGCACTGCACCCGCAGGCCGCTCTTGCTCCAGTCCACCAAGATCACGGGAAGCTGAGGATGTGTCTCCGTGTGAAGTGCCGCGGAGATACCTCGCTGGCCTTCTCCTTCCAGGCGGTGTCGTACCTCCCTCCTCCACTGTGTGCACAAAGGGATGAGCCTGGCGTGGAATTTCGAGATGGAGGCGAGCAAACACATGGCGAGCGCGGCCTCTTCCTTGATCCGTCGCAGTTCCTGAAGGGTTGCCTTGGCTTCCCTCTGGGCAGGTGTCAGACGAGACTCCAGGGGTTGGGCCCTGAGGGTGGCGAACGCGGAGAGCGCCTGCGGGTCTCCCTTGCGGGCGAGGAGCCGCTCGGCCTCGGCCTCGAAGAGCTCGATCGCATCGGTATCAGCTTTGGCGAGGGCCTCTTGGTACGCGGCGAGCAGGGCGGAAGCCGGTTGATCCTCCCAGGCGCGGGTCAGCTTCTCCTTCAAGGAGAAGCGCGTGATGGTCCGCGCGAGTTCGAAAACAGCCTTCAGGGCCTGTTCGGCCAAATCCTCATTCTTGCGGGCGAGGAGCCGCTCGGCCTCGGCCTCGAAGAGCTCGATCGCATCGGTATCAGCTTTGGCGAGGGCCTCCTGGTGGGCGGCGAGCACGGCGGAAAGGGATTGCCCCTGGAGGGTAGGGGTTAGCTTATTCCTCAAGGAGAAGCGGCCAACGACTTGGTAGAGTTGTCTGATAGCCTCGCGGGCCTGCCCAATTAAATCCCGCCGGGGGGGACGGAGTATCGCCTGGAGCTCCTCTTCCTTCTGAATGAGCTTCAGGCGAAAGGTCTTGAGCAGCCCTTCCGTGTCCCGGCCGAGGATCTCTCGGGCGTGCTGGAACTTTTCCAATGCGGCGGCGGCGGTGAGCCCTTCCTCGGTCAAGATTGAGCACGCCTGTGTCACGAACGTGCCGAAGAGCTCCATGGGCGCCTTGGCCATGTTCCTGAGGTCGTGCATCGGCACCACCCGCGCCAACCTAGGGAGGACTGTAATTGTCGGATGCTAACAATCCGCCCGTGCGATGTCAACGGCATAGTTCACGAGCGGTCGTGGTTTGCACGATGCGGTGTGTCCACCTCGGATGGACCGGACCGCCTTCCCGATCAGCGATTGGCGTTGCCGGGGTTGTCTGTTGATGGAAGTCACCAGAGTGCGGCCGCGGCCGTACCCACGGATCGAGGTGGAGAGTGGTACGTGTGTATATCAAGATTCGAAGCTTGCGCCCGAGCTGTACATCATGCTTGACAGCCTGTGAGATGCAAAATAGGCTTGGACTGGCTATGGACGAAAGGATCTTGTCATGCGATCACGGTCTCTGTGGCTTGGAGTCGGGAAGAGGCTGAGAGAAGCCCGGGGTCAGGTCAGCCAGACCGACTTTGGCAGAGCGGTCGGCGGCTATCACCAAGATAAGGTGAGCCGCTACGAGCACGGGACGGTCAGACCCCCCCTGGAGTATCTGGTCAGGGTTGCCGAACTCAAAGAGGTGAGCCTAGACTGGCTGGTCAGGGGAGTCGGCCAGGGACCATCACCGGCCGAATTCGGCCGCGGCAAAACAGGAAAACGTACCCACAGGGTTTAGGGTCTCCTCACCCAGCGCGCCACCCGCCCACCGGCACGCGCCCACCCGCCACGCTTAACTGGCACTTCTGGGCGGTTTCCAGGGTGCCACGAACCGTGGCCTCAAGAGGGTGCTAAGTCTGGAGGCTGCTGCGGGCGCCGGCGTGCATCCATTCCGTTTCGGTGACACGAGGCTCTTCCACGCTCGTGTCGCCGACGGTGACCGCTTTGCCTGCCTTGCGCCACGCTGTGCTACCACCTTTCACGTTCGCGACCTGAGCGATGTTCATCTGCGTCAGGTACTGCGCCGCCCGCAATGAGCGCATCCCTGACTGGCAAATGATCATCACGGGCCAATCCCGCGGCACCTCGTCCAGCCGCGAGGCTAGGTCTGCTTGGGGAATATTGACCGCACCAGGGACATGCCCGTGCGCGTACTCCTGCGGTTCGCGAACATCCAAGACGACTGCCCTTGGCGGACGCATTTCCAGTGTATTGATGTCGATCTCACTGACTGCGGGGGCGGTGGCTAGCATAGCCCACGGCATGTCGCCCACGCCCCGGTTGGTCGCCTCGATGGCGGTCATGTTCAATGGCCGCGCGGCGAGGCTGTGTACGAGGGTAGAGACAAAGGTCTCGCGATCCAGGCGGGTCAATGGGTTGTACAGTCGCTCGAAGCCGATGGTTGTGTTGGGTCGGCCACACATCCCTTTGCCGCAAGGCCCCTCAAAGTGACCGGGAAAAACCGCCACCCAGTCCGGCAGCCGTAGCAAGCGCGTCAGGCTGTCATACTGAACAGCGGCGTCGCCGCCTCCAAAGTCCGGGCGGCCGACGTCGCCGACCAGTAGCGAATCGCCCGTCAGCACCATCGAGGGCTCCGGGCTGCGGGGTGGGTTAATGATCAGGATCGAGATCAGCTCTTGGCGATGTCCGGGTGTGTGCAACACGCGCAGGCGTAGCTGCCCTAGCGCGAGCTCTTCGCCATCTTTGAGGGGACGGAAGGGGTAGACCACCTGGGCCTCTTCATACAGACACAGCTCGGCCGCGTGGGCGGTTCGAAGCTTGCGTGCGCCTGACACGTGGTCTGCGTGCACGTGCGTGTCGAGCGCATAGCGCAGTCGAAAGTTGCGCTCCCGGAGCAATTCTTCATATGGTTGCGTCTCGATTGAGGGATCGACGATCGCCGCCTCATGCGATTGGCGAGAGGCTATCAGATAGGATGCGCAACCACAGCGTTCGTCCAAGATTTGCTTAAAATACATCGTTCAATCTCCCTACTTCGATGAGGACGCGCTGCCTGCAACTGAGGTGCATTTCCCGACCAACGGTCAAAAGCAATACGCCCTCTCGGGCCAAGGTTCGCCCGAGAGGGCATCAGAAACTTCCGAAACGCCGTCAATCGTGCCGGAGGTGGGCTAGGGGTTATCCCTACCCCGGTTCCATCTCAACTACCTGCTGAGAGTTGAGTGTTGAGAGCTGAGTCCTCGTCCCAGAGTCAGCCACGCGGCAACCCGAAGGGTCGCCTGGAGTCGCCTCTCTTGTACCCCAGCACGCACAGCTCCTGTCAAGCCCAAACTACGATCGTCCCAAGGATGAGCAACCCCGGAGGAAGGGCGGGGTGGGATTGCAAGACACGGTACTAAACGATGCTGGAACCGGTCCCAAAGCCGATATAAATATACAAATGCCTGACCCCACCCGCCATGACCCCACCCGCCAAATGCCTGACCCCACCCGCTGAAGCAGGTGAACGGGTTGTTCTTTGGGTGCCTGGGCGCCCCTGCTTGCTGAGTGTTACAGGGGTCAACACGCATGTAGCAGCGGAGGAACTAGAGAGTTCCCAAGAGCGTGAGTTTCGAAAGCGGCATGGCTATGTCAGTGGCGCCAATGCACCTGAGCCGGCAGTGATATCGTTGAACGGAACCGTAGCCCCCCCTTGCCGTTACCGAGTTTCTCGCCCTCGTTTCAGGTTGCAGGCCTTCCTCCCACTATTCATGCTACGACATGCTTGGACAGCCCGAACGTCCGCGGCCCGTGGAAACAAGACCGGTGTACTGCCTCTGCTCTTCAAGGCTTGGGAGATAAAGCGAACCTCTTCCGATACGCCAGGACTGGACTTCCTGGTGACCTACCTAAGGCTTGACCGCTTTTAGCATCCTCGTGGGCAGGGAGTCTCTTTCGGCATCACTACTCCCCGCAGCGCTTTGTGTTCGTCCAGGAATAACACATGCTCCCTGCATTTGATATCAATGGCTCCACCCAAGCAGCGCGAATCCGCCTTTGATACAGAGGCCTATCAACAAGGCAAAGGAGACACTAGCCGATGTCCCGGCAAGATAATACTCTGCAAAGACGGGCGACTCCTCGATCTTTTTGAAGCGAGCGATGGATTTTGCAGCAAAGACAAACGCAATCGCGCTGTACTGGTCCAATACCATGAGCGTTGTCACGAGGAATCGCTCAAGCTGGCCAATCCGCCTACCAGCGTTCTCGAGGCCTTCATCTATCTCGGGGTCCGGTTGGGGGTCGGGTCTTGCAATCACACAGTCCTCTTGTCACCCCCCTCTAGATCCTGCGGACGCCGGCTCACCGCCGCATACGGGGAACGTTATCGGTGATTAGTGGGCCCTTTGGAGCCAAGCTGCTGTGCGTATCGTGCTTGAGTTCATCCGGCGCACTGAACCAGAAGTACAGGAAGAGCAGGCCCGGGAGGATGATCCAGATGACCGCCCCCACGGCATAGGGGAACAGTGGCCGGTGCTAGAGCTTCCCGTTCGGCCTCTTCGTCTCGCCTCCCGGGCTCAATCAGGGGGCGATTTGGGGTGGTGGTGGGCAAGATGGTGGAGGAGGAGGCCTTCGCGGAGGCCCCCGTCGCTCACCGTGAGTTCGTCAAAGTCGAAGAGCGCCATGGTCTCACGGGTCAGCAGGGTGCCTGCGAGGATCACGTCCGCTCGGGCCGACTCGAGGCCGACGATCTGGCGGCGCTCGGCCAGGGGGAGGGAGCAGAGGTAGTCCAGCAGCTCCCGGATCCGGTCTCGCGACAGGCGGTGGCCGGTGACTCGCTTTGCATCGTACGTCGCAAGACCAAGGTCGATCGCGGCCAGGGTGGTGGGGGTGCCCGCGGTCCCCACCAGGATGCCCCCCGGCGGGTGCCTGAGAGAGGCCGGCACCTGCCCGAGGCTCTCGCGGATCGAGGTGGCCGCGGCTTCTAGTTCTTCTCCGGAGGGCGGATCGCCATTGAGGTGGGCCTCGGTCAGCTTCACCACCCCCATGGGAAGGCTTATG
The DNA here is from genome assembly GCA_046758505.1 of Methylomirabilales bacterium (SeqCode). Lineage (GTDB taxonomy): Bacteria > Methylomirabilota > Methylomirabilia > Methylomirabilales > CSP1-5 > CSP1-5. Next base: position 13,551 of record JBHIAH010000019.1, on the reverse strand, counting down.
TACCCGCCCATCTTGCCCTGGTCAAGCCGGGTAAACTCGGTGCTCCCTCCGCCGATGTCGAGAATCAGTATGGGGGTGCCCACCGGGCCCAGGGCGTGGGACACGCCAAGGGCGGTCAGGGTCGCCTCGAATTCTCCGGAGATGACCCGGAGCTCGACGCCCGCCTCGCTCCGCGCCCGGGCGAGGAACGCCCCCTGATTCGCGGCTTCCCGGGCCGCACTGGTGGCGACGGCCGCCACCTCCTCAGCCCGCAGCGCCCTGGCCTGTTGGGCAAAGCGCTGAAGCACCTGGAGGGTCCGCGCCATCGCCGCTTCACTCAGCATGCCGGTCTCCTCGATCCGCTCGCCGAGCCGGGTGATGTGCTGCGCCTGGAAGACGGCGCGATAGGTCGTGGAGTCTTCCGCGTCTGCCACGAGGAGCCGGACGGTATTGGTCCCCACGTCGATGGCGGCGTACCTGGCCACTGCCGCGCCTCCCTGTCGGCTTCAGCGAGATGTGGAAGCCAGGCCTGTCTTCCCCCGCTCGGCGCAGGCGGCCACCACGGCGGGGTCCGGGGTGACGAGGACGGTCTTTTCCTGCGTGAGGAGGACGGTGCCGGGCTTTCGGCCTTTCACCCGTCTGACGTACCGGGCGGCGGTGTAGTGGATGGGGACCTTGCCGGCGTTACGCGCCTTGCTGAAGAAGGCGGCGAGCTGGGCGGCCTCGCGCAGGGTCCGGGGAGGGACCGTCTGTCCCTTGCGGTTCCGGACAACGACGTGGGATCCCCCGTATCCTTCGACATGGAGCCACAGATCGTGGGGGCGGGCTAGGTGGAAGGTGAGGTGCTCGTTCCCTACGGAACTCCGACCGACCCAGATCTCTCGGCCGTCAGTGGACACATAGCGTCGGGGCTCGAGGCCGCCTCCCTGCTTGCTCTTTCGGGGGCGCGGCGGGGGGGATGACGGCTCGAGCCGAGCCAGGTCGTGGGCCGCCGCTACTCTGTCCAGGGCCTCGGCGGTCTCGACCTGGATGACGCGCTCCAGGGCGGTCTCCCACGCTTTCAGCTCTGTCTCAGTCTGCGCCAGCCGGCGCTCCATGATCGGGAGTCCCCGTTTCGCCTTCCGCGCCTGCCTGAAGTAGCGCTCGGCGTTGGCCTCGACGGAGAGGGCCGGGTCAAGGGGGATGGTCAGGCTCTTCCCCGGTTCCCCGTAGTAGTCGGGCAGGGTCACCTCGGGCAGGCCCCGCGGGACGCGCCTCTGGTTGACCCGAAGCAGTTCTCCCTGCCGGCGTACCTGCTCCCATCCCCGTGCCTGGGCCACGTCTGCGAGGATCTTGTCCCGCCGCCGCTCCACGCGAGTGATGCGTCGCCGGAGGAGCCGGGCGTAGCGCGCTTGTGTCGCCGTCCACTCTAGCATCATTATACTATCTTATCCGTCGGGGGGGGCCAAGTAAAGGCAGACGTGGCCGGGCCGGGGGTCGTTTGAGTTTGACAGGCCGCGGAAACTGCAGTAACGTGGAGAAGAAACAGGGGGTTGCGTTCCCCCCGGGGGCCATAGCCCCCGAGATGATCTCCGATGCGGCGTCGGTGGCCTTCCCTGGGTGATTGTCTTTGGTTCAGTCCCTATGCTCAAAAGCATGACCGGGTATGGCAGGGCCGAGGGTGCCACGGCCACCCACCTCTACACCGTTGAAATCCAGGCCTTTAACCACCGGTTTACCGACATCCGGATCAGGCTTCCTCGGGCCCTGGCCTCCCTGGAGCATGCGCTCCAACGGGAGGTCCGGGGGCGGGTGCACCGGGGCCGCTTTGACGTGCAGGTCACGGAAAAGCTGCATGGAGAGATTCCCCGAACCTTGCGCATTGACCGGGGGGCCATCGAGCAGTACGTTGGAGCGCTCAGGGAGCTACAGCAGGAGCTGGGCCTGGGGGGCGCCGTGACCATCGAGGCCCTGATGGGGCTGCGCGACTTCGTGACCGTCGAGGCTGCGGAGGTCGACCTCGCGCAGGCAGATGCGGTCCTCAAGCCATTGATCCACCGGGCCCTGGATGAGGTCGAGTCGATGCGGCGCAAAGAGGGAGAGAACCTGGCCCAAGGTCTCGAGGTCTGCCTCGGCCAGATCGGGGCGGCCCTGGACGCCGTCAAGGCGCGGGCGCCTCACCTGGTGCACGCCTATCGGAACCGGGTGCAGGAGCGGATCGCGTCCCTGCTCGGCACGCCGCTTCCGGATCCGGATCGGCTCGCCCAGGAGGTGGTGCTCTTCGCGGATCGGTCCGACATCACCGAGGAGTGTGCCCGGCTCGAGAGCCACATCCTGCAGTTTCAAACATTCCTCCGGGGTGATGGTCCCCATGGGCGGCGGCTTGAGTTTCTCTTGCAAGAGATGCACCGGGAAGCCAATACCATCGGGGCGAAGGCGGCCGATGCGGTCATCTCGCCGGTCGTGGTGGAGATCAAGGCGGACTTGGAGCGGGTCCGGGAGCAGGTCCAGAATATCGAATGAGGCCCTCGGGGGCGATGGGGAACGAGCGCCGGGGACGGAGGGAGGTGAGTGGCGTGGCGACCGAACTCCTCAATGTTGGGTTTGCGAATATGGTCGTGGCGAGTCGGATCGTTGCCATCGTCAATCCGAGTTCTGCCCCCAGCAAGCGGCTCAAGGACGAGGCGAAGGAAGTGCGAAAGCTGGTGGATGCCACGAACGGGCGGCGCACGCGCTCGATCGTGGTGACGGACAGCGACCATGTGATCCTCTCGGCCATTCAGACCGAGACCCTGGCCCAGCGGTTGATCGGTGATCAAGGAGAGAGGGAGTAGCAGATGGGGGATCCGCGTTGGCTCCTCGTCGTGGTGTCGGCCCCGTCGGGGGCAGGAAAGACCAGCCTGTGTGGGGAAGCCGTTCGCCGGAACCCAGGCCTTACACATTCGATCTCCTATACGACCCGCGCCCCACGATCCCATGAGGTCGAGGGCCGGGACTATCACTTCGTCGACGAGGCGACCTTTCAGCGCATGGTGAGGGCGGGGGATTTCGCGGAGTGGGCGAGGGTCCACGGGCATTTCTACGGTACTTCGAGGCATCTGCTCGAGGCCGAGCTCGGCGCGGGCCGCGACGTCATCCTGGATATTGATACCCAGGGAGCGGCGCAGCTCCGGCAGGTGTATCCAGAGGGGGTGTTCGTGTTTGTCCTCCCGCCGTCCTGGGAACAGCTCGAGGAGCGTCTCCGCGCCCGGCAGAGCGAGGCCTCCGACGAGATCGAGCGCCGGCTGCGGAGGGCCCAGGAAGAGATGACGTATTTCCACGAGTATGACTATGTGATTATCAACGATGTGCTTGAGCAGGCGGTCGGTGATCTCTGTGCCATCATTGTGGCAGAGCGGCACCGCAGCTCCCGCCTGCGCTCCCGCATCCGGGAGGAGTTAGGCATCTCACACGGAGGGATTGACCGATGACGCATGTACCGCTCGAGGACCTGACGGAGAAAGTCGACAGCAAATATCGATTGGTGATCATTGCGGCGGAGCGAAGCCGGCAGCTCAATCAGAATGCGCCCCCCCTGGTCCAGCCAAGAGGCCATAAGCCGACCTATCTTGCCTTGGAGGAGATCGCTGCGGGGAAGATTGAGTACAGCGTGAAACCTGTTGAGGAAGTGACGAAGACAGGGGTCTACGCGGAGGCGGTCAAACCGACGTGGTTCAGGGAGATTGCCCCCGAGGGGGTCACGGCCGAAGAGGTGCTAGAAGCAGAGGAGCACGAGCAGGAGCTTGAAGTCGTGGTGCCGGTCGAGGCCGAGGAGGGGACAGAGGAAGAAGGAGAGGAGGAGCACGGGGAAGAGGAGGCGCAGGCAGAGGAGGTGGAGGGAGAGATAGTGGGCCTCGACCAGTTAGAGAAGGGGAACAACAACGAGGAAGAGTGATAGATGATCCGGGTGGTCGCCTGCATTCTCGGGGATGGGGAATGAGCGAGGGTGGCCTGAGCGATGACGATCAGCGGGATCATTCTGGCCGGGGGACAATCGACCCGGATGGGCCGCAACAAGGCGGTCCTGGAGATCGGAGGGAAGCGTCTCATCGACCGATTGGTCGATGGACTGCAGCGGATTTTCCCGGAAGTCATTGTTGTGGCCAACGCCCGGGATCTGTACGGTGACCTGGGTGTCCCGGTCGTTCCGGACTTGATCCCAAACAAGGGATCGCTGGGCGGCATCTATACCGGCACCGCCGTCGCCCGCCATCCGTGGACCTTTGTAATGGCGTGCGATATGCCGTTTTTTAACCCTGGCCTGATTCGGTATCTCGCCACCCTCACCGACGACTGGGATGCGGTCGTCCCCTATACCGACGACTGGGAACCGCTGTATGCCCTGTACGCCAAGACGTGTCTCCCCCAGATGGAACGCCTGGTCCACTCCGGCGACCTGAAGATCGCACGGTTCTTTCCCCACGTCCGGGTCCGGCGCGTGGGGATGGAGGAGCTCGGGCCCTACGATCCCCAAGGACTCAGCCTCTTCAACATGAACACCCCGGAGGAACTCGCCCGAGCCGAGGAGTGGTGGCGCCAGCTCTCGGTGACAGGGTAGCATGCGCGTCCTCGCTGCCAGGTACCTCCTCCCGGTCAGCCAACCCGCGATTCGGGACGGCGCTCTCCTGATCGACGGGGCCCGCATCCGGAGCGTGGGGCCGCGGGCGGTCCTGAAGGAGGAACATCCCGGGGCAGCATGGTGGGATCTGGGCGAGGCAATCCTCCTTCCCGGCCTGGTCAATGTGCACACCCACCTCGAGCTCTGCGCCCTTCGCCAGCAGGTCCCTTCGGGTCGATCGTTCGTGGACTGGATCGTGAATCTCGTGGAGCAGAAGCGGAGCCTCTTGGGGGAGACGTGTGCGGGGGCCGTGGCGGAGGGGATCGCCGAGTTGATCCGGTCGGGCACGACGTGCGTGGGGGATGTGGCCTCGACCGGGGTGAGCCTGCCGGCGCTGAAAAACAGTGGCCTCCGTGGGGTGGTGTATCGAGAGATGATCGGTCTGGACGATGCGCGGGCAGAGGAGATTGCCGAAGTATCCCTTGCGCATCTGAAGGCAATGCGGGAGGAGGCGCGCGGGAGTCTGCTCGAAGTGGGCATCTCCCCGCATGCGACCTACAGCCTCTCGCCCCGGCTCTTTCACCTGTGCCGGCAGGCACAGCAGGGATTGGACCTGAAGGCTGCGATCCACGCCGCAGAGAGCGGCCCCGAGGTGGAGTACCTGCGATCAGGGGGGGGCGAGATCCGGACCCGTCTTCTCCCCGCAACGGGATGGGGCGACGTCCCCCCCCCGACGCTCGGGACCACCCCGGTGCGTTATCTCGACGGCCTGAACCTGCTGCGTCCAAAGTGCCTCCTGGTGCATGCCGTTCACCTCACAGAAGGGGACCTGGACATCGTGGCCCAGCGCGGGGTCGCGGTGGCGCACTGTCCCCGGTCCAACGCCTTTCTCGGCGTGGGCCGGGCTCCCCTGAAGGCGCTCCGGGATCTGCGGGTCCCGGTGGGGCTGGGGACCGATTCCCTGGCGAGCAACGAGAGTCTCAGTCTCTGGGATGAGATCCGTTTCGCCCACCAGGTTCATGGCGGGCTGCTGTCCCCGGCAGAATGGATCAGGATGGTGACCGCGGGGGGTGCCGAGGCCTTGGGGCTCGATCGCGAGATCGGGACCCTGGAGCCCGGGAAACGGGCCGATCTCACCGCCGTCTCCCTGGACGGGTCGGAGGCGGACCCGTATGAGTACCTCTTGCACGACGCAGGTCCGGAAAAAGTCCTCCTCACCCTCGTGGAGGGCACGTCGCTCTATGAGAGGCGGGAGTCGTGAAACGACCGCGGGTCGGGAAAGTGCGCTATATCAACTGCGAGCCGGTCTACTACGGGATGGAGGAAGGGGCCGTGGAGGCCGGCTGTGATCTGGTCGAGGGGACCCCGGCCGAGCTGAACCGGATGCTCGAGCGGGGCGACCTGGATGTCTCGGTCATCTCTTCCGTGGCCTACGCGCGGGCGCCCGGGCGCTTCCGGCTCCTTCCCGACCTGGCCATTGCCTGCGATGGGGCGGTGGGGAGCGTGCTCTGCCTGAGCCGTCTCCCGCTTCAGGAATTGGATGGCCAAAGCGTCCTCATCACCCGGGAATCCCTCACCTCGGTCTATCTCCTCCGGCTGCTCCTCCAGCGAGGCTATGGCGTCGCCCCGGTCTATCTTCAGGGCGATGTGTCCGAGGAGCTTCCCCCGAAGGTCGTCGCGGGTCTCCTCATCGGTGATCCGGCGCTTCGGGCGGGTCACGCGTGCCGGTACCCGCATCAGCTCGACCTCGGGGAGGGATGGAAATCGCTCACCGGTCTTCCGTTCGTTTTCGCCTTCTGGGGAGTGCGGGAGGATTTTTACCACGCCCATCCGGAACGGACCCGTGAGCTGCATCGGGCACTGCTCGCTTCGAAGGCGTATAGTCTGGGGCGGGCCGAGGCGCTGAGTGTCGCCGTACATCGGCGGGTCGGCATCAGCGAGGAGGCCTGCTTGAATTATTTTCGCAAGCAGCTCTCCTTCGATCTTACCCCCGGGCACCTTGAAGGATTCACCGAATTTCTCGCGAGCCCGGAACTGGATGGGGTCGTCACCCTTCCCGTGCCGTGGCGGTTTGTGGAGATGGGATGACGCGGATGAGGATCGCGGGTCGGGCGGAGGTCTTGCCCCCTTTTATCGCGATGGAGGTCCTGGAGCGCGCGCAGGAGCTCGAGATCAAGGGAGAACACATCATTCACCTTGAGCTAGGCGAGCCTGACTTTTCCACCCCCGCCTGCGTGCACGAAGCTGCGGTCGAGGCCCTCCGAGAGGGACGAACCAAATACACGCACAGTCTCGGGATCCGGGAGCTGCGGGAAGCGATTGCCGGTCACTACGCCGAGCGATACGGGGTGCAGGTTTCGCCGGCGCAGATTCTCGTCACCGCCGGCACCTCTCCTGCCCTGTGGCTCCTCTTCTCGGCGATCCTGGAGTCCGGGGAAGAGGTCATCCTCACCGATCCCCATTACGCCTGCTATCCGAATGTCATCCAATTCAGCGGCGGTTCCCCGTCACCGGTCCCGGTTCGGGAACGGGATGGCTTCCGGCTCGACCCCGAGGCGGTTCGGGAGAAGATCGGCCCACGGACAAAGGCCCTCCTCGTCAACTCTCCGGCGAACCCCACGGGGGCGGTCTTGCCGGACCACTGCCTCAGGGGGCTCGCCGACCTCGGTCTCCTGATCGTCTCGGACGAGATCTACCATGGGCTGACCTACGAGGGGGAGGAGCACTCGATCCTCGAGTACACGGATCACGCCGTGGTGTTGAACGGCTTCTCCAAGGCCTACGCCATGACCGGTTGGCGGCTGGGGTACCTCATCGTTCCCCGGGTGCTTGTCCGGCCCCTGCAGAAGATGCATCAGAACTTCTTCATCTCGGCCAGCGACTTTGTTCAGCGGGCGGCCATCGCTGCCCTGAGGGGGGCGGGGGCCGACGTCGAAAGGATGCGTCAGATCTATGACGAGCGGCGCCGATTTTTGGTCCCGGCCCTGCGTCGGATCGGTTTCATCATTTCCCGGGAGCCGCAGGGGGCGTTCTACGTCCTGGCCGATGCGACGGCCTTTGCGGCCGACTCGTATCGGTTTGCCTTTGAGCTCCTCGAGCAGGCCAAGGTGGCGGTCACCCCGGGGATCGACTTTGGGAGCGGGGGGGAAGGGCACATCCGCTTTTCGTACGCCAATTCCCTCGATAACCTCCGGGAAGGGGTTCGGCGGATCGCGGAGTATCTTGCAGCGAGGAGGAGAGGGTGAGGGGAGCCAAGTATGTGGACCTCCTCGTCTTCGATCTGGACGGGACGCTCGCCGATACCCGGGCCGACCTCACGGCAGCGGTTAATCACGCCCTGGAGAAACTTGGACGGGCCCCGCTCTCTGTAGAGGAGGTCTGCCGGTACGTCGGTGACGGGGTGCAGACTCTCCTCAGCCGGGCACTCGGTCCCGATGATCTGGGGGTCCTGGAGGCCGGGGTCGGGTTCTTCCGGGAATATTACGCGGTGCACCTGCTGGATGCGACCTGCCTCTATCAGGGGGTTCGGGAAACCCTCGAGCATTTCCAGGGAAAGCGAAAGGCGATCGTGACCAACAAGCCGCTTGAGTTCACGGTCCGCATCCTCGAGGGGCTTGCCATCTCAGGCCACTTCGACGTGGTGTTGGGCGGCGACAGCACGGTCGAGCGAAAACCGCATCCGGAGCCTGCCCGGCGGGTTCTCAGCGCCACCGGCGTGGAGAGTAGACTGGCGGCGATGGTGGGGGATAGTCCGGTTGATGTCGAGATGGCAAAGCGGGCGGGGCTCTATAGCGTGGGGGTGACGTACGGCCTGCGGCCGGTCGCGGATCTTCGGGCAGCGGGACCCGATGTGTTGATCGATGATTTCCCGGAGCTCCGGCGGCGACTGCGCTGAAGGCGGACCGCAGACCTATTGATCGGTTCATGGTTCACAGTTCGTGGTTGACAGTCAAGGCGGAGTTGCCAATCCGTGAACCAGGAACGGTGAAATGACTGCGAACCGTGGACGGTGAACGCTCAGCTCTGGGCTCTCAACTCTCTCCCCTCCACGTTGAACCATGAACTGTGAGCGATCTCAACTCTTCGAGCGGCTCCAGGCGGAGGCAGAGAACTTACTCGGCGAGACCCCGACCCTGTTCGCCTACGGCATCGCCATGCCCGAGGATTTTCCCGCCCTTCGTGATGTGCAGATCGCTGCCTTTATGGACCCAAACCTTCCACCCGGGAGTTACTTCCATGTGGAGATTCGCCTGGAGACTTTACTGGAAGAGATGCTGGCGGTTCCCGGCGCCGGGGTGCGGATTCTGAACGAGACACCATTGACATTTCGTGGTGCTGTCCTCACGGCGGGCCGGGTGGTCTACAGCCGTGACGAAGAGGCGCGGATCGCCTTTGAGAGAGGTGTCTGGGGGCGGTACTTCGATCTCAGGCAGATGCTCGGGTGGGAGCTGCATCCGATGGAGGACGCCGTGACGATCCGCAGGGACGAGATGACAGCAAGGCTTGGGCAGATGGAACGCTGCATCGGTCAACTGCGAGGCTTCGAGAAGGCGGCCGCAGCGGATCCGATTCAAGAGGGAGCCGGCCGCTATTTTCTTCAGTCCGCCATTACATGTGCGCTTGCGGTCTGTCTTGAGCTCATCACTGCCATGAAACTCCGGCCTCCCAGAGACTTCGCGGATATTCCCGAGGTCCTGGCAGAGGTTGGTCAGCTCGAGCCGGGTCTGGCTCGCGAACTGGGCCAGCTCATCGAGATCCGCAATCGGCTCGTCCTTGACCCCGGTACGGAAGACGCGTCGCTGAGCGAAGAGTTGCCAAGCCACCTGACCAGTCTGGAGCGTTTTGCGCGAGCCGCACAGGAGCAACTCGGGGCGAAATAATAAGATGAGGGTGGTCAGCGGTTGTGGGGCCGACGTCGATGGTGCCATCGGACCATGAGTCTAGGATTCATATCGGTCTCCATTCGGGGGGCGGAAACCCGTTTGCCCGGCTGGCCGAGGATGTCCGCTGTGGCCTGACCAAGACCCCAAAGGAATTGCCCCCCAAGTACTTTTACGACGCCCGGGGCGCAGCCCTCTTCGAGCAGATCTGCGAGCTTCCGGAGTACTACCCGACGCGCACCGAGCGTGCTGTGCTCACAGAGATCGCCGATGACGTGATCGCATCGTGTCGGCCCACGACCCTGGTGGAATTCGGGTCGGGCAGTTCGCGCAAGACCCGCATCCTCCTCAACGCGATGGCGCGTGCCGCGCTGCTCGATTGCTATGTGCCAGTCGATGTCAGCGAAGACCTGCTTCGGGAGACGGCCCACGCGCTCGGTGAGGTTTACCCGGGATTGCGCGTCCACGGCCTGATTGGCGACTTCGAGCAACCGGTGGAGATCCTCCAGGGAGGGGGACCTCGATTGGTGATCTTTTTAGGGGGAACGATTGGAAACCTGACGCCCGATGAGGCCACCGGCTTTCTCCGGAACGTCGTCCGCCAGCTCGCCCCGGAGGACCGATTCTTGCTGGGTACGGACCTGGTGAAGGATGTGGGTCTCCTGGAGGGGGCGTACAATGATGCCGCGGGCGTGACCGCCGCCTTCAACCGGAACATCCTTTCCGTTATCAATCGACACCTGGAGGCCGATTTCGCTCCGGATCGGTTCGACCATCTCGCCTTTTACAACCGCGACGAGTCACGAATCGAGATGCATCTGGTCGCCCGCGAGTCGCATCACGTGGCGATTGACGCGATCGATCTCGCGGTACACTTTGTGCGGGGGGAATCGATCCGGACAGAGATTAGCTGCAAATATACGCGCGCGATGGTCGAGGCGATGCTTAGAGAGGCCGGCCTCAACCTGCTCCGGTGGGATACGGACACGGATCACCTCTTTGCCCTTTCGCTCTCCGCCGTCGCGCAGTAGAATCGTTCGCTCGGGGTCTGGCACGATGTTTCGGGCCGACTACTCTCCAGGCGGAGAGGCGGAAAGGGGCATGAAGGCAATCCGCGCCGATGTCGTCGGAAGCCTGTTGCGACCTCACTGGCTGTTGAAGGCCCAGCAGGATCTTGCCGCCGCGACGATCCGGCAGGCGGCCTTCAAGGGAATCGAGGACCGCGCCGTCGATGAGGCGGTGGCACTCCAGGAGGAGGTAGGTCTCGAGGTGGTCACCGACGGGGAGATGCGCCGCCAGTCGTTTCAGAGCCAGATGACGGCGGCGGTTGACGGATTCGGTGCGTGTCCCCTGGAGGCCTTTCTGTGGGGTGACTGGTCTGGCGATGCAGAGGTGGGGGATTGGCATCTGGAGCGGCCGGCCGCTGTGGGAGTCGTGGGCAGGCTCAGCCGCCGGCGCCACCTCTCGGCGGAGGAGTTTACGTATCTGCGAGCCCGCACCACGCGGATCCCCAAGATCACGTTGCCGAGTCCCAGCCTGTGGGTGAACTTCTGGTCGCCTGAGCACTCCACGAACGCTTATCCCACCCTGGATGATTTTCTGGCGGATGTCACGGACATCCTGGTCAGCGAGGTGAGCGAGTTGGTTCGCCTGGGGGCGGCATACATCCAGCTCGATGCGCCCCATTATGCTCTGCTGATCGACCCGAAAACCCGGGCCTTCTATGAGGCGCAGGGGTGGAGCATCGAGCAGTGGCTGAAACGGGGCCTGGAGATGGACAATGCGGTGATGGGGGACTTTCCAGGAGTGACCTTTGGCTTCCACCTCTGACGGGGCAACCAGGGCAGCCGGTGGCTGTCCGAAGGGGGGTACGAATCGATCGCCAAAAGTCTCTTCCGGGGAATCCGCGCCCAGCGGCTGTTGCTCGAATACGACGACGCCCGGTCCGGGTCCTTCGCGCCACTGCGGGATGTGCCTGACGATAAGATCGTCGTCCTGGGGCTGGTCTCCACCAAGAACGCGCGGCTCGAGACCCAAGAGGAGTTGACCGGGCGCATCCGGGAGGCCAGCCGGTTCATGCCGTTAGAGCGGCTCGCCCTTGGTCCCCAGTGTGGGTTCGCCAGCTCGATCATCGGCAACCGCATCTCGGTGGAAGAAGAGAAGCGCAAGTTGCGCGTGATCGTGGAAACGGCCGAGGCCGTGTGGGGGTAGATGCACTCCGTCGTCCGACCAAAACATCCCGGCGTTTGTCACGCAGTGGGGGTCACTCATGGATGAGCATGCCACGCTTTCGGCTGCCGAGTTGGCTCACGTGCTGATCGATGGCCGTGCACGGACCCTCGCCCTGATCGCTGACCTGACCGACGAGCAAATGATGGGGCCCCGCCTCGCCATCGTGAACCCGCTCCTGTGGGAGATCGGACATGTGGCGTGGTTCCAAGAAAAGTGGGTCTTGCGGCATTGCGGCAAGGCGGAGCCCATACGTGCGGATGCCGATGCGCTGTACGACTCCATGGCGATACCGCACGACACCCGGTGGGACCTCCCGCTTCCGTCGAGAGAAGAGACCTTGGCTTACATGCAGCAGGTGATGAACCGGATCGTCCAGCGGCTCGGCTCGATCGAGCTGAACGGGGAGGAGATCTACTTTCACCGCCTGGCTGTGTTCCACGAGGACATGCACGATGAGGCGTTCACCTACACCCGGCAGACGCTCGGATACCCGCCCCCGCAACTCACCGCTCTTTCCGAAGAGGTCCCCGCCGGGCAGGCGGGGGACGGGCCGCTGGTTGGCGATGCGGAGATTCCCGGAGGGACATTCCTCCTCGGCGCGACGCCGGATCTCCCTTTCGTGTTCGACAATGAAAAGTGGGCCCATCCCGTCACGCTGCAGCCCTTTCGTATTGCGCGCGCGGCGGTGACCAACGGCGAGTTTGTGGCGTTCGTGGAAGACACGGGCTATCGCAGGCGGGAGTTCTGGAGCGAAGAGGGGTGGCGGTGGCGGGAGCGAGAGCGTGCCGAGCACCCCGTCTATTGGCATCGCGACGCTGGCGGTCGCTGGAGCCGGAGGCGGTATGACGAAATCGTGCCACTAGAGGAGCACCACCCCATCATCCACGTGAACTGGTACGAGGCCGAGGCCTACTGCCGATGGGCAGGCCGGCGTTTGCCGACCGAGGCTGAATGGGAAGCGGCGGCGAGCGCCGAGCCTACGCCCGACAGCTGGGGACTGTCCGGGCACAAGCGGAGCTTTCCGTGGGGGGATGAACCTCTATCCCCCAGTCGGGCCAACCTCGACGGGCACGCGGGGGGGTGCATCGACGTCGGCGCGCTGCCCGACGGCGACAGCCCGTTCGGTTGTCGGCAAATGATCGGCAACGTGTGGGAATGGACGAGCACTGCCTTTGGACCGTACCCCGGCTTCGTGGCTGACCCGTACAAGGAGTATTCGCAGCCGTGGTTTGGAACCCACAAGGTCCTGCGTGGCGGCAGTTGGGCCACGCGCTCCCGCATGATCCGGAATACCTGGCGGAACTACTATACCCCCGACCGGCGTGATGTGATGGCGGGCTTTCGCACCTGCCTGAGGTGAGGGGCGTGCTGCGCGCACGCATGTAGGCGTTCGCCTTGCGGTCATTGAATGGCACAGATTGCACTCGACAAAATCAGCAAGTTCTACGGCGACGCAAAAGCCGTTCAGGACATCGATCTTACCTTCACAGAGCTCGTGACCACAGCGGTCGTCGGCCCGAGCGGGAGTGGGAAATCGACGCTGCTACAACTGATCAACGGGTTGGTACGGCCGAGCCAGGGACACGTATCCGTCTTCGGAAAGCCCATCGACTATCAACACCTCCCCGAACTCCGATTGCGAATCGGGTATGCGGTCCAAGGGACTGGCCTCTTTCCGCATTTGACGGTTGAGGCAAACATCACCCTCCTCGCGCGGCTCGCCAAATGGGATTCGGAGCGAATCAAGGCGCGGACCGAGCAACTCATGACGCTGGTGAACCTGCCGCTTTCCTATGCCCAACGGTACCCCCATGAGCTGAGTGGGGGAGAGCAGCAGCGGGTAGGCCTCTGTCGCGCCATGATATTGAATCCTCAGATCTTTCT
>JBHIAH010000018.1:0-38843 GCA_046758505.1 Methylomirabilales bacterium (SeqCode) | reverse complement strand
TGCCGAGCCACGCCATCGAGATGACAGCGGCCCTGCTGGATCGCGGCGTCGCGCGAGAGAGGATCGAGGGTCAGGTCTTGAATCTTGACATTCCCGAACCTGCTACGTCAGATCGGTCGGTTGAGACAGCCGCACATTGGGCTTTGCAGGGGTTGAAGCCGATAAAAAGACTCCCGACCCCTTGTGCGTACGGAAGGCCAACGCGATGAAAAAGAAGCGTGTCATCGAATTCGACCCGAGAGCGCGTATTCTTGAGAAGGCCAAGCAATACGTCGAATCCGTCGCATTATTTGCGGAGGAGGCCGATCAGGCCATCCCGCTGCTGCTCAAGGCCATGAAGTTCGCCGACCGGGATTTGAAGCGGAGCATCATGGTCCTGCTCGGGAGCTTCGCGAAGGAGGCGGTCGTGTGGCCGCTCTACGACATGATGACCGATCCTTCGGAGGACGAAGAAGTGCGCCACGATGCCGCCGTTCAGTTGAGTGTGATCGGTCGGTTTGTGAAGGACCCCCAGCCGCTCACCGCCAGATTGCTCCAAGAGATCGAAAGCGCAGATGCGGAGCGGAGGCTCCATGCGACCTTCGCCCTGGGATGGGAGGGGAATGTTCAGGCGGCGATTCCGTTGATCGAGCGGCTCTATGACAGCGATGTGCGCATTCAGCAAACCGCGGTGAATGCGCTGTGCAATCTGCGGGACGATCGGATCCTGGGACTGCTTGTGGACCGACTGGACCATGGGTCCGGAGCACAAAAGAGCAGCATCCTCTTCAACCTCTGGCGATTCACTTCCAAGGAGGAAGAAGTCAGGGAGGTCTATCTCAGGTACTTGGAGCACGAGGATCCCGAACTCCGCTTTGAGGTTTTGGTCTGTTTGAGACCGGTGACCGAGGTCCAAAAGTCCCTTGAGGTGTACCGGAGATGCCTGAAGGACAAAGACGGCCGGATTCGAGAACTGGCACTAAAGAGACTGGCCGAACACGTGGGCGAGGGTGTTCTGGAATCATTGCGAGGCGACATTGAACCCCTCCTCAAGGACTCGGACATCAAGGTTCAAAAGGCTGCCCTCAAGATCCTAAAAAAGAATCGGTTCAGCGGCTCAAATCGGCTCTAGCCTGTATGCGGCTAAAGGTACCGGACACCTTTGAAGAGGTAACTGACTGATTTCCTGGGACCTCATTTTCCATTTCTGGCGTGCAGATTATCGGAAGAGAGATCAAGAAACCGCCAGGGGCAAAGGAAGAGGGTAGTTTTTGAGGACGGTTGGCGGCCCTTAGGCGTGTCGCGTGGCTGATTCCGGAACAAGCACTCAACTCTCAACAGGTACTATTAATGAATCCGGGGTGATCATAGCTCCCGGCCCCCCTCCGGGACAATCGTTGGCGCACCAAGCATTCAGACGGCCTCTCGGGCGAATTAAAGCCCGGGAGGGCGTTTTACATTTTGAGACGGGCGACCGCCCATCGCCTCAAAGGTAGGAGGAGGGGAATGAGCCGGGTGGCGGGGGTCGGATACCGCCTCGCTGCCCGACTGGCAAATAGCCTCGAGGCGGGGGTGGAGGTGCTATACTAGCGAGCAAGGAGTGCGGGGAGATCCGTGGGCTCATTTCGAACCGCAATTCCGCGGTGGATAGGTACCGTAGACCCTCAACCGGTGAATGCACCTCCCGGGCCAGAGCGCACAAACTATGCTGCGACGGAAGATGGTCTCTGAAACAGTCCAGGTCAGTGGGCATATTCTCGATTCACTGACCCTCCCAAAGATTCTTGATGAGATTATTGATCTCGAGGGAACATTCGAGATCCTCGAGATTGCCATCGGCAAACGCAAAACGGATAGCTCGACAGCCCAGCTGAAAGTCAGTGCAAGTTCCCAGCACAAGCTCCAGGCGATGCTGAAACGCCTGGCCAGGTTGGGAGCCACACCGCTGGCCCTGCGCGACGTCCATCTAGTCCGCGCACGCCAAGACGGGGTCTTCCCATCAAAGTTCTACTCAACAACGAATCTGCCCACCTCTGTGCGGTATCAGGGAAGCTGGCGGCCGGTGGAGAATATCGAGATGGACTCCGGTATTGTGATCGATCCCCGGACCGCTCGCGCCTCCTGCGTGCCCCTGTCCCACGTCAAGAAAGGGGATCTTGTGGTCTGCGGCACAGCCGGAGTCCAAGTCACCCCGCTCGAGCGATCGCGGCATAAGGATGTCTTCCAGTTCATGGGAAGCGCTGTTTCCTCAGAGAAGCCGAAGGCCCTACTCATCGATGGCGTGGCAAGGGCGATGCGGGCCACCAAGCACGCGGGGGGAAAGATCCTCGTCGTCGGAGGCCCAGCCATCGTCCATACCGGAGGCGGACCGGACTTGGAGCGGCTGATCGAGGCCAAATATGTTGATGTCCTGTTTGGCGGAAATGGGCTCGCCGTCCATGACATCGAGTCGGCGCTGTTTGGCACCTCGCTTGGCGTCTCGCTCGATCGGGGGGTCCCGGCCAGGGACGCGCATGACCATCACATGCGCGCCATCAACACGATTCGCGCCTGCGGCGGGATCCGTCAGGCGGTGCGCAAAGGCCTTCTGGCCAGGGGCATCATGCACGCGTGCGTCACGCACCGCGTTCCGTTTGTGTTGGCCGGGTCCATCAGAGACGATGGCCCCCTACCGGACGTGATCACCGACGTGCTGAGAGCCCAGGACGAGATGCGCCGCAACCTGAAAGAGGTGGGCCTGGCCCTTATGATCGGCTCGACCCTCCATGCGATTGCTACGGGGAACCTCCTTCGCGCCACGGTTAAGACCATCTGCGTGGACATCAATCCGGCAGTCGTGACGAAGCTCGCCGATCGGGGGACCTTCCAGGGGATTGGCATCGTCTCCGATGCGGCCTCTTTCCTGCGGGAGCTCTGCCATGACCTCAAACTGGCCCGACGCTAGAGGTGCCAAGTCCCTTTCATCACTGGCGTTTCTGATGTCCCGCCCCAGTTACTACACCATCGCGTACGAAATCAACCCCTGGATGAGCATCACCAGACAGGTGTCTCAGCCAGTGGCCGCGCGACAGTGGCAAGCCCTGTATGACCTGTTGACCCGGACGCTCCGGCTGCCAGTCCGGCTCGTCCGGCCGGTCAAGGGCTTACCAGATCTGGTCTTTACGGCGAATGCAGGCCTCCTGGCGGGAGGCACATTTATTCGCACGAACTTCCGGCATCCCGAGCGCCGCGGAGAAGAGGCGATCTTCGAGCGGTACTTCCGGCGACAGGGCTATCGGGTAGTAACGATGCCCCGACAGTTCAACTTCGAAGGCGAAGGCGATGCGTTATGGGTGGGCGAAACGTTGTTCCTTGGCTTTCGGTTCCGCTCTGACGCCGGAGCCCATGAGCACCTCGCAAAGACCCTGGATCGTCGGGTCCTGCCGCTCGAGCTGGTCGACAAGCGCTTTTATCATCTCGATACCTGCTTCTGTCCGCTTGATGCCACGTCGGCCCTCTGGTATCCCGGGGCGTTTGACCGCTACGGCTGGAAGGTTATCAAGACGCATGTCCAGGATCCGGTGCCCGTTTCCACGGCCGATGCGCTCAGGTTTTGCTGCAACGCCATTGTGATCGATCGCGCGGTGATCCTACACGGCGGAGTGTCAAAGCCACTGCGCAAAGAGCTTGCGCGGCGGGGGTTTGAGCTCTACGAGCGCCACCTTTCCGAGTTCCTCAAGGCGGGAGGGGCGGCGAAGTGCCTCGTCCTCCGGATGAGTCAGTAGATTTGGGATCATGAGACATCTGACCGTGGAGGCGCGAAGCCCCGGCGAAGGTTATTTTCCGTGATAGTCCGGGGCTCCATGAACTGAAGGAGATAGTCGGGACCGCCAACCTTCGAGCCGATCCCCGACATCCTAAAACCCCCAAAGGGCTGGCGACCGACCAGGGCTGCGGTGATCTTTCGGTTGATGTAGAGGTTCCCCACCCGAAAGGCTTCCTTGGCCCGCTGGATGTGGGCGGGGCTTCGGGAGTAGAGGCCTCCGAGCAGGCTGAGAGGCTGAGCAGAGGCTGAGAGGCTGAGGGTCAGGCTGAGGGTCAGGGTCAGGCTGAGGGTCAGGTCTTGAATCTTGACATTACCCGAAGGATAGAGCCGCGGTGAGTAAAGTCTCCTGGCCCACCTGCGGCACCATCGTCCCAGAGGCCCTCTCGGGCATAGGATGGCCCGGGAGGGCATTCTGGTTTGTCATACAGGGTAGACGCGGGCGGGGTGCTGCCTTTACAATAGAGTCGTTGATCGGGGGGTGTGCCGCGCATCGAGACGAGGAGGGCCCGAATTGAAAGGAGTCTACCGATGCAATCCAAAGAGCTGCTCAGAATGACCCTGGAAATGACCAGGGGCATCGTACTTCCGCTCATTGAGGATATGAAGGATGCGCCCGTGACCTTTCCGACGCCAAACGGCGGATGCCACCCGCTGTGGGTGCTGGGAAACGCAACGCTTTCCGAAGCCAGGTTCGTCCGCGAATGGATCGTGGGGGAACCGAATCCGCTCGCCGAGTGGAACGCGATCTTCGGCGCCGGGACGGAACCGGTTGCCGACCCCGCCACATATCCCCCCTTCGATGAGGTGATGGCGAAAAGCCACGCAGTGCGGGAGGGAACGCTGAAGCTCCTCGATTCGTTCAGCGAGGCCGACCTCGACAAGACGAGCAAGGCTCCCGCACAGCGGCAGGCGAACTTCGGGACGGTCCGCCAGTGTTTCCTGATGACGGCGCTCCACTGGATGATGCACCGGGGACAGGTCGCCGATGCGCGCCGTGCCGCGGGACGAAAGCGCATCGGTCCGTGAGGGAGAAGCGCGGATCATGGCTTGCAGTCGCCCATCGGGCGTCCCCGCCCGTTGCGTTTGCTGAACGCAACCGGGCTTTGGGCCTGAGAGGGGAGAGAGCTATCGAGGCATAGAGGGAATACGGAACGCCTGCCCTGTGGCATTTGGGTCTAGGCACTTGACTCTCAACTCTCAGCCGGGATTTCTCACGGCATGACGGCATGAGCCGCTCTCTGTACGGGATCGTGTGCGGATTCTCTCTGCGATCAGGATCGCGCCGCACTCCTCCCTGTTGCATTGAACAAGGACCCCTCCCCGGACACACAGCCCGTGAGTGAGAAGACGGGGCGGTCCCCCTGCTTGACACCCCTGGCCGCCCTGGGGATACTGAGCCGTCCCGAGGGGGGGGATCAATGCCGCCCGGACGGGTGACGACGATCGGAGGGAGGAGATCGGGGGGATGGGGGACCCTTTTTTCTGGGGATGCGCGGGGGCGATCTTCATTGCCGGACTCAATAAGGGGACCTTCGGGATGGGCTTTCCGCTCGTTGCCACCCCGCTCATCGCCCTGCTGGTCGATGTCCCGACGGCCGTCGTCCTCACGCTCATCCCCAACATCTGCATGGACCTCTACCAGTCTTTCAGCCGGCCCTGGGAACAGGAGGATGTCCGCCGGGTCCTCCCGCTGATCCTGCCGGGGGTGGCCGGGATCCTCGTGGGGACCAAGCTCCTGGCCACCTTACCCGGGCCAACGCTTCGCCTCGCTCTCGGACTGATGATCCTGGCGTTCGCGCTGTCCCAGCTCACGCCGTGGAAGCCCACGCTGCCCCGATCGAACCGCCTGCTGTGGGTAACAGCAGCCGGGGCAGCGACGGGGGTGATGGGCGGGGTGACGAACGTCTTCAGTCCGGTGGCGATCTTCTTTTACACACTGGGGCTGGACAAGGCCGCCTTCGTCCAGTCGCTCGGCGCCGTATTCCTCGCCTTCAAGCTGACGCAGGTCGCGGCCACGTACCACTTTGCGCTGTGGACGGGCAGGCTCGCGGCGCTGTCGCTCCCGTTGGTGGTGGTTGCCCTGGCGGGGTATTGGTGTGGTCGCCGCATCCAGATGCGCCTGCCCGAGGCAACCTTCCGGCGGGCGGTACTCGTGATCCTCTCGGTGGCGGGAGTCAGCCTCGTGCTACGCAGCCTGGTCGGGTAGTGAGCGGAGAGAGGATCGGGTCTTGAGTGTTGGCATTCCGTAAAGCGGCGTCTCGGATTGCTCCCTTGCGAGAACCGTAGATTGGGCTTGGCAGGGGGGAGACCGGTCGGGGTAGAAAAGAGCACCCTTGGGCGAGCCTTCAGGGTGTCGCGTGCGCGATCGATAGATTAGGGGAGCGGCAAGCTCCCTGAGGTAATGGTTAGATGGAACCGGGGTGAGTATACCTCCGTGGCCCACCTCCGGCGGACACACTGGCGGTTCAGATGACTCCGACGCCTTCGCGGGGGCCGCTCGGCCCGCGAAGGCGTTTTCTTTTTGAGCGGAAAGGCAATCTATGATGGATGACCACCGCTTTCTTATCATTGTGAGCGACTTTCATCTCAGCGAGGGATGGGATGAGGAGACGAAACACTTGTCGCGCAATGAGGATTTCTTCTTTGACACCGCGTTTTTCCGCTTCCTCTCGAAGCAGGTGGAGATCGCAGCCCAGGGAGGGTACCGGCTGCGGCTGCTCATTCCGGGAGATCTCGTTGATTTCCTTCAGGTCACGACTGTCCCCTCCGGCGACCGCCTGGACGGCGAGCCGATCGAGCCGCGGCATCGTCAATTTGGCCTGGGGACGAGTTCTGCCCACACCTGCTGGAAACTGAAGCGGATTATGAGCGGTCACCGGGTTTTTTTTGACGCCCTCGCCCGTTTTCTGAGTGGAGGCCACGATCTCGTGATCTTACCAGGCAATCACGACATCGAGTGGGTCATCCCCGAGGTTCAGGCGACCTTCGTATCTGAGATGGCTACCCGTGCGCCAGCTGGGGCGGAGAAAGGGGTTGCCGAGCGAATCCGGTTCTTACCATGGTTCTACCTGGAACCGAACCTCATTTATGTCGATCATGGCCACCAGTACGACCGCTTGAACTCATTTGATCACTTCCTACATCCTTATCTTTCGGACGGAAGAATTGACCTGCCAGCTGGCTCCTTCTTCGTGCGTTATCTCTTTAACAAGGTGGAATTATCCTTTCCGTTCGCTGACAATATGAAGCCATCGACGGCATTCATCTGCTGGGCCCTGAAGCGAATTGAAGGATGGCGGAATATCCCAAAATATCTCCGGTTTTTCAATGAGACACTAAAGAAAGCTGGTCCCATCAAACCCGAGTGGCGAGAACAGTTGGAACAAGAACAGGCTGAGCGGCTGCGTGCCCTCTCTGGTCAAACGGGATTACCTGTAGATAGACTCAGCGAGCTCCAGGCTCTCTGGGTGCAATCCGCGATCCATCACGCCCCCAAGTGGCGTCTGTTTCTTGCCTTCCTTGGTGCAGCAGGAGGCGATGATCCCTTGACCTCCTTTGCCAATCGTATCAGCGCGCTACTTGATGTCCGATACGTGGTCTTCGGCCATACTCACGAGGCCGATCTCCAACCCTTGTCCAATGGCCCACCGGGGGCCGAGTACGTCAATTCGGGGACGTGGACTAAGGTCTTTGCGGAGAATGTCGAGGAAAGGCTTCTTAAGGAAGAGAGCGAGTTCGTTTATGTCCTAATTGACCGCGCCGGGCCGAAGATTGAGCTCTTGCGTTGGCGCGATGATCTTGGTGCAGGGGAACGCGTCCGCTTATTCCAGCGGCTGGCTAGTAGACCTAAGGTCTCCCCCGGAGGCCAAGCTTAAGATGGCCGCAGCTTGGGCTTGACAGGGGGGAGACCGGTCGGGGTAGAAAAGAGCACCCTTGGGCGAGCCTTCAGGGTGTCGCGTGCGCGATCGATAGATTAGGGGAGCGGCAAGCTCCCTGAGGTAATGGTTAGATGGAACCGGGGTGAGTATACCTCCGTGGCCCACCTCCGGCGGACACACTGGCGGTTCAGATGACTCCGACGCCTTCGCGGGGGCCGCTCGGCCCGCGAAGGCGTTTTCTTTTTGTGGGGGATAGGGCATGGCCATACGAGACGTCCATCGCTTTATCAATGAGGCTGATGAGACCACAATCCAGAATTTGATCACGCGCATGGAGACGCGGGGGAAGGATCCTGCGTTTGCGCAGCTGCGAGATGCCTACTTGGATAAGCTACCACTCACGCCCGCGGTGCACGTGCTCGATCTTGGCTGTGGTACAGGCGTTGTGGCGCGAGCGGTGGCCCGCCGTGCGGGTTTTGCGGGGCGATCGACGGGTGTCGATCAGAATCCTTTGCTCATTGAGACAGCACGCCGGCTTGCGGCAGAGGAAGGCCTCGGTGATCGGATGGAGTTCCAGGTCGGGGACGCACATGCCCTGGAGTACGCGGCTGAAAGCTTTGATATCGTGATCGCCCACACGTTGATCAGTCATGTCACGGACCCCCTCGCTGTGTTAAGGGAGTCCGCCCGGGTTGTCCGTAGAGGAGGGATAGTCATCATTTTTGACGGTGACTACGGGTCATTGACCTTCGCGTGCGCTGACCCCGAGCTTGGCAAAGCCATGGACGAAGCTCTGAAAACCGCCGTGTTTACGAATCCCCGTGTGATGTCGAATCTCCCCCGCCTCCTTCGAGAGGTGGGGCTCGAGCTCGCCGGCACTCTTCCCCATGCCCATGCGGAGATCGGCACTGGAAGTTATTTCAAGAGCTTTGCCGAAACCTATGCGCCATTGGTGTCCCGTATCGGCCTGTTGCCGGAGGAGCAGGTAGAGAGGTGGCTCACAGACCAGCACCGAGCAATCAAGGAAGGGACATTTTTCGCGGCGTGTAACTACTACGCGTACTTAGCCGTGCGTCCCACACGGTTCAGTGAGAAGGAAAAGGAAGGAAATTGGGGAAATTAGGGATGGGCGTGAGCATCGCCCCCGACACACCGTGGGCACCATTGACGGCGGGTCAGACAATTCCGACGCCTTCGCAGCCGAAGTATGGCCCGCGAAGGCATTTTGCTTTACAGGAAAGAGGGGACTTAGGGTGGGATGAGCCCGCGGAAGGCTTCGGGTCTTATGCTGAACAAGATAATCCAAAGTTAGGCGCAAAGGGCAACAACCCTAGAAGGCAGGTGCAGCGTGCAACTATCGTTGACACCATTCTTACTGGCTGTCCAATTGGGCTTTGTGTTCGTATTGGCGCGGCGTTCCGCCCACGCTGCTCCGTCAGAAAGAAATATGGGGCCGGTCTATATCTATGTGCTATGGGTCACGGCCTACGCCGTCGTCACAGGCATTCTTGGGGCACGCGGCGTTTACGTTTCCGAAGAATTACTCAAATTCCTACCGGGGTTTTGGCTTCAACTGATTACAGTGGCAGTCTGTGTGCTGCCGATTGTCTTATTTGCTGAAGTGCGCAACGGCATGCGATACATTGTCGATACGACGCCATGGCACTGGTTTGGTTATTTCCACGGACTGCGCATTTTGGCTCTTGGCACTACCTACAAGACAATCATCGGCGAGTTCCCGGTTTATTTCGAACTTCTTGTTGGCGTTCCCGACTTTCTGTTTGGAGTCTCTGCATTTTGGATCGCCAGCAAAACGAGGCGTGGCGCGATCAGTACAAAAAGTTTCATGCTTTGGAATCTGATCGGAGCATTAATTATCGTACCTTCTGCACCCATCCTGTTGCAGCTCGGTTTACCAGGTCCAGTCCAAGTATTCACGAGTTTACCCGACGCCCGAGTGGTTTTTACCTATCCGATGTCGATTGCGCCAATGATTGGCGTTCCGCTATTCGTGCTGACCAATCTTTGGGTAGCCTGGCGCCTCTGGGAACGCACTAGTACTGACAATGGCGTCTGACCCCATTTCCGCTTCGTTCCTCACCCTCAACCCTCAACGCTCAACTCACTCGTACAGGGGGACGCCACCATCCGGTGAGGGAAAGCTGTCGTCCCCGGCGAAGGCCCACAGGTACGCCTTGCTGAAAATTTTGCCGTTCGCCTCTCCGCCAAAGCTGTGCCCGCAGTGGGGGACCCCCCGCGCGTGGACCGCGCTGGCGCTCCGGGCCAGGGCAGGCAGGGTCATGGCGAACATGGCGGCCGGGCCGTCCTCCTCCCCATAGGCTACGTACACCTCCCCGGTGTACCGCCTGAGGCCGTTCAGGTAGTACCACCCCATGGATCCCACACCCACGCTGTCGTATGTGGAGACCAGCAGGATCTTCTTCACCGCCGCAAAGAAGGGGGCCACGGTTACGACCACCGATCCCCCGGAGGAGAAGCCGGCCAGGCACACCTCGGGCTCCTTCACGCCGCACAGCGCCTCCGCGTTGGTCAGGCAGTGCTCCACCAGAGAGGCCATCCCCTCGACGAAGATCCGGTTCCAGCTCGCCCCTCGGTACGAGTACGGCTCGTCCGGGTGGTCGAATTGGCCATCCGGCGTGGGCGGGGTAAAGGTCACGAACGTCGCGAGGCTCCGGCTCTGCAGGTATTCGGCGAGTCGCACGAACCGGTTCCCGCCGCCTTCCATCGGTTCCCCCGTCCCGGGCGCCTGGATGATGAGCCTGGCGGACACCGTCGGGAAGGCCATGAATGGGACCTCGTACCGGACCGGCTGCCCGCGATACCCAGCTGTCGTCAGGTGCAGGGTACCCGTCTCCATCGCCATCGTCATGTCCTCACCCGTGTCAAAAGATCGTGGCCGGGTCGCCCCCCCATGACTGTTTGGGGTTCATGTCTTGCTATAACACATCATTGCTTTTCTCTCTACCCTCCATGAATATGGGCGCAGATTGGGATCGACAGGGGGTGCATCAAAAACGGCGCGTGGCCCGTAAATGTGGCTCGGGGTAAGTATTGATGGAACCGGGATGAATGAAGTCCCCGGCGCATCTCCGGCACCATCGACGGTGGACGAAAGTTCCAGGGGCCCTGTCGGACGATTGAGTCCGGGAGGGCTTTTATATTCGGGGCGTGATGCGCCGCGTCCCGGGATGGCTTGGCATCGAAGTTGCTTTTCGTTGTTCCCAAGTAGTAATGTCTGGCGAGGCCGCATCCATCTTGAGCCGGTCAACCGAGCGGTCCCGCCTGGCCGATACCACGCGGGAGTCGGGAGGATCTCACATTTTCTGGTCGGGCGGGGAAAGTGCCGGTGTTCGGACCGGACATTCGCGAGGACGGGCGTCTGGCCGGTCGCAGGTGACCAAAGGCGCGGTCATCGTGCCGTGGGGAAGGACATGCGCCCGCGCGGCGGTCGGGACCGGCCTCGCGGCGTGGATCTTTCTCGGCGCGGGCGGGGCGGCGGCACAGACGAAAACGGAAAAGGTGCTGATCCACGGCCCCCTGGCGATTCGCCACCAATCGCCCATCCAGCTCCTCTTCTTTCAGTTTGTGCCGGAGCGGGCGGTCCCCCTGGGCCACAAACAGATCCGCCTGCGCGTGGACGTCGCCGAAACCAATTCCCTCACGGCCGACACGGGCCAGGATGGCCTCAGCGGGCGTCTCGACCTGGAGATGACCCACGCGAATCTTCAGGCGCGCATCGGACTCGGGGAGGATTGGGAAGCGGGGATGGACCTGCCGATCATCGCCACGCACGGGGGTTTCATGGACGGCTTCATCGACCGGTTTGAAGAACTCATCATGTACGAACGAAGCATCCGGGATCGGGAGGACCGGGAGAATACGCGCAATGAGTTTACCTATCGTGTCTCCCGGAACGGTGAGACCGTCCTGCAGGGCGACCAGGGCCGCGTCGGGGTGGGGGACCTGGCACTTCAGGTGAAGTGGGCCCCGCCCCCGTTCCGCGAGACCGGCTCGACTCCCGCGGTGGCCGTGCGGCTGGCGCTCAAGGTCCCGACGGGCGATGCCGACGCCGCGCTGGGGAGCGGCCATCCGGACATCGGGGTCGGCCTCGCGTTCGAGAAGACCCTCACACGCTGGACGCTGTACGGCAATCTTAACGCGACGTTTCCCCTTGGGGACCGGTTCGCCGGCAGCCGCCTGACCGTGCGCCCGATCTATTCGGGACTACTCGGGGCGGAGTACCGCATCACCACCCGGCTCGCGTTCGTGGGACAGATCGGCGCCAATAGCGCCCCGTTTCGCAATACCGGCCTCGACTTTTTCGACGAATGGAGCGATTGGTCCGCCTTCGGCCTGAGCTGGGCCTTGACCCCCGCCTTCGGCCTCCAGTGGGGAATCATGGAGAACCTCATCACCTTGGCCGATGCCGGGGCCGACTTCGGCTTCTTCCTCTCCGCTTCGTACCGGTTCTCTCCGTGATCTTTCCTTCCCGGCTCCCGGCCGTCCGCGGGGGAAAAGGACACGCTCCTTTTTCGACAGGCCGGGGTCCCCGATGCTGCGCCGATCGACGCAAGGGCAGTTTGAGCTTGAAAGGGGTGAGCCTCTCGGGGTAGAAAAGACCCAGCCCCAGGGGACCCTTCGGGCTGTCGCGGGGGTAACGGACAGAGGCGGAGCTCTTGGCTCTCAACACTCATCTGTCAACGGGTCGCACAATGAACCCGGGGTGAATATAGCCCCACGCCTAACCGCGGCACCACCGACGGCGCAGTGCAAATTCGCACGCCCTCCCGGGTGCAGTATGGCCCTCGAGGGCGTTTCGGTTTCCCGAGTCACGCTGTGGATAGGGTCTTTGCAATGGTGAGAAAGCCATGGATCGTGTTCGCGACTCTCTTCCTGCTCTTGCCTGGATTCCCTGCCCACGCAGAGCCGGAGAAGACGGTTCAGGCACGGGAGGAGAGTTTTCCGAAGTACCTCCTGCACGAGCTTCCCAGGAACGTGCTGCAGGGAACCCAGGAAAGCTTCACGGGGTGGAATCTCGCGATCCTGGGCGTCGGCGGTGGAGCCGCCATGGGCCTGTCGCAGACCGATGCCGACGATGAGGTCCGGGAGGGGGCCGACGATTCCATCGGAGATTTTGCGGGGATCGGCAACATCGGCGGGCATGGACTGACCCTGGGTGGGATCGCCCTCTCCACCTATATCCTGGGGCGGGTCGCCGAGGAGGACAAAGTGATCGAAACCGGCAAGGCGCTGATCGAGTCCCAGATCATCACGCAGGCGCTGACCAGCCTCCTCAAGGTGTCGACGGGGAGGGAAAGACCGGACGGAAGCGGCGACCGCATTACGTCGTCGTTTCCCTCCGGCCACGCCTCGGGCAGCTTTGCCCTGGCCGCCACGGTGGATGCCATGTACGGCCATGAGATCGGAATTCCGCTTTATCTGTTTGCGGGATTCGTGGGATTCTCACGGCTCTCCGATGACAAACACTTCTTATCCGATGTCGTCTTTGGCGCAGCCCTTGGGACGGTCATCGGAAGGGGAGTCGCCAGAATCCACAAAAAGGAAGACCCGGGCAGGATCACCATTCTTCCGTATTCGGATGGCCGCCACGTCGCGTTAATGCTCACCCTGTCGTGGTAACTGGGCGGATGGAAAAAGGCGGGGTTACGGTCTTGAATCGTGATATGCGCCAATGGGAAGCATTGAAGAATGTTGAAGAAAGAGATGACCCGGGTGCTCCCGCAGTTTGGGCTTGACAGGGAGCATGCCTTTTGAGGTAGAAAAGACCCGCCTTCAGCCAACCCTTCGTGTTATCCCGTGGTTGGCCGGTAAAGAGAACATTCAACTCTCAACCCTTAGGCCCCAGCAGGTACTATTAATAAAACCGGGGTGACCGTAGCTCCCGGCCCATCTGAGGCGCAATCAACGGCGGACCGGACAATCGGACGCCCTTCCCGGCGCAGCGTCGGCCGGGAAGGCGTTTTTCTTGGGGCAGCGTTCAGATTCGGCCATGTAATGTCAAATCATACGGGTTGTCGATGGGTGTCGAGCCTCCTCGAGTGACATCGACGCGGTTCCGCCGCATAAACCTTGCGGTGCTGGCGCTCGTCGCCCTCGTCCTGGTTACGGGTGTCGTATGGGTCTTTGCACTGTGGGACATGGTTCCTGCCCTGCCAGGATTCGAGATGTCATCGGAGGCCGCCGAGAGGCGGATCCACGCGTGGGGTGCCTGGGGAGCCGCCGGATCGATCCTTCTGATGATCGTGCACAGCTTCATCCCGTTCCCGGCGGAATTTCTCGCCATGGCCAACGGCATGGTGTACGGTCCGCTTTGGGGGAGTGTGATTACCTGGACCGGCGCCATGCTCGGTGCCTATGTCGCCTTCGGCCTTGCGCGGTGGCTGGGCAGGCCGTTCGTACTGGGGATGGTGGCGGAGCGGCATCGGGCGACCGTCGACCACTGGGCGGTGAGGCAGGGCGGCGGGGCGCTGCTCTTCAGCCGCCTGCTGCCGGTAATCTCGTTCAACCTGATCAACTACGCGGCGGGACTCACCACGATTTCCTGGTGGACGTTCACCTGGACCACCGGGTTAGGCATCCTGCCGCTCACGATCATGATGGTGTTGATGGGTGACGGCATCTGGTCCGGCGAGACGCGTGCCTGGCTCTGGCTGCTTGTTGCCGCAGTTGCCGGCTGGTTCCTCTGGTGGGTGGTGATCGAAAGAAGTCGCCGCAGCAATGAATGAGTGGGCACATACCCAGTAACACTTGGCTTATAGCGAGTGGCAGTAAACCCGCCCTGACGATAGCCCCCCCTCCGGCACAGCCCTTGCGGCGCCCTCTCGGGTGAAACGGGACCCGGGTGGGCGCTGTGTTTGTGAGGAATTAGACGTGACAGGGGTGTCGGCGATGATCAGATCCTACACAAAATGGGCGGCTTGCTTCCTGGTGTTGAGCACGGTACTCTTGGCCTGTACGGGTGAACAGACGAGCAGGTGGACCGGACCTTCTGGTCGGTCGTATGAGATTGTGGGACAGGGGTGGTTCTCGTCCACCTCTGGGGAGCGCGCGCTGACTCTCAAGTACCGTGTCGTCGATATGAGCGATCGCACCGTTCTTCGAGAAGCCGCCGATGAATTTGCGGGAGCGTTGAAGGGCCAAGCGGAGAACGGGAACTACAACACCATGGTTATCATGGCGGAGAAGGTAAACTTCAAGCTCGGTCCGTTCTTCGTGAAGAAGAACTACAACACCGTGTACAAGCGCCAGCCTGACGGCTCCTGGACCGCCGTCAATTGAGCGTGTGTGGTGGAACGGGGGATTGTTATGTCCATTTGCGCAGGTCATGCGAAAGGGATCAGATCGTTTTTTGACTAGGATTCTTCCGAGGGCACTGATTCAGGTTCTCCGCGCGGGCGCCCTTCTTGGATGTTCGGGATCCGCAGAGGTGGGCGCGATCCCGAATCCTCCTGCGGGGTACCCGGTGGCGTTTGCCGAGCCTGAGTGTGCCCCGTGGGACGGGGCTGCCGTCGCCATCTATCTCGTGGACGCGCACCCGGAAGGCAACACCGTGCCGTATCCCCACCTCCGGATCTCCATTTGGCGTTCTGCCGCTGAGGTGGCAGGCCGGATTATTCGCTGGCGCGGGGACAACCGATCAATCGGAGTGGCCGTTCGGTGCTCGGACGCCGGGAAGTGCCAGCGCGCCAACTCGGTCGAGGTGCGTTTCCGGCTCCGCGAGGCAGACGGATCGATCCCGGGCTACGTGGTGTTGGAATTCGAGGACGGCGTGTCGGCCACGGAGGGTTTCGGGCCGCGTGGCGAGCGCGGCGGGTCTTGTGTGGGTAGGCACTGTAATCAAAAGGTTGCCTGAAGCTTCGCAGGCGGCGCGAGCGTGAAAGCGCGAAGTTCGGGGAATAGTTCTGGAGTGAGAACGGTTAACACTTGAGGAGTGAGGGGCGTCTCGAAGGGTGAGACGTCAACCTCATCATCCGGTTGGGGCCATGGAGCGCACAGACAGGCTGCTTCTCATTGCTGTGACGATACTGCACATTCTGGCCCAGATTCATCTCTATCTGAACGTCCCGGCGATCCCCCCTCCGTCGCAACATGTAACTTACCAGAGGGCGTCATCACCCGGCATCGATCCCCACGCCTATCAAGAGAGCTTTCAATACACCACCGGGCTTTACCCCTTCCTTTCACCTGACACTGTCTGGCTCAAACGGTCACGCTGAACGGATTGCCACCCCTTTCTCCGTCCTGCTGCTTGGTCTTAACCTGCTCACGCACCTCCGCAAGTTCCTCCTGAGACTGGAGTGCTCGTGCGCAGATTGGACTTGACACAAGGCATGCAGCGAAGGGTACACATGGCCCGATTCAAGGTGACCCCGCGGGGTGTCGCCATCGTCGTATCATTCTTGAGTGTGAGACGCGAGATCGCAGGGCGAGAGACTCAGCGCGTGTGTGCGTTGGAAAATCGACCCCAGAGAGGACGACTGGCGTTCGCAAGCGTTTTACTCGTTGCCGGTGTGGCTTTGAGCGGGTGTCCTGACATTGTTAGTAATGATGGTAGACGTCGTCCGTATGCCCAGCAAGGGCAATCAGGGTCGCCAATGAGCGGTCCCGGCAAGTCGGGTGTCACTTTTGCAGACGCTGGTAGAGCAATACCTGAAAACGCATGCGAATCAGCAGGACTCCAGAGAATAATTGCCCTCATGCGGCGCTCTCACTTTGAGGTAATGTTGGTGTATATACCTGATGACGGGAATCCGGGTCAGTGTCAGTGGATTGAAATCGGAAGGGGTGAATATGGTGACCGCGCTGAAGACGTCAGCGTTGATGTCGATAGAGAATATCTGGCGCAACTTATGCGTGACCATCACAGATTACATCTCTATCACTATCATCCGTTGGTCTACTTTGAACAATGTACAGATGATGTGATCTGCAAGCGGCCGACTGGTCCAACGAATATGCGGGGAGGCTTCGAGAAGGCATTAATTTCTAATGTAAGATATTCAATGCCAAGTCCGATTGATATCGCATTTATGATGGATATTTCTCGGGAATTCGACGAATATCATCACGGGGGAGGAAAGATACGGAACAGAGTTGTGACACCATATGGAATCGTCGAGTATTCCTTGACTGAAGAAGGGAAAGACCGATTGGAGAGTGATGGCATGGAAGGAGAGGCCGGACGGTTTGGTTTTGATACGTATATGAAAACGCGGATCTCTTACGCATTATCGGACGTAGGCGCCATTCTCGAAAAGCATCCGAATGATATGAGAAGAGCGTTGGGACACGTTGCCAGAGGTCTCAGTAACGAGTACCTCCGGGTAACCTACGTCTCTTTTGACCGAGACGTTCTTGTTCCAACACAAGGAAATCCCAGGCAGAGACGCCGAATCCCGCGAGGAGGAGGAGGTTGACAACATCGCGAGACATCGGCGCAGCATCCTTGGCAGGGAGTTGCCGGAAAAGCGGGGTGACGTTGTTCGGCTCGAAAATTGCACGGTTTGCCTTGTACATCGGGCAGTCTCATTCTCTTGTGAGGGTTCATAACAGATGGTGCGTCGGGGTCGGCCGATCCTCAGAACGTTCTTGCTCATCGTTGCCGCAATGGCTGTTTTGGCCGCATACGGCGGGTGCTACTACCTTCTCGTAAGACCCGGCCCGATCACGCTCACAATGCAGGGTTCCACTGTAATTTACGAGGTGAGGCCGCGATACGTACTGGGGGGCTCGGTGGCCGAGTTGATCTTCCGGCCGGCCCATCTCATCGACCGCCAGTACCGCCCGGAGAAATGGCGAGGGCGAAAGCCGCTCCCTCCCCGGTCAAAATAGGGACAGCGCCCATTCTTCTTTCTTCGGAATTCCCCTGCTAGTCCATTGACGCCTTGTCTGATTCAGGCTCACGGATGAGAGAGAAATACCCGAGATAGTTCTCTTTCCAGCTGATGGGAAGGGTGTCGCCAATTTCACCGAGCTGACGGGAGGGGTTGCGATTAGGAGGAAGGACGATCGAGATGCGTGTACTGGAGGTAGAGCACGTACGCGCCCCAGAGAAATGACAGAAGCATCAAGCTGACGCCGACGGCGTGTACGATGCCGGCGAGGGTGTGATCGTATTGTAACCACCCGAGGTCCCGAAGGATATTCTCCCAATCGTGATACCCCGGTGTGTCACGGCCGGTCACGCCACCCAACAAGATCAGCTGGCCGGCGCGGGCGTCGTTGATGTAGGGTGCGATGTCCAGGAAACTCTGCCCCAGCCACCAGAGGCCTATGGCCGCGCCGAACGTATCCCGCGTTTTCAGTAAGAACGTGCAGAGCACGATGAAGGGGATCAGCCATTGACCCAGGGTGCCGCCGAGGACGGTCAGAAAGCGACCGAAGGGGGTGAAGATGACGTGGCCGGCCTCGTGGAAGACGAGGTTCACGCTGTGCATGAAGGACTGGTTAATCGGGGGGTAACCGCCCACAACCTTCTCATACTCCATGGAAATGAACTGCCACCCCCACAGGAGAAAGATGAGGTACAAAGCGGCGCGACCGTAAAAGGCAAGGGGGTTGATCGGCGGCTCCACATGAAACAGTAACTCCTTGGCCCACGCCCACCATTCCCCTTCACGCCATCCTGCCTTCTCGTGTGACTCGACGACGAATGTGTCCGGAGACGAGTGAGCCGGTGAGAGGGTCGCATGCAGTGCGGCCCCACAGCGTTTACAGCGGGTCTCTGGCATCTGGACGAATCCGCAATCCGGGCAGCGCATCGGAGAATCCTTTGCCGCGGTACTTCCCTGTGCCCTGCGAAGTAGCAATCTCCGTGCCACCGGTTGCAGAGGGTGTCGCCCGATGAACCGTCGGCCCCGGCCGCTCCTTCCGACGGGTTGACACCCCGGACGGGGTGGAAGATACTGAGACGTACTGCGGGCGCTTCAGGCCGGGAGCGTCTTGGGCCGCGTCGAGGCCGTGCGGCGCTTCGGCTTTTGCAGATAGTAAGTGGTAACCCCCCTTGTGGGTGACAACCATGCGTTTGCGGCTCGTAGTAGCGTTCCTCCTCATTCTCTTTGCCAGCCCGGTGTTCATGGTCTTCTCTGGCACCGTCCATCTCGGTCACGACTGGCGCGCGGTGCGGTGGGACAGCGCCGGGCTCGCCCCCGACCCGGCGAAGACACTCGAAGCGGTCGTCCAGGTCTATGCCGCCAGGGCCTTCAGTTGGCGGGGCCTCTTTGGCGTGCACACGTGGATCGCCACCAAGCCCGCACACGCGCCGCACTTCACGGTTCATCAGGTGATCGGCTGGCGGTTATTTCACGGCCTCGCGGTGGTCAGTTCGAGACCTGACATCCCGGACAGGTATTGGGGCGGGAACCCGCCGGAGATCCTCGCCGACCTGCGCGACTCGGAGGCAGCAGACGCCATCGGCAAGATCATGGACGCGATGGAGGCCTACCCGTACACCCATGCATACCACCTCTGGCCCGGCCCCAACAGCAACACCTTTACCGCCTATGTGGCGCGGCGCGTTCCCGAGCTGCGGCTCAGCCTTCCGGTCACCGCGATGGGCAAAGATTATCCAATCCACAGCGGCCTCGTAGACCGCGCCCCGAGCGGCACCGGGTACCAGCTCTCTATCTACGGTCTCGCCGGCCTGCTCATCGCGAAGCGAGAAGGCATAGAACTGAACCTGCTCGGCCTCAGCTTTGGGGTCGACCCTGTGCGACCCGCCCTGAAGCTCCCATTCATCGGCCGGCTCGGATTCCACGCCAAGCTCACCGTGAGCCGACCGAGCGCACCGTCCCCCCGGCCGCTCCAGCCTCTCCCGCAGTATTCCGTGTTCGTGCCGCACCCTCCCGGTCCTCTGGTCGGCGATTAAAGTCTGCGCATGACACAGGAGTACCTGCGGGATCCCTGGTGGCATCACGTCCCCGGTTGACGGAACTCGGCGGACAGGATACCCTCCTGATATGCTCCGCCCGCGAGGAATGTGTTTGCCCTTTTCATGAAATCCACACCACCGAGGAGATCACATCATGCGCATCGTTGATCCGATTCTCATGGAGCTCGAACAGGAAGCGGCGACAACGAGGAGAGTGCTCGACCGCGTGCCGAACGACAAGCTGACGTGGAAGCCGCACGCGAAGTCGATGTCGCTTGGCCAGCTCGCGCTGCATGTGGCGACGACGCCGGGGCAGGTCGCAGGCCTCGTCTCCCACAGCGAACAGGAGGTGCCGGATTTGAGCGAGTTTCCGACGGCCACGAGCGCAGCCGAACTTTTGCCAGCCCTCGAGCAGAGCGTCGCTCAGGCCACAACGGTGCTAAACGATCTGGACGACGAGACCGCCATGTCTACCTGGAAGCTGACCAAGAACGGCAAGACGCTGCTTGCCGTTCCCCGGATCGGGGTCGTCCGTTCCCTCATGCTGAATCACTGGTACCACCATCGTGGCCAGCTGTCGGTCTATCTCCGCCTCCTGAACGTCCCCGTTCCCACCATCTACGGGCCGAGCGCAGACGAGAACCCGTTACCGTAGGGACGTGCGGACGGTGGGATCGGGCCAGGCTCGTGCGGAGCACGGAGAAGGGAACGCGAGCGTTTTTCCTGATGTGAGGGCGGTCCGCGCTGGTTTGACAGCCCCTGCCTCGTGTGTTACGGTCTCCCACATGGGCTCCTCGAATTCGACGGTGAGGATTCAGGTTACGCTCTACACGCGGCGCGACTGCCGCTTGTGTGAAGAGATGAAGAGCGTGGTGCGCACGGTCAGCCAGAGCTATCCCGTGGATCTCGCCGAGCTGGATATCGATCAGGATCGGGACCTTCACGCACAATTCGATCAGGAGGTTCCCGTGCTTTTCATTGAAGGGCGGAAGGCCTTCAAGTATCGGGTCACCGAGACAGCACTTCGCACGCGGCTGGAGCAAGTCCTGTTGAGGAAGGAAAGCATCACGACTTCGCCATCCGGCTGAGGATACACCGTGGAGCCTGCGTCTTCGACAATCGATGCCCGGTATCTCGACGCCCATCCCACCTCCTGTAAGCTGTTCGAGCGGGCGCGGGAACTTATTCCGGGCGGCATCACCCATGACATCCGGTATCTGACCCCCTTCCCGGTCTACATCGAGCGGGCCGAGGGGACCCGGAAATGGGCGGTGGACGGCCAGGAGCTCATCGACTACTGGATGGGACATGGGTCGCTCTTCCTCGGGCATCTGCACCCCGAGGTGACGCGCGCGGTTCGGGCCCAGCTCGAGAAAGGAACCCATCTCGGGGCGTGCCATCCCTTGGAAGTGCGCTGGGCCGAACTGGTGCAACAGTTGGTCCCGTCGGCCGAGCGGGTTCGCTTCACCGGCTCTGGGACCGAGGCCACCCACCTCGCCCTGCGCCTCGCCCGAGCGGCAACTGGAAAAGACAAGGTGGTGAAGTTCGAGGGACACTTCCACGGGTGGCACGACGTTGCCACGGTCGGGGTCAGGCCTCCGTACCAGGCCCCGGTGTCCCGTGGAGTGCCGGAAGAGGCCTTGGGTCAGATCGTCCTCTGCCCCCCCAACGACATTCGCGCGCTGGAGAAAGTTCTGGGGGAGGAGGTCGGGACGGTCATCCTCGAGCCGGCCGGGGGAACCTCGGGAACCATTCCCACCGATCGCACCTTTCTCCACGAGCTCAGGGACGTGACCCGGAAGCAGGGAGTGGCTCTGATCTTTGACGAGGTCATTTCTGGTTTCCGGTATGCGCCGGGGGGCGCTCAGCAATACTACGGGGTGACGCCGGACGTTACCGCGCTGGCGAAGATCCTGGCGGGGGGGATGCCGGGGGGGGCGGTGGCCGGGCAGGCGGGGATCATGGACCTCCTTGCGTTTCGGGGGGACCGCGATTGGGACCGCCACCAGCGGGTCGCCCATGCCGGGACCTACAACGCGAATCCGCTGGCGGCCGCAGCAGGGATCGCCACCCTAGAGCGGATCGGCGATGGGGAGGCTCAGCGGCGGGCCAACCGGATGGGCGAGCTCTTGCGGGATGGGATGAGAGAAGCAATCGCCCGCACGGGTGCCGATGTCCTGGTGTATGGGGAGGGCTCGGTCTTTAACTACTTCGTGGGTCCGGGCCGGCTTGGCCTCGCCGCACTCGAGCCCTCGCCCCGGACGGACCATCGGGTGCTGCAAACCCATAACCTGAAGCTTCACCACAAACTGCGAGTGGCCATGATCCTCAATGGGGTGGACATCCCGCCGTTTCACGGGTGGATCTCGTCCGTCCACAGCGAAGAGGATATTGCCCTGACGGTTCGGGCCTTCGAGAAAGCCCTTCGGATGCTGCAGGCAGAAGGCCTCGCATAGTCCCCCGCAGTCACGTTCCCTGTACTCGGTGTCGCGGCTGGCCAACGTCCGGTCCACCCATCGTCAGGTCATCGGGGGCTTCCGCGTTGGCTCGGGCCGGGCGCCTGGCAACAGTGCTGGACGTTAAGGAGTCACGATGGTCACCTTTCTGACGGGTGCCACGGGCTTTGTTGGCGGCGCCATTCTCGACCGGCTGCTCCAGGAAGGGGGACGGGTGCTGGCGCTGCTTCGCCGCGAGGAGTCGGCCCGTCAATTGGCGGCCAAGGGGGTGCAGCCGGTTCTCGGGGACCTCTTGAGCCCCGGGACGTATCGGGACGCGCTCCGGGGATCTGATCTCGTGATCCACGCCGCCGGGCTCAACGCCTTCTGCTTGGTCGACCCGCGACCCCTGTACGCAGTGAACGTTGAGGGGACCCGGGCCCTGTTGCGGGCGGCGGGGGAGATGGGGGTCAAGCGAATCGTGTACACAAGCTCTGCTGTGACGATCGGCGAAGCCGCCGGCGGTGTGGCGCATGAGGCGACGCCGCACCGGGGGACGTTCCTCTCCCACTACGAGCGGGCGAAGTACGAGGCCGAACAGGTCGCGCTGGATCTTGCCGGCCAGGGACTCCCCGTGGTGATCCTGAATCCCTGCTCGGTCCAGGGGCCGGGCCGCCTGCACGGGACCGCCCGGATCTTTCTCGATTACCTGAATGGGCGGTTACCCTTCATCTGCGGGGATTGGTTCAGCTTCCTCTATATTGAAGACTGCGTCGAGGCCCATCTCAGCGCCCGGGAGATGGGGCGGATCGGGGAACGGTACCTGCTGAGCGGAGCATCGGTAAACACCCGGGAGCTGCTCGAGACGTTGGAGGAGGTAACCGGATTGCACCGGCGACTCTGGCCGGTGGGTCCCAGGCTCGCCCTGGCCCTGGGAGCGGGGATGGAATGTGCCGGCCGCCTCAGGGGACGCCGGCCCCGGTTCTGCCGGGAGTTGATCCGGACCATCCTCCACGGCGGACGGTACGACAGCTCCAAGGCGGAGCGAGACCTCAAGCTCTCTTTTACCCCCTTCCGGGAGATGGTGGTCCGGATCGTCGCCTGGTATGTGCACGCGGGGCACGTGAAACGCCCGCTCCCGCGCCTCGCCTCGGGGAGGAGTTAGGGATGTCGGGCTTGCAGGAGCTGAGTCTCGTCTGCATCGCGTATCTGATCGGCTCCATCCCGTTTGGTCTCTTGGTCTCCCAGGCAGTGG
The DNA here is from genome assembly GCA_046758505.1 of Methylomirabilales bacterium (SeqCode). GTDB lineage: Bacteria > Methylomirabilota > Methylomirabilia > Methylomirabilales > CSP1-5 > CSP1-5. The sequence goes on along the minus strand of JBHIAH010000018.1, from coordinate 15,580 downwards.
GGCAGGTGGACATCCGGCGGCACGGAAGCGGCAATATCGGGACCGCCAACGTCTTACGCACCGTGGGGAAGCGGGCTGCGCTTCTCACCCTGTTGGGTGATTTGCTCAAGGGCTTTCTTCCCGCACTGGTAACCGTGCTTCTCGGAGGATCGGAGCTCTTGGTGGCCGGCGTGGGGATGGCGGCGGTCCTGGGCCACAACTGGCCGATCTATCTCCGATTCGCCGGGGGAAAGGGCGTGGCCACCAGCTTCGGGGCGCTCCTCGCCATGACGCCGCTTCCCGCCCTCCTCGGACTGCTGGTGTGGCTCGGCGTCATCCTGGTCCTCCGCTACACCTCGCTCGGGGCTCTCGCCGCCAGTGTCTGCGTCCCACCCCTCATCTTTTTCTCCAGCGGGGCCGGCCCGTATTTCATCTTCTCTCTCCTTGCGGCGTTCCTCATCTTTGTCCGCCACCGGGACAACATCAAGCGCCTGTGGGCCGGGACGGAGCACCGGGTGGGCCAGCGAGTGCGCTAGCGCCGGTCCACAAAAAGGTCCGCGTGGGCGGCCCGTCGGCCCCTGCAATCAGAGGGCCTCCTGGGCGCGGAGCCGTTGTGTCCACAAGAGACCGATGAGACTTTGGGCATCCACAATCTGGTTCAGCAAGGCCATGCGATAGGCCCGGTCGAGGGGGAGGCGGACCGGCTCGACGAATTCGGACCCATCGTGCGGACGTCGCCGTACTGGAATCAGTCCCGTCGCCAGGTAGATGTGGACGCATCCGGTAGAGAACCCGGTGGCGTGGTAGGCGACGCAGAGCTTCTTGAGGCGCTTCGGGCGCATGCCGATCTCCTCTTCGCATTCCCGCCTGGCCGTCCGGGCCGGGGACTCCCCCCGGTCGATGATGCCGGCGGGAAGCTCGTAGAGGATCCGGCCGACGGCGGGTCGGTACTGGCGCACCAGATGGATGTTGCCCGCGCCGTCAAGAGGGACCACCGCCACCGCATCGGGGGGTCGGACGATATCGCGTGTCGTCGCATTCCCGTCCGGCAGGCGGACCCGATACTGGTACGTGGTGAGGTAGCTGCCGGCATAGACGACCCGTCGGGTGAGGACCTTTTCTCGCAGTCGCATCTTGACCTCCCGTCTCTTGAGGATCACCCGATTGTACCCGAGTGAGGCGGTTTGGGCTATCGTCATCCTTCCGCGCCCCGGACCACTCAGGAATCGAGAAGGGGTGGCTGTGGAACGGATCTTGCTTTTTCAGGGAGGGCCTGCCGGGTCCCTGGCGCGGATCCGTCCCGCGAAGGGGGTCACGCTCCCGAACGCCTCCCTGTCGCGGGGACTTTGCGGTACCCTCCGCGGGAGATCCGGCTCGAGACGGTCAGGGCAACCTGGGCCCGTCTGATCCGTGTATTCTGCACGGGGGACCCGGGAGGCCGGAGCCGGTGGCGGAGTTGGTTGGTGAGAGGCCTGGGGTTCTACGGAGTGCATCTTACGGAGGGGTGAGTATGCGAGACCCAAGGTGGAAGGTGTTCGGCCTGGCCCTGTTGGTCGCTCTGTCCGGCCTTCGGTGCGCCGCGCCGAGGCAAGTCCCGTCCGTCGTGAAGCCACGTGTGGTGGAGGTGGAAGGGGCAGATCCGCTGCTCGTCAAAGTGACCGAGATGGAGAAGCGTCACTTGCGCACCCAGGAGCTGGCGTCTCCGATGAAGGAAGGCTTCCGGTGGGAGTTCCGGGTCAAGATCGCCAATCCGAGGCTTACCGGGGTCAGCCTCGACCGGCTGCGTCTTACCGTCCAGAACCTATGGGGGAGGAGCTGGCCCGGGGATCAACCCTTGAACGTGAGGGTCGAGGGTGGAAGTGAGGCGCAGGTCTTGGTCCACGGCCAGCTCGCCTCTTCGAATCCACAGGATGCACCGAGCCTCACCGGGGTCGAGACCTTGATGTTCCTGGGCCGGCACGACGATGGAGCGCCGGTGAGCTTTACGGTCCGCATTCCCCTCGACTAGTGGGTGTTCACGGTTCACAGAAATTCGAAATTCGAAATTGCAAATACTTGTGGTCGTCGCTCAGCTCTTGGTGCGGGCTTGCGCCCCGGCGAGCTCTTCCAGCACGGTGATGACGGCCGAGTGATCCAGGCTCCCCCGACCTTTGACGCGGAGCGCCGAGAAGAGCTCTTGGACAAGGGCCGTGGCCGGCAGCGGAACCTGGAGGGCCCGGGCTGCTTCCATGATGAGGCCGAGGTCCTTATAGTGGAGATCGACCTTGAACCCCGGCTGGAAATTCCCCTTGATGATCTGGGGGCCCTTCATGTCCAGGCACCGGCTCCCCGCCATGCCGCCACTTAACGCCTTGATGAGACGTTCGGGGTCGAGGTCGGCCTTTGCCGCGAGCGTCAAGGCCTCACCGATCGCGGTGAGGTTGATGGCCACGATCACCTGATTGGCCAGCTTCGTGAAGCCCCCTGCCCCCGCGGATCCCATGTACGTGATCGTCTTCCCCATGGCCTGAAAGGTGGGGACCATCGCTTCGAAGACCTCTTGATCCCCGCCGACCATGATGGAGAGGATCCCCTCGATGGCCCCCTTCTCCCCGCCGCTGACCGGCGCATCGAGGGCCTTCACCCCCTTTTTCTTGGCTTCCTGGTAAATCTTCTGAGAGACGAGGGGAGAAATGGTGCTCATATCGATCAGGATCATGCCCGATTTGGCCCCCTCGAGGATGCCATTGACCCCGAGAACGACCGCCTCGACATCCGGAGAGTTCGGCAGCATCGTGATCAGCACCTCAGAGGCCGCAGCCACCTCCTTGGGGGACGATCCGAGGGCGGCGCCATCCCGTTTCAGTTCGTCCATGGGCGGCCGGGAGCGGCTGTACACGGTGAGGGCATGGCCAGCCTTCAGGAGATTCCGGGCCATAGGCTTCCCCATGATCCCGAGTCCGATAAAACCGATTTTCTTCGCCATCGTAGTCCCCTCCGGTTACCGACGACCGACGACCGGTGACCGCGAGTCTTTGTAATTTCGAATTTCGAAATTCGAATTTCTGTAAACCCTGAACGGTGAACCGTAAGCTATCGTGCGCCGAGGACCTCGGGATTGACCAGATTGGGCGGCCGCCGCCCGGTCAACCCCGCCACGCAGTTTTCAGCAGCCATGTTGGACATCTTGAGCCGGGTGTCGATGGACGCGCTGGCGGCGTGGGGGGCCAGGACCGCGTTTTTGAGCTTGGTGAGGCCCGGGGCCGGCTTTGGCTCTTTTTCGTACACGTCGAGACCCGCCGCCGCGATCCATCCCTCTTTCAAGGCCTTGACCAGCGCCTTTTCGTCCACCACCGGACCGCGAGAGGCGTTGATCAGAATGCCGCTCTTCTTCATCAGCCTGAGTTCGGGAGCCGAGATGTAATGGCGGGTCTCCGGGAAGAGGGGGACGTGGAGCGTGACGATGTCCGACTCCTGCAAGAGGGTCTTCTTGTCGACGTACGTCACACCCAGCTCCTGTTCGACGGCCGGATCCACCCGGCGGGTATCCGTGTACAGGATCCGCATGTCGAAGCCGCCGGCCCGCCTGGCCACTCCCTTCCCGATTCGGCCCAGACCGCAGATCCCGAGTGTCTTATGGTGGACGTCGTGACCCAGGAATTGCATGACTCCCCAGTACTTCCATTTGCCGGAACGAAAATATTTGTCGGCATCCACGAGTCCCCGCGCCGTAGCCAGGATGAGGCACCAGGTGAAATCCGCGGTGGTATCATCGAGAACCCCGGGGGTGTTGGTCACCATAACCCCCCGCTTCGTGGCCGCGTTGACGTCGATGTTGTTGTAGCCCACGGCGACGTTACTGACGATCTTGAGCTGGGGGTTTTTCGCCAGGACCTTGTCGTCGATGATGTCGGTCAGGAGGCAAATGAGCCCGTCTTTGCCCTGGAGCTTTTTGAGGAGCTGCGCAGGAGTGAAAGGAACATCCCGCTGGTTCGACTCTACCTGACAATATTTGCACACCAGTTCGAGGGATTCAGGAAAAATTTTCCGGGTGACCAAAACCTTCGGTTGCACGGGGTTTCCCTCCTTTTTCGGATGGTAAAAACCGGTTTCAGTGTCGAAGCCGCCCACAATCTACGGTCTGGTGCTTTACTTGTCAAGGAGTTTGCGGCGCACGCCGCCTCCTTCCCCATTGACAGGCTTTCGGGCCGATGGTAGAAACGGGCCGCGCGGCGCGGAGGACTCATCGAGACAACAGGAGGGGGACATGGGGCTGGAAGTCGGAGCGAGCTATACGATCGAGCGGCGGGTTGAACCGGAACATTCGGCCGACAAGCATGGGAATCCCGGGGTGGATGTCTTTACCACCCCCCTCCTGTGTGAATGGAGTGAGGAGGCGGCGGTTTTCGCGGTGACCGATCGGCTCGATCCCGGGATGATCACGGTCGGCACGCGCATCGAGCTGAAACACCTCGCGGCAACACCCATTGGAATGATGGTCCGGGTGACGGCGACCCTGAGGGAAATCGATGGGCGGAAGCTTGTTTTTTCCGTCGAGGGCTATGACGAAAAAGAGAAGATCAGCGAGTGCAACCACGAGCGGTTCATCGTCACCAAGAGCCGCTTCATGGATAAGGTCGCCGAGAAAGCGAAAGGGTAGTCCTGCCTCTCCCTCCCGGCCACCGATCCCGAGGAACCGCCCTGTTTGCGACCCGAGCGGGACGCGGAAGTGGAGCGGCGGGCCGAGCGGTGAGGGTGGGTACCCGGTCGCCGGAAGATGCTGACCATCGACGGCTCGTATGGGGAGGGGGGAGGGCAGATCCTCCGGACGGCCCTAGCCTTGAGTGTCGTGCTCGGCCGGCCGGTCAGAATCGAGAAGATCCGTGCGGGCCGGAGGACCCCGGGGCTTCAGGCCCAGCACCTGGCTGGCGTCAGGGCACTGGCCGAGATCGCGAGGGCCGAGGTCGAGGGGGCGGCGGTCGGGTCGGTCTCGCTCCGGTTCGTTCCCGCCCGGATTGCCCACGCCGAGTATCGGTGGGACGTGGGGACGGCCGGGGCCGTCTCGTTAGTCCTGCAAGCGGTGCTGATCCCCCTGGCCCTTGCCTCAGCACCGTCCCACATCTCCATGACGGGCGGGACGCACGTCCCGTGGAGCCCTCCCTTTCCCTATATCGAGCAGGTCCTCCTTCCAACCCTCGGGCGGATGGGGCTTCACGCAACGCTCGTGCTGCGGCGGTGGGGGTTCTACCCGAAGGGGGGAGGGATGGTCGAGGGAAAGATCGAACCTTCCGTCCTGCAGCCCCTCACGCTGACCCGGCGCGGTCCCCTGGAGGAGATTATCGGCCTCTCGGCCGTGGCGGGGCTGCCGTTGCGGGTGGCCGAGCGGCAGCGGGATCAGGCCCTCTCGCGCCTCAGGCCGCTCGAGGTTCCGTGCCGCATCGAACTCCGCTCGGTGGAGGCACGAAACCCGGGGACGATTCTCTTTCTGCTTGCGAGGTGTGATGAAGGGCGGGCCGGATTCAGCGGTCTGGGGGAAAAAGGAAAACCGGCGGAACGGGTGGCGGATGAGGCCTGCGATCAGGCCTTGACCTATCTTGAGGGCTCAGGCGTGGCCGATCCGTATTTGGCCGACCAGCTCTTGCTCCCGATGGCTCTTGCCCCCGGCCCCTCCTCGGTTACCACGACGCGGGTGACCGAACACCTGCGCACGAGTCAGTGGGTGGTGGAGCAGTTTCTTCCGGGTCGAGTGTGGGTGGAGGGGGACGTGGGAGGGCCGGGCCTCGTAAGTGTCGAGGGAACGGACCGGTGAGCGATGACCAGAGGACGATTCATAGTTCACAGTTCATGGTCGACCCTGGGATTAGTGCCCCGTACTTCCTTATCAATGAAGTGTGAAGCGTGAACGAAGGCCTGGAAGCGGCTGGAAAAGACAATATATGATGCGAATCATGGCAATGGGTGACAGCCGTCATTGAGCCCGACACCCCTGGAAGCTACATTTTTTGCAAGTGTCGGAGATTGAAAGGGGGGGAGCAATGACCGGTGCGGAACTGAGCGGTATTACAGTCACAGTAGCCCTCTTGGGCTTCTTTCTTGGCTGGGCCGCCGCAATCCTCGAGCCGTGAGGCTCACCGCGGCGCGGCAGAGAACAACGAAGAAGCCGTCATCACGACGCATCAGAAACTCACCCGCCCGATAGCAGTACGTCCATACCGACCCGTCCAAACTCCCCATGCTGTCAGTCTTCCGTCATGCGGAATTCGTATGTCCTGACCTTCCGCTCCCCAGTCCCATCAACCCAATCGACCCCAGAGACCCAACAAACCCCATTACCCGACCGAAACTACTTGACTTTTCAGTGATTCCCTTGGTAGATCCCCACTGGGTGCGTTCACAGTTCACGGTTCATGGTTTATAAAGACGTAGACCGCAGACGGAGGCCCTGGCGTTCACTGTAAACCATGGACCATCTACCATGAATCATTAACTCTGAACCCTGAACAAACCGATAGGACCGTATCTTTTATATCGGTCTATGAATCGTGAACCATGAACCATGAACCACAGATGGCCCGCGTGGGGATTTTTTATCATGAAAGCTTTAGTCGGCGCAGCTACCTCACCATCGGTCGGCGGCTGGCCGATTTCCCCGCTGCGCTCGACGAGCTTTTGCGAGACGAACGGTTCCGCCTCTACCGCTGTCCGGAGGCCGACGACCAGCTCATCCTCCAGGTCCATACGCCTGGGCTGATCCCGGAAGTGGAGGCGGATCCCCTATGAAGTACCGCCCGGACCTCCGTGGGAGGGGTGGTCGCGGCAGCGGAGAAGATATGCGGCGGGGAAGTCGCCCGGGCCTTCGCCTTCATTGGAGCCGGCGGGCATCATGCGGGGCGGGACTTTTTCGGCGGCTACTGCTGCTTCAACGATGTGGCCATTGCCATTGCCCACCTCCGGAAAGCGTATGGGGTCCGCCGCTTCGCGATCCTGGACACCGATGCCCACCACGGCGATGGGACCCGGGACATTTTCCAGGAAGACCCGGACGTGCTTCATGTTTGCATCTGCGGCATGAGCACCGTTTCTCCCGACGGGACCAACGTCGATGTCCCCGCCCCCTGGGGGGGCGGGGACCCGGATGAGGCGTATCTCAGGACCGCGGAGTCCGCCTTTGCCTCGCGGGTGCGGGTCTTTCGCCCGGATCTCACGGTGTGGTACTTCGGCTTTGACGGCCACCGCGGGGATTATGGGGATATGGGGCTTTCGCTTCGGACCTTCGTGGGGCTCGCCGATTTCATGGTGAGCGCAGCGGGCGAAGCGTCGGGGGGGAGGCTCCTGACCGTGTTGGGGGGAGGGTCCCGGACCGATCTCGCCACCCTCATCATCCCGCAGGTCATCCGCCGCCTAGGGAACGGGTAGCCGCCAGGAGATGGGGACAAAGCCAATGCCTGATGGCGGGTGCTCTGCTCGCTGGAGACACAGATGGAACTGCTGAACCGGCACGGTCTCCACCTGGCCCCCCCCCAAAGGAGGGCTATCGAGCAAAAGATGGCCGAGGCCCTCCGCGAACCGAGCTATCCCTATCCCTGGGAATCGCTAGAGGGGGAGATGGCGCGCCGGGGTCTCTCCCACTTCCCCATCGTCGGCTACGGAAGCCTCCTCAACTCGGGGTCGGCCGCGCGGACCCTCCGGGATGACCGTCCGGTTCGCCGCCGGCCCGTGGTCGCCTTCGGGGTGCGCCGGATCTTTAATTATCAGATGCCGCCGGGCGTCGAGCGCTACCCCCCACCGACGCATCCTCGCGCCCGGGCGGCCCTCAACGTCCGTCTGACGCGCGAGATCAACGACGTGATGAACGGGATCGTGCTGGACACTTCTCTGCGAGATATCCCCGCCATGCGGGCGCGCGAGGTGGGGTACGACCTCGTCCCGGTCGCCTGCCTCGGGTGGACCGCAATTGAGGACCCGCCCTTTCTCGCCCATATCCTCTGCTGTCCCGACGAGGTCCGGAACGGGGAGCGGCGGACCAGCGACGCGATCGAACCGCATGGGGAGTACTATCAGGTGTGCCGAGAGGGCGCGGCCGATTTTGGCGCGGCGTTCTTGCGCTTTTGGCTCGCGACGACGTATCTGGCGGACGGGGTCACGCCTGTGGCAGCGTGGGAGGCGACTGCGTTCCCCCGGCTGCGCGGTCCCGGCGGACACGAGGGGGCACCGTGATGGAGGGCATGGATCGCGTTCTGGCCCTGGTTGGGAACTGGTCGACCAATTACTGGTGGCTCATCACCACCGTGGTCGCCGCGTACCTGTACGCGACGTACCGGTATTGCCGGTTGACGCGGGGGGCGGGGGATGCGATGCGGCTTGCCCCCATCTCGGTCAAGGGCGGCATCTCGAACCAGCTCGGGGCCCGCGAGGCCGGCCTGCTGCTTCGGGCTCAGTTGTCCTCGATCGTCGAGACCTTCCGGCAGGACAGAAGGGGGCACGCCTCTCTCTATACGGCCGCAGCCGTCGGCGATCGCTTCCGCCTCATCAGCCGTGCATTAGAGAGCGCCCCCCTGGGGCTCGAGATCACGGCCCTCTCTGAACTCAAGCTGAAGGAAGAGTTGATCGTGAAGGTGGGAGCATTCCAGATTCCCGTCGGCGCCATCATCAATCTCTTCGTGGCACTCCTCCGGGTGCTGCCGGTTCCCTTCCGCAGGCGCTACATGGCTTCCCTGATCCATGTCTCGCTGGTGTCCGTGGGTGACGAAACGCAACTGCTCGTTCACCGCGAGGGATCACGCCCCGCCTCGCCCGAGAGGGTCCCGCCGCACGGCGATGGGCAGACGGGTGATGGGGCGACCGTGGTCGCCCAGACCAGGACCGTCACGACGCTGACGGACCTCGCCGATCTGTTGCGGGAGACCGCCTTCGTGGTTCTGGAGGTCCACGGCAAGGCATTCCCGGGGCGGCGGGGGCGGAGCATGAAATATTTTGCGGATGGGCTCGATGGCCTCGACCGGTATCGACGTACAGCGAGCGAGCAGGCGATGGCGGAGGCCAAGGAGAGCTTTGCCCGTGCGGTGGCGGCCGACGCGGATAATTGTGAGGCCCTCTACTTTTATGGCTCGATGCTCCTGCTCGACCGGACCCGGGAATCGATCGCCACGGCGACACAGCTCTTCACGCGTGCGCTGAAGACAGACAAGGTAAAGCTGAGGGCCCTCGTGAACACGGGGTTGGCGCACTGTTACGCGCAGGGGTTTCATCGATTGGCCAAGCGCGACGCGGATGTGCTGGCGAAAGCCTCTCTCCACGCCGAGCAAGCCCGGCGGGACTGGGTGGAGGCGGCGGGCACAGAGCCTCTGCATCCGTGGATCCTCTCGAGCCTCGCCCTGGTTCAGCACGTGGACGAGGGGACCGAGGAAACCCGCGAGGATGCGAGGAAGCGGTTTCTGGGCGCGGCCGGTTTGTACCTCCAGGCCATCGCGCGAGAACCGGACAACGGGACGTTTCACAACAACCTGGGCTGGGTGTTGCTCAAGTTGGCGGAGTGGGGCGTGGAAGAGCTGAAACCGGAGGACGGGATCCCTCCGGAGCTCGTAGGAAATCCCGCCGTCAATGCCGAGAAATACTTTCGCAACTCCCTCAGCCTGAACGACAGGAACAAGCTCACCCATGCGAATCTGTGCCTCCTCTATGCGGCCCCGTGGTACCGAAAGCAGAAGGGGGAGACGTACCTGGATCGGTGCCGTTACCATGGCCGTATGGCCATCCGGCTGGACCCCGGCTATATCAACGGGCATCGGGACCTCGCCCTGAGCCTCGTGCGGTATGGGGCGTTCGACGAGGGCTATCGATATTTCGAGAAGGCCCTGGAGCTCGCGCTTGTTGTGGAGAAAGATCAAGAGATCATCGCTGATGCGGTGAAGGTCCTCGAGGAAGTGCACGCCGGCGACCAGGAGTTGGAGCGGTGGCGTCATCCCGATCCGCGCCTCCTCGAGCCCCCCGATTCGGATGGTGCGACCCCTTCCCCGGGCAAAGCCGGCGTGTAACTTGGGACCGGCTGGAGGGGCGCGGCCTGTTCAGACGGATTACGGGGCTCTCGCGTACCGAGGCGGATCAAAAAGGGCAAGGTCCTGGAGCGATCGCGCTACCCCCATCATTCCTGAGAGGATCCACCGCTCGGGCGAAGACGAGGAAGGGTTTCGCCTTGACAAACCACAAGGGGCCGGGTAGAGTATTACAGAGTAACATCAGACGAGGGCTGTGTTATGCGCACCACCAAACCGATCACGATCTCCCTGCCGGCCGACCTACTCCAGGAGGCGCAACGGGTTGCCAAGGAGGAGGCCCGCACCCGGAGTGAACTGATTCGCGATGCCCTCCGGCAGTACATCGCTTCCCGCCGCTGGCAGCGGCTGCGCCAGTGGGGCACCGACACGGCTGAGCGGCTCGGACTGAAAAGCGAGGCTGATCTCCAGCTGCTGCTCGACGAGGTGCGGGCCAGGCGGGGGAAGCGCCGGGAGTGATCCGAGTCGTTGCAGACACGAATGTCTACGTGTCAGCCATCGTCTTTGGGGGGACGTGCGAAGCGATTCTCGTACTCGCGAGGGCGGGGGTCGTGGAGTTTTTTCTTTGTCCGGCGATTCGGACAGAGCTGAAGGACGTGCTCGCGCACACCTTTGGCTGGCCGCCACCCCAGGTCCGGGACGCCCTGGCTGAGGCACAGGCGCTCGCCTCGCTGGTGAGACCATCGGTTAGACTCTCGGGTATCCTCGTACATGACCAAGATCACCGAATTCTGGAGTGCGCGGTGGCGGCCCACGCGGATTTCTTGATAACGGGGGATGAGAAGCACCTTCAACCCCTCAAGACCTTTCGTGGCACCCAGATCGTCTCTCCGCGAGCATTCCTCGATCGGCTGCGCTGAGGCTCGATTCCCGATGTCGGGTAGCAGTCCCCAGACCGATCGCGCCACCTTCATCATCCTGCCGGTCGTCCAGTTCTTAGGGTACTCGGTGTCTACGCGCCGTAACAATGGGGGTTTGAAAAGGCGATGGCAGTCTCAGTCTGCACGGTGCTCGCCCTGGTGCTGGTCGGGGTGCCCGCGGTCGAATTTGTCGACATCGAGGATCGGCTGCCCCAGCTGCATCCCGGTCTTCTCGCCTCGGTCATCCTGGCGGCCTTGCTCGCGCTGGCGGTATGGATGGCGTATCGATCGCGGAGTTTTCGGTAGGCACGATGCGCTGTCCTACACCCGGAGCGGCGCGTTCTGGAGCGTGCCGTCTTTCAGCAGGGTCTCGGAGGAGCCGTCGGCGTAGGACAGGGTCAGGGTCGGCCTGAAGAGGACGTGGTCGAGGTGGAACGGAGTCCGCACCGTTCCTCCGAACGTGCTATTATCCCCGAAGGCGACGTGCACCGTCCCCAGGATCTTCTCCGCCTCGAGGATGTTGTAGGGATTGATGGCTCGATCGTTCGTCCCCACGCCCAGTTCGGCAACGGTCCCGTTCAGGGGAGCGTCTTGGAGCTTTCCGGCGAGAAAGGCGGCGTGGTCCCCGTGCCCCTCGACCGCCGTCGCCCGCCCTCGGTGGATGGGGATGCTGATCGGCCCCTCGAGGGGACCGGTGGGCCCGTGCTCGATGACCAGCCTCCCCTCGGCAGTCTCCTCGACGGGGGCAATGTAGGCCTCGCCGGCTGGCAGGTTGCCGAAGTTTCCCCCCTGCCAGAGGAGGCCGGTATCCGCATGCCCCTGACGGTTGCCGAGTGACAGCCGAAGGCGGGTCCCCGCCGGGGTTTGGATCTCTGCCGACTCAGCCCGCGTCAGGCGGCGGGCCACCGCCTCGCTCCGCTCGGCGACCTGTGGCCAGTCGGCAGCCATAGGGCCTGCGAACATCTCGGGAGCGAAGAGGGGCATGCTTGCGTACCGGGCCCGTCCGGCCGTCGTGACGAGGGTGCGAAACTGCGTGTGGGAGGTCGAGAAATTGGCGAGGGCGATGACGACGTCGACGGCCTCGTCTTTGAAGCGTTCGAGATACCCCGCCACCTGTTCGCACTCGACTGCGGTGATCTCCTTGGCGAGGACCTTGGCAAAGACTTTCTCCTCCGTCAATTTCTGAATCGCCGCACTCCCGAAGCCAGCCTCCCAGACCGGTGTCGGGGGCTCCTCCCCGTGGGAGCCGGCTGCGGGGTAGGAAACCAGCCGCGTCTTCCCCCAGCGCTTTCCGAGGGTGGCGATACGCTCGGCGAGGCGGGGCAGCGCGTCGCGACGGGTGCGCTCTGGAGGGCTCAGGACCTCGTCCCGCCGTATGCGGTCGGTTAGGACAAGGACCCGCTCACCGGGGACGAGCCGGAGGTTCGCTGTGTAGAGTCGCTCGATTGCCGGGTCGAAGTCCTCCCAGCGCATGCCTCTATCCTCCGTTGTTCCTGTACCATGGCCGCGCCGATCTGCCAAGGAAAAGCGGGAACATGCCCTGCGGAGCCTTGGGGTGTTCAAGGTAGGGGACAAGCAGTATCGGGAAGAGAACCGGGTGCCGTGGCCGGAAGGGACGCTGGGCGGGTCACCGATCGCGGTGTGGCCGACCGTGCGGGGTGCGGCGGGGGCGGTCGCGTCCGCGTTCGTGAAGGCGTCGCTCTTGCCGCTCCCGGCGCAGGCGCTGACGCTCCTCAGGGGGGAGTTGCTCGAAACGCCGCCGGCGCTCTTGCCGCTCCCGGCGCAGGCGTTGACGCTCCTCGGGAGGAAGCGCCCGGAAGCGTCGCCACCTTTTGCGGATGCGGTCCCGCTCCTCGGGGGGCAGGTTGCGGAATTGCCGGAACCGCTCTCGAAGAGCCTGGCGTCGTTCCGGGGGAAGCTCCCGCCACCGGCGGAACCGTTCGCGCATGCGTTGCTGCTCCGCCGGAGGAAGCTCCCGCCACCGGCGGAATCGCTCGCGCATGCGCTGCTGCTCGTCGGGTGGAAGGCGCCGGAAGGTTTTGAGTCGCTTGCGCAGGGCCTGCTGTTGCTCTGGGGTAAGCCCCTGCCATCGTCGATGGAGTTTTCTCAGGCGGTGCTTTTCCTCGGGAGAAAGGTTTCGCCACCACCGGCGGAGCTCCTCCTGCCGAGACCCTTGTCCCGAAGGGGGTGGCGATTGCGCAAAGGACCTCCGGAGCGGTGCGCGGGACTCGGGGTTCTGGGCCCATGTGAGAGTCGCGGCCGGCAGAAGGAGCGCACACCCGAGGAGTGATGCCACGATCCTTCTCATTGTATCCCTTCCTCTCTCTGCGTGCTTGGAGATAGGATGGGACCCATTTCTCTCAGGATCTCCATTTCTTGAAGCATCGTCAGCATGTCCAGCATCTCCAGCTCCTTCACCATCTCTAAATCCTGGAGGATCGTCTCGTCCTCCCGTGTGTCTTGCCGGGGGGTCGATCTCGGCTCTTCACTCCACCCGGGTACCCCCGTCATCGTTCCAAAGAGACCGAGGAGGAACAACACCGTCCACCCACGACGCATCTCAAGTCGCCCTTCGCGGACTCGAGATGGCGCTGGAGCGAATCACGTCCCAGTCTTCGAGGAGCTCGATCGCCTCCAGCAAGTCCATCTCCCGGAGCAGGTCGAGGTCCTCGCTCAGGGCCACCTGTTGGGCTAGGTTGAGCGACGCGAGTTCTGGCATCGGCGGCCGCTCCGGGCCGCCGGTCCACGTCAGGAAGACTGCCAATATCACCGCGATCCCGACCGCCAGGGCCGGAACGGGGCGCATCGCCAGTCCGGCAAACCAGTTCCGCAGCCGAGGGAGCCGCGGGGCCGGCGCGACCCTCTGTCGAAGCTCTCGAAGATACTGTTGCCAGAAGGCCTCGGGCGGCTCCGGCGCCGGCAGCCCCGCAACGAGTGCCACCGTCTCTCGGAGGTCTTGCAACTCTGCTCGACACCCGGGACAGTGGCTCAGATGGGCTTCCAATTCGGCCTGGTCGGCCCCGGTCAGGCCCCCGTCCAGGTATTCGAAAAGCTTGCTTCGGCAGGCATCACATTGCATGACAGCCCTCACGTACGCTCACGGAGGTCCGTGAGCTGGGATCGCAAGTTCGCGACCGCATGGAAGTAGTTCGCCCGCACCGTCCCTTCCGTGCTCTCAAGGATCTCGGCGATCTCCCGGTAAGGGAGGCCATGGTGAACGCGAAGCACGAGGGTGGCTTGCTGTTGCGGCGGCAACCCCGCAACGGCCTCGCCGACGGCCCGGTAGAGCTCTCGCTCCTCCAGTACAACCAGGGGCTTGGGAGACGGATCCGGATAGGACTCGGGCAGCTTCCCCTCACCCGAGGTGCTCTGGTGTCTGAGATGGGTGAGGCACAGATTCACCGTGATCCGATAGAGCCACGTCGAGAGGCTCGAGCGTCCATCGAAGCTCGCCAGGCCCCGGTAGGCCCGGATGAAGGCCTCCTGGGAAAGATCCTTTGCATCGTCAGCGTTTCGCGTCATCCGATAGGCCAATCGGTACAGATCCTTTTGGTGCCGGCGGACCAGGGTGTCGAAGGCGGTCTGGTCGCCCTGCCGGATTTGTGCAATCAGGGCACGATCCCCCTCCTTCACCTCGGGTCCCTCCGAAGGCCGCTTCACCTCCCTCCTGCCCGTTTAGACGCTGGAGGAGGCGAAAGGTTAAATGCGTTTATCATCTTCTTCCGCCACGCCCCAGTATGCAAGAGGCAATCCAATTCCCCGGTTCCTCGCCTTGACAGAAGAGGGAGGGGCCAGTACATTTGGCAGGATGTCGATACAAGGGGGAGGGAGGTTGGCGAGTATGGGCGGTCGCGTCGGCGGACGACTGTATTTGCTCAGCCGGGGAGGGGGCCTCCTTCTCTTTCTCCTTGCCGTGGCTGCCTGTGCGGGTCCCCGGATCAGGCCGCCCGTCCGAGGAGGCGAGGTGGGAATCGCCTCGTGGTACGGGCGGAAGTTTCACGGCCGTCGCACGGCGAGTGGGGAGGTCTTCGATATGCACCAGCTCACGGCCGCGCACCGAACCCTTCCACTCGGCTCGTGGGTGGCGGTTACGAACCTGGAAAACGGCCGCTCGATTCAGGTCCGGGTGAACGATCGGGGGCCTTTTGTCCGGGGTCGGATCATCGATCTCTCGTACGCGGCGGCCCGGGCCATCGGCATGGTGAAGCAAGGGGTGGCGCGGGTCCATGTCTGGCCTCTCCAGGCTCCTCCGTCGCGCCTCGTGAAAGCGCCACGGGGGTTTACATTGCAGGTCGGTTCCTTTGCGGATGCACGAAACGCGGTTGCCCTGAAGGCCCAGCTCGATGCGCTGATTTCGGGAGCCTACATTAGTAAGGTCAGCGTGGGCGGAGCAACCTTTTATCGGGTTCGCGTGGGAAGCTTTGACAGCCGCGGGGGGGCACGACCCATCGCCACACAAGTGGCCACGCATGGCTTTACCGTCATCTTGATGGAGCAGGACTAAAGCCAAAAAAACCTTGACACCCCTCGCTCCCTTGTGGTAGCGTCGCCAGGCTTTTTTCTCCTGGGTTCCGAAGGGTTCCCGCGTTTGCCGGAGATGTGTCTCACGGGCCTCGCTCGTGAGTAACCGGCCACTCCTAGAGGCTGACGAGACGCGCCCCGCGTCCCCGCGCCCGGAGGAGCCGATGGTCCCCAGGTTCCTGACCATCC
>JBHIAH010000017.1:0-45265 GCA_046758505.1 Methylomirabilales bacterium (SeqCode) | reverse complement strand
ACCATGCCGTCAACACGGTCCCCAAAGAGACGCTGGTCAAGATCACCAAGGCCGAGGATGGAGGGCTAGGTGGCAAGGGGATTTGGGGGCCGGCCCGGACGGGATTCACCCCAGGGAACGAAAACGACTTCATGAAGCGGTACCTGGCAGGGGAGATTGTCACTATCAAGAAACGATAGGGGCAAAGGCTCGGAGGGAAAGGAGAGATGGTGAATAAGCCGTTCGAGGACGACGACCCGATGCAGCTGACCGGCATGGCCCTGCCCGGGGGGGATATGCAGGAGGCGGCGGAGGCCTTCGTGGAAGAGTTCGTCAGGATGGGGCTCCAGGACGAGCCGCTCCTCGATCTCTTCAAGAACCCTTTCTACAGAGCCACCCATCGCATCTACAAAGCCAAGGGAGAGGCGTACGTCAAATCGCTCATTGAACGCATCCGCAGGCGCCGGACGATGGACGACGCGGAATGAACACGGAGAACGTGGAGCTCCTGACCATCAGGTGTATGAGTGTTCAACGATCAACGGTGCACCTCGAACGTGTGGTGCTGACGGCTGACCGCTGACAGCCGACAGCTCCCAGAGGAGGAAGGCAATGGCCCAGGTCTATAACTGGCAGCTCGGCCGCAGAATGCACTACCCGTACCGGGAGGCCCACCCGAAATGGCAGTTCGCCGCCGTCTTCAATATTAACCGCTGCATCGGATGTCAAACCTGTACCATGGCGTGTAGGTCCACCTGGACCTTCTCCAAAGGGCAGGAGCACATGTGGTGGAACAACGTCGAGACAAAGCCCTATGGAGGGTATCCCCAGTTCTGGGACGTGAAGCTCTTGGAACGCCTCGACGAGGCGCATCAGCGCGAGGGCACGCAGGCGGCCTGGGATGCGTCGAAAAAGGACGGACCACGGCGACCGTACGGCGTCTTCGAGGGGATGACCATCTTCGACGCCGCCTTGAAACGGTACGGACCAGAGGGACACATGAGGGCCTTGGGATACATCCCGGGCGACGAGGAGTGGCGTTCCCCCAACATCTACGAGGATACCGCGACCGGCCACCAGGGGAGCCAAGGAGAATTGCATCCCCCGGGGACGACCCTGCCACAGCACAAGACCTGGTTCTTTTACCTGCAGCGGATCTGCAACCACTGCACGTATCCGGGGTGTCTCGCGGCCTGCCCACGAAAGGCCATATACAAGCGCCAAGAGGATGGAATTGTCCTGATCGACCAGCAGCGATGTCGCGGCTACCGGAAGTGCGTGGAGGCTTGCCCCTATAAGAAAGCCATGTACCGTCCCACGACCCGCATCTCGGAAAAGTGTGTCGCCTGCTATCCGCGGATCGAAGGGAAGGATCCCCAACTGACCCCCGACGGGGTCCCCCTCGAAACCCGGTGCATGTCGGCGTGCGTCGGAAAGATCCGGCTCCAGGGCCTCGTCCAAATCAACCGACGGACCGGAGCGTGGGCCGAGGATCGATCCAACCCCCTCTACTTTCTGATTCAGGTGGAAAAGGTCGCCTTGCCGCTCTATCCACAGTTCGGTACCGAGCCCAACATCTATTATATTCCTCCCCGATGGGTGCCGCGGGCATATCTGCGGCAGATGTTCGGACCGGGGGTGGACCTGGCGATCGAGCGATACGTCGCCCCTTCCCGCGAGCTGCTCGCCGTTCTCCAGCTCTTTCGGGTCGCCCAGAAAGTCATCTTCCGGTACGAAATCCGGGAGGGGGGAAAGCTTTTCGAGACCGAGATCGGAGGCAAGCCGTGGGCAATGTACAACGACACGGTCATCGGATTTGATCGGGACGGCAAGGAGGTGGTCCGGACGACGGTCGAGGAGCCGACCTTCGAGCGTTCGAAGGAGCACGTGAACTCGATATAAGCCGGCGGGCGCCCCCCGGCAGGAGAACATCATGGGAACCTCAACACAACGGTGCGAAGAGGCGTTGGCCCGGGGCCACCTGTACCGCTTCCTCTCCACGGCATTCGCCTATCCAACCGCGGCAGGGTACAGAGCGCTGCGGGGAGAACTAGGCGGAGAGGCCGCACGGGGCCTTGCCGTCCTGGGGTGGCCTGTGGAGGCGTTTGAAACACTCCGAACCGTGCTCCGTGACTGCCCACGCGAGCAGTTCGAGTCGGAGCACGTCGCGGTCTTCGGTCATACCGCCGCAGGCGAGATCCCCCCGTACGAGGCGCGCTACGGCACCCGACACCTGTTCCAAGAGACGCAATGCATGGCAGACGTCGCGGGCTTTTACCGAGCCTTTGGCCTTGAGGGTGCCGAGGCGTGCCGTGAGCGGCCGGACCACATCGCCGTAGAGCTGGAGTTCATGCACGTCCTCGCCATCAAGGAGGCGTATGCCCTTGGTCGGGAGTGGATCGAACAGGCGGAGGTCTGCCGGGATGGGTATGGACAGTTCCTGCACCATCACCTTGGTCGGTGGGCCCCGACGTTCCTGCGGCGTCTCGCGGACCGTGGAGTGGGCGGCATCCTCAGCACGCTGGC
Organism: Methylomirabilales bacterium (SeqCode); assembly: GCA_046758505.1. GTDB lineage: Bacteria > Methylomirabilota > Methylomirabilia > Methylomirabilales > CSP1-5 > CSP1-5. The sequence continues at coordinate 42,760 of JBHIAH010000017.1, read as the reverse complement.
CGATGTGACCGCGGACTGCCTCGAGGCAGACTGCCGTGCCGTCGGCATCCGGATCGAGAGCGTCGCGCTCGAGCTCGCCCCCATCGACGTCGAGCCTGCCGGACCGGATTTCCCCTGCGGAGCAGAGGGGTGCGGAGAGGATCCGACACTGATCAGCCTCCCCACGAGGGCCATGACGCGCAAACGGGATCCATGAAGGAGGGAGTGAAATGGCCAGGAAGGCTTTGCAAGGCACGGTCGTGGCCATCACGGCGCTGACGATCACCGCCCTGGCAGCGGGACCGGGGGATGGGCGCGGTCCGGAGGCGACACCCCGGGGGAAAACGGTGCAGCGCGCCTCGGGGACCCTCACCACGGGAAAGGCATTGTACGAAGAGAAGTGCGCCGTCTGCCATGGCAGGGAAGGCAAGGGAAACGGGCCTGCCGCGTACCTCCTGTATCCGAAGCCCAGGGACTTCACCAGGGGCAGGTTCAAGATCCGGAGTACGATGAACCTCCCCACCGATCAGGATCTCTTGAGAACCATCACCAAAGGGATCCCCGGGACCTCAATGCCCTCGTGGGCCTCGCTCACGGAGCAGGAGCGGGGGGCCCTGGTCGCCTACGTCAAGAGCCTCTCCCCGGTGTTCACAACCCAACCTGCCGGCCAGCTTGTCGCAATCCCACGGCCGCCGAAGCGAACGCCTCGGCTCCTCGCCCTGGGGAAAAAGTTTTACAAGGAGGGCGGGTGCTTCGACTGCCACGGGATCTCCGGCAGGGGGGACGGCCCCTCCGCCGCGACCCTGAAAGACGAGTGGGGCTATCGTATCGTCCCCTACGATTTCACCATCCCCGGGAAGATGAAGGCCGGCTCGACCGTCCAGGATATCTATCGGACCCTCCAGGTAGGGATCGGTGGCACGCCGATGCCTTCGTATGGCGACTCCCTCACCGAGGAGGAGACGTGGGCCCTGGCGTATTACACCCTGTCCCTCGCCCAGCGCACGCCGCGAAAGGAGGCGTCGACGGAGTCGGGAATGATCAGGTCGCGATTTTTGCCGGGGAACGTCCCCCTTGATCCCATGGCATCGATGTGGACCAAGGTCCCGGCGACGCAAGTTTCCCTGAGGACCCTCTGGACACGAGCCAAGACCATTGACCGTGTGGCGGTGAAATCCCTCCATAACGGCACGCAGATCGCTATCCTCCTCGAGTGGGATGACGCCATCGCGGACCAGGAGGTCTTAGGACACCAGGACTTCCGGGACGCCGTGGCTGTTCAGTTCCCCGTGCAGGCCCCCGCGCGTCGGGGTGCGGGTCACGGTGAACCCTCGTTCACCATGGGCGATAAGAAGGATCCGGTGAATATCTGGCACTGGAAGGCGGACTGGGAAGCGGACCTGCAGCGGTACCGGGATATTCAGGACCGCTACGCGGGAATGGCGGTGGACGAGTACCCGTTCAATCAGGGCGTCCCACTGGGAAGCCCAAGCGCCGCCCAGGTAAGGGTCCCGACCTCCAGGCATGATCCCACGTACCTCGCCGGTTGGGGGGCCGGGAGCTTGCTTTCTAGCCCGAACCGCCGCTCATCGGTGGAGGACCTGAATGCGATCGGCTTCGGCACCCTCACATCCCAGCCCCCTCAAGACCAGAACGTCCAGGGGAGGGGTGTCTGGACCGAGGGGAAGTGGCGGGTAGTCATGGTGAGAAACATCCATTCGGGAAGCAAACGGGACGCGCAGTTCAGCCCGGGTCAGTCCCTGCCCGTGGCCTTCGCCGTCTGGGACGGCACCGAAGGGGACCGGGATGGGCAGAAGGCGGTCTCCACGTGGCAGCGCCTGCAGATCGAGGAGGTCCGATAGGCCAGCGGATCCTCGGTCCAGCCGGGCACAGGGGTCTTACCCGATATCCCCTTGATAAAAAAGTTGATCTACGTCATATTGAGAGGCAATCTGAGATCGACTTGTCCCGGTCGCGGCTTACATACCACCGGCCCTGATCGAACGGCCGACGGCGCGCTCCCTTGGCATTTCAGATCGTGGCTCACCGTCAAGCTTCATGGCTTAGTCACAAAGGAACGGGGCACCCCCTTTGTTGTCCCATGACCGCCAGAAACTTCCGGAGGAGGAGGTGCAAGGGATGAAAGGTGTCACTATATTGTTCGCTGGCTTCATGATAATCGCCCTCTCCCTTTTTGCCCTGCCCCCCGAAAAGGCCCGTGCGGCGGAGAATCTTGCTCCCTTGCCCGATCCCCCCACGGTGAAGCCAGCCCGGGCCAAGCTCGGGATGTATCTCTTCTTCGATCCGAAACTCTCCGGGGATGGCGCGATCCGGTGCGCGACCTGTCACGACCCCACCAAGGGATGGGCCAACAACGAGGGCAACGATGAGGAGCTGTCCGATGCCTACCCCGGATCCAAATATTTCCGCAACGCCAAGTCCCCGGTCAATGTGGCCTTTGCAGAGACGGTCTACTGGGACGGCCGGCTCCCAGGTAAGTCCATGCTCCAGGTGCACGTGAGGGACCACATCACCGAGACCCACTTCCTGAACATGGACGGGCGGCTCTTGCAAGAGCGGATCAAGCAGATTCCCTTCTACGTCAAGATGTTCAAAGAGGCCTGGAACGCGGAGCCTTCGTTCGGGAAGATCCGAAACTCCATCCGCGAATTTGAGAAAACCCTGATCTCGAAAAACGTCCCTTTTGACAAGTATCTCAAGGGTGAGAAGAGAGCCCTCTCCCGCAAGGCCAAGCGGGGACTGAAGCTCTTCCGGGGGAAGGCCGGCTGCATCCAGTGCCACAACGGGCCGATGCTCTCCGACTACAAGCCGCATAACCTCGGCGTGCCAGAAAACCCCAAGATCTGGAGTGACCCCTTCCGGCACTTTACCCTGCGGTCCTTCCAGCTCGCCATGGGGGTCCCGGGCTTTGCGCGGGCCGAACACGACGTGGGGTACTATGCGGTGAGCAAGAACCGGGCGGACATCGGCAGATTCGTGACCCCGTCCTTGCGAGAGGTCTCCCGAACGGCGCCCTACATGCACAATGGGATTTTCAAGACCCTGGAGCAAGTGATCACGTTTCACGCCAAGGGGACGGGGCCGGACATCACGCCGGTCCGCCTCTCCACGAGAGAGATCGGTGACCTCGTGACGTTCCTCAAGAGCCTGAGTGGGGACGAAATCACGGCGGCCATGCCTGACGACCTGCCGCTCGACTACCCCCTCATTACCGACTGGTACGACACGAGAAACTGACGCACGAATCCCGGAGGAGCAACGCAGATGAAAACAATAGGGAGAGCGGTTCCCTTACTCCTCGCAGCCGTCGTGATGGCCGTCGGTCTCTCCGCAAGTGGAAAGACTGTTCTGGCCGAACAGATTCCCCCGCTCGGGGCACTCGGGCCGCCACCCATTCCCCCCGACAACCCGATGAGCCGTGCCAAGGTCGAGCTGGGAAAGCTCCTCTTTTTCGATCCCAGGCTCACCGGGGATACGAGTCTGAGTTGTGAGACCTGTCACGTTCCCAAGCTCGGATGGGGCGACGGCCAGGACATTGGCCGGGGATACCCCGGTACCTCCCACTGGCGCAATATCCAGACGATCATCAACAGCGCGTACTACAACAAGCTCTTCTGGGCCGGGTCCAGTCGAAGCCTCGAGGCCCAGGCAGAGACGGCCGCCAGGGGAGCGGTGGCCGGCAACGGCGAGCGGGATACGATGGAAGCCCGCCTCTATCAGATCCCCGAGTATCGCAAGCGCTTTAAAGAGGTGTTTGGCGATGAGTGGCCGCTCCTCAAGAATGCCTGGCGGGCCATCGCCGCCTTCGAGCGGACCCTCGTCCAGCGGGATACCCCCTTTGACCGGTACATGCAGGGGGACATGGCGGCCCTATCCGCCAAGGCCCAGCAGGGGTTGGCGCTCTTCCAGGGGAAGGCCGGCTGCATCCAGTGCCACAACGGACCTTTCTTCACGGACCAGAAGTACTACAACCTGGGGGTGCCGGAGAACCCGGCCTTCACGCAAGATCCCTTCAAACAAATCACCTTCCGGTTCGAGCAGTACGCCAAGGGGGTCCCCGAGGACGTCTACCGCAAGACCAAGACCGACCTCGGCCTCTTCTACCGGGCGAAGAGAAAAGAGGACATGGCCAAGTTTAGGACGCCGACCCTGCGGTACCTGAAGTACACGGCGCCCTACATGCACAACGGGGTCTTCGCCACCCTCGAGGAGGTCGTCGACTTCTACAACCGGGGCGGCGGGGAGGACCAGGCCTCGAAATATTTCGGTATTGCCACCAAGACGACGAAGGTGAGAAAGCTCCACCTCACCGATCAGGAGAAGGAAGTCCTGCTGGCTTTTCTGGATAGCCTTTCGGGGAAGGAGATCCTCCTCGAAATGCCCCGTTTGCCCGAATATGCGGTGATGGTCACGAAGTAAGCGCGCCGGAACGTGCGCCAGAGGAGGTGACACCGTGAACAAGAAGGAATTGGATCATCCATGCGTGGAGTCCCCCTGCTTGACCCGCAGGCAGTTTCTCGCAGCGGGAGGTGGCGTCACGGCCACCGTGCTCCTCTCCAGCGTCTTTCCCGGGACCGCCTTTGGGGACCGGAAGGTCAAGTTCAGCCGGTATCCCGAGAAAAAGATCGCGACCGTGAGCCAGCTCAAGACGAACGTGCCCGTTTCCTTTAGCTATCCCTACAACGACCTCCACTCAAGCTGTTTCGTGATCAAACTGGGCGCCCCCGCGGGCGGGGGGGTCGGGCGCGGGCGGGACATCGTCGCCTTCAACTACCTCTGCACCCACATGGGGGGCCCGCTGATGGGGACGTACAAGGCCGAGCACAAGGTCCTCGGGCCCTGCCCCTTTCACCTGAGCACCTTTGATCTCACCAGGCACGGCATGGTCGTGGCCGGTCACGCCACGGCGCCACTCCCGCAAATCGTCCTCGAGGTCAGGGGGCGAGAGATCTACGCCACGGGAATCGTCGGCCTGATGTACGGGTATAGCGATAACCTGCGGTCGAAGGCGTAAGGAGGAGACCAAGAATGGCAACCCCATATTACATTCCGGAAGACAGGGTTCCCCTCCCCCCGAAGGACGCCGATGTGCTGACGACGGCGTGCGACTATTGCGTCGTCGGCTGCGGGTACAAGGTCTACCGGTGGCCCCTAGGGAAAGAGGGCGGGCCGAAAGCGAGACAGAACGCCCTCGGGGTGAACTATCCCGTCGCACCCAACACGGGGAAGTGGGTCAGTCCCAACATGCACAATATCGTGATGCACGAGGGGAGGCCGCACCACGTGATCGTCATCCCCGACGCCGACTCGCAGGTGGTCAACGTGGGGGGAACACACAGCATTCGTGGGGGCTGTATCGCCCAGAAGTGCTATAACCCCAAGACGCCCACGGCCGACCGGCTGCAACATCCCCTCCTCCGGGTCGGGGGGAGCCTGCAGATGGTTCCCTGGGATACCGCGTTAGACATCATGGCCGAGGTCTCGAAGCACGTTATCGACAAGCACGGCGTCCACGCCTGGGCCATGAAGATGTACAGCTACCAGTTTTTCGAGAACACCTACGCCCTGACCAAGATCGCCTTCCGGCATGTCAAGACCCCGGCGTGGGCTTCCCACTGGACCGGGACCGCCAACACCAATTCGACCCCCGGCTTCCGGGACGTGGGGGTCGATAACTTCGGTCCGGCTTACTGGGACTGGGGAAACGCCGACGTCCTGTATTGCGCGGGCTGTGACCCGTACGAGACCAAGTCGGTCCTGTTTACCTCGTGGATCCTGCCGGGGATACAAAGGGGGACCCTCAAGGTCATCATGGCCAATCCCCGGAAGACCACGGGGGCGGCCTATGCCGAGAAGCACGGGGGCCTCTTCCTCCAGCTCAACCCCGGGACCGATACGATCCTCTTGATGGCCCTCTCGCGGGTCATCCTTGAGAACGGCTGGGAGGATAAGGATTGGATTGCCAAATACACCTCGAACAAATGGGAGACCGACTCGGGCTTTGGTCAGGGCACGCGGAACACCCCCTGGCAGTGGCGGACCACCTGGGGGAAACTCGAGGGCCGAAGTTACACCGATTACAAGAAGTGGCTACTTTCCCAAAAGGAATCGACCCTCGATTTTGCCGAAAAGGAGACCGGCGTCCCCCGGGAGAAGATCATCAGGGCGGCAGAGATGATGGCCAAGCCGCTGGGGGGCAAGCGGCCCAAGACCTCGATCGGGGTCGAGAAGGGGTTCTACTGGTCGAACAATTATCTGAACACCGTCTCCATCGCGACACTCGCCCTCCTCTGCGGGACCGGGAACCGCCCCGGCCAGATGATCGGCCGGTTTGGCGGTCACCAGCGCGGCGGGAACACCGCGGGGCGATACCCCAACGAAAGGTCCCCGGAGAAGTTCCCCGGCAGACGAAAAAAGAAGCTCGACCTCGACCGGTGGGTGCAGAGCGGAAACGTGCGGTTCGCGTGGGTCATCGGGACGACCTGGATCCAGTCGATGGCGGGAGGCGCCGAGCTGCGCCGCGTCTTTGAAGCGATGACCCGGGGCAACCCGCACCAGATTCAAACCTTCGACAAGGCCCAAGCCATCGAGACCCTCACAAAGCGGGTGGACAGCGGCGGGATGGTCGTGGTCAGCCAGGAGATCTACCTGCGGGACCCCATCGGCTCCCGGTATGCCGATATCGTGCTGCCGGCCGCGACGTGGGGCGAGGAGGATTTCGCCCGATGTAACGGTGAGCGGCGGCTGCGGCTTTACTCCAAGTTCTACGATCCCCCCGGGGAGGCCAAGCCGGACTGGTGGGTCGCCGCCCAGTTTGCCAAGCGAATGGGTTTTGAAGGGTTTCACTGGAAAGACTCGAACGAGGTCTTCGAGGAGGGCGCCCGGTTCAGACGGGGAAGCCGGGTGAACTACCATCCCCTGGTTTGGCTGGCCAAGAAGAAAGGGATGCGCGCCCACGACCTCTTACGGACGTATGGCACCCAGGGGATTCAGTGTCCGATCCGGTACGAGGATGGAAAACTGGTCGGGACGGCGCGGCTCCACGACTCGACACTGAAGCTCCCCGAGACCGGCCCCCAGGGCCCCACTGTCTGGCCGATATGGCTGACCTCTGCCAAGTCGCAGTCCGGCAAGTTCAACTGGATGCGGTCGCCATGGGACCTCTTCTCCGACTACTACGAGTGGATGCGGCCCACGGGGGAGGAGCTCTGGCTGATCAACGTCCGCATCAACGAGACGTGGCAGACCATGTTCGACGACATGCGCAAGCCATACATCATGCAGCGGTGGCCGGAGATCTTCGTAGAAGTCCATCCGGACGATGCCGGTCCCCGCGGGATCGAAAGCGGCGACATGGTGAGCCTCACCAATGACAGGGTCGCCATCCAGACCGGGGGATTCTACGGGGTGATGGGAAACGACAACAGCTTCACCGGGCTCATGAAGAACGGCCATATCAAGATGACCAGGGCTTCTATTTCGGCCGTGGCCATCGTTACCCCGGCAGTCAAGAGAGGCGTCGTGGCCGCCCTGAAGTTCGACACCACCAACTCTATCAATGATCTCATCCCCCGGGTTCCGGACCCCCTCAGCGACCACTACCGCTTCATGCTGGCGGTGGCAAAGGTCACGCGGATCGGGGAGTCCCCCTACAAGCGATCCTTCGAAGCCATGAGCTTTGCCCGGAGGGACATCGTCTAACCCCGTGCGGTCTCGGATGGATCTCACGGAAAACGAGTGAAAGGCGATCGGGAGGATGACACGATGGCAATTCCAGAAAGCGAACTGCGAGGGCGCACGGCGCTTCAGCTCGACGAGCCCGAGACACTCAGGCGGCTCAAGGCCCTGATGGCACCGGTGGAGTTCACGGTGGCCGTCACGGGCACGAGACGGGGCGTTGGGGTGAGCACGTGTACGTTCAATTTGGCCTTGGCCCTGAGGCACGCGAAATTTGAAGGACTCGACACAGAGCGCCGACGGGTGCCTACGGTCGGGATCCTCGATCTCGGTGGCTCGTCCTTCCCCCAGAGGTTCGGCGGAGCGCCGCGCGGGTTGGAGAAACGGGGTCCCCGCCTCCTTCCGGCGGGTGGCCTTGGGGGCGTCAAGGTCGTGACCCTGGATATGGTGATCGGGGAGCCCTCTAGAGAAGGCATGGCGAGCCTCAGGGACTGGGGCCCGGTGCAGCGGTCCCTTGGAGAGGTCGAGTGGGATGGCCTCGACCTGCTCCTGATCGAGCTTCCGGCAGGGATCGAGGCGGTCGAGGACCTCTCGGAGGTCTTACCGGCCATCGATGCCGCGCTCATCGTCTCGCGGGCCGGGGAGCGGGAGCGCATCCGACGCCTCTGGCAGTTCTTCGATGCAAGTAGCACCCCAGCCATCGGGCTTGTCTCGAACATGGAAGGGCGCTCGAGTGGCGAGAACGTAGAGGGCCTCGGCCAGACCTTCGGCATCCCGATTCGGGTGGCGATCCCTTACGAGCCCGCGCTGGCAACCATCGAAGCGGAAACCGCTCCCTATGTGCTGACCCACAAAGAGACGAAGGTCAGTCAAGCCTTTTACCACCTGTCAGAACACCTGGTGGAGTACCTCGTGTGGCTCCATGATGAACACGGGGACGAGGAAGATTTTTAAATGAGTCTATGAGGGCTCGCGCTCGAAGACCCGTATGGCGGCCGGGTCGGTTGGACAATAGTACTCACACACCCCGCAGCCAATGCAGCCATCCTTCACTCGAGGCCCCTTGCCGCGGGCTGTTTTTTCCATCGCAATGGCAGCCACTCCGAGCGGACAGCGGTCAACACAGTAATTACAGTCCAGGTCCACGCCCTCCCAGGACAGGCAGGCCCCGACGCTCACCCGGGCGCGGCCGATGCGGATCGCCTCCCGGGTCGTCGGCGTGAGCGCCCCGCTCGGGCAGGCCGCCATGCAGGCGAGCTCCTCGCAAACGACGCAGGGGGCCTCGTCCGGCACGACGATCGGGGCGAGACGGCTGGGATCGTCCTCACGCGGGCGAAGCTGGATGGCGTCCGCCGGGCAGGCCGCCGCGCAGGCCCCGATCCCGCAACATAGCTCGAGGAATTGTTCCTCGGGAGCTGCCCCGGGCGGGCGAAGGAGGGGGACGGGGGGCTCCGGAGCGGGGGGGCGCGCCTCGCGGGCACCCTGGGCGACAGCACGCAACAACACGGCCGGCGCCTCGCGCAAAAAGGTCTTGCGGTCCATAGACCTGTCGAGCACATCGTCGTGGCCCACAGCTCCCATCCTCACAGCAGTCGCCGCGCCGGCAGTCGGATGCGCCGCCGGTTCACAAAGACGAGCAGGCCCAGTAAGAGGGCGACTCCCGTCAGAAGGTAGGGTGTCACCGGGGCCGACTCCCCTTCCACATCGACGGAGACACTCCCGCGAAACCCCACCCCCTCGAGGCGGAGCTCGTACTCGCCCGCGCCGGGAACCGCCTGGCGGATGCGGTACACCGCCTCCTCGAATGGACGTGCGTGGTCGAAGCCGGCGATGCGTCCCCCCTCACGCCACACCTCGATCGAGAGCGGTCCGGTGTAACCCTGATGCGTCCGTTTATCGGTGACACCAACGTAGAACTGCACGTCATGCGGTGTGTCCGACAGGTTACGGCGTAGCCCCTCGAAGAAGTAGCTCACAACGGTGACGTCGAAGTTGCCGATGTGGGCGTACGTCTCCTTCGTCGGGACCTGCGGATAGTTCTCGGCATAGCCGTAGTGCGGCTGGCCGCGCATGTGGTGGGCCGCCGCCGGCGCAGCGAGCAGCAGGGTGCCCGCAAGGACAACACCCACGACCGACTTACCCATGGGAAGAACCTCCGCAATGACGGCGTGCCGCCGACGCGGGAAGCCGAGCCTGAGCAGACCGGACGGACAGATGGAAACGCAAAGTCCACAGTTGTAACATTCGGCCGCCGGGAACGGCTCCGCCGGGTTCAGCCCCATCGGGCAAACGTGAGCGCACGCCGCGCAGCCGCTGACGCAGGGTTCCTTCGCCTTGCGCACCCTGAGCGGGGCCGCCACGGCCGCCAGGCCGAGGACGGCACCGGTGGGGCAGAGCGACCGGCACCACACCCGACGCGAGAAAAGCAGTTCGCCGAGAATGATTCCCGCGAAAAGCGGAGCTCCCGTCGTCGTCGTGCCGAAGACCATTAGGGAGAAAACGTCCCGGCCGATCTGAACGTGCAGCAGCACGTTCGCCCATACGGCGAGATCCGCCAGCACGGCCGCAGCCACGCCCGCGAATAAGAGGCCCCACTTCAGCCACCGGGGCACCGCAAGGTCCGGGGGCCGGAGGCCGAGGCGCGGCAGAGCGCGCTTTCGGAGGAGATCGAACCCCTCGAGGATCGTGTTCACGGGACAGAGCCACCCGCAAAAGACCCGTCCCAACAATACGGCGAGCAGCAGCGGCAGGGCCGCCCCCGCCAGGAGAGCCGCCCAGGCCCCCGGCACGCGCAGCCCCGTCTCGAGGGCGACCACGGGGTCGAGGAAGGAGACGCCGAAGATCGAGAAGGTCCCGAACCCGCCCACGACGGCTGTCGAGCTGACCGCCGGATCGGGCAGGACCCCCGCGACGGCCGAGAAGAGCCGGAAGAGGACCCGCTCGAAGACCGTGCCCATGAGGGCGATCGTATGATAGCCGTTCTTGCCGTACTGCTGGTAGAGGACACCGCCGTAGTTCAGCGCCGGCACCGCAAGGAGAAAGGCGAGTGCCGAGAGCTGCACAACGCGGCGGGGCCACCGGGGCATCATGTCATGCCTCCACCGGAGCGATGCGGATCGCCTGGGGGATGTGGATGCAGGCACGCTCGCAGAGGCCGCATCCAACGCAGACCGCTGTCACGATGGGTTGCTCGTACAGGCCCGTCTTCATCGCGACCCCCGGGAACGGACAGGCCCGGATGCACACGCCGCAGGTGCGCTTCTGGTACGAGTAGCACATGGACTTATCGACATAGGCGCGCCCCATCTTCACGCGCGTGACGATTTCCGCGGTGTCCGCCGGTATCGGGGTCAGGGCGCCCGTGGGGCAGACGGCGGTGCACTTCATGCAGAGCATGCACGCCTGCTCCCGCGGCACGATGTAGGGGGTGTTGAGGTTGCGGAGGCCAAACCGAAAGTCCGCCATGCGGATGGCGGTGTTGGGACAGACGGCCGCGCACCGGGCACAGCGGATGCAGCGCTCACGAAACTCCGCCTCGGGCAAGGCGCCAGGGGGACGGAGGAAACGCCGGAGCCGGGCGCCGACCCGGGCGAACACCCGCCCGCCCGCGCCGAGCCACAGGAAGGCCGCTCCCACGGCCCCCGCCCGCAGGAAGGTTCGCCGCTTAAGATTCACCTCCACCGCATCACCCTGCCCGTCGCGGAATCAGATCTTCTCGATCCGCGCCTTCAGGTGCTTGAAGTCCGCCTGCCCGGACACCGGATCAAAGGCGCGGTGCGAGACCGCGTTGACCATCCAGCGGTTCTTCTTCGGATCCGCGCTGTCGGCCACGGAGAGATTCCACGGGGAGAAGAGCTGGCCCGGCATGACCTTGTTGCGGGCCGGCTTGACCTTGCTCTTGGTGCCGATGCTCGCCCGCGCCTCGTAGTTCCCCCGCGGGGTGACGATGCGAACCCACTCCCCATCCTGCACGCCGAGCTGTTTGGCGTCGCGGTCATTCATCTCCACGTACTGCTCCGGGACGAGCCGGCGGGTGGTGGCCGCCCGGATGGTCTTCGTCGTATGGAAATGCTCGAAGACCACGCCGAGGCTGAGCCAGAAGGGATACTTGTCCGCCCTCCGGATTTCCTCGAGGGATTTGCCGTAGAAATCGAAATCGGGGAGCTCCGGCGTCAGGGCGTTGTCGCGCAGCTCGACCAGCACCTGGTAGTGGTCCGTGACAAAGAGGTTTGGATCTTTCCCCACCTTCTCGAACTTGCCGATGAGCTCCTTCGCCCGCGAGTAGTCCTGCTCGGTCAGCTTGAATTTGGCCCTGCCGTCTTTCCGGCGGAAGGCCCCGTAGGGCTTATCCTTCCATCCGACCTCCTGATCCATGTACTTGCGGGAGATGCCCCCCTGCTTCGCGTGCTGATAGGTAGGCGCGGGATAAAAGATCCCTTTGAGCTTGCGGAGCTGCTCATACGGGGAGATCTTGTCCCGCTTCTCCACCGCGAGGATGCCGGTCAGATCCGCGTCGGTCCCCTTGCTCGAGCGGCAGATGTGGCGAAAGACGTCCTCCGGATCGTAGCGGCCGTTCGCCTTCTTCCGATAGGGAAAGACCTTGTCCGGGTCGAGCCCCAGCTTCCCGGCGATCGTCTTCCCCTCGTCGATGGTGATGTCGAGGTCGGGCTTGCAGTTTTTGGGCGGCTCCATCGCCTTGTCGGTGACGTACATGCGGCGCTCGCTGTTCTGGTAGACGCCCCACTTCTCGCCATGGGTCGCCGCGGGGAACACGACGTCCGCGTACAGCAGGTTTGGCGCGTGACGATACGCCTCGGCCATATACGTAAAGGTCTTGGTGATCGCCGGCCGGACGAGGGTGTTCACCTCGGGCAGGTCAACGTGGGTCGCGTAAGCAAACTGCATCACCTTGACCTCGCCCTTGAAGGCGCGCTCGAACATGCCGACCGCCATCCCTTTGTTGGGCGCGGCGGCGGTGACGTCGAGGCGGCCCGCCGGCAGGCCCCACATCTTGTTGATGCGCTTGCGGTGCCTGGCGTTCTTGAGCCCCTCGTTGAAGGGGAGCCGGCCGGTGAGGCCGCCCATGAGGCGTTCGCTCATCGCGTTGGGCTGCCCCGTCATCGAGAAGGGCCCGCACCCCGGCCGCCCGATGTTGCCGGTCAGCAGGTGGAGATTGATCAGGTTGATCGTGCGGTGCTGGCCGTGGATCGACTGGTTGTATCCGATCCCCCAGAAGGTGAGCACACCGCCTCGGCCGCGGCGCCGACCCCGCAGGGTCGCCTCGGCCCAGATCTGGGCGATCCGGCGCACGACGGCGGGGGCGAGGCCCGTCCGGTCGACGACCTGCTCCGGGCTGTAGCGCGCCATGATGCCCTCGCGGTACTGTTCGAACCCGTCGGTATGCCGGCGGATGAAGGCCTCGTCCACCGCCTGGGGAAACTCTTTCATCAGGACGTGGGCGATGGCGTTCTGGAGCGAGATATCCCCGTTCGGGCGAATGGTGATGGAGAGGCTGTTGTTGGAGTTGATCTGGGCGTAGCCGTCCATGGTCCCGGTATAGCGCGGATCGACCACCATGGTCGGGATGTTGCGCTTTTCCTTTGACGCCGCCACCCGCCAGAAAAGAACCGGGTGCGAGCCGCGCGCGTTATGGCCCCAGTGGCTGATGAAATCTGCCTGCTCGATGTCGGAGTAGTTTCCTGGGGGGTGGTCGCTGCCCAGGCTATGGATATAGCCGGTGACGGCGGAGGTCATGCACATCCGCGCGTTGGCCTCGATGGTGTTCGATTGCAGGACCCCCTTGTAAAAGATGTTATCGAGCCACTGCTCCTCCATCGTGAGCTGGCCCGACTGGTACACGCCGACGGCGTTCCCCCCGAACTTCTTCACCACGTTTACCACCATGCTGGCAACGATCTCGCTCGCCTCTTCCCACGTCGCCACGCGGAAGACGTCGTCGTCGAAACGTCCCTTTGTCTTCGAGACGTGGCCCGTCAGGGGATTCGACATGTCCTTGCGGATGAGGACGGTGTCGAGCCGGTCCACGTACAGCGCCTCCGCGGCGGTGAGTCCCTTGATGCACTGCATTCCCTGGTTCACCGGGGAGTCCTTGTCGGGGACCGAGGCCACGATTTTCCCCTTCTCCACGACGAAGTAGGTTTGACAGCCCACGCCGCAGTACGGGCACTGCGTCGGGACCAGCGTGCGGGTGTCGGTGGTGGCGGCTTCCGCCTCGGTCACGAACTGGAACATCTCCTTGTCGCGGACGAGCTTTCCCCCCATGGCCACGCCGGTGGCCAAGGCCGCGGATGTCTGCAGGAAATTGCGTCGATTCATGTCAGCCATTGCTATTCCCTCCACGGGTCTTGTGGCCCTGCGTCTTGCCTCTCCCAGGAGCGGATGTAGGCCACGATGTCGTTGATCTCCTCCTCGCTCAGCTCGACGAAACCCTGCCGTCCCTTCAGATAGGCCCCCATCGGGGTTCCCACCCTGCCATACATGAGCGTGGCCTTGATGTAGCCGTCGGTGGCGGACTTCAGGAAACCTTGGTTGTTAAGCGAAGGCCCCGCGTAGCCAGCAATCGCACTGGTCACGTGACCGCCCCCCACCTGGGGCCCGCCGACGCCGTCTCTCCCGTGGCAGCCGGAGCAGATCCCATTGAAGAGGAGCTTGCCGTTCGACACCGACCCGGCCACGCGCCTGACGTCGATGCCCTTATAATCCTGCACCTGCCAGCCGCGCACGTAAGTGGCGATGGCCTCGATCTCCTTCTTGCTGAGAATGGTGCCGAAGGGCGTCATCTGCCGGGGCAGCCGCCCGTAAAAGATCGAGCGGCGGATGTAGCCGGGCGGGGCGACGGTCAGAAAGCTTTGCAGGTTGAGGGGAAGCCCGATCCGCCCCTCACCATCCGTGCCGTGGCAGGCGGAGCAGTACTTGAGATAGAGCGCACGGCCCTCCGAGTACGAGGTATTCCACCGGGAATCTCTCTCAAAGGCCGCAGCGCCGCCGCCCTGGAAGACCGCCCACCCCAGGGGTCCTCCGACGAGGAGCACGATGAGCATGATGAACAAGCCCGTTTTTCGCATAAAGCACCCCTCCCCCTCCTGTTCATTCTCCGGACGCCTCTCGCCACGCAAAGGCTATGTCGCCCACGACATGTGAAGTTGAAAAGGCAAGACGAGGCCGCGGACCCTCTCGGCCAATCGCTCACCTCGACGGCTGGTGCTGTTACCGCCGGCCACAGTCGCTCGACCGAGCAGATTCTCCCCCTCAGTCGGTACTCGGGCTTGTCAGGGATCCGCGGGCTCAAAGGACCTTTCGGCTCTTTTAGCTCTATTGGCTGACCATAAGATGGTGGGCGAGTTCGATCAATGATCTCTGTCATGAGGACTGGTGATTCTAATCATGCTGGACGATCAAGCCAAGAAATCGGGGGCAACAAGTTGAACGGAGGTTCGGCAGCTAACCCGAGGTATGTTCAGAGGCTAAGGGGGGAGAACGGCAGAGGCCGCAACGAGGGGCCTCTACCCGTGGCAGGGGCGCAGATTCTACGCGGTACCGTCCGACATCCTCAATGTAGCCGAACAGGAAAATCGCCTTGTGAGGAAGGCCGCCGACTCCACCCCCATCTGTTGGTGAGGCCGTGACCAGCGGTCCTCTTATCTTTTCGATAAGGAAAGAATGTAATGCACCATGTGCCAGATGTCGTCCTCCATGCCTTCAAAGGCGTCCGCATAAGAGGGCATAGGAGTCCCGTTTAGGCCGGTCATGATGGTGCGGTAGATATCCTCCTGGCTGCTCCCGTTCTTGAATGCCGTGGGATTGGTGAGGTCGGTGGGGCGGATCGGAAACCCCCGATAATCCTTGAGCGCATCTGCCTTCTCCCCATCGCCGCGGCCACTCTTCCCGTGGCACTCGCCACATCCAGCCGCACGGTACAGCTTCCTGCCGCGAGCGAGATGGCCCGGAGTGGGGAGATGCGGGTGCCCGACCTTGATCTCAACATTCTCCGGTTTCTCAGTTTGAAATTTGGGGTTAAAGCTTTTGATGTAGTAAATGACCTGCCACCGCTCCTGTTCGTTCAGCCCGGCGAAGGAGGGCATGAAGCCGGGAACCCCCCTCGTGAGGGTCCGGAACAGGTCGTCGTCGGTGGGGAGCATCCCCGAGGGGGTTGAGCGAAATTTGAAGTTGTCCGTATGGAAGTTCTGCGGCCGGGGAGCCCCGTACGAGGCGATGAAAAAGGCCGCCGGCCCATCCCCCTCGCCTGTGGCCCCGTGACAGAGGATACACGATTGCTCAAAGATTGCCCTGCCACGGGTCACCTGCTCTGGTGTCTCCAGCGGCTTGACTCCCCAAGCCGGTAGGGCAAGGAGGAAAATAGAGGCCAGGGCGAGACTTCCCATTTGCACTTTTTCCCTCATTACACCCCTCCACTAGAAGGCCAGGTCAACCCCGACCAGGAAAGTATTCCGCAGATTCTCGAGTGCGCTCTCGCCCTCATCTCGCAGGTTGATATCGTCTCGGACATACAGGCCGATATTGTCTGTGAGGTAGAACTTGAGCTGCGTCCCGAGCACCGTGTTGTCTGCTTTCATGGCAAGGCGTCCGCCGGCGTTCAGGTGGTCGAACCGGACCGAGGCGAGCAACCAGTTCGTGACCAACACATCCGCCTCTACAGTGATGCCGGAGGCCGTATCGTCGAAGGTTGCCTCGGTGGTGGAAGAGAGATCCAGGATCTTGTCCCAAACAAAGGCCCCGTACACGTCGATCATCCTCCACCGGACGTTCGCCCCGATGCCGTAGCGGTGCCAGTCCACCCCGTCGTTTCCGACCTTGGCGGTGTTGTACCCGAAGTACGCAAAGGCGGAGAGGCTAGCGGAGAAGAGATCGGAACGGGCCCAGTCGAACCGGCCCATGACGTAAAGATCCTTCGCGGTATTCGAGTCGCCGAACTCCTCGTCCGCTCCATTGAGGATGCCCATCTGGTAGAGAAAGATATCGCCAAAGGGGCGACCGTGCAGATCGAGACCCACCGCGTCAGTGGTATTGTACAGGATCGGCTTCAATGGCAGGATCGATTTGCCCTCGTTATTGCTGAGGCCGAAGAACTTGGCCGCCCCGGCGTTGGGGACCAGTGGGGGGCGCACGAGCATGCCTCCCTCGATCTCCGCAGGAACCGGGAGGAGTTGCTGCCGGTGGGTGGGGAAGGAAAAGTAGGCGGAGGGGTCCAGTTTCCCGAAGCGAAGATGGGCAACGTTAGGACCGATCCAGTCGCCGAAGAGGTTGTTCAAGCTCAGGATACTCCGCTCGAACTCGGTCTCCTCCTCTTCAATGTTCCCCTCCAGCTCAATGAAGGTTCCGACGTTCTTGGTGAGCGTCCCGGCAAAGAAAACATTGACAATCTCGGGAAAGGTCAGCTCCTTTTTGTCTTTCGCCTCATCCTCTGTTTCGACGTCGAACTGCCGGTAGACGTTCCCCCGGAGGCGCACCGCGAAGTAATTATGGACGAGGTCGAGTGTCACATTGCCCAATTTGAGCTTTTCCACAATCCCACCGTCCTGCGTCCCCGGGATCTGGTAGCCGTTTTCCAGGAACCGTTCGCCGAAGGGGTTCAGCCGGGGCGGTCGCGTATGGCACACGGTACACTCGACCTTGTATTTTCGGGCGAAGGCCGGCACCGCCTCCGAGGAATCAGGAAAGAGCAGAAGGATCAGACACCCGGTGGCCAGGATCAGGACGAGCGCCGCGATAAGAGACGTATCTCCCTTCATCCCTTTCCTCCTCTCGGAAATGGTGACCGGAGCCCGCCGAGGACCGATCGGCGTTGCGTGGCGGCTTGGTGAATCATAGTCGGCCCTCCACTAGAGGAGGATACGTCGCGTCGCCTCGGTGCGGTAGCCCCCAGATGGGGCAAGTTGACACAAAAAAAGGGCTCCCGTCCGAGAGCCCTACTGGGTACCTGAGATGTGAGGGGAGAGCTCGATTGGGTCTAGCCGGGAGGGGTCCTTTTGACCAAGCCCCTCTCGAGGGCGTAAGCTACGGCCTGGACCCGGTTCTCGAGGTGGAGCTTCTCCAGGATACTCTTGAGGCGATTTTTCACCGTGTTTTCGCTGATCCCCAGCGCGGTTGCAATCTCTTTGTTGGTCTGCCCCTTTGTCAAGAGCTCGAGGACTTCCCGCTCCCGGGGGCTGAGTCGAAGGCCGGGTGCCGACCCGGGATCGTGGGGGGCCTGGCGGGCGAACTCGGCCAGGATCTTGGCCGCCATAGCGCGAGAGATGGGGGCCTCGCCCCGGGAGATTCCCCGGAGCAACTCGAGGAACTGCTGAGCCTTCATTCTCTTCAGGAGATAGCCCTGGGCTCCGCTCTTAACGGCGTCGAAGAGCTTTTGATCCTCCTCAGAGATCGTGAGCATAACGATTTTGACGGAGGGCATCTCTTCCTTGATCCGGCGGGTGGCGGTCAGGCCATCCCCGCCCGGCATGTAGATATCCATCAGGATGAGATCAGGCTCCAACTCCTTGGCTCTCTCGAGCGCTTCTTCCCCACTCTCGGCCTCCCCCACCACCTCAAAGTCTGCCTGTTCCGCCAGGAGGCTTGCCAGCCCGTCGCGAAAAAGGGCGTGATCGTCCACCAGGAGGATCCTGAAGGTATCCATCTATAATCTCCCGTCCCCGGAAAAGGGAAGGCGAACGACGACGGAAGTCCCTCTTCCGGGTTGCGACTGCACCTGGAGGCTTCCGGCCACTGATTCCGCCCTCTCCCGCATCGTCTCGAATCCGAAGCTCTGACTCGTTCGCCGTGGCAGCTCGGCCAGATCAAACCCCCTTCCGTCGTCGGCGACCGTTACGAGGAGATGGTCCCCATCCAGTTCGAACCGTACCCGGGCGTGTCGTGCCGCGGCATGCTTCCGCACATTCGCCAATGCTTCTTGGATAATCCGGATCAGTTGTAATTCCGCCTCCGGTGAAAGGTTGATCGCCTTCTTGTTGGCGATCTCGAGATCGGCGGCGACGCCGTTCTGGAGGCTCCACTCGTGCAGATACTCCGTCAGGGTCGGGACCAACCCCAACGTTCGGGAGACCATGGTTCGCAGGCCAAAGATGGCCTGACGGATCTCTTCATAGGCGCCCTCGGCCATCTTCCGGATCTCCTCGAGGGCGTTCTGGACCCTGGCCGTTTGGGGCCCCTTCAGCAACTCTTGAGCCCTGCTGATCCGGAAGTGCATGGCGCCCAAGGCCTGGGCCAGGCCATCATGCATCTCCCGGGCGATCCGCTCCCGCTCCTCCAGGATAGCCAAGCCTTGTGTCCTCTCGTAAAGCTTGGCATTCTCAATGGCGATGGCGGCCTGCGTGGCGAGACCCGCGAGCAGGTCGACCTCGGCGGCAGAGAACTCCCGAGGCCTCCTATCCCCGACGCAGAAGACCCCGATCACTTTCTCCCCTCTTTTCAAGGGGACGGTCAGATGGGCCTCGAGGTATTCGGGCTTCACCATCGCGCAACGAAAGAGAGATCTCCCTTGACCTCCTGCTCCTTGCGCCGGGGGGCAATGGGCCGTCGGGGCGACTGCCAGGTCCCGGTCCACCCGCTTGCTCCTCCCCTTCCCAAAGGCCTCGGCGGGGCCGCTGGTCACCCGGGGAACCAGTTCGTCCTTTTCATCATCTAGCAGACATAGCGCACCGATCTCACAGCCCAGCAGATCCTTTGCCTTCTCCACGACGGAGTGCAGGACCTTGTCGAGATCCAACAGCCCCAGAATCTCCGTCCCGATCTTGTAGAGGGCCTCCGCCTCTCGCACCTTGTGTTCTAAGCTTTCGTTCAGGCTTGTTAGCTGCTCCTCGTGTTGCTCTAACTTCTCGGCCATTACGTTGAAGGCATGGGAGAGTTGGCCGATCTCGTCATTGGAGGAGACGGAAACCCGCTTCTTGAAGTGTCCGCCGGCCACTTCCTGCGTGGCGGTCGCCAATGTCCGGAGAGGGGCAACGATGGCCCGGGAAAAAAAGTAACTCCCCATCACGATCAGCAGGCCGCCAACCAAAACGAAGGCCAAATAAAAAAGTAGGATGAGCCGCATCTTCGCCTCGCTACTCTGGAC
The DNA here is from genome assembly GCA_046758505.1 of Methylomirabilales bacterium (SeqCode). GTDB lineage: Bacteria > Methylomirabilota > Methylomirabilia > Methylomirabilales > CSP1-5 > CSP1-5. Next base: position 22,992 of record JBHIAH010000017.1, on the reverse strand, counting down.
GAGTTGGCGGATCTTCGCTTGGTGGATATGGGTAAGCTGTTCAGCCCGACGGTGAATCCTGCGGATAAGTCCAAGGAGGCTTTGAAGATCGCCGGCCTTTGCCTGATTCCCCCGCGTGACCGCTCCGAAGATCCTCTCGGAGACGCGGCCGAGGTCGGAGGCGGTGCCCATGAGCTCCTGGAAAATCTCAAACTCGAGCTCCTCTTCCAGAAGACCCTTGTTCGTCTTCAAATACGTGAGATACGCCTGCACCTGACCGCTCAGATTCGAGATGATGTGCGGAAGATCGTCTCCGGCATCGGGTCTCCCACGGGTTGCGGCATATGAGATGGTATCGACCAAGTGATGGGCCGTGAAATGGATCTGGTCGATGCCCTTGATCTCTTCGCTCAGCGTTTCGATCTGATCGGTGCTTTCCAAGATCCAATACGCCAGCAGGATAGAGATCCCCCCAACCACGAGGACCAAAGAGAAGAGCGAGGCAGCGGCCAGGCTGAGCCTCCGACTCATCTTCCCAGGGAAACTAGGCGACGGCGCGACCACCGTCCTACTCCTCCTGGCAACAGTTCCTTTGAGGGTCGGGAGGCCAATCGGCATGCGACGTTGGACTCTTGACCTCCCTCGACCGCCCGTTGCTCGGTATCGAAAATGAGCGGTTCATTATGCCGGCCCTTCTCACGCCAACGAGCCGGTTGCCTGGAGCAGGTCAGAGCGGGTAGCAGCCAGTCGGGGCGGCCTGGGGCAGCTGGTCGTGCTCAGGCTGCCACCGGAGCGGCGAGCAGTGCACGAAAGGATCAGCGGATGAGGACGAGGTGGGGATGATTCCCCACGGGGATAGTGGCGACGACCTTTCGCTGGGCGATATCGACGATCGCGACGGCGTTGGCAGCGATGTCGGCGACCCACAGCTCCTTGCCGTCAGGGGTGAGGGCCAGCCCGTGCGGACTGCCCGACACGGTCACGGTGGCCAGCACCTCGCCGGTCCGGCTGTCGAGCGCCTCGACACTATCAGATTCACCGTTGGCGACCCAGACGGTGGTCCCGCCGGTCCCAACCGTGACGTCGTAGGGCGCCCGGCCCACCAGCACCGATTTGACTTGGCGACCTTGGGCCGTGTCGATAATCGAAAGGCGGTTGTCATCCGTGTTGACGACGTACAGGAATTTGCCGTCCGGACTCAGGGCCAGCTTGTGCGGTCCGGCGGCCGTCTGAATGGTGGCACTCACCTGATTCGTGGCCGTATCGACCACCGAGATGCTGTGGGACTCCATGTTGGCTGCATAGAGCATTTTTCCATCGGCCGAGATGACCACGCCATGCGGAAATCGCCCAACCGGGATCGTGGCAACCGGGGTATGAGTCGCCATGTCGTGCACGGTTATGGCGTTACTGCTCGGGTTCGACACGTAGAGGAACCGGCCCGCGGGGCTTACCGCGCATTCGTGGGGGTTCAGGCCGGTCCCGCCCATGGTGGTGGTCTCGTAGGTCTTCGTATTGATGACCGTGATATCGTTACTCCCCATGTTCGTGACGTAAAGGGCCTTGCCGTCCGGGGAGGCAGCGATGCCGTGGGGGAGCTTGCCGACCTTGATCTTGCGCTCCACCTTGCGGGTCGCCACGTCGATGACCCACACCTCCTCGGACTTTTCGCTGACCACATACGCTCTCGGTGCCTTGGCCGCTGGCGCCTTCTGGGGCCCCTGCGTCTTGACCAGGTACGCGAGGATCATCCCCCGCTTCTTGTCGGAGATCTGCGCCCCAAACCCGACCATGCGGTCGAGAACCTCGTTCCACTCGCTGCGGGTGAGGTGCCGCTCCTTCGCACGATCGAGGCTGTGGCAGAGCGCGCAGGTTTCCTCGAAAACCTCTTCGGGGGTGTCATCAGCCGCAACGGGCGGCGTCGAGGTCAGCGTGAGAAGACTAACGACGACGAAGGCCAAAATCGCTCGGCATGCAGTCATCAAGAGTTTCACTCCTCTCCTCATCCGGGAAAGTCCGCGGGGAGGGAGGTCCTTCCCTCCCCGCGGCTTCAGCGGTTGTGGAGCCCTTGCGTTGGCCTGTCCGTGAAACGGCCCTGTGCGAGGGCTGCCCGTGCCGGCGAAGGAGAGTGCCCTGCCGGCACGCGCCCTCAGAACCCGAACTCGACCTGCACCGTCCACCGCCACGGCTTTGCCGTTCCCGACGGCGCATCGAGGGGCTTGAAGAACTCAGTGTACACCCTCACGTTCTCCCAGGGATAGTAGGAAATGTTCGCCGTGACCTCCTTGAACCGTTGGTCCCCATCCATTTTTTCGTACTGGTCGAACCGGAAGATGGGGACGATTCTGACCCCGGGGATGCCGACGCTATCCAGGACCTTCTTGTCCACGGTATAGTAGATCTCGCCGTACCAGAGATTGTTCTGTTCATCCCCGGCCGCGAACAGATCGTCCTCCGCCTTCACAAAGGCCCCGAGCACGTTCACGCCGTCAATCTGCGCCTGGACGTCAAACCCGTACCGCTTGAAGTCGAGCTCGCGGGTGATCGCCCCGACGGTCTTTGCCTGCTCGCCGGTGGTGATGAAGCCCCCGACCGAGACCTGGGGAAGGACGTCGACGACCAGCCGCCCCGTCCAATCCTTGGGGCCTTCCCCCTCGTCATCCTTCACGTCGGCCGAATAGGTCAGCGCATAGAAGACTTTGTTGGCGACCGTCTCCCGCCCGTAGAGGCTCACCATCTGGACCGGTGAATCCAGCGTGACCCCGGTTGTTTCCCCCTGGGCCAACGCCTGCCGCTTGCTCCGCGTGAGCCGGCGATCGTTGGTGAGGGTATCGTGCGGATCGACGTGAAACACCTGCGCCTTCCCGAGGACGATATTGGCCAGGGGGTGCGGGTGAATGCCGCCGACCGCATGCGCCAGCTCGAAGTCGAAACCCGCCTCGTCTTCCGCTTCGAACTCGGCGAAGAAGGATCCGTAGTTCCAGGCGTTGCCGGCGACGAAGAACTCGAGCTCGTGAAGTGCGCGAAGCTTCGTGTCCTTGTTCTCCTTCTTGTCGTAGGGGCGGCTCTTGACCACCAGGGCCCAGGGAAAGGTGATCGGGATGTTCCCCAGCTTCCCGATATTCTTCATCTCCTTGGGCTTTCCGCGCTGGAACGTGTATCCGTTCTCTTTGAACTTCCGCCCGGTGGCGTTCAGCGCCGGCCAGGTGGTGTGGCAGCCCGAACAGCTCATGCCGTATGCCCGCGCAAAGGCCGGGACCGCCCACGCGGACGGCGCCATGATCAGGCCAGTCGCCAACATGGCAAGCGTCGCGCAGAGGGCCACAGTTCGCTTCGACATATCATACCTCCTTTCGCCCAGCATTCATTGCTCACCCACGAAGAGATACCTGCAGGCGACTACTTCAACCGAAGCTCGAGGTACCCGTCCGATACCTCTCCCTGGCAATCTTTCCCTTCGTACGCCCCCCGAATGACCTTCTGCTCCACCATGCCGTGCCCGGTAAAGAACCCCTGGCACTCCGGCGCGGTGTTCTCCATGCGGAAGGTCAGCGCCTCTCCGTCCGATCCGATCGTCCCCTTGACCGGCCCACCTCCTCCCGTTCTGAGTGTCCAGACCCCGTACAGGGTCGCTTCTTTCCGAACCAGGGAAAACGTGATGTCCCCCTCGCCCCGGCTGTCCCGATACCGCCCAACCCACACTTTGGCCTGCTTCATACTCCCTGTTTCCCCGGCGGACGCGGCCGTTGATTGAGGCGGGGTCTCATCTCTTGCGCCGGGCCCTTCCGCGGTCTTCCCCGGGCTGGTCGTCACCGGCCCCAGTGGATCGAGCGATCCCGACGGGAGCGGCGGGATTCCGCCGCAGCCGACGAGAACAGCAACCACACTCAGGACAAGCCCGAACCTTCCCCAGCCCACGGGAGCTACCTCCTACTAATCCTGGCACTCGGCGAAACAGTGTGCGACACAGGCATCCCTCGCTCCTTTAACCTCGTGAGAAGTCTAGGCGGAACGAAGAGAGCTGCCTATCCCCTGGAGGAGCTAATTTTCTGAAAAAGAAGGGCTATGCTCGATAGCCCCTTTGGGCTAGGAGGTTCTTTGAACCGGCGGACGCCATCAAAAGGGGGATCCGTGGACCAAAGGGGCTCGTGGCTGGATTATTGGTTGGCTTGGTTGGAAGGCGATGGGACACTTAACCCTTGTCGGAGGGCAAAGGCGACCGCCTGGACGCGGTTTTGGAGGTGGAGCTTTTCGAGAATGTTCTTCAAGTGGTTCTTCACCGTGTTCTCGGCGATGCAAAGCTCACCGGCAATCTCCTTGTTCGTCTTGCCCTGGGTAACGAGCTGGAGCACTTCGCGCTCCCGGCCCGTGAGCTCCTGCAAGGGGTGCGCCCCGTCCGGTTTGTTCTGGCGGGCAAATTCCTTGAGCAGCCTGGCGGCCAGGTGGCCCGCGATCGCCCCCTCACCGCACGCGACCGCTCGAATCTGGTCGAAGAGCTGCTGGGGCTCGATCTTTTTCAGAAGATACCCCTGGGCCCCGGCCTTCACCGCCTCGAAGAGGACTTTCTCATCTTCGGCAATCGTCAGGATGATGATCTTGACGTAGGGAAGCTCGGCCTTCAGGTGACGGGTGGTTTCGATCCCATCCCAGTCCGGCATGTAGACGTCCATGAGGACTACATCCGGCATGAGTTCCCTGGTCTTCTCCACCGTCCTCCGGCCGGTGTCGGCCTCACCCACCACCTCAATCCCGGGCTCGGCGGATAATAGACTGATTAACCCGCTGCGGAAGAGGATGTGGTCGTCGGCCACCAGGACGCGAACCGGTCCTTCCATTTCGCTTTCTCCTCACCCAGGGGTGTTCTCACCGTGATGCGGGTTCCCTCACCCGGTGCCGTGGTTATCGTGAGGGAACCGTCCACCAGTTCCGCTCACTCCCACTCCTGTTCAAGTTCACGCATCTGGAATTTCATGAGGTTGCCAATCTTCCCAGCATGGCCGGCAAGAAGGGTGCCAGAGACGTGGTGTCGCTAACTCCGCGAATTTTCGAGCACGTTCCGGGTTCAGCTCAATTTGTGGTTCTCGACTGTCCCTGGCATGGGACAGCGATAGCTTCTCGCCTACGTAATTTTCCTCTCATGACAAGGGTTTCTGCTGGGGCACCAGTGCCACAGTGGGGAGGCGATGCCCCGCGAAGACCATTTGTGGAAGGTATGGTTCTGGCTCCCCTTGCGAAGAGGGAAGGTGAAAAAGTGGGCAGGGGTTGGCCTGATAGGACAGAGAGTGGGGAGCAGGAACAGAACCCTCTCATGGCGGGGGCCGACGGCTGCAGCATCTTCGCCAGTCCCTCGAGGAACCCGAGGGGTGATTAAGGATGTTGCATCGTGAAAGTCAAATCCGATATACTCCGCCACCGGCCACACCTGGATACGAGGAAGAGCTTTGAGCACCAGGGAGCGGGACGCGCCACAGAAAACCACTCCGGAGTCACCCGGTGCCCCAATGGATGGAATGCACGACATGAGCAGCCGGAGGTCTAGGCGGGCACGGCGGGTATTGATCGGCGTCGTCATGTTTGTGTTGGGCATTCAGGCGATCCCCTACGGGCACAATCACACGGATCCCCCCGTGCGGACGGAGCCGACCTGGGACAGCCGACAGACACAGGAGCTGGCTGCCCGCGCCTGCTATGACTGCCATAGCAACAAGACGGTCTGGCCGTGGTACGCCAACATCGCCCCCGTGTCATGGCTCACTCAGCGCGATGTGAACGACGGGCGGAAGGTTCTGAACTTCTCGGAGGGGGACCGGTCGCAGAAGGGGGCACAGAAGCTGGTCCGGGCCGTGCGGAAGGGGGAAATGCCCCCGTGGTACTACGCCGCGTTCAACCCACAAGGCACCCTTTCTTCGGCTGAACACCAAGCGCTCATTCGGGGACTTGAGGCCACGTCCCCAGGACAGCAATGAGAGAAAACCGGGAAGGGGCGAGGTAAAAGATGCAAACCCAGCCATGGGACATATCGTGACCGGGGGCCATACTCTGGTACATCGGTGCCCCACGTCTCTCTTCCCTTTCTCAATCATCAGTTAGAATCGATTCCGGCTGAGAACAGACAAAACGCTGAGGCACTTCTGTCCCGCAGGACGCGCATCGCTGCGGAGAGTCCAAAAATCAAAGCGCGCTGAAATCTATAGTTAGCGATCCGCAGCGTCCGTCTCCACTGCTGGTATGGCCCTTGCTGGATTCCACGGACCCGGAGGCCAGTGGAGTCAAGAGGTCCGTTGAGACCATGCGGCTACGGCGGGAAACGGAATACGCGCTTCGGGCCCTGATCTTCCTGGCCCGCCGGCCAGCAGGGACGGTCTGCTCGGTACCGGAGATCGCGGATGCGCTGGGGATCCCGGCAGGATTTCTCTCCAAGATCTTTCAGAAGCTCTTAGGCCATGGCCTGGTGCGATCTCACCGGGGCCGTCACCGGGGGTACGCCCTGGCCAGGCCGGCCGGCCAGATCGCCGTGCGGGCAATCCTGGAGAGCATCGAGGGGGTGGATCTCTTTGCGCGTTGCCTCTTCTGGGAAGACCGATGCGGCGAGAGGGATCCCTGCCCCCTCCATCGGGATTGGAGTCAGATAAGGCCGCAACTCGTCGCCCGACTGGAACGAAAGACCTTGGCTCATCTTGCACGCGGGTAGAACACGTGGGCACATACACCTATATCCCCAATGTATTCGAGCTGCTCCCCGATATCCCGGCGGCCAGTATCATCAGTCGCACGCTGTACAGCGATGAGCACATCAGGGTGATCCTCTTCGGTTTTGCGCCGGGCCAGGAACTTTCGGAGCATACCGCCTCGCAGCCGGCCGTGCTTCACATCCTGCAGGGAGAAGCCGATGTGACCCTCGGTGATGATTTGCTGGAAGCCCGAGCCGGCGCGTGGGTCCATATGCCGGCTCAGCTTCGCCACAGCGTCACCGCGAAGACCCCCGTGCTGATGTTGTTATTGCTGATCAAGACTACAACCCCGGACAATCCGTCTGGGTGACTTGTCAGGGGAGGACTTCTTTGTTATGGTTATGCTACCGTCTCGGTCGTTCTGGTCCCCCGGACAGGTCGTCCACGCTTTCTCCGTTTTCCCAACCGATGTCCCTTGACGCGCGCGGTCCGCACCCGGTAGCGTTCGCGAAGCCGAGCAGCGTCAGCCGCGCGGCGATCCTCGAGTAGGGGGAAGGAAACCATGGACGAGAACGAACATCCCAAAGGCGCCCTGGCGTTTATCCTCGTGTACCTGGTGATCCTGGTTGGGCTCTGGCTCAACGTCTACCTGCGACTCTGGGGAGGGTGAGGGCCGATGAGACGCGGCAGCACCGTCTACCTGTACGAGCTTGCGTGGATCCTCCCCAGCATTGCCATTCCGGTCGCCATGTTGGTGGCGCTGGTCGTCTTTGCCTTTGGCGCCGACGTGCACCTGCCGGGGGACGCGGGGCGTGTCGATCCCACCAAGATACTGACGACGGCCCCATTTGACCAGCCGGGCGTGGTCGAGGTCGGGCCGGGGCGGTACGAAGTCCGGATGGTCGCCGGCATCTGGCTCTTCACCCCGAACGTGATCCGCGTGCCGGCCGGCTCGACCGTCACCTTCGTGGCCACCAGCCGGGACGTGGTCCACGGGCTCTTTATCCCCCGGTCCACCGTCAACGTGATGATCCTGCCGGGGCAGGTCGCGCGAGCCACCACGCGCTTCGACCGCCCCGGGATATATCCCTTCTTCTGTCACGAGTATTGCGGAATCGCACATCACACGATGGGGGGAAAGGTCATCGTCGTACCGCCCGCGCCCGGAGGCTCAAAATCATGACCGCCCCAAATAGAGCACTTGATCTTGGACCGGAAGACCGCCTGACGGTCGCCTACCTCGTCGTCGCGCTCCTCGCGCTCTTTGGCGGCGTCCTGTTGGGGCTCTTTCAGGCGCTCGAGCAGGCCGGCATCGATCTATACCCCTGGCTTGCACCCGTGATCAAGTCGTACTACCAGGGCCTCAGCCTTCATGGGGTGCTCAATGTCCTGGTCTGGACGACATTTTTCATTGCCGGGTTTCTGCAGTTCATGACCGTCCGGGCCCTCGGCATGCCGCTCTGGAGCCGTCTCCTGGCGTGGGCAACCTTCTGGCTCATGACGGGGGGACTTGTTCTCGCGGCGATCCCCCTGCTGGGCAACGCGGCCACCGTCCTGTACACCTTTTACCCCCCGATGAAAGCCCACTGGACCTTCTACACCGGGCTCACCGTGGTCGTGGTCGCCACCTGGCTCGTGACCCTGAACCTCGTGCTGACGTATCGCCGCTGGCGGGCACGGAATCCCGGGACCCGCACGCCGCTGCCCGCCTTCATGTCGCTGGTCACCTTTGTCATGTGGACGATCGCCTCGCTGGGACTGGCGGCCGAGATGCTCTTCATGCTGATCCCGTGGTCGCTCGGGCTCGTCGCGGGGACCGACGCACTCCTGGCGCGGGTCCTCTTCTGGTACACCGGGCACCCGATCGTGTACTTCTGGCTTCTCCCCGCGTACCTCTCCTGGTACACGCTCCTCCCACGCCAGGCCGGGGGACGGCTCTTCAGCGACCCGCTGGCACGGGTCACGTTCATCCTGTTCCTCATCCTCTCGACCCCGCTCGGTTTCCACCACCAGTTCACCGATCCGGGTATCGGGGAGGGGTGGAAGCTGCTTCACGCCTTCCTCACGTTCGCGGTCTTCTTCCCCAGCCTCCTGACCTTCTTCGGCGTCGTTGCCTCCCTCGAGACCGGGGCACGGGCGCGCGGAGGCAGGGGGTGGTTTGCATGGTTCGGAAAGCTCCCCTGGGGCGATCCGTCCGTGGCGGCGCAGGTCCTGGCGATGCTCCTCTTTGCCTTTGGCGGCGTGGGGGGCCTGATCAACGCGTCGTTCACCATGAACCTGGTGGTCCACAACACGGCGTGGGTCCCCGGACATTTCCACCTGACGGTGGGAACGGCCGTGACCCTGACCTTTATGGGGATTACCTACTGGCTGGTTCCGCTGCTCAGCGGGCGGCAGCTCTGGGGCCGGCGGATGGCGCTGGCCCAGGCATGGCTCTGGTTCGTCGGGATGGCGATCTTCTCCAATGCCCAGCATCGCCTCGGACTCATGGGGATGCCGCGGCGGACCATGATCGGCGCCTCGCCCTATCTGCAGCCCGAGTGGCACTCGGCCCTGTCGCTCGTGGGAATCGGGGGAACCATCCTGTTCATCAGCGCGATGCTCTACTTCGCGAACATCGTGCTCACGGTGGTGGCATCCCGCAAGCCGGCGGTCGGAGAGGTGCCGTTCGCCGAGGCACTGTCGGGTCCCGAGAATGCGCCGGCGATCCTCGACCGGTGGCGGCCGTGGCTCGCCTTGGCTGGCGTGATGATCGTCATTGCGTACGGTCCAACCCTGGTCCGGCTCATCGCCACGACGCCGTTCAACACGCCGGGCTTCCGGGTGTGGTAGGCCGGGGTGATACCCCGATGGGAGGTGCACTCAGTCCAAGGATCAGGGAGGGCGGCCCATCGAGGGTGAGAAGACACGTGGAATTTCCAGGGGACGCGCCCCGTCAGATGGACGAGGCGTGAGGATCGAAAAAGACTTACAGGACCTTTCTCATGGAGGTGCAGCCTTGAAGAGATTACAGATGTTCGTGGCTCCGATTGTTGCGCTTTTGCTGGTTGGGGCATTGGCCCCCTCGAGTTTCGCGGCCAAAAAGGGTGATCCCAAGGCGGGGAAGAAGAGCTTCAGCACTCTCTGTGCCTCGTGTCACGGGGAGACCGGTAAGGGGGACGGCCCGGCCGCAGCCACCTTGCCCACGAAGCCGAAGGACCTCGCGGACGCCAAGCACATGAATTCCCTGAAGGATGCTTACCTGTTCAAAGTCATTAAGGAGGGAGGAGCCAGCGTGGGGAAATCTCCGCTCATGCCCCCCTGGGGCTCCCAGCTCAAGGACCAGGACATCTGGGACGTCGTGGCCTACATCCGAACACTGGCGAAGTCTGGCAAGTAGACTGAAAACGACATGAGGGGTCTCCGGATCGCAGGGATCACGGCGGGAGTGTTCGCCGTGGGGGCGGTGGGGTTTTTGATGCCGGCCTTCGGGCGCCAGGCAGCGCCCGCCCAGCCCATCGCCTTCAGTCACCGGGTGCACGCGGGGCAGAATCAGATCGCGTGCCTCTACTGCCATGCGAACGCCCGGCGGTCATCGGTTGCCGGCATCCCCTCGGTCGCGCGCTGCATGGGCTGCCACAAGATCACCGCGGCGAACAAAGCGGAGGTGAAGAAGCTCAAGCAATACTGGGATCAGAAAAAGCCGATCCCGTGGGCCAAGGTGACCTGGATGCCCGACTTCGTCTTCTTTCAGCACTGGCCCCACATCCGCGCCAAGATCCGGTGTCAGAGTTGTCACGGTTCCGTCGAGACCATGGACCAGATGGAGCAGGCCAAGGCGCTCACCATGCGTTTTTGTGTGGCTTGCCATCGGGAGCGGAAAGCGAGCATCGACTGCGCGACGTGTCACCGCTAGAGGTAGGCCCAGAGTCGAGCGTTGAGCGTAGTCAAGCTGCGTCTTCCATGAACCATGAACTATGAACCATGAACCGAGTCGGACCATGAACTTCGGACGTTGGACATTGGACATCGGACGAGGAGCCTTGTAATGCAGGTGAATCGGCGAGATTTCTTCAAGATCCTCGGGATCGGGGGGGGCACGGCCGCCATGGTCGGGTGCTCTGCTCAGCCGCCCGAGACCCTTATCCCCTATGTCGTCCCCCCGGACGAGATCATCCCGGGCCAGGCCACCTGGTACGCCACCGTCTGCCGGGAATGTCCCGCCGGCTGTGGCATGCTGGTCAAGACCATGGAGGGGCGGGCCATCAAGGTCGAGGGGAACCCGGATCACCCGGTGAACCGAGGCCGCCTCTGCGCCCGTGGACAGGCCAGCCTCCAGGGGCTCTATAACCCCGACCGGCTCCGGCAGCCCCAGAGGAAGGGAACGGACGGCCAATGGCGGCCGATCGCGTGGGAGGAAGGGGAAAAGCTCCTCGCCACTCACCTGGCGGAGCTCAGGGGGCAGGGGAATCGGATCGCGTTTGTCACCCCCCTCCTCACCGGAAGCGTGGATCACCTGATCGAGGCATGGCTCGAGGCCTTCGGGGGCGGCCGACATCTCCGCTACGAGGCGGTGAGCTACGAATCGCTCCGGGAGGCGAACCGCGTCGCCTTCGGGACGGACGCCATTCCGTTTTACGACCTCGAGCAGACAGAACTGATCCTTGCCTTCGGAGCCGACTTTCTGGAGACGTGGCTCTCACCGGTGGAGTTCGCGCGGCAATTTGCCTCCATGCGGACCTACCGACAGGGGCGCATGGGGCGCTTTGTGTACATCGGCCCCCGCCTCTCGCTGACGGGGGCCAACGCCGACGAGTGGCTTGCCGTTCGCCCGGGAACCGAAGGCTTCCTGGCCCTGGGCATGATTCAGGTCATCCTTGGCGAGGGGCTGGCAACGTCCCTGCCCGCCCGGGAAGAGGCGGCACTCCGCAAGCTGGCGGCCCCGTGGACACCCGCCGCGGTGGCGGAGCGGGCCGGGATATCGGCGGACCAGGTCCAGGTGCTGGCCCGCGCCTTTGCCCGGGCCCGCCCGAGTCTCGCCCTGGCGGACGGAAAGACTTCCAACGGGACAGCAACGTGTCTCGCGGTCAACCTCCTCAATTATGTGGTTGGCAATGTGGGCCGGACAGTCCGTTTCGGCCCGACCGCGGCGGCGGGGCACATCTCGACATACCGGGAGATGCGGAACCTCCTAGAGGCGATGGAGGCGGGCGAGATCCCCCTCGTGCTGCTCGCCGGGGGAAATCCCGTCTTCGCCCTTCCCGAAGGGGAACGATTTCGGAAAGCCCTCGCCAAGATTCCCCTGGTGGTCAGCTTTGCCAGCTTTCTCGACGAAACGGCGAACGCGGCGCACCTGATCCTGCCGGACCATACCTTCCTCGAGAGCTGGGGCGACCACGAACCCTGGGAGGGGGCGCGCGGGCTGCAGCAGCCGGCCATGCGGCCGCTCTACGACACCCGGGCCCTCGGGGATGTCCTGTTGTCCCTGGCGAAACAGATCGGCCTCAACGAGCGCTTCCCCTGGGAGGATTCCTACAGCTATCTGAGGGGGGAGTGGAAGGCACTGCACCGCACGCTCAAGTCCACGGAGGACTTCGAATCCTTCTGGGCCGGGGCACTGCAGCACGGCGGTCTCTTCCGATCCAGCCGCGCGCGCTCTGTCGGGCTGGAGCCCACGGCATTTCGTTACCGATTCGAGCCCGCAAAGATTGTCGGGGAGACCGACTCCCCTACGCTGATCCCCTATCCCTCTCCATTCTTTTACGACGGGCGAATGGCGAACCGTCCCTGGCTTCAGGAACTTCCCGATGCCCTGACGCAGATCGTCTGGGATAACTGGCTCGAAATCCACCCTGCCGATGCCAAGCCGCTCGGGGTACAAGAGGGGGACCTGCTCCGCATCGAATCTCCCCTTGGGCACGTGGAACTCCCGGCCCACCTCTCCGGCGGGGTGCGCCCTGGGACGGTCGCGGTCCCCGTGGGCCAGGGCCACACTGCGTTCGGCCGCTACGCGACCGGGCGGGGTGCCAACCCCATTCCCCTTCTTTCCGCCAAACCCGAGGAACGCTCGGGCGGGCTTCCCTGGATCGCCACGGGGGTGACCATCACCCCGACGGGAAAGCGCCATCCGCTCGTCTCAACATCGGGAAGTGACCGGCCCAACGACCGGGAAATCATCCAAACCATCCCCCTAGCCACCCTGCAGAGTGGTCGTCACGCAAAGGCGCCCCCGCACTTCCTCCAGATCTATCCGGAGCATCCGCATCACCACCACCGCTGGGGCATGACGATCGACCTCAATGCCTGCATCGGTTGCGGGGCCTGTGTGACCGCCTGCTACGCGGAAAACAATATTCCGGTCATGGGGAAGGAGCAGGTGGGGGCGGGGCGGGAGATGTCCTGGATCCGCGTCGAACGCGTGAACCTCGGAGAGGCCGACCGACCCGCACACCACTTCCTCCCCATGCTCTGTCAGCAATGTGACAATGCCCCATGCGAGCCGGTCTGCCCCGTGTACGCCACCTATCACAATCCGGGAGGCCTCAACGTGCAGGTCTACAACCGGTGCGTCGGCACCCGGTACTGCTCTAACAACTGCCCGTACAAGGTCCGCCGGTTCAACTGGTTCATGGCGGAGTGGCCGGAGCCGCTCCACCTGCAGCTCAACCCGGATGTCACTGTCCGGACGATGGGCATCATGGAGAAGTGTACCTTCTGCGTGCAGCGGATTGAGCAGGGAAAGCTCGCGGCCAAGGCGGAGGAGCGCCCCGTCCGAGACGGGGAGATTGTCCCCGCCTGCGCCCAGACCTGCCCCACGCGGGCCATCGTCTTTGGCGATCTCAAGGATGCGGAAAGCGACGTCTCCAAGCGAGCGAAGGATCCGCGGCGCTACCGGGTCCTCGAGGACCTGAACACCGAACCCGCGATTACCTACCTGAAGAAGATCACAGCCGGATCCGTGGAGGGATAGGTGTCGCAGCTCACCTATAGCCAGGTCGATCGAGACATCCTGCAGGCCATGGAAGCCCCCGGGTGGCGCTACTACGCGGTCCTCCTGGCCGACATCGCAGTCCTCGCCTGGGGGATCTACGCCTGGCGATATCAGATCGTCCACGGCATGGGGGTCTCCGGGCTCACCCACCCGGTCATGTGGGCCATCTACATCACCAATTTCGTCTTCTGGGTGGGGATCGCCCACTCGGGCACGTTGATTTCCGCCATCCTCTATCTCTTCCGGGTCCGCTGGCGGGCCAGTGTCTACCGGACTGCCGAGGCGGTCACGGTCTTTGCCCTCTTCACGGCCGGCCTGTTCCCCCTGATCCACCTGGGCCGCCCCTGGTTCTTCTACTGGCTCCTCCCCTACCCGCAGGTGGGGGGCCTCTGGCCCAACTTCCGCTCCCCCCTGGTGTGGGACGTCTTTGCAGTTTTGACTTACATGATTATCAGCATGCTCTTCTTTTTCACGGGACTGGTCCCGGACGTGGCCGTGGTGCGGAATCGGACGGCCGGGTGGCGGCATCGCCTCTACGCCTTCCTGGCCCAGGGCTGGCAGGGGACCGACCGGCAGTGGCGCCACTACAAGGCCGCCTACCTCTTCCTGGCGGCATTGGCGACCCCCCTGGTGATCTCGGTCCATAGCGTGGTCTCCTGGGATTTTGCGCAGTCCATCGTCGCCGGCTGGCACAGCACGATCTTTGCTCCCTACTTCGTCGCCGGGGCAATCCACTCGGGGCTGGCCATGGTGATCACCCTGCTGATCCCACTCCGGCGGATCTTCCGCCTCGACAGGTATCTCACCCAGACGCACCTCGAGAACCTGGCCAAGCTCATCATCCTCACCGGCCTCATCGTGGGCTACGCGTACGTGGTCGAGACCTACATCGCCTGGTACAGCAACAACGTCCCCGAGTGGCAGCACTTCCTCTTTCAGGTCACCGGAGAATACGCGGTCCCGTTCTGGATCATGATCATCTTCAACTCCCTGGTCCCCCTCCTCTTCTTCGTCAAGCGCATCCGGACCAGCACCCCCTGGCTCTTCGGCATCGCGATCCTGATCAACATCGGGATGTGGATGGAGCGATTCGTGATCATCGTGGGCTCGTTGGCCCACGAGTACAACCCGTACTCCTGGGGGCTGTACTTCCCGACCTGGGTGGATCTGAGCATCACCCTGGGGAGCTTTGCCTGGTTCTTTTTCTGGTTCCTGCTGTTCGCGAAGCTTTTGCCGGTGGTCTCCATCGTCGAGGTCAAGGAAGAGCTGCCACCTCCCATGAAGGCTACGGCGCGAGAGGCGTAAGATGGCACGAGGATCCGCTGGGCTTGTGGGAAGCTTCCGCCACCTGGACAGCCTGCTTCAGGCCATCGAACGGCTGCACCACGCGGGCT
Organism: Methylomirabilales bacterium (SeqCode); assembly: GCA_046758505.1. Lineage (GTDB taxonomy): Bacteria > Methylomirabilota > Methylomirabilia > Methylomirabilales > CSP1-5 > CSP1-5. The sequence continues at coordinate 7,978 of JBHIAH010000017.1, read as the reverse complement.
ACCACGACCTGCAGGCCCTCTCGCCGGTCCCCCACCACGCCATCGACGAGGCCCTGGCAAAGCCGGCAAGTCCGGTGCGCGTCTTTACCCTCGTCGGGTGCCTCCTCGGGGGCATCACGGGCCTGGTCCTCACCGTCGCCACCTCGCTCCATTACCCCCTCATGACCGGTGGCAAGCCGATCGTCTCGATCCCCCCGTTCCTCATCATCGTCTTCGAGCTGACGATCCTGTTCGGGGGGCTGTTGACGCTCGGGGGAATGCTGCTCAATGCCCGCCTGCCGCACGTCCGCATCGGCCCGGCGTACGATGCCCGCTTCTCGGAGGACCGGTTCGGTCTCTGGGTCCGCTGCCGGCCGGAGGATTACGGCGGCGTCACGCAACTCCTCGAAGGCGCGGGGGCCGAGGAGGTACGCCGTGCCGGCGAGTAGGAGAATCCTCATGGACCGTCCGGCGAAGGAGTCATGATGCGCGAAGGCCGGGAAGCGCGCTCGAGCCATGCCCCTCTAATCCCCCCGGCATTGACCCGGAGCTTCGTGGGCCTGCTGGCGGTTGGCGTGCTGGCCTTCCTGGCCGGCCTGCTGGTGGACCCGGCGCGGGCGTGGCAGATCTATCTGGTGAACTTTCTCTTCTGGAGCGGCCTGGCCCAGGGTGCGGTGGTCTTCGCCGCCATCTACCATGTGGTCGGGGCACAATGGGGACCCCCCATCCGGCGCCTGGCCGAGGGGATGGTCGCGTTCCTCCCGGTGAGCCTCGTGTTGTTCCTTCCGCTCTTCTTCGGGTTGGGCCTGTTTTTCGCCCGGGTCCAGGAACTCAACCCGGAGCGCGGGGCGTGGTTTGACGCCCGATTCATCTTCGTCCGGGGGGGCCTCGGCCTCGGGTCGATGACCGTCCTGAGCCTGCTCTTTGTCTACTACGCGCTCCGGCCCGAGATCGGCGCTGCCCTCGCACGGGGGGGCACGTCAGGGGGATGGCTCTCTCGATCGCTCGCCGAGGGGTGGCAGGGAGAGCCGCTCGAGATCGAGCGGAGCGAGCGGGGGATGGATGTCCTGGCGGCGGGGGTGCTTCTCGCCTACTCCATTACGTACAGCTTCATGGCCTTCGACCTGATCATGGCGCTCGATCCGTTCTGGTACAGTTCGCTCTTCGGCGGATACTTCTTTGTCAGCACGTTCTACCTGGGCCTTGCCGGCCTCACCGTGGTGGCCGCGCTCACACGACGGTACCTCGGGATCCCCGACATAACCTCCACCCACTTTTGGGACCTGGGGAAGCTCCTCTTCGGGTTCACGCTGACCTACATGGCCATGGTCTGGTCGCAGTATATCGTGATCTGGTACGGCAATCTCCCGGAAGAGACCCACTTCGTCGTGCTCCGGGTCTGGGAGAGACCCTGGGCGGCCCTCTCGTGGAGCGTCCTGTTCGCAACCTTTTTTATCCCGGGCGTGGTCTTCCTGAGCCGCCGGGCCAAACAGACCCCATCGATCATGCTCTCGGTGGGTATCCTCATTGCGGCAGGCCTGTGGCTCGAGCGATACGTGCTGGTGGTCCCCTCGCTATGGCACGGCGAGGGAGTTCCCTTCGGCTGGCTGGAGATCGGGGTAACGGCTGGATTCCTCGGGGCGGCCGGGTTGAGCTATCTGTTCTTCCTGCGAAACTTTCCCCTGTCCCCCCGTGTCCGCACGCCGGTCTCCCCCGTCGAGAGTCATCGAGGAGAAAACGCCACGCCTGCCATCCCCCACGGGAGAGGAGCTGGTTCATGAAGAGGGCTTGGCGATCGCTGGTGGGCGCTGCCACCCTCGTGTTGATTGGGGTGGGCCTCGCCTACGGCTGGCCCTGGAGCCCCGACATGGATAAACAACCCTCCGTCCGCCCCCAGGAGGCCCCGCGCCTGCCGCCGTCGCGATCAATCCCGAGGCGAGGGAGAGAACCGCGGATGAGTCGGATGGAGGCCGGGGAGCGGTTGCACAATCCGGTCAAGCCCACCGTCGCCTCCGTGGAAAACGGCAAGCGACTCTTTCAGATCTACTGCGCCCTGTGTCACGGGCCCGATGCCAAGGGGGGCGGACCCGTTGCGAAGAAATTTGTCCCTCCCCCCAACCTCACCCTCCAAATTTTCCGCCAGCGGAGTGATGGGTTTCTCTACGCCACCATCCGGGATGGCGGCGCGCTCATGCCGGCTCAAAGGGAAGCCCTCTCCCCAATGGAACGGTGGGACATCGTGAACTACCTTCGGCATGTACAGGGAAGGTGAGGTGATGAGATGAGAGTGGGAGTAGCACTCCTTGGGCTCTTCATGATGGCGGGGGTGGTTACGGCTCAGCCCGAGTCGCACGAGGCCGTGACCCACGGGGAACAGGTATACCGGACGTTTTGCTGGACCTGTCACGGCCGCTATGGCCGGGGCGATGGCCCGGCGGCCGAGTATCTCGCTGTCCGCCCTCCTGACTTGACTGACCCGGCAGTCCTGGGTGATAAATCCGATCGAAAAATTATCAGGCATATCAGAGCGGGAAAGGGTCGCCCCGATGCGACGCATAGGCCCATGGTGGTGATTACACAGGCCTTGAAGGAAGAGGCCCTTCGTGATGCCATCGCCTACATGCGAACCCTGGCGGTGCCGGGCAAGCACGTGAGCCTGCTGGCGGGCAAGGATGTGTACAACACGTTTTGCCAGGTGTGCCACGGGTCGAGAGGAGATGGAGAGGGGCCTGCGGCAAAGAACCTGGCCGACGTCAAGCCGAGGGACTTCACTTCGAAGGACTTCATCATCGAGGGGCGCGAGGAGGAGGTCTACCGGGCGATTTTCATGGGGGCCGCGAAAGCGTTTCACGGCTCCCCGTATATGCCCGAGTGGAGGACAGCCTTATCCCCCCAGCAGATCAAAGACGTGATGGAATACCTGAAGACCTTCAAGAGGCCCCATCGGTAATTGAGCCTGTCCCGAGACACGTACGGGGAGAATGACCGACCGAGAATGCACGAGGGCACCTTCCTGTCCGTAAGTATTTCATGTTCTTGACCCGCCGCCGGAGAGCGGCACCGGCCCGCCTCGTTGAGGCATATCACTTGCCGTGGGGCAGCCGTGCCCCAGACATTTCCCCCTGATATTTCAGGAGGATAGCGGGTCTCCCGCGCAAACCACAGGGGCACCGCTGCCCCGCCTTTCAGTCCCCGACGAGCCTCAGTCCGAAACGGGGGGTGCCCCGAATGTTCCTTCGATACTTCAGAATCAATGAGTTACGGCCATCACCTTCCGTGATTCGCGACCACTGGCTTACCGGCACCCCTTTTGCTGTAATGCGGGCCTACGGCACATCTCCTGCTTTTACTGGCATACGGCCATCCGCCGTCGTGAAGGGGGGATTTTTGCGTTCGAGAGCATCATCCCGGTACGCCAGAGGGCGAAGGGATTTCCGTAAGGAAAAGGTAGGCGGGACCGCCGCCCTTCGGCGTTTCAAAGGCAGGGGGTCGAATCTGCACCCGCCGATGAGGGTCGGTGCCGACTCGTGATAGGGACGGTGTGACAACAGGCCCAAAGCGGGGCAAGTAGCTATGGATAGTCTCGGTGAAGGGCACGAAAACCCTCAGGAAGCGTTTACAGGGAAGATCAGCCGGAGGCTGAGTCTGCTGTTGGGTCTCATCTTCGTCGTGGTGCTCCTCATTGGAGGGATATCCCTCTTGTCGGCGAGGTCCATCTACCAGAGCACCGTGGCCATCGAAGGGCAGGACCGGCACGTCGAGACCATCGACGCCATTCATGCCACGATCCACCATCTGATCTCGGCGCTTCAGTATGCGATTATCACCGGGACCCCTCCTCCCGAGGATCAACAACAGAAGCTCATCACGGATCTCCAGATACACCTGCGGCGATACGAGGAACTGGAGGCAAGGACAAGGGCGTTTCCAGATAAAGAGCGGGAACTGAGGATCTTCCTCGAGATCAGGAAGACGATCGCCAACCTGGTGCCCGTCGCGAAACGGTTGTCCAACAGGGTGACCCACGGGCAGGCCATTGGCCGACGGGACCTGGAATATTTAGCCACCGTCAATGCGAGGATCCCGAATCTGGCCCACGAGATGAACGGGATCCATCGGACCAACATGAACCGATCGATCGCCCAGAGCTGGGAGCGGATGCGGCTCATCTTCGGTTTTTTCCTGGCTTTCATCCTGATCGGCAGCCTGCTCATCCTCGGGAGCAATCTCGTTTTCTACAGGACCATCGTGCTCCCCATCCGCCGGCTCGCCTCGGCCACCCTGGAGGTCGCGGGGGGCGATTTCAAGAAACGAGTCCCCGTCACCTCCCGGGACGAGATCGGCCAGCTCGCGCATTCCTTTAACGTGATGGCCGAGCGGCTGGAAGAGCACGAGAAGATGCTCCAGGGCCTGGCGACCCTCAAGGAGCGAGAGCGCATCGCCCGGGAAATGCACGATGGCCTGGCCCAGGCGCTCGCCTTCATCCACATGCACGTTGCGGCGCTGGAGGCGCGCATTCCCCCCGAGGGCCAGGACGGCATGCACGGCAAGCTCCGTGAAATCAAAAAGGTAGCGGGGGAGGCTTACGAGGAGGTTCGCCAGTCCATCTTCGGTCTCCGGACGATGGTGTCCCGAGGCCTGGGCCTCATTCCCACCCTCACCGAATACCTGCACGAATTCAGCCAGCAGAACGGGATCGCCACGCATCTCCAGATCGGCGGTGATCATGCCCCCCGGTTCTCACCCGATGTCGAGGTCCAGCTCGTCCGCATCATCCAGGAGGCGCTGACCAACATCCGCAAACACGCCGGAGCGACGCGTGCCGTGGTGCGATTCGATGTGGAGGGAGATTGCTGCTGCGTCACCGTGCGCGACGACGGCCAGGGCTTCGATCCTGGAAAGATCCCGGAGGAAGGGTGCCGCCACTTCGGCCTCCAGGCGATGCGGGAAAGGGCGCAAGGCATCGGGGCACACCTGGAGGTCGCGGCGACCCCGGGGAGGGGGACGAGGGTGATGGTCCGGCTGCCCCGCTAAGGAGGACGTTCATGGAGCGCATTCGCGTGCTCGTGGTGGATGATCATGCCCTGTTCCGGAAGGGGCTGGTCAGCATGCTTCGGGACCAGCCAGACTTTGAGGTGGTGGGAGAGGCGCCGGAGGGGCAAGCAGCCCTGGCCAAGGCGAAAGAGCTGATGCCGGACGTCATCCTCATGGATATCTACATGCCCGGCTGCGGCGGCCTCGAGGCCACCCAGCAGATCAAGGAAGCCCTCCCCTACGTCAAGATCGTCATCCTGACTGTTTCGGAGGAGGACCAGAACCTGTTCAGCGCCATCAAGAGCGGCGCCCAGGGATACCTCTCGAAGAATATCGAGCCCCAGCAGCTCTTCGAGATGCTGCGGGGGGTGGTGAAAGGTGAGGCTCCCATCTCCCGGCTCACGGCGGCCAAGATTCTGCATGAAGTCGCCCGGCAGGCCAAACAGGGCCGCGAGGAGCACCCGGGGGAGGAGCTCAGCCCCCGGGAGCACGAGGTCTTAGAGCTTCTGACGAAAGGATCGACGAACAAGGAGATCGCAGCCGCCTTAGGCATCAGCGACAACACCGTGAAGAACCACCTCCGCAACATCCTGGATAAGCTCCACCTCCAGAATCGAGTCCAAGCCGCCGCCTTCGCCCTCCGGAAAGGGTTGGTCCCCCCTCACAAAGCCTGACGGGTTTCGCCGTCCCGGAAACCGACGAACTTTTTTTTGCCCGTCCACCCTCACCCGGATGGGCTACCCCTGCATAGTCCATTTTCCCCCGAAAAATGAACCGGATGGGGTCTACACAAAGCGAAGGCGGGTCCTTATCCTCCTGACAGAGTCGTCCCGGGGGCCGCGACGCCACCGCATTCGATCAGGGCGGTCTCGATCGTATCGCTCAATGACCGGTGTTATCGTGCACGCGGAGCCTTCCGACGATTCGATCCAAGCGGGGATGCAAGGTGGATTCGGGGTAGCTCGAGCTCATAGCCCACCCCCGGCACAGCGGTTGGCACACCAACACGCCGGATGCCTTCCCGGGGCGACTGCTGCCCGTGAAGGTATGATCATTCGTGCCGCAGCAGTTGCCGTCTTTGTATCTGTTCCCCTCCTGCTTTTGTGGTCGCTCGGGCCGGCCCTCGCCCAACCACTCTCCAGCCCCACGCAGAACCCGATCGCCGGCTCGCGCGTCTTCGGAACAAAAGGGTGCAGCCGGTGTCATGCGGTAAACGGCATAGGGGGTCGGGTGGGGCCCGACCTCGGCCGCATCCCCCGTTCCCGCTCCTTCTACGATCTGGCCGCGGCCATGTGGAACCACTTCCCCGGCATGGCCGCGCGGATGCGGGAGCTCGGGATCCCCCACCCACACATCAATCCGCAGGAGACCGGTGATCTGATTGCCTTTCTCTATACCCTCGACTACTTCGATCCCCCCGGAAACATCGAGGCCGGCCAACGGCTCTTTACCGAGAAGCGATGTATCGTCTGCCACCAGGTAGGTGGGAACGGGGGGGTGGTCGGGCCGAATCTCGACTTCTTGAAGCAGAACGGCTCGCCGATCTTCGTAGCGACCGCCATGTGGAACCACGGTCCCGCCATGGCCGAGGCGATGCGGGCCAGAGGGATCACGCGCCCCTCATTCACGGCGTCGGAACTCCGCAATCTGATTGCCTATCTCAAGTCTACCTCGCCGGCGCCGGCAGAGGACCCGCTTTATCTCCTGCCCGGCCGCACCGCGGAGGGACGCAAGCTCTTCGTGGAAAAGGGCTGCATTCAGTGTCACCGGGTCGGGGGACGGGGCGGCCGGGTGGGGCCGGCCCTCGCCGAGCGGGGCCTTCACCGGAGCCTGATCGAGTTCGCGGCGGCGATGTGGAACAAGGCGCCGGCGATGCTCGAGACGATGCACGCCCGGGGGGTCTCCGTCCCTCAGCTCCGGGCCAAGGAGATGGCCGACCTCGTCGCCTACCTCTACGCGGTGCGGTACTTCGCCGCGCCGGGGAATCCCAGTAAAGGAAGGACGCTGGTGGCAAACAAGGGATGCCTGCGCTGTCACGCGGTCCGCGGTAAGGGTGGAAATTTCGCAGTCGACTTCGCCCGGGTAAAGAGCTTCGTCTCGCCTGCCGCCGTCATCTCGGCATTGTGGAACCACGCCTTGGTCATGGAACGGGTGACCGAAGTTCAGCGGATCACCTGGCCCCGGTTCCGCCCCCAGGAGATGGGCGACCTCGTTGCCTACCTCCAGACCCTACGGCAGAAGCGGTGAACAGCCCCAGGGGGGCTCTTCACGCCCTCTCCTATCCAACCATGCCCGTCCCCCCGAACGGGCTATCGCTGCATAGTCCTTTTTCCCCTGAAAAATGAACCGGATGGGGTCTGCCCAGAGCGAAGGCGAGCGTCTACTTTTCTATATGTGCGCGGGCAGAGGTGGGGAGAGCGGTATGAAGAAGGTCACGGTCTTCATCCTCTACGATCATCCCCTGTTCGGCCTCGGCCTCGAAAGACTTCTCAAGCAGCAAAGGGGCATCGAGGTGTTGGGCGCAACCGCGCGGGGCCATAACGCCCTTGAAGAGCTCAGGACTCATCACCCCGACGTGATCATGATCGAGGGAGGCGAAGGGAGCCTGGGCCCCAGCCTCTCGGAGGTCCTCAAGGAGAGCCTTCCGGGGCGGGTGATCAGCATCGACCCCGGCGAGAATCGAGCAACCGTATACACGACCCGCCAGGTTCCCGCCGCCGACGTCGAGGACCTCGTGAAAGTTGTGCGATCAGTCGGACGACAAGAACGATGCACAGATAGAAGGACGCCATGAGGTGGCTGGGCGTGGGCGGTTTGGTCGCCCTTGGCCTCATTGTCTGGGGGACCTGGGGTCTGTTGGCGGAGCCGGCTGTCAGCCAGCCGATCCAGTTCCCACACAAGACCCACGTGCAGCAACTGAAACTGAATTGCACGGGCTGCCATCAGCGGGCGGAGAAGGGCACGG
>JBHIAH010000016.1:0-45470 GCA_046758505.1 Methylomirabilales bacterium (SeqCode) | reverse complement strand
GACAAGATCGGGGCCGACTTCCGGGGGGACCCGTCCGCCGCGTTGCTCGAGGTGTTGGACCCAGAACAGAACACGAGCTTTTCGGACCACTACCTGGAGATCCCCTTCGACCTGTCCCGGGTGATGTTCATCACCACGGCCAACATTCTGGACCCCGTCCCTCCGGCCCTGCGGGACCGGATGGAGGTCCTCGAGCTCCCGGGGTACACCGAATCAGAGAAGCTCCAGATCGCCAAGCGCTATCTGATTCCAAAGGAAATCGAGGCGCACGGCCTCACGGCGGCGCAGCTCGTTATTACCGACGACACCCTCCGAGAGATCATCAGTTCCTACACCCGCGAGGCCGGGGTTAGAAACCTGGAGCGGGAGATTGCCACCATCTGTCGGGCAGTGGCCAAAGCGGTGTCCGAGGGGCGGACCGAACCCACCACCGTCACGCCGAAGGACCTGCACGCCCTTCTCGGCCCTGTCAAGTTCTTCTCGGAGGTGGCCGAACGGACCTCTCAACCGGGGGTAGCCATCGGGCTTGCCTGGACGCCCACCGGAGGCGAGATCATCTTCGTGGAGGCCACGAAGATGCCCGGAAAGGGGAATCTCATCCTGACCGGGCATTTGGGGGCGGTGATGAAAGAGTCTGCAGAGGCGGCCTTGAGCGCCGTCCGGAGTCGGTCGCGGGAGCTGGGCCTCCCCGAAGATTTCTTCCTCAAACAGGACATCCACATCCATGTCCCCGCAGCAGCCATCCCCAAGGACGGGCCGTCCGCCGGGATCACCATGTATACGGCCCTCCTCTCCCTGGTGACGGGACGGCCTGTCCAGGGTGGGATTGCAATGACGGGGGAGATCACTCTCCGGGGGCAGATCCTGCAGGTGGGCGGAATCAAGGAAAAGACGCTGGCGGCCAAGCGGGCTGGCCTCAGGGGGGTCCTTCTCCCCCAACGGAATGCAAAAGATCTGGAAGATACGCCGGAAGAGGTCCGGCAGGGCCTCGAATTCAAGTTTATCAGCAGCGTAGACGAAATACCGGAGATCGCCCTCCTCCCTGAGGAGGCCCTGCTACCGCACCAGGGCCGTTGACCCCGTCTTGAAAGACCCCCCCCCGCTCGTGAGCAGCGCGAGAAATTCGGCCACTACCTTGGGGTCGTACCACCCACGACCGGCTTCCTCCTGGAGAATCTTGGTGGCCGCGGCTGGGGAGAGGCCGCGCCGGTAGGGTCGGTCCACGACCAGGGCATCGAACACGTCCACGATCTGCAGGATCCTGGCGGTGAGAGGGATCGCCTCTCTTGCAAGACCGTCCGGATACCCACTGCCATCCCACCGCTCGTGGTGGTGGCGAATGATGGGGAGGACCAGCCGTAACGATCGCAGGGGCTGGCAGATCCGCTCGCCGACCACCGGGTGGAGCCGCATGACCTGCCACTCCTCGGGCGTGAGGGGACCGGACTTGAGGAGGATGGCCTCGGGGACAGAGATTTTGCCGAGATCATGCATATACCCCGCGCGACGGAGGGCCGTCAGAAGCTCTGAGGGGAGGCTGAGCCGCTGCCCGAGCTGTACGGCGTAATCCGCCAGCCGTTCGCAGTGCCCATGGGTTGAAGGATCCTTGGCCTCGACGGCCAGGGCTAAACTGACCAGAACCGTCTCGACGTTTTCGAGTTCGTCGGTGAACTGCTTGAGTCGGAGGAGGGATCGAACCCGGGCATCCAGCTCCACCCGATGCACGGGTTTCGTCAGGAAATCATCGGCCCCGGCCTCGATCCCGCGGACCCGGCTCTCCAGTTCTCCGGCGGTCGTCAGGATGATGATCGGGATCAGGCGGGTCGCCTCATCTTGCTTGAGCTGCCTGCAGACTTGAAAGCCGTCGGGTGAGGGCATGTGCGTATCGAGGAGGATCAGGTCAGGCGCGTCGTGGCCCACTTCCGCCAGGGCCTCCTGACCGTCTCTGGCCCGGACGACCTCGAAGTCGTGGACACCGAGAAAAGCCTCCAGGAGGTCCAAGTTTTCCTCTTGATCATCCACCACCAAGACGCGCGGCCGTCGTTCCTCGCGCAGACCCGCCATTGGTGCCCTCTCCGGCTGCCAGAAATTGCAGTCGCCACCCCTGTCCGGTACTCCTCTACCCCGAAGAGGCTTGCGGAGGCGGGGCGGCGATTGCTACACTGAAGGTGTCTTGAGCTGACACGGAGGCGGATTGGGCCTGGTGGCTCTCCCGGTCTTCAAAACCGGTGGGCCCGCCAAAAGCGGGCCGGTGGGTTCGATTCCCACACGCCTCCGCCAGCTATCCCCCGTCCCCCTGTATAACGCACAAACCCCCGCTTTTACAAGGGATTTTTGCGTGGTACGCGCTTTCCCGTAGAACGACGGAGGGTGGTCAGTTCTCCCTGCAACCGTTATTGAAATCGTGGTCGCCTGCCTTACGGCGCGTTCGGGGGGGGCCGGCATGGCGAAGCGTTTTTCCACACCCAACACGCTGGTAAACTAATTTTCTTTCAATGCGTTACACGGCCCGAATCACCCATCCGATCGACAGCATTGCCGGCTGCGTGGCCGTGTCACGGGTTATCGAGAAGGTGGGAGGTGAACAGTATGGCGTGAGCCCTGGGGTCCTTATCGGGATTGCCTACCTTGCATCCTCAGAGATACCGTGGGCATCGGGCTCATCGGACGCCGCGGGAAGTACCTGTTGAGGTTTCCTCCCGTCACAGACAATCGATTGAATGTACTCGCCGATCAGGCCGCGCGTCTCATCAGAGGTTTCGAGAAATTCGAGCCCGGTGTGGAAAATTAACTCCCGCTCTCCATCGGGCTGCACCTCCGACCGGTGGACGATCGAACGGGCCACGCGGCACCTGACGCTCACCCGCTTCCCCAGCAGGTCAAGGTCCAGGGAAGAGATGGTACCTGGCCGGACCACGTGGGAATGCTCAATCAGAGAACCCCCAATGCTGATGTCGAGGATCAGCGCGTCGCAGACGGCAATGACCCGTCCCTTGGTTCTTCCCTCCACGGCGAATCGGGCGTATTGCCGCCGGGTTGCAACTTCACCGTCCAAGAGGGACGCCTCCTGCTCGGCGCTGAGCCGCACGGGGGTCTCCTCTCGCGGAACAGCCCGCGGTTCTGACCGCCTTTTCCGCCGTTTTCTCTTTCTTCTCACGAGAACGCCCCGGTCATGCGTGCCGGTTGCACGCGGATCCACCAGACCGGTTCGGCCCAGGATTAATGTGGGCGCACCGCCCGTAGAGCCGGAAACCGGCATTGTGAGTTGGCCAACCTAAACAAATGAGCATGAAACATGCCAAGTCACCAAAAATGCCTGGAAAGCCGCCCTACCCCTCAGCAGCCCCGTACGAGCGAATGAAAGCCCCGAGGGATTCTTCCGCCCGGCGGGAGAGCTCCAGGAATTCCAGCCCCGTCTGATAGAAGAGGGCACCGCCAACCTCGCTCCGGCTCACCCGGCTGTGTACCACTTGACACCGGAGGGTCAACCTTTCCCCGCCTGTCCCCAGCTGGAGGAAGCACGGACTCCCCAATGGGAGCACGCCTTGGTGCTCCACGAGCGCCCCCTCCAGGCTCAGATCCAGCACCTCCGCCTCCTGGAGCGTTGTAACGGCCGCTGTGACACCGGAAATGCGAAAGCGCGGAGGCTTCCGGTCCTGGAGGTTCCTATCCACACCTCGTTTGCGATGTGCCCTCATCATAGCCCGACCACGCCTGGCCCCCGAAGGGCATGGGCAGGAGAGACAGAAGGCCTCCCTGCCTTGGATTTTGGGTTTCTCCCGGCACGCCGACTGCCCGTGAACGGGTGGGACTCTATGCAAATATGCTGCCAGTCGCGGCGTCCCGCTTCCGCGCACCTCCAAAAACGTCACCAGTGCGTCATCCCTGACATCCGCGTATGGATCATCCCACGGAAGTTCACCAGCGACAGCGCAGGGTCCCTTGACACCGGTTGGGCATCGGGGCATACTGAACCCCCACTCAGGGGAGGCAGGAATGGAAAGAGGACCGCGGGCGCCCCTCGCCCGCCTCCGGGACACGCAACGGCACACCGAAAAGGAGCCGGCTCCTCCGGGGAAGCCCGGTGAGGTGGGGATGCTCCCTGCACAGGGAGGCTTCCCCGCTTCGTCCTCCGCCCGGATGGAGCATGTATTGGGAGGGACGGCCCTGGACTTCCGCCGGCCTCTCCGAATCCGTCGCCATTCCCTTCAGGCTAAGGCCTTGACCGTAACGGGTTCCCCCATGCATGCGGGACCTCCGAGCAGCCAACCGCGAGAAAGGGGGTGTGGATGAAGCCGATACGCCGGGTCTTTTTCATCGCAGTTCTGTTGCCGGCCATGATTGCGGCCGGCAACATGCGGCAGGGGGTGGCAACAGCCTTCGCGCAGTCAGAGCCAGCACCCCCATCGGAGCTGGAAACCCTCAAGGCTGACCTTGAAAAAATCAAGAGCGAGCTGAGGGTGGTTCGAAAAGAGCTCACGCTCATTCGGCAACTCCTCTCACAGCGCGGCCGCCGGCCAAACCAACCGTCCCGCGTCGTGGCCACGGTGAGGACCTCCGACCATCCCACCGCGGGGAAAAAGGACGCGCCGATCACCATGATCGAGTTTTCGGATTATCAGTGTCCCTTCTGCGGGAGGTTTTTCCGGGACACACTCCCCGCCCTCAAGGCGGAATACATCAACACGGGGAAGGTCCGCTACGTCTTTCGGGACTTCCCCCTCGATCGGATTCACCCGCATGCGCGCAAAGCGGCCGAAGCGGCCCATTGTGCTGGAGATCAGGGCAGATACTGGGACATGCATGACCTGCTCTTCCAAAATCAGCGGGCCCTGCAAGTCGAGCACCTCAAGGCATATGCGCGCAGGCTCGATTTGGATTCGACAGCCTTTGATGCCTGCCTGAAGAACGGCACACACGCTGCCGAGGTCCAACAGAACCTCGAGGAGGGGTTAGCCGCTGGGATCCGAGGAACTCCCGGTTTTTTCCTGGGAAAAACGAGATCGGACAATACGATTCAAGGGGTCTTGATCAGTGGCGCCCATCCCTTCCCGGTCTTCCGCCAGGCGGTCGAGAACCTTCTGCGGGAAGACTAACCCCAGAGGGATTGCCTTTGATGCACATTGCCGGCCACGGGCCAGATCCTGAAGAGGGCAGCCACCGCCGGGCAGCCCGAGATATCTCGCCACCTATACACCTGCCGGGGCTCGAAACCTCTGCCCGAGTCCGAGTCAGGGGGGAGATAAAGTCGCCGACGCCTACTTGCTGATCGTGACGGGAACCCCGACCCTGGAGACATCCGTCACGGTCATCTGGAAAAGCTTGGAGAGCAGGACGAAAGCCTCACGGTCCCACGGGGTATTCGGGACCCAGTAGTATTGTCCCGCGTACGCGGTGCGCAGCATCGTGTCCGCCGGCGGGATGTCGCTCACCTCGACCGCCAGGGCCCGCGCTGGATTCCGGCCAACTGTCTCGGTGCGTGGATCTTTCCCCACATCATACTCCCGACTCCGCCCAATTCCGCCGGCCACAAAGGCGAGGATGACGTTGAGGCTTCGGAGCTTGATCGCCCCGGATAAGGGAAAGTCCCCGCCCGGGTAGCCCGGGCGAATATCCACGAGGACGAAATTCGGTGGGTTTGCGGCGGCGCGAGCGTTCAGTGCCCGACGCTCAGCGTTGCTGAGCATGCGCGGGTCATAGTTGGTCACGGCGACGCGGCCCGTCACGGTCTTGCTGAGCTCGTACTCGGTCTCCGCACCGAGCCGTCGCCAGCGATACCCCCGCTCGAGGGCCTGGACCAGCTCGCCGGCCGAGGGTGGCACCGGGAGTTTCGCCCGGATCGCCTCCTCGAAGGTGACCGGTCCGACGAAAAGGTTTCGGGTGCGATTGAGCCAACGGAGATGGAGAGCCCGCCGGCGAAACTCTTCGTATTCCTTGGGGGCCGTTGGCCAGTTCAGGATGAACCGCTCAAAGGCCCCGTTGCGATTCTGCAACTCGATCCCATCCGCCATGAGGCGGAGGACCATGTCGAGGGGCGCACCCTGGAAAACCAGGAACTCGAACTTCCCCTCATCCATCGGACTCAAGATGCGCTTGGTGAACTCCTCCCCTTGGACGGGGACGATGCTGAGCGTAGGGTTCTCCGCAACGCTTGCCCCGAGCGTGAAACTATAGGAGTCGCCGCCCGCATTAACGAAGTTTCCCACGAAGCCGACGTTGGCCCGGTAGTCAAAGGTCGCCGCGATGGCCGATGTCACGGTGAAATGGTCCGGCAGGTTGTGGTGGGCGCGGGCGATGTTGAGGAGCAGCAGCTCACTTTCCAAGCGGCTGATGGTTTCGTCATACCCCAGTACCGCCTCGTGGAGCGCCACAGGGCCGACGCAACCTGCGAGGGCGAGCGCCCACGCGAACAGGAACGCCAAAGGTACCCGCATGTCTTCCTCCGTAAATCTGCGGTCTGTTGTGCGCGTGGGCACAGGCATCAGTCGGCACGACTGACGCCGCAGGCAGGACCGGGGTCATCTCACGACCCGCCCCCCGTCAGCAGGGCCCCGGACGGAGCCAACGGGGCCAGCGCAGGTCTTACAATACCGAGGTACGCGACGGATGGTACCCGGGGAGCACGAGGTCGTCAAGGTGAACATCGACAGAAAAAATTATAAAGGGGCGCCCTCGCTCTGCCAAGGCACGAACGAAGGACCTGTGCGACCCCCCTCTCCAAGCCTTTCCTTCAGTTCCCCGTTCCCTTCTCGCTCTCGTCGATCTCTACGGCGATATTGAGGAGGAGAGTCTCCAAGTCCTTGTCAATGCTCTTCGAGAGCTTTGATGCTTCCCCAGCCTCGACGGGATTGAACGAGAAGGTCCCCCCCCGCTCCCGATGTGAAGCCATCACGAGCGCGCCAAACGCCCCCTCTCCCGCCTGTCCTCCGAACTCGGCGTGCACAACCCGACCAGACTCAAACAGGATGACCCCCTCGCCGGCCGGTAAGGAGAGCATGAGCCGCCCCGTCTTCCTGCCGATCGAGACAGCCTGGGTCACCTCCGTCAGGTCCATAACCGCCAACGAACCCTGAAGCGTGGCTGCCCCTTCCTCCGTTGGCGTCTTCCGGGCCGCGTCCTGAACTCTGCCTCGCGGGGGCGACGCGGTTGTAACGCCGCGGAGCCGCAAATGCGTGTCCACGCGCGTCACGATCGTTGAGGGGGGTGAGTTTTCGGGGAGGATCATGTCCGCCTCGGTCTGGCTCGCAGCGAGTGCCATCTGCGAGCCCCGATCGACCAGGAGGATAAACATAATTTCTTTGGTGGTGGGGTCCGCCCGGACCATCGAGCACAGCTCGGAGCCATACATGTCCTCGAACATGACCTGGCTGATGATCAGGTCCGGACGCTGCTGCTTTACCCGCGCAAGGGCATCCGTACCGCTGGGAGCCACCGCGACCTCGTAGCCCACGGCTTCCAGGGCCCTTTGAAGCCGAACACCGCTGTCTGGATCGGCGTCAACGAGAAGTGCCAGTGGCATGAGATTTCTCCGCTCCTTCCACGCTCATGGGGGCAGTCGCGGCCCGGGTTCACGTCCTCCCCGACCCCTCTTCCCCTGCGGGCTCGGCGTTCAACACCCGATGGTCGAGACATTTGATCCCCGACCCTTGGTGCTGACACACCCGCGGGACACCTTTCCACCCCTGCACTGATCGAGCCCACAGACCGTCCGGAGGGTTCGGAGGGAGGGACAGCCCTGAGGCCGCCGAAGCTTCCGTCCCCGTCGCGCTTCGGTATGCCGACGGCATAGGGTAGCACACCCCCCTACCCCTCGGCTACCCTCTCGTCCAGCCGGTCGCCGTCCGCATCGGTCAGCGGGTGCACAGAGTATGCCAGAGGACAGCCATGCCTACCTGGATTATCAAAGAAGGCTTCGGAGGTACGCGCTGAGATAATCGACCAGCGTCACGAGGAGATAGATGGCCAGGAGGAGCGTGAGGAGCTGATGCTCGAGGAAGAGGCTGATCGCGATGTGGATCTGCTGGCCCAGCCCGCCGGCCCCTACCAGGCCGAGGATCGCCGCCGCCCTAACGTTTACCTCCCACCGGTAGAGCGAGTAGGACAGGAACTGGGGAAGCGCTTGGGGAAGTATCCCATAGAGGAGGATTTGGAACCGGTTGGCTCCGGTCGCCTGCAGGGCCTCGACGGGACGCCTGTCCACATTCTCCAAGACCTCGCCGAACAGCTTCCCGAGAACCCCGCCATTGTGGACCCCCAACGCCAACACCCCTGGGAAGGGGCCAAGCCCCACCGCGAACACGAAGACCGTCGCCCATACGATCTCCGGGATGGTTCGGAGAAGGTTCAAGAGGCTTCGTGCCGCAAGGAAGATCGAACGTCGGACTCCACGCCGGAGGCGGCCGGTTTCCTCGCGCTCGAACAGGACGCCGGCGAACATCAGATTTGCGCTGGCGAAGAAGACGAGACTGGCCGCCACCACCATGGAAAGCAGGCTGCCCATGATGGAGATCGCCAGCGTTTCCAGTGTCCCCATGACCGTTTCCGTGAGGAAGCCACCGCTCAGATCCGGGGGGAAGAGCCTGAGGCTGTAGTCCAGGATCGCTCGGGGGCCCTCCCAGAGGAGGAGCATCAGGTCGACCTCGGCTCCCCGGGCGCTCCACCAGACAACCATCGCGACGGCGGCCGCGATCGCCAACGAAAGCCATCGGCGCGACGGCGTCACCACGACGGGGTGCTGGTCTGCTGGGGGGAAGTGCACCGGAGCCATGCCCCACCTACCTCGCGAACACACGCTGCCGGACGCGCGCGCTCAACCAGTCGACGCTCGCGACCAGCGCAAACAGGATGACGACCAGGGTGAAGACCTGGTGAAAATCGAACATCCGCATGGAGATCTCGATCTGCTGGCCCAGCCCGCCGGCCCCTACCAGGCCCAGGACGGCCGAAGCGCGGATGGCACACTCCCAGCGGTAGAGGGTGTAGGAGACGAAGTTGGGATAGGCCTGCGGGAGGAAGCCGTACGCGAGGATCTGCCAGCGGCCGGCCCCCGTCGCCTGGAGTGCCTCGATCGGCTGTGGGTCCACGACCTCCAAGATTTCCGAGTAGACCTTGCCGATCATCCCCCCATACGCGAAGCCGATCGCCAAGACTCCGGGGAAGGGACCCAGTCCCACTGCCTTCACGAACATGAGCGCCCAGACAAACTCCGGAATGCTCCGGAACAGGCTCAGCAGGGCCCGGGCGGTGGCATAGGGGAGAAATCGAACGACCCAGCGGGACGGTATGCCGGCCACTTCCCGGTCGTGGAGGATACCGCGGTAGGCCAGCGTCGCGGTCCCCAGCAGGCCGAGAGGGAATCCGATACACACGGCGATCACGGTGCCGATGATGGAAATCTGAATCGTCTCCAGGGTCGGCTTGATCAAGAACCGAAGGAAAGCAGGGCTGACGTCCGGAGGAAAGGCCCCGGCAAAGAACCGGAAAAAATTCGCCCGCGCCTCGCGGCCCAGGAGGGTGCCCAGATCCACCTGTGCCACCCGGGCGCTCCCCAGGAACACCACGACCAGCCCGGCCACAAACAGCCAGGAGTGGACGCGCTTACGTTCCCGGAGGGAGGGGGCCGCAGGATGTGAGGGGGGAGTCATGATGCGGATCCGATCCTACCTCTGGAGCATCGGGGGGGGTGATTCCGGCGTAGAGCCGTGCCAACAGGTCTTCGGTCAGCTCGACGGGAGGCCGGTCAAACTGGACGCGTCCTTCCCGAAATCCGACGACCCGCGAGAAATACGTCAGGGCCAGCTCGACGCTGTGCAGGTTCATGAGCAGGGTCTTCCCGGAGGCCTGGCTGATGTGCACCAGGAGCTTCACAATCGAATGGGCCAAACCAGGATCTACCGAGGCGACTGGCTCGTCGGCGAGGATGACCTCCGGCTTTTGGACCAGCACCCGCGCAATCGCCACCCGCTGTTGCTGCCCGCCGGAGAGCTCATCCGTCCTCGCATAGAGCTTTTCGGGAATGCCGACCTGGGTGAGGGCCTCGTGGGCGGCGTTAAGTTCCTGGGGGCGGAACAGCGACCAGACCGCCTGCCATCCAGACCAGGTGCCGAGCCGGCCGGCCAGCACGTTATGCACGACCGACAGGCGCGGTACCAGGTTGTGCTGTTGATAGATCGTCCCAATACGCCGTCGGGCCGCCCGCAGGGGGGGTCCGGTGAGTCCGCCCACGTCGAGGTCCCCCAAGAAGAGCCGACCCCCGTCCGGCCGCAGGGTCAGGTTCAAGAGCCGGAACAACGTCGTCTTCCCCGCGCCCGACGGGCCGATGATGGCAACCTGCTCGCCGGGCGCCACCTTTAACGACACACCATCGACCGCAACCAGGTGGCCGTTGAATGTTTTGCGAATGTGCTCCAAACGATACATAGCGCGTGGTGATCTTTCCCGGCGTCCCTCTCCCGGAATGAAACTACTCGAGGAGACCCGCGGCCCTGGCAGCCCGCTCGATCCCCTTCCAGTCCTCGTCCTTGGCGGGAACGTAGCCCTTCGTCCGGTGGAGATCCAGGAGCGCCCGATCCTTCGGATTGTTGTAGTCGAGCTGCAAGAAGGCAGCCGTGATGCGATCCCGGAGATCGGGGTCGAGCTCGCTCCGAGCGGTCCAGACGTAGTCGACGTAGGGCGGCGTGGTCCAAAAGACCTTCACCTTGCCGGTGTCCACCTTGCGATTCTGGACGAGCTTTTCCCAGACCAGGAAGTTCAATGCACCCGCGTCCACCTTCCCCCCCTCCACCCACAGGGCCGTCGCATCATGAGCCCCGCTGAAGGCAGGCTTCTGGGCGAAGTCCCGGTCCGGGTTGATCCCGTGCCTCAGCAAGAAATATCGGGGCATGAGGTGACCCGAGGTCGACGAGACGCTGCCGAAGGAGAAGGTCTTTCCCTTGAGATCGCCCAGCGTGGTGATGCCGCTATCGCGGCGGGTGATGAAGACGCTCTTGAACGCCGCATCTTCTTTCCGCATCACGAGGCGGGTCGCATGGCCCCCCGTCCGGCGCACCGCCTGGACCGAGGTGAAGCCACCGTACCAGACCAGGTCCAGCCGCTTGGCGGCCAGCCCCTCTACCGTCGCCGCGTAATCGATGACGGGAACAAACCTTACCGGCATGCCCAACTCCTTGCTTAGATAAGCGGCGAAGGGCTCGTAGATGCGCAGGAGCTCCTGGGGGTTTTCATCGGGGATGGCCGAGACCCGCAAGACCTCCGGCACCTCGGCGTGCGCCCGCGCAAGCAACCCCACCCCGACCAGAAACCCTGCCACCAGCGATTTCCGTACCACCCACATCTGCCGGACCTCCGGTTATACGCAACCGCAGTGAATGCCCTACGGACGAAGTAATGACGGGATTATCCTATTACTAATTAGAATAAGTCAAATTGGTAATAGCAATACATTTGGGCACATCGACAATGAAATACCTATGTTGTTAATCGGGATTTACGATATAGAGTCAGGCCATAAGAAGGGAGGGGGACATCCGTGACGAGCCTTAGGAGCCCACGTGAGGCTCGGTTCCTACCGATTGGAGCAGGAAGGTGACGAACGTCTCGGAGAGGGGAGACCTGGAGCGGTTCTTGTGATAGATGAGATAGAAGTCCCTGGTGAGCCTCACGCCCTCGAGGGGTACCGTGCGGAGCGTTCCCCGGTCCAGGTCCTCCTGGATCGCTCGGAGGGATATCACGGATATTCCGGCTCCGCTCTTTAGCGCTTGACGGATTGCCTCGGTGCTCCCCAGCTCTGCTACCACCGTGAGGGCTCCAGCGCTTATGCCGGCGACGCGGAGGGCGTCCTCGAGGACCTTTCTCGAACCGGATCCCACCTCCCGCAAGATAAGCGGCTGGCCGGACAGATCCCCGATGGCAACGGCACGCCTGTTGGCCCACGCGTGGTCGGCCGGCAGGGCGAGAACAAGTTCATCTTCCCAGAGCTTCAAGTAGACCAACTGACCATCGTCGAACTTGGCCCCCACCGCCCCGAGCTCATACGCCCCCTCCAGGACCCCCCGGGCGACCTGCCGCGAGTCGGCGATCTTAAGGGAGATGGAAACATCCGGGTACCGGGTTTTGAACCGGGCCAGCAGCGCCGGCAGGACGTACTCACCGGGAATATTACTGCCACCAATGACCAGCTGTCCTTTCAGGGACCCCTTGTACTCCTCCAGGGCTTGGATGGCCTGGCTCCTCAGGGCAAGCACCTGCCTTGCGTACCCATACAAGAGCTCGCCCGCCTTCGTCGGGACCACCTCCCGGCCGAGCCGGTCCAGGAGCTTCAGGCCCACAAACTCTTCGAGACCCTTGATGTGGCCGCTGACCGTTGGTTGGGTCAGATAGACCGCCTCGGCCGCCTTGGAGAAGCTTTTCAGCTCCACGATCCAGCAAAAGACCTCTAGGGCGCGAATATCCATGGGATCATCCCGGCTCGCGGTCCGCAGCCGAAGGGATAGTCTTCTTCCAGAAACCCGTCACCTGTCACCGGTCATCCCCGCCCCGAGCAGGTCTCGGTAGAACCCCTCGTAGGCCTCAATCTCCTGCACCCCGGAGTACTCTTTTTCGATCTTGGCTTTTGCCTTACCGCCCAGGCGGTGACGCAGGTCGGAATCGAGAATCAGCCGTTCCGCCTTCCGTTCAAAGTCCTCTTCCGCGGTGAAGAGGAGACCATCCACTTCGTTTACGATGATGGATCGGTTCCCCTCGATATCCGAGGCGAGGACCACCACGCCGCGGCTCATGGCCTCGAGGAGGGCATTGGACATCCCCCCCTCTGACAGGGAGGAGTTCACCACCACGTCCACCTCCTGCAGCATGCCGCAGATTTCTTCATGGGGAACCTCACCGAGATAACGGGCCCATGCGTTACCGGCAAGGAGACTGAGAAAGTGCCTTCCCTCCTCTTCTTCCAAAATGGGGCCCGCATAGAGGACACGAAGCTCCGGGTGGCGAGCGTGAAGGCGCACGAGGGCGGGGAACGAGAAGGGGAGATTCTTGACCTTCCGGATCCCGGCCGCAAAGAAGAAGAGGATATGGCGAGGACCGAACCCCCATTGGGCCCGATAATCGCCGGACCTCTCCTCGCAGGTAACGGTCTGCCGGATGACTCGGATCTTCCCATCCAGCTCAGGGACCTCCGCGACGAGCTTGTCACGAATGCTCTGGTGAAACGCCACAACGCCCTGCATCCGCTTCAGGATCTCTACCACGCTCCCGCGCCGCTTGGGGTGAAACAGATCGATGTTGACATCTGTACCGGTGATGGTCACCAAGGCCGGGACACCGGCCTGCCTCCCCTCCGACACGACAAGGTCCCCGGTCACGAAGGCGTGAAAGCCGTGGAGGAGATCGGGGCCAAAGGCTCGGATGGCCGCGGGGATTTCCCGCCGGTCCTGATACGCCTCCAGCGAGTAGATTTCTAGCTGATGCCCGTGCTCCCGGAGCCCCGACGCGATCCGCTGCACCGTGATTGCGTTGCCGCGGACAGAGGGGTAATAGGCAGGGGTAATCAAGGCAATGCGCATCGTATGTTCCTCTATTTCTCAGGGCAACGCCAATGCCGGTGCCCGACAGCATCGGCGGCGCTTAAGACTGCCAGAACCCTTTGCACGTCTCCCCTGAGGGTGGTTACTCCCCCGCGAGCCTCTCTCGAAGCAGATCGTTGATGAGTTGCGGATTGGCCTTCCCTTTGGTCACACGCATGACCGCTCCGACCAGTGCCGTCAGGGCCTTTTCTTTTCCCCCCCTGAAGTCGGAGACGGGGCCGGGATTCTGGGCCAGCACCTGATCCACGATCCGACCGAGCTCTTCCCGGTCGGAAATCTGAACCAGCCCCTTCTCTTGGACGATCTTTTCAGGGTCCTTTCCGGTCCGACACATCTCCTCGAAGACCGTCTTGGCGATCTTTCCGCTGATGACCCCCTCTTGGATCAGCTTCAGCAATGCGGCTAATTGGGCTGGCGTGACGGGACTTTCGGTGATCTGTTTCCCCTCCCGATTGAGATATCCCAAGAGCTCGGACATGACCCAGTTGCTCACCATCTTGGTGTCCCGGTGAAGCTGGGTACATTCTTCAAAATACTCGGCCAGGGCTTTGCTGGCGGTGAGCACGGCCGCATCATACTCCGGCAGCCCATACGCCTGCACGAAGCGCTGCCGCCGCTCCGCGGGAAGCTCTGGGAGAGCCCCGGCAATCTCTTCAACCCAGGCAGGAGAAACCTCCAGCGGGACCAAATCCGGTTCGGGGAAATAGCGATAGTCGTGGGCCTCCTCTTTCCCCCGCATGGGGAGGGTGACCCCCTGCTCGGCATCCCAGAGGCGTGTTTCCTGGACGATCGGCTGACCGGATTGCAGCAGCGCGATCTGCCGCTGGATCTCATGCTCCAACGCCCGCTGGACGTTCCTGAAGGAGTTCATGTTCTTGACCTCGGTCTTGACCCCGAAGTCCGAGGTCCCCACCGGACGGACCGAGACATTGGCGTCGCAGCGAAGATTCCCCTCTTCCATGTTCCCTTGGGAGACGCCGAGATACTGAAGGGTCGTCCGGAACAGTTTCAGAAATTCCGCCGCGTCCTCCGGCGTGCGCAGATCCGGTTCCGTCACCATCTCGATCAACGGTACTCCACACCGGTTGAAATCGACCAGGCTGTAGTCCGCCTGGTCCATGGTTCCGGCGTGGAGAAGCTTTCCCGCGTCCTCCTCCAGATGGACCCGCCGGATCCTGACCCGTCTGCCCCCCCCATGGTCACTGATCTCCACAAAGCCACCAGTGGCCAGGGGGAGTTCGTACTGCGAGATTTGATAGGCCTTGGGCAGATCGGGGTAAAAATAGTTCTTCCGGGCGAAGCGGCAGTGGGGGGCGATTGTGCCGTGAACCGCGAGTGCAGTCCGAATCGCGTACTCCACCACCTTCTGATTGAGAACCGGCAAGACCCCCGGCATGCCCAGACAGACGGGGCAGGTCTGCGAGTTGGGTGCTTCCCCGAACCGGGTGCTACACCCGCAGAAGATCTTCGATTCGGTGAACAGTTGGGCATGGACCTCCAGCCCGATCACCGCCTCGTATGCCGGTTCAGGGTTCACGGTTGATGGTTCACGGTTCATAGTTCATAGTTCATAGTTCATAGTTCAGGGCTTACAGCCAATGATCGGCAGCCAGCCGTCAGCAGTCTGCTGTCCGCAATCGCCTGTCAGCTTCAGGATCTGGGGGTGACTGCGGACCACTGACCCGTGATAGCTTTGACTTTGCTGACGGCTGATCGCTGACTGCTGCTATCCACGGTCGTCGGTCATCGGCATTCAACCAGACGTCTTGATTGCTTCGAGCCGCATGACATACTCATCCGAAAGACCGTGCTCTTCGGCACCCTGGAGGAGGAGGCGCATATAGCGCCTCGAAGGCGGCCGATAGCTCCCAGGTTGGGCCACGAAATAAACGGACGCCTGTACGCTGTTCTTCCCCTTGGACTCCACCGTCACTGTCTTCCGGATATAGTCCTTGGGGACCCCCTCATACCGGTCCAGGGCTTTCAGGTCCTGCTCGCCGACCTCCCAGAGGACGCCCTCCACGACGCCCCCTGGCGTAGGCTTCAGATCAGCCGTCCCGCTACCCCACATCGGGGAACGTCCGACAAAGGTAATGTCGTAGTCCCGAAGCGCGGCCGTCGAGACGAACTTCGCCCCCGGGCAACGCTTCTTGAACCAGAACCTCTCCATATTGGCGCCATACGCGAAGTACAGCATTCTCTACCCTGGTTCATGGTTCATAGTTCATGGTTGAGGGACCACCCCTCACTCTCCTCAGTCCACATCTCCTTATAGGCCCTGAACTATGAACCCTGAACCCTTACAACGGGGGGTTGCGCCTGTGCCACTCCGTGGCCTGTTCGTAGGCAAAAGCCACCTGAAGCACCGTCGCCTCATCAAAGGGCCTCCCGAGAAGTTGGAGGCCGATGGGTAGTCCGTCTCGGGTAAAACCACAGGGCAGCGAGATCCCCGGAATGCCTGCCAGATTGGCGGAGATGGTGAAGATGTCCGAAAGATACATGGTTAAGGGATCGCCAGTCTTCTCACCGAGATGGAAGGCCGGCGTGGGTGCGGTCGGGGTCAGGATGACCTCGCACCGCTTGAAGGCGTCGTCGAAGTCTTTCCGGATCAGGGTCCGCACCTTCAGGGCCTTCAGATAGTACGCGTCATAGTACCCCGCACTCAGCGCATAGGTTCCCAGCATGATCCGTCGCTTCACCTCGGCCCCGAATCCGTCCTCCCGGCTCTTCATGTACATGGTGAGAAGGTCTTTCGCCCCCCGGGCGCGGACGCCATACTTCACTCCATCATACCGCGCCAGGTTCGAGCTCGCCTCAGCCGTGGCGACGAGATAGTAGGTCGCCACAGCATACCCGGTGTGGGGAAGAGAGATGCGCTCCGCCTTGGCCCCTAGGGACTCTAAAACGCTGATCGCGTCCCGGACGGCTGCCTCGACTTCCGCGTCCATCCCCTCGATAAAGTACTCATCCGGAATGCCGATCCTCAGCCCTGCGATCTCCCGCCCCAACTGAGCCGTGTAATCTGGAACCGGCACGTCCACCGAGGTGGTGTCGCAGGGATCATGGCCGGCAACGACGCCTAAGAGAATCGCCGCATCGCGGACATCTTTGGTCATGGGCCCGATCTGATCCAAAGACGATGCGAAGGCGATGAGCCCGTATCGGGAGACGCGCCCGTACGTGGGCTTCAGTCCGACGATCCCGCAGAAGGCTGCCGGCTGCCGGATCGAGCCCCCGGTATCCGAGCCGAGGCCCCCAGCACAGAGATTCGCTGCCACCGCTGCCCCCGACCCCCCACTGGACCCCCCTGGAACCCGGCTCAGATCCCAGGGATTTCGGGTGACCTGGTAACCCGAATTTTCGGTGGACGAACCCATGGCAAACTCGTCCATGTTGGTCTTCCCGATCAGAAGCGCACCGGCGTCGTACAGGCGCCTCATCACTGTCGCATCGTAGGGCGGAATAAACCCCTCCAAGATCTTGGAGGAACAGGTGGTCGGGATCCCCCGGCTACAGATGACATCCTTGATGGCGAGGGGAATCCCGGCCAATGGACCGACGTCCTCCCCCCGCACACGGCGGCGATCCAGCCGAGCCGCCCTCCCCAACGCCTCCCGGCCCGTGACGGCCATGTACGCCCGGACTTTTCCCTCCTCTTGCGCAATGCGCTTGAGAAAGGACCTCAGGACCTGGCCAGCCGTCACTTCCCGGCGGTGGAGCCGCTCCTGCAAGTCATGAATGGTGAGCTCGTACAGTTCCATAGCAGTAATCGTTCACGGTTCACAGTTCAGAGTTCACGGACAAGACGTATTACCTCAAGGCACCACTGCTTAATTCCGTGAGATCTCAACCCTCGACCCTCAACTCTCAACTCACTCTTCGAGGATGCGGGGGACACGGAAGAAAGCCTCCTGGCTATCAGGCGCATTCGCCAAGGCTTGTGCCTGAGAGAGGGACGGGCAGACGACATCCTGGCGAAAGACGTTCGTCATGGGAATGACGTGGGACGTCGGTGTAACATTGCCCGTATCCAGCTCGTTGAGTTTGTCAATGTACGACAGGATGGCATCCAGCTGGGCCCGCATCCTTTCACTCTCCTCGTCGGAAAGACCCAGCCGGGCGAGCCTCGCCACATGGTCTACTTCTTCGCGCGTGATCTTCATCACCGTATCCCCCCACGGAAGCTATGGAAATGATAGCATTTCACGATGGCGCCGCAAAGAGTTTCCGATGGACGCTTCTCCCCCGTACCAGGTCAGCATCTGCACCCCGCACCCAGGAGGGCTTCGGGGAGTGTGGCTTCCCCGGCGGAACAATTCCACGGGTCTGTGTGGCGAAACCCCGTACTTCCGCGCCGGGCGGTTCGTTCTTGCAGCAGGACGGCCATCCCCCACCTGCACTGCGTTCCGATGGGAGGCTCCCCCTGGCCGCCCGCAAACCAGGTTCCCCCGGGTCCGGGACCACCTCCCCTCGCCCTCCCGAAGACGCCCATTCTCCTCGGGAATTTATTTTCTTCTTAGGCAGCACGTGGAGGCCCCGAGCGACATGCCGGGAGCGGCGGGGCCCCTCGGCAGGCGACGGCCTGGGAAACCGAGGCGCGATCCGTGCTCATGGTCTTTGCACGGAGCGTGAACACGGAGGGACCCAGGCCGTAAGCCGCCGCTCAGGGTCGCCGCGGGAGGCCCGGAGCGAGGGGCCGAACGTGTTCCCAACCCCATTCCCCGAGCACTTCCGAGCTCGGCTGTCATGAGAGGGCCGGTGTGAAGGGTCGCAGGTCTTGCTTCCGACGAAGGATGTTGTCCCAAACCGTTCTCACTTCAGACCCGGGTGAGCTGGGCGTACTTCACCAGGAGCTTCTTCGTCCCGATGCCAGGAAACGTCACCACGACTTTCATGTCCTCTCCATTGCCAATGCGCTCGCGGATCCGACCCACCCCCCATTCGGGATGCCTGACCTTTATCCCCGCCTGGTAGAAGTCCACGAAGGGCATGGCGTCCACCTCCACCTCGTACCGCAGGGGAGACGTATCAGCACCCTCGAGAGGCGACGCATAGGAGACGGCGGGGGCCTCGATTCTCTGAAGAAGGTGAGGCGTAATTTCTTCCAAGAACCGGGAGGGAATGTTAAAGCTCTCTGTACCGTATAGTCGTCGCTGCACGGCCGCGGTGAGGAAAAGGCGCTCCTTGGCCCGGGTCACCCCCACGTAGCAGAGGCGTCGCTCCTCCTCGAGCTCTTCCGGGTCCGTGTAAGCCCGACCGTGGGGAAAGACTCCCTCTTCCATCCCTGCGATAAAGACCACGGGAAACTCCAATCCCTTGGCCATGTGCAGCGTCATCAGGGTTACCTTCCCCCGCGTGTCCCGCATCCCCTCGTCCATGTCGGTGAGCAGCGCGACCATATCCAGGAATGCTTGCAGGGAGCTGTCTTCACTCCGCTGGACGAAGTCTTGAGCAGCCGAGACGAGCTCCCGCAGATTCTCGATTCGACTCAAGGCTTCTGGCGTTCCCTCCTGCTCCAATTGCGCCAAGTACCCGGTTTCGTGGAGGAGGGCAGACACCAAATCCGGCACCGGGGTCTCGCGCAGCCGAACGATGAACCGCCCGATGAGGGCCTGAAATTCCTCAACAGCCTTCAGCTGTCGCGGTGGCAGCAGACTTTCCTTTGCGATCTCCCGACAGGTCTCCCACAGCGATATCTGCCTCCCC
The DNA here is from genome assembly GCA_046758505.1 of Methylomirabilales bacterium (SeqCode). Classification (GTDB taxonomy): domain Bacteria; phylum Methylomirabilota; class Methylomirabilia; order Methylomirabilales; family CSP1-5; genus CSP1-5. The sequence goes on along the minus strand of JBHIAH010000016.1, from coordinate 26,184 downwards.
GCCGCACATTCGGAGAGCCGGTCCAATGTCGCACGGCCGATCCCTCTCGCGGGAACGTTCATCACCCGGAGAAGACTCACCGAGTCGGCCGGGTTGGCAATCACCCGCAGATACGCCAAGAGGTCCCGAATCTCCTTGCGCTCGTAGAAGCGCAGACCCCCCACGATGGCGTACGGCATGACCAGCCGCCTCAGGGCATCTTCCAGAACCCGGGACTGGGCATTGACGCGATAGAAGACGGCGAAGTCGTCCAGGCTGTATCCCTCCTGCGCCGCGAGGTGCCGAATGGTCTCACCGATGAAGGTCGCCTCATCCCCCTCATCCCTCGCGTGGCAGAAACCGACCGGCGCTCCCTCCTCGTTTTCGGTCCAAAGCCTTTTTTCCTTCCGGCCCCGGTTCTGAGCAATGATGGAAGACGCCGCATCCAGGATGCGCTTGGTCGAGCGATAGTTTTGCTCGAGCCGGATCACCCTGCACACCGGGTAGTCCCGCTCAAAATCCAAAATATTCGTAAGGTCGGCCCCGCGCCACCGGTAAATCGACTGATCGTCATCCCCCACCACGGCCAGGTTCTGGTGCTGCTCGGCCAGCAGGCGGACTAACCGGTACTGGGCATGATTGGTATCCTGATACTCATCGACCATGATGTAACGCCACAGCTCCCGGTAGGCGCTGAGGATCAGCGGCCGCTCCACGAACAGCCGGACGGTCTCCATCAAGAGATCGTCAAAATCGAGAGCCCCATTTCTCTGGAGCGCTGCCTGGTATCGGTAATACACCCTGGCGACGCGTTCTTCAAGGTAGTCGGCCGCCTGGGCGGCAAACTCCGCCGGGGTCAGGAGATCATTCTTGGCCCGACTGATCCTCGCCCGGATCACCTTCGGATGGATCACCCGCTCGCTCAGATCTAACTCCTTGAGGCACTCCCGGAGGAGGGCAAGCTGATCGCCCTCGTCGTAGATGAGGAAAGACGAACGGACACCCAGGTGTTGGGCATTCTTCCTCAGGATCTTCACACAGGTGGCATGGAAAGTCCCCACCCAGACGTGCAGTCCCTCGGGCCCCAGGAGCGCGGCCACCCGCTCACGCATCTCCTCGGCCGCCTTGTTGGTGAAGGTGACTGCCAGGACATTCGAAGGGCGAATGTGCAGCCTGCCGATGAGGTAGGCGATCCGGTGCGTGATAACACGCGTCTTCCCCGACCCGGCCCCGGCCAGGATGAGGAGGGGGCCCTCGGTATGGAGGACCGCCTCCCGCTGCGGCGGGTTCAGCTCGGTCAGGGACGCTTCAGCATTCACCGGCACTCTCGGGAAAGATCAGAGAAGATGCTTGCTGATCAGGGCTCGATTATAGGCACGGACGATGTGTGCGCGCGAGATGATTCCCAACAACTTCCTGGAGTTGTCCGGGTCCACCACCGGCAAATGTCCCAGGTCCCGCACGTGGAAGCGGACGAGGACATCATGGAGGGTGTTGTTCGGGGTCACGGTCACCACATCCCGGGTGGCCAGCTCCCCCACCGTGGCGTCCAGGTCTCCATTGCCCAAGGCTTTCTGCACGTCCTGGGCCGTGATCACCCCCGCGAGTTCGCCGGACTGGTTTAACACCGGGAACCACTCATGGTGTTCCTCGGCGGACTGCCGTAGGAAGCCCTCCACGGTCATCTCCTCAGGCACCCAGAGGAGTCGATGGGTCATGGCCTCCCGCACTGCCGTGGCAGCCATGACGTCCACGTCCCGCCCCGCCCAGAACCGAATGCCTTGGCTCACCACCTTCAATGTGTAGATGGTCTCTTTGTGCCACACACTGTAAATGAGCGTACTGATCACCGTACTGGCCATGACGGGGAGGATGATGTGGTAGTCACCGGTCATCTCGAAGATCAGCATGATGGCAGTGATCGGGGCCAGGGCCGCCCCGCCGAAAACCGCCCCCATCCCGACCAGGGCATAGGCCCCCACGTCCGGCGTAAAGCTCGGAAAGATCCCGTGCACGATGTGACCGTAGGCCCCTCCCAGTACCGCCCCAATGAAGAGGAGGGGAGCCAGGTCCCCGCCGGACCCGCCCGAGCCCAAAGTCAATGAGGTGCCCACCATCTTGCCGAAGATGAGGACCGCCATGAGCAGGAAGGGGATCCTTCCATTCAGCGTGTCTTCCATCGCCGAGAAACTTGTCCCCAAGATCTGGGGGAGGAAGAACCCAATCACCCCCACGATGAGGCCCCCCACCGCAGGCTTCCAGTGCGAGGGAAAACGCCAGTCGTCGAAGAGGCGCTCGACCCGGTAGAGAAGCCGCACCGAGGCCACCGCGGTTAAGCCGGCGAGAATGCCGAGCAGGAGAGACAACGGCATCTCGGTCACGCTCAGGAGGCGGTACGGTGGAACAGTGAAAGCCGGAAAATTGCCCAGCATGGCACGAGAGACGATGGCCGAGGATACCGAGGCGAGGACCACGAGACTGAAGTCGAGTCCCACATGCCCCATGAGAATCTCCAAGGAAAACATGGCGCCGGCGATCGGGGCGTTAAAGGCCGCGGCGATCCCCGCCGCGGCTCCCGCCGCGACCAGCGTCTTGATCCGGTCGTCGGACATCTTCAGAAATTGCCCCACCATGGAGCCGATCCCGCCCCCGATCTGCACACTGGGTCCCTCTCGCCCGGCCGAGCCGCCCGAGCCGATGGTGACGGCAGAGGCCAGGATCTTGACAAAGGCCACCCGCCTCCGCATCCGCCCCCCCTTCACCGCCATGGCGGCCATGACCTCGGGGACGCCGCCTCCCTTGACCTCCTGGGCGATGCGATAGATGACTGGACCGACGATGAGGCCCCCGATCGCCGGAAGGAGAATGACGTAGTAGCTCCCCGCAGGGGTGAACACCTCGCGGCCGACCTCGAAGAAAAGGTAATGGGTGTGCGCGAGCAGCTTAAAAAAGACCACGCACCCCAGACCGGTCGTCAGTCCCACAAGGACAGACACCACGGTCAGATAAGCCCCTTCCGGGATGCGGGGATGGTAGGCGAGATCGAGAAGCGCGCGCCGGAGACTCCCAGGCGATTCTCTTTGCTCTTCCTTCTCCTCGGCCATGCGCGATATCGGCCTCCCAGCCTTCGGAGAGTCCAACCCAATTCCGTGCCACCGCGAAGCCGGCCCGGTTGCTTCCCCTGCTTACTCCACGGTTACACTCTTGGCCAGATTCCGCGGTTGGTCGACATCACAGCCCTTGTGTACGGCGATGTGGTAGGCGAGCAGCTGTAGGGGGATCACCATTAGGATCGGGGTCAGATGCGGACTGGCTGACGGGATGGCCACGTAGTGATCGACCCGGGGGGGAAGATCGGTATCGTCCTGGGTCCCCACGGCGATGACAATTCCCCCTCTCGCCTTGACCTCCTGGATATTCGCAAGAATCTTGGCGTGGGTCCGATCTTGCGGGGCAAGCATGACCACCGGCATTCTGGCGTCAATCAGGGCGATGGGCCCATGCTTCATCTCCCCCGCCGGATATCCCTCGGCGTGGATGTACGAGATCTCCTTGAGCTTCAAGGCCCCCTCCAGCGCAATGGGGTAATTGATCCCCCGCCCGAGGAAGAGGAAGTCGGTATACGAAGAGCTCAACTGGCTGAGTCGCTCGATCACGTCATCGCAGCGCATGACCTCTTCCGCCAACTGAGGCAAACGCAAGAGCGCGCCCAGCAGCTCCTGCACGCGCGCCGCGTCCAGGCATCCCCGGCGTCGCCCGAGATACAGCGCAAAGAGATACAGGGCGGCGAGCTGGGCGGTGAAGGCTTTGGTCGAGGCCACCCCGATCTCCGGTCCGGCATGGGTATAGAACACGCCATCACTCTCCCGGGCGATGGAGCTTCCCACTACATTGACGATCGAGACCACCTGGCACCCACGCCTCTTGGCCTCCCGAAGCGCAACCAGGGTGTCTAAGGTCTCCCCGGACTGGCTGATGGTGAGGACCAGGGTTTCCGGACCGAGGATGAGATCCCGATAGCGAAACTCGGAGCCATAATCCACCTCTACCGGGATTCGGCCGAGCTCTTCCAGGAGATACTTCGCCACGAGTGCTGCATGCCAGGACGTGCCACATGCCACCAACACCACTCGCTGAATGCGGGGGAGGATGTCCTCCACCGCCTCCATCCCGTCGAGATAAATCTCACCCGCCTCCAAGGAGTAGCGCCCCAGGATCGTATCGCGAATGGCCCGCGGCTGTTCATAGATCTCTTTCAGCATGAAATGCTTATAGCCCCCCTTTTCCACGAGGATGGGGCTCCAGGGCACCCGCTCAACCGGGCGATGGACCGCCTCCCCCTCCACCGTGCTGAGCGTCACCCCCTCCCGGCTGATCACCGCGATCTCCTGATCCTCGAGAAACAGGACATTCCGCGTGTGGGCGATCAGCGCAGGGATATCCGACGCCACGAGGAACTCCCCCTCTCCCAACCCCACCACCAGCGGGCTGGAACTTTTGGCCCCCACGATTCGGTCCGCGTCCCCCTTCCACATGACCGCGATGGCATACGCCCCCGACACCTCTCGGAGGGCGCTCCGCACCGCCTCCTCCAGGTCGCCTTCGAGGTATTTCTCGATGAGATGCACAATCACCTCGGTGTCGGTATCCGACGTGAATCGATGCCCCTCGGCAACCAGTTTCTCTTTCAGGGGCACGTAGTTCTCAATGATGCCGTTGTGTACCAGCACGATCTCGCCGGTGCAGTCCACATGCGGATGGGCGTTTTGCTCGGAAGGGCGACCATGGGTCGCCCAGCGGGTATGGCCGATGCCGATCTCCCCCCCGAGTTGTCGACCCCACAGGTTATTTTCCAGCTCCTTGATCTTCCCCACACTCCGGTAGATCTGGAGCACCCCCTGCTGCAGGAAGGCCACGCCTGCCGAATCGTAGCCCCGGTACTCGAGCCGCTTCAATCCATCCAGGAGGACCGGCACTACGTTCTTCGGACCCACATATCCGATAATCCCGCACATGCCCGCTCGACCTCTCGCGATCAGCCCTCAGTCATCAGTCATCGTCATCTTTGGGGGGCGCCATGGCCTGCCGCTTCTTGCGGGTCGCGGCCGCCCGCCCCTCCTTGGTGACCTGGGGGGCCCGCCCGAAGGCCACTGCATCCGGGGGCACCGCCTCGGTGATGGTGGAACCCGCCGCAATGATCGCCCCCTGCCCGACCGTCACCGGGGCCACCAGGTTCGTGTTGCTCCCGACAAAGACCTCATCTTCAATAACGGTCTGATGTTTGGCGAAGCCGTCGTAATTACAGGTAATCGTCCCCGCCCCGATATTGACCTTTTCCCCCAGCGTCGCGTCCCCGACATATGCCAGGTGCGGGACCTTGGACCCCTCGCCGATCACCGCCTTTTTCACCTCGCAGAAATTGCCCACCTTGGCCTTGCGCCTGAGCCGGCTCTGCGGGCGCAGATGGGCATAGGGGCCGACCACGCACCCCTCCGCCACCTCGCTCTCCAAGATGACGGAGCCGTCCAGCACCGCGACGTGGTCGCCCAGATGTGAGTTGTGGATCCGGCAGTTCCCATAAACGACGCACCCCTCCCCGATCGTCGTCGCCCCCTCAAGACAGACCCCCGGGTAGATGACCGTATCCGGCCCGATGTGGACCGTGTCATCGATGTACGTGGCCTGGGGGTCGAGGAGTGTCACGCCTTCCACCATGAGGCGTTCGTGGACCCGCCGCCGGAGGACCGTCGCCGCCTGCGCCAGCTCCACCCGCGTGTTGATCCCGAGCACCTCCGTGGGATCGGCGGCCAGGAGAGTGTGAACCGGCCGCCCCGCCCGGAGGAAGACCTGCACGACCTCTGGGAGGAAGTACTCACCCTTGACCGGAGAAGCCTTGACCTGCTCCAGGGCCCGGAAGATGGCCGGAGCGGCGAAGCAGTATAGCCCCGCATTGATCTCGGGAATGCGTTGTTCTTTTTCTTTGGCCTCGACCTCCTCCACGATGCGGCGGAGCCGCCCCTGGCGGTCGCGGACAATCCGGCCATAACCGGCCGGGTTATCCATCCGGGCGGTCAGGAGCGTTGCGGCCGCGGCCGCCGATTCGTGCGCCTCCACCAGCTGCCGGACGGTCTCGTCCCGAAGGAGGGGCACATCGCCGGCCAGGACCAGGACGCACCCCCGAAACCCCCGCAGTCCCTCTTCCGTCCGCCGAAGGGCGTGGGCCGTCCCCTTGGGTTCGCCCTGGTGAACAAACTCAACCGGCCGCCCGTCCAGGGCCTGCTTCACGGCCTCTGCTTGCGCAGCCACAACCACCAGCACCCTTTTCACCCCCAGGCGCAGGCAGAGATCCACCGGATAGTGCACAAGGGGCTGGCCCAGGAGGGGGTGGAGAACCTTCGCGCTCCGGGATCGCATTCGGGTCCCCTCGCCAGCGGCTAAGATCACGGCGCAGACGTCTTGCATTTCCGCCTCCTCGACCACCCAAACTTCACCGAGCACACGCTCCTCTCCCCCATGGAGTGGCCCATATCCTACCACAAGGCCTCATAGGGCAAAAGGAAAAGCTCGGCGCTCTCTGCCTTACATTTTCGACACTTTCCTCCTCCTCGCGGTCCGGGACGCGGTCCGTCGCGGGGCCGGTCCCGCGCGCGCGGGTCGCGTGGCCCCCGATCGGGCTCCGGCGTGGCGGTACTTGTGCCACTCACGCTTGCTCATCGACCCCTCGATCGCGCCTCATCCGGGCCCTTGCAGGAAGCCGAAGCGACGGAGGGCCTCCCTATCCTTCCGCCAGTCCTTCCGGACCTTAACCCAGAGGCCAAGGTAGATCCGCTTCCCGAGGAGCGCCTCGATGTCGTGGCGAGCCTGTTGCCCAATCTTTTTAAGCATCTGGCCGCCCGCTCCAATCATGATCCCCCTTTGGGAATCCTTTTCCACGTAGATGGTGGCCTGGATATCCACCAGCCCCTCCTCCTCCCGTTCCTCCATCTCGTCTACCTGGACCGCCACCGCGTAGGGGACCTCCTGATGGACCAGCTGGAAGACCTTTTCCCGGATAATCTCAGCCACTAACAGATACTGAGGCTGATCCGTCGCCTGCTCGGGAGGAAAATACGGAGGGGCCTCCGGAAGATATCTGAGGAGCACCTGCCCCAACCGGTCCAGATTGATCCCCTCCGTCGCCGAGATGGGGATCACCTCGCTGGCCGGCATCAGCTTTTGACATTGCTCCATCAGGGGGAGCAGGTCGTGCTTCGGCCTGACCAGGTCTACTTTATTTAGGGTAACGATAACTGGGCCGTGGGCCTCCCTCAGATGTCTCTCAATCAGCCGATCTTCGTCGGAGAGGGGATCGGAGGCATCAATCATCCACAGAATGAGGTCTACCCCCTCCAAGGTCTTCAGCGCGAGCCTGACCATTTCACGATTGAAGAGGGTTTCGGCGTGGTGAATACCCGGGGTGTCCAAGAAGATCATCTGGTGCGGTCCGGTCGTCCTCACACCGGCAATCCGGTTGCGCGTCGTTTGGGGCTTCGCGGAGACTACAGCGACCTTCTGACCCACCAGGCGGTTGATCAGCGTGGACTTGCCCACGTTCGGCCGTCCCACCACGGCAATAAACCCAGCCCTATGGCCCGATGGAACCTCAACCATGTTCCCCCCCGTGGGGGAAAGATAGCAGGGTCCGGGCGATCCGGCAATCCATGGCTCTGGGGAGATGGTGGGCGGCCCACGGCCAGCCATTTTGAAGCTGTCAGCGATCGGGTGTGAGCTCTGGGCCTCAGGATCTCGGCGCAGACCAAGGCGGTAAGGCTTTTCAGGGGGGTCCAAGGATCGCCACCCCGGAGAAGGGCGTGGCGAGAGGCAGGGCGTCAATGGGCGTCGGCGAAGGCATTACCGGGCCCAGGGATTCACCACCCGGCGGCGGACCGCATTCTCCTGAAGAGAGTCGACGTACCGTACAATCCGTGGGAGGGGGGGGACTACTCGATCTTCACGAGGGACCTCAAACCGACACCCCTGAGGTCCCACCGTGAATCTACTCTTTCATAGGTCACCTCGGCCTCCGCCCTGTAGGCTCCGGGGACAGCCGGATCCTGTAAGGTTACGGTGATCACGTAGACCCGTCGGTGCACATCTCGCCATGTATCATTTATAATCAGCGTCCTGATCTGGGACGGGGATTGAAATTTCCATCCCTTCTCTCTCCCCCCCATGGTTCTCCCGATCAGATCAGACTTCAGCCGATCGATTTCTGATCCCTGAACGGCAGATCCGACGATGATGGCCAAGGACAACATCACGATGACGGCTTTCATCAAGCTCTCCATCACTCGCTCCTTCGAAAGATAGTGCGGCGTACTGCCCGGCCTTACCAGGCGAGAGCGCTTCTCACCCTAAATGGTGTCCAAGAACCTGAGGAGGGCTTTCCTCTCCTCTTGTTTCAAGTGTTCGAAGGCCCGTCGAGATGCGTCTCCCTCTCCACTGTGGCGTTCAATCGCCTCTCGAACGGTCCGTGCGCTCCCATCGTGCAAAAACTGCCGCCGAAAGCGCAAACCCATTAATAATTCCGTGCGAAACTCAGCAGGGGTGGCAAGCCCTAGGCAGATATCCGCGAGACCAGGCCCCATATCGTGCAGCAGCAAATCCGAATACAAGAAAACGGTCTGCCTGTTGAGTGCTGGAATGTTGCTCGGGCCCGTTTGCAAGGACGGGATATGGCAGGCGGCACACCCAATTGTCTTGAAGACCCCTTCGCCCCGTTTCACCATGGCCTTCTCCGCGGCATCTTCAACCCGCGCTCGCGGTGGCGGGGCAAGGAATCGTGTAAAATTCGTGACGGCTTCAATTTCGCTCAATGGGACTTCAGGCTCAGGGATCGGGTCCGTCTCCGGGGGAACGGGTTGACCATTGATGGTCTCTTCGACCGGTTGTAATGGAGTGGTCATGCCCTGCTCGATGGGAAAGGCACCGGCGTTAAATTCAAAGAGGGTTGGAATAAATGCCTTGCGGCCAAACCGGCCCAGCCGACCATCGATAAAGCGGTTGGCACGGCCCGCTATTCCGTCTCGATTCGTATCGTCGGGGTCTGCGTGAGCAAGAATGCTTTCTTCTGGAATCCCGTTGACCAACCCAAAACCAAAGAGTGGGGGGGTCGTTCGGAGGGCCCGGCTCGTGGCACTGACGGGAATCTGTTCTTTCCCAATGCCCCGTGCCTCCAACAACGGCGTCGCCCGCTGTTGAATCACAGGTCCCCCTTCTTGAAAGAGGGGGTCGCACGTGTCCGGAGCGGCGAATCTCGTCGCATGCACCTCTGCCATGACACTGCTGCCGCCCGACAGCGGCTCGGCGTGACACGCGGCGCATCCTTCGGCATTGAATAACGGACCCAGACCCTCTTCTGGCGCAACGGTGCGTTCAAAGGCAATCTTCCCCGCCTCAAACCGCTCCACGTGTTCCGGTGAAAGACCTACCAGTGGGTCTCCAAGGTCCGCGCGTTCGGGCGCTTTCTTCGGACACCCATACACGAGAAGAATACACATACCCAAGACCAGGAAGGGTCGCACGGCCCCTCCGGATTGAGACTTGGTGCCCATCCTAGACCACCGGATGGGCACCTTCCCCTTTCCTGCCCGGTGTCGTGGCATCCGAGTCGACGAACTGCCGAAGGAGAACGCCAATGAGGAAGAGCTCCTTGCTGATGTCGTCCCAGCAGAAGCGGAGGCCGTGGAGCACGCCGTGCCCCCTGGGAGCGCTCCGGGTCCACACCACATCCATCTCCGCCTCCACCGAGGGGAACGCGAGCAACGGCGGAACCCGCACCGTGACCCGCGTCCGCCCGGCGATAACCCGGGGGAGGACGAGCAGCAAGCCGCCGTCACTGAGATTCTCAGCCTGACCCGGCAGCCACGTACCCGGGGGGATCCGGCAGGTGACCTCCAGGGCGATCGGAATGCGGATCGACGTTCGCGGCGTCGGGCCCGCCTGGAAAGCCAGGAGCCGCTCCCAGGCGACGCGGTCGGTCCCGGTCAGCTTCGTGAACCGCAGACCCATCCGGGAGGGGGGACTCTCAGCAGCCCAGACCGCCGCCGCCTCGGCCCGGGCGTTCTGGCTCCAGGTAAGCAACAGGAGATCCGCGGGAGTGCCCGGGGACAGCGGCTGCGGGACCTCGAGCAGCAGCCCACCCCGGCTCACATTCCACGTGAGGCCGAGGGCCCGGTAGCCGGGGATCGCCGGGCTCTCGCAGAGGACCGGCATCCGAAGCGGGAACCGGGGGTGTTGGCGGGTTGCGGCATGGTCTACGCGTTGATGCACGGTCGTTCCCGCTTTCTCACCATTCACCCCCGACCAGGTCCGCCGGTCCCCCGCGCCGCCGTCCCATGCCCCGACTCGTCGGGGCCACCCCGGCCAGCCTGGCATCACGCGAGCCCAGGAGGACCAGGAGCGCGCTGACCCCCCCTGCTCACGCGGATCTCCACGGCACCCTACCCTGCATCTGGCCTCAGCACGCGCACGATCGCCTTTAACCGCGCGGGACTAATCGGCTTCTCGAGAAACGCCGACACCTCCAGTTGCTCTGCGTAAGCCTTCATATCTCTCGTTTCTTCCGCGCCCACCACGACGATGGCACTTGCTGGATTGAACGCCCGGACGATGCGCACGAGATCCCACCCACTCAGGGCCACGCCGTGAACCGGAGGAAGGTCGAGGTCGATGATGGCGACCTCGAAAGGATACTCCTTGATCTTCTTGATGGCCTGCCAGCTATCTGCGGCCGTCTCGACAATATGCCCTGCACCGAGGAGCGAAACCCTGAGCCCCTCCCGGCTGTGCCGCTCATCATCCACCACAAGAATTTTCTTCTGGACGGTTGCTGCCTCGGGATGCTGCTTCCCGTGCTGCGGTGTGTCTCCAGCATGCAGCCTGCGCGGAAGGATTCGTTTCGCTCCACCAGGCTGTACGGGGGCTAACCGCCTTTTCCTCATTTCCCCTTTCCGAACGATGCCTTCAGGCCGATACCGCCTGCCGACGCCATGGTAGAACCGGGTGGCGCCGATTTCCCCACCCATGGCCACAGCGATTGCCCCAGTGATCTTCTGGAGCCCATTGGAGGCAACCCCACATGCGTATACTCGCAGGTCGGCGTGCCGGTGGAACCCTTCACTCCCTCGAGCGATCCGGCCGTACACCCTGACTCATGGAGCATGAGAGTCCAGCGTACGACCGAGAGATGGATCCACGCGCCAGCCCCCCTGGGTCTGCCGCCATAACGCAACCCCTCCGGACCAGACTCCCAGGCACAATCCTCTCGAAAGGGACAAGGCAGGGTCCATGCCAAGTGGGGGGAGGTGTACCGTCGGGGCGGGGAATCTTTCTGTTTTCCTCCGGTTGTGATCAGACCCCCCCCTCACCGGGCTGAGGAGAAGCGGGGCGTCCCTGAGGAAGGATACATGTAAGAACTACATGGGCGATGTAAGGATTACATGGGACGAAAGGGGCAATACCGAAGATCTGATACGCGGGGAGCGACCCCAAGGCACCACTGGAGCGGGTGGAGGATGCGCGTGTGTCATCTCACGGTGTGTGACAGTTCCTCGGCCAGGATGCGAGCCTTATCTGCGAGATTCAAGGCCCGTAAGAAGTCCCTGATCGAAAGAGCCGCTTTCGCCTTTGACAGGAAGCTCCGAACGGTCGAAAAGATCTCCCGCTGATCCTTGTCTAACTTTTTCTGATCGATGCGTTCAAACAGGTTTTCGGCCTCTTCGATTCTGGTCTCGGCCTTCTGCTTCAGCTGATGCTCTTCCTCGCGCCCCACCCGTGGCGAGAGCTTGCGAGGAGGGGAAGGCGGTTTCTCCTTCATGCGGTGCGGCCGAGAGGGAGCCGGCCGAGGCGGGACCACCACGGCCTTCGGCTTGGCACAGCCTGCCATGATGGCTGTAACGAGGATCAGATAGCAAAGCGGTCTCATCCCGGCCGGCTCTCTAGCGTCTCTCGGCTTGCCCCAAGGCAACCTTCTCTGCCACGCGGAGAACGGAACTAGCTGACGGGAAGGCGGACGATCATCGTTGTCCCCTGGCCGACCTCAGACGAGGCCTCGATGAAGCCATCGTGCATCTGAACGACACGGTACACCAAGGACAGGCCGATACCGCTTCCTCCGGGCTTCGTCGTGTAATAGAGTTGAAAGATTTTGTCCAGGTCCTCAGGCGGGATTCCGACCCCGGTGTCGGCGATGCTTACCTTGATGAAGTCCCCCTCTCCCCGTTCCGTCACAATGCTGACAGTCCCTGCGGTCGGCATGGCCTGACAGGCATTCAGCAGGATGTTCAGGAAGGCCTGCCGGAGCAGCTCCTCATCGGCAGCCATCAGGGGAAGCGTGGGATCGAACCGGAAGACAAAGCGGATGCCCTCTTTCTGCCACTCGGTCTCGAGGAGGGCTACCACGTCCTTCAGAATGGCGTTCAGGTCCAGCAGCTTCAGGCTGAGCTCCTCAGGCCGGATAAATCGCAAAAACCCCTGAACCACCCGATCCAACCGCCGGATTTCGCTCCCGATGACCTCCAGGCTCTGCTGCACCTCCTCGGCAGGAACGTCAAGCTTCTCCTTCAACAGTTCAAGGTGGATCATCATGGCGTTGAGCGGATTCTTCACTTCGTGGGCGACCCCGGACGTGAGCCTGCCAAGCGCAGTCAGTTTGGCGGAGTAGCTGATCAGGGACTGGAGGGTCTTGATCGACTCGAGGTCCTTTACCACCACCATGGCTCCCATCGCCTGGCGGGCATCCGTCACGAGGAAAACCGAGACGAGAAACTCCTTCAGGCCTCCATCGCGGGGGAGTGCGAAGGCGGCATTGCGAAAGCCGGCCTGCTGCTCGAAGGCGTGTTCCAGCAACGGGCGGAGGGGATGTGATCCCTCCAGCATGTCTTCCCACGGCCATCCCACGACAACCTCCAAGGGTTTCCCCACAACGCCCTCGGCAGCCTTGTTGAAGAAGAGGACACGCCGGTCCTGGGTAAAGAGGATGATCCCGTCCTCCAGGTGATCGACGACTTGCTGCAGTTGAGCCTTCTCGCTCAGCATCCTCAGGCGGTCCGCCTGAAGCTGCTGGCCGAGGAACTGGAGCTGGGAGGTCAATTCGCCAATCTCGTCCCCCCGGCCCCGGTGGCTCGCAATCTCGAAGTCACCGCGCCCGAGGCGGTCCATTTCCTGGGTGAGCTTGCGAATCGGCTTCAAGATCAGGGTGCCGAGACCCATTGCAACGAGCCAGGCCACGGGCAAGGCAAGCCCAGCAAGGGCGAGGCTTTTTCGCACCGAGGCGTTCAGCTCTCTTCGTAACAGGCTCGTGGCGATCCCAAGCCGGATGCTTCCAAAGGGCTTGTTGTTGAGGTTCAGGGGGAGCGTGGCCTCGTAAATTTTTCCCTCTTGGTACAGGGCCTGGAAGCGGCCGATGGGGTCCAGGGAAAGGATCCGTCGGAGGCTCGGCCTCTCGGGCGCGCGCAGACCCTCCTTTTCTCGCTGACTGTGGAAGATCATCCTTCCCTTCTGGTCGGCGATCAACGCGTAGAGGAGGTGGGGCGAGTAGCCGACACTGGCATCGAGGAGGCTCCGCAGCTCTCGATCGTTCCTCAGGACCGCCGAGGGAGTTGCGCCCCGGGCTTGGGCAAGGGAGCGGCTACTTTGCGCGTAGATCTGCTTGGCAATCAGCTCAGCCTGCCGCAACGCCTCCTGGACGACGACCCTGCTCAACTGGGACAGGTGGATGAACGTGGTGGTGGCCACCACCAGGAGGGTCAAGAGAGTGATGGCCACCGCCTCTTTTCCTTTGATGCCGAACCGCATCCTATACACCGTATCGACGCAGCTTGTTGTGGAGTGTCTTCAGGCTGATCCCCAAGATCTCGGCAGTTTTCGTCTTGTTATTGTTCACCGAGGCGAGGGTTCTGAGGATGAGATCCTTCTCCGCTTTCTCCAGGGTGATCCCGAGGGCGATGGTGACGGACTCGTGGCTCTCCTCCCGCGCCTTGCTCGCGAGGCCTGGAGGGAGGTGTTTCGAGGTAATGAGATCAGATTCGCAGGCGATGATCGCCCGTTCGATCGTATTCCGTAACTCTCTGACGTTCCCCGGCCACGGATACCGTACCAGGGTGCGCAGACCGGCTTCATCGACCGATCTGATCCGTTTCTCGTACTTGGTGTTCATCTCCTCGATGAACGCCTGGAGGAGCAAGGGAATGTCCTCCTTCCGCTCCCTCAGAGGGGGGAGGGACAGGCTAAAGACGTTCAAGCGGTAGTACAGATCCTCCCTCAAGGCCCCGTCTTTCATCGCCTTTACCGGATCTTTGTTGGTCGCAGCCAGGACCCGCGCATCCACCTTGATCTCCGCCTTCCCCCCGAGACGCCTCACTGTCCCGTCCTCAAGGATCCTCAGAAACTTCGCTTGGGTCGAAGGGCTCATCTCGGCAATCTCATCCAGGAAGATCGTTCCTTCATGGGCCAGCTCAAAACAGCCAACCCTCCGCTCCATCGCACCGGTGAATGCCCCTCTTTCATGACCGAAGATCTCGCTCTCCAAGAGCGTCTCCGGAATGGCCGAGCAGTTCACGGCAACGAAGGCTCTCTGGCTTCGGGGCGAGAGCTCGTGGAGGATGTGCGCAACCAGCTCCTTGCCCGTCCCGCTCTCTCCTGAGACCAAAACAGGGGCAGACGTCGGGGCCGCGAGGTCGATGAGTCGGTACACCTCCTGCATGGCTTTTCCCTTCCCCACCAGCTTCCCGTATCCCCAGACCTCTTTCAGTCGCCGCCGAAGAAGGGTGACCTCGCGGAGCGCGTCTCCCTTCTCCAGAGCCTTCTGGATCAGAACCTTGAGCCGTGGAACGTCCACCGGCTTTGTCAGGTAATCGTAGGCCCCCTGCTTCATGGCGGCGACGGCTGTTTCGATGGTGCCATGGCCCGTGAGAATCATGACCGCGGCGAAGGGCAACTCTTCCTGAATGGCCTTCAGGAGACCGAGCCCGTCGAGGCGCGGCATGACGAGATCGGCCACCACGACGGCGGGGAGGAAGGCGACGGCCCGCTGTAAGGCTTCCTCCCCGTCTGAAGCCTCTTCGACCTCGTAGCCCCAGTTTGTCAGGAGCGCCTTCAACCCCTTCCGGGAAGATCCCTCATCGTCGGCAACCAAGATCCGATGTCGCATCGCCCCTCCCCGATCTCGGCAAGATTCCTCTGTGCTGCGTTCGTTCCCCCTGGACCTCGCCGGGAACCCGCGCTTTCCCCTGTGGGGGCCTAAAGTATCCCCCACGCGCCTATGGGTGTCAAGCGCCCGAGGCGGTCCCCCGGGGTCATTCCTGCCACGCCCCGACCGGGCGATACCGGCCTTCCACGCTGGGGTCGAAGAGAGGCCCGTCTCCTTGCCGGGGCCCGGATCAAGGGGCTTTTCTCGCCCCGGAGACGGCAGAGCGTACCCGAGCGACACGAGCATGACAATGGACGTGTCCCTTCACAGGCGCTCATCCCCACGTCCCTCCACTGTTGCCCAACGGGTTGGGCAGGCGTGGGAGCCCCTACGGGCCTTGATAACGCAGCTCAGATGCGGTGCCGTGCCGTGATTCCTGCCCTCCGCCACATTCACGGGGACGTACGAGGATGGCCATTTCCACACACAAACTGACCCGCGGAATTATCGGGGTCGCCATCCCCCTCCTCCTCCGGTTCATCCCGATCGCCGGACTTCTGCCTCAAGGGCAGCGGGGATGGGGGCGGCAGGCCCCACCACGGCGCTGTCGGGGCTGACGAGTGGCGCCTTTTGGCTGGTTTTCGCCAGTCTCTTGCTCGGCGAAGGGGTCCTGCAGACCGGACTGGGCAAGCGGTTGGCGCTGCTCTCCCTGAGGCTCCTCGGAACCCGATACGAGTCGGCGCTCGCCGGCCTCCTGTTTCGTGGATGGCGGCCGCTCCTGAGTTTCACGCGGCTGCCGACGCCGCAGGGTATCCGCCTCATCCCTCGGAAGCCCCGGGAGAGGAGAGAAGTTGGTCAATCAATACGGGCGTGAACTACGATCAGGCGGACAAGACATGTTGAGGCTGTGCTCAGGATCGTCCCCTCCCGGCAATCGCAAGAAGCCGAGCCTGTTCGGCCCACATCCGACGACGGGCCGCGGGGGTCCTGTCGTTGTAGCCGAGGAGATGGAGGATGCCATGGATCAGCAGGAGGGTGATTTCCTGAGCGAGGGAATGGCCGTGCGCTTTGGCCTGGCGCAGCGCGGTCTCCACCGAAATGACCACATCGCCGAGGAGATGTGGGTGCGGCGATGGGAAACCCTGCTGTTGTGGAAACGCCAGGACATCGGTGGGATGGTCGCGGCTGAGGTACGTCCGATTGAGACGCCGGATGGCCCGATCACCGACGAGGAGTACCGAGACCTCACTCTTCGGTCTGCCCAAGGCGGATAATGCCCTCTCCCCCACCCTT
This sequence comes from Methylomirabilales bacterium (SeqCode), assembly GCA_046758505.1. Classification (GTDB taxonomy): domain Bacteria; phylum Methylomirabilota; class Methylomirabilia; order Methylomirabilales; family CSP1-5; genus CSP1-5. The sequence goes on along the minus strand of JBHIAH010000016.1, from coordinate 9,743 downwards.
GTGAGCCGTGACAGGCCGACCCGCCTCCTCCTTTGCCGGTTTCGGACCTGTATCCCCATCCCCCTTCTTCTCTCCCTCCTTCTTCTTGTCTTCTTCGAATCGATATCCCGGATAGTCCACACGGTGGTGGTGGACAGCGGTGAGGACACGGACAAAGGCCCTCGCAATCTGGTGCAGGTCTTTCAAGGTGAGGTCGCACTCGGACAGTTGCCCCTCGGTAAAGACGCTGTTCACGATCCGCTGGACCAGTCCCTGGACCCGGGCCGGCGTCGGGTCGGTGAGCGTCCGTGCGGCCGCGTCAACCGCATCGGCCAGCATCAGGATCGCCGCCTCCCTGGTTTGAGGCTTGGGGCCCGGGTACCGGTAATCCTCTTCCTTCACCTCACCGAGGTCGGGATCCTGCGACTCTTTGGCTTTTTCATAGAAATAGGTGACCAGGCGCGTGCCGTGGTGCTGGGGGATCAGGTCCACGATGGCAGGCGGCAGCCGGTGCTCCAGGGCCATCTCGATTCCATCCTTGACGTGGGAGATGACGATGAGACTGCTCAAACTTGGGGAAAGCTTGTCGTGCCTGTTCATGGCGTCCATCTGATTTTCGATGAAGTAGGCTGGCTTCTTCACCTTGCCGATGTCGTGATAGTACGCGCCCACCCGACACAAGAGAGGATTGGCGCCGACGGCCTCGGATGCCGCCTCCGCCAGCTCCCCCATCATCAGGCTATGGTGATAGGTCCCGGGAGCCGTCTTCATGAGCTGCTTCAAGAGGGGCCGGTTCAGGTTCGAGAGCTCGAGGAGTTTCAGATCGGTGGTGGTCTCAAAGAGATACTCCAGCACGGGGAGGAGTGTCGAGGCAAAGAGGGCGACCAACACGCCGTTCACGACACAGGCTCCCAGATCATACGGGAGCGCTCGTGCCGACCACCCGTAGATCGGGACAAAGACAATAATGGTCGACACACTGGCCGCGGCCACCCAGAAGCCCGCCTTGAAGAAGGTGGTTCGGTCCTGGGTCCGCCAGATGGTGAAGGCACCGACGATGGCCCCGACCAGCCCAAAGAGGAGGAAGGTTACCTCATCCGTCACCAGCACCGTCGTGAGAATGGCCAGGGCGACGGCTCCTCCAAAGGCCGTCCGGGCATTGAAGAGGACGGTGAGTAGTACACTGCCGAGCGCCACCGGAATGGTATAGTAAAAAGAGTGGATGGGAATGGAGGGAAAACTCTGGCTTAAGGACTGGAGGATGACGAGGAGGAAGCGGTTGATCACGATGGCCAGGAGGATCACCGTCCCCAAGAGGTAGAGGTGCTTCGGCGACATCACCGGCCGCGTCTCGAGGAACTGGAGATAATAGTAGAGGGTGCCGAGCACGAAAAGGACAAAGAGGAGGATCGCGAGGGCCGAAACGAGATCCACGAGGAGGGGGCGATAAGAGGCGACGATCGCGCCGACAGCCAACACCAGCAGGACGCCCGAGACCTGGAGAATGAGCGGGCGCCCCTCCGAGACTCGAAAGAGTTGCCCCATCGGGGAAAGGCGATACCGGTAGGGGGGGAGGCTCGTCGGCTTGCTCCGCGCCTTGGTGTCGTTGCCCTTCTTCGCCCCGGATACGGGCCAGAGGGAAATCTTCATCCATTCCTCACTGCCAACAACAGCCGCACGAGATGAAGCGCGAGGACACATCACCGGATGGAAGATCACAGGGTGGACTCGCAACCGACGCCTCAGTCCCCCCGGGCCGTCCCCAGGGTCTCCTCGTGCCACTTGGGGTCTTCCGAAGAGGGAGGTGAGGTCTGGCGCTGCTCATAGGCACGAATGATCTGCTGGACCAACTCGTGACGAACAACATCCTCCTCGCCAAGGTAGACGAAATCGATCCCCTGGACATCCTTCAAAACCGAACGCACCTCGATGAGTCCCGAAATCTTTCCGGGGGGAAGGTCCACCTGGGTGATATCGCCGGTGATCACCGCTTTCGAGCTGAACCCGAGCCGGGTGAGAAACATCTTCATCTGCTCGGATGTGGTGTTCTGCGCCTCGTCGAGGATGATGAAGGCATCATTGAGGGTCCGTCCCCTCATGAATGCGAGGGGCGCAATTTCGATGACGCCCATTTCGATCAGCCGGTTCGCTCGCTCCGTCTCGAGCATGTCGTACAGCGCATCATAGAGGGGACGGAGGTACGGATGGATCTTCTCGTAGAGGGTCCCGGGAAGAAATCCGAGCCGCTCCCCCGCCTCGACCGCCGGACGGGTCAGGATGATCCGACTCACCTGTCGCCTCAGATGCGCCGAGACCGCCATCGCCATCGCCAGGTAGGTCTTCCCGGTTCCCGCCGGTCCAATGCCAAACACGATGTCGAAGGTCCGGATGGCGTCGATGTAATGCTGCTGCCCGAGGCTCTTGGGCCGGATCGGCCTCTTCTTGGAAGAGACCTCGATCACCTCCTTCTGGATCTTCCGGAAGGTTGCGTCCTCCTCCCGGGAGACGTGCCGAAGAGCCAACTTTACGTCGCGGCTTCCGATGGTCCGTCCCCCTTCCAGGAGCGTGGTCAGTTCGGCAATCACCCGCTCGGCGATGTCGACCTGTTCCGTGTCCCCACTAATCGTCAAGAGCCCATTCCGGGCGACCAACCGGATGTGGAGACAATCCTCCACCATCCGTATGTGCTCGTCGTTCAGACCGAACAGGGCCTGGATCTTCGATCCGGACGGGAGCGGGATCTGCCTTCGCACCGGTGCACGGTCGCCTTTCATGTGTTCTCGAATGCTTCCCCCTCCTGAGAGAAATGAGGGGACGGCCCGTACCGTCCCCTGCCTGTGTCAAATGCTACTTCCCCCCTCCTCCCACTGTCAACTGAAAAAGCGCTACGTTTGGGCAGAAATTTCAAGAAGTTAGCGAACATCCAGTTTGAGATGGAGGTCCTTGAGCTGTCCGGGGTCCACGACCGCCGGGGCGCTGGTCATGAGACACTGGGCCCGCTGCGTCTTGGGAAAGGCGATCACCTCGCGAATCGACTCGGCCCCCGTGAGCAGCATGACGAGGCGGTCGAACCCAAATGCAATCCCGCCGTGCGGTGGTGTGCCGAACTCGAGGGCCTCGAGGAGGAAGCCGAATTTCTCCTTTGCCTCGGCCTCGGAAAGGCCCAGGATGCCAAACATTCTGGACTGCACCGCTCGGTGATGGATTCGGATGCTCCCCCCCGCTACCTCCTGCCCGTTGATGACGAGGTCGTACGCCTTGGCCCGCATCTTCTCGGGGGCGTGCTCTAAGAGGGACAGGTCCTCATCGAGGGGGGCGGTGAAGGGGTGGTGAACCGCCACGTGCCGCTGCTCCTCCTCGCTATACTCCAAGAGGGGAAAATCGACGACCCAGAGCGGGCGGATGAGGGTCTCCTCGATCAGGCCCAGCTCCTGTCCCATCTTCACCCGAAGGCGACCGAGGATCTCCGCCACCGCCATCGGGCTGTCGGCGATCACGAGAACCACGTCCCCGTCCTCGAGTTCGAAGCGGCGGGCAATCCCCCGGACGGCGTCAGGATCAAGAAACTTCGCCACCGGAGACTGGACCCCCTCTTTCGTCATTCGAAAAGGGGTGAGACCCTTGGCACCGAGGCCCTTCACAAATTCGGTGAGGTCGTCGATCACCTTCCGGGAGAACGCCTCGGCCTTCCCCTTCGCCTTGACCCCCTTGACCTGTCCCCCCCCGGCGAGGGCTTCCGCAAAAGGGCGGAAGGTTGTCCCCCGGCACAGGTCGCTAATATCCACGAGGAACATCTCGAATCGGCTATCCGGGTTATCGAGACCGTAGGTTGCCACCGCCTCCTGGTAGGGCAAGCGGGGAAAGGGCCGGTCGAGCTCCACCCCCTTCACTTCGCGAAAGAGAGCGACAATGAGCTCTTCCATGAGGACCAAGACGTCGTCCCGGTCCACAAAAGACATCTCCACGTCAATCTGGGTAAACTCTGGCTGCCGGTCGGCCCGCAGGTCTTCATCGCGGAAACACTTGACGATCTGGAAATACCGGTCGAGGCCCGCCACCATCAGGAGCTGTTTGAAGAGCTGGGGAGACTGGGGGAGCGCAAAGAACTGGCCGGGGTAGAGCCGGGCCGGGACCAGGTAGTCCCTAGCCCCCTCCGGGGTGCTCCGGGTGAGGACCGGGGTCTCCACCTCGATGAAGCCGTGCCGGTCGAAGAAGGCCCGGACCACCTGGTACATCTGGTGCCGGACCCGGAGGTTTCCCTGGACCGGCGGACGGCGCAGGTCCAGATACCGATAGGTGAGGCGAAGCTCCTCGCTGATCGGCCGATCCTCGTCCAGCGGGAAAACCGGGGTCCTGGCCTCATTCAGGATCGCCGTGTCGACAGCCCGAACCTCCACCTCCCCGGTCTTCAGGTCGACGTTTTCGGTCCCGGGGGGACGCCGGCGGACCTTGCCCGTTACGGCGACCACATACTCCGACCGAATCCGTTTGGCGGTCTCATAGGCGTCACGCCCATGCTCCGGGCCGAAAAGGATCTGGACAATCCCCTCCCGGTCCCGAAGATCCACAAAGATGAGACCCCCGTGGTCCCGCCTCCGGTGGACCCAGCCCATCACCGTGACGGTCTCCCCCACCCATTCCGCCGTCACCTCTCCGCAGTAGCAGCTTCGTGTCATGCGTCCTTCATCAACCCCCTCAACCGATCCACCACTTCCCGCAGGGGAACCTGCTCCTGTCCTCCCTGGGCCATGTCTTTGACCGTGGCCATCTCCGCCTTGAGCTCCTCATCACCGAGGATAAGCGTGTAGCGGTATCGTTCCTTGTGGGCGAGACGCATCTGGCCCTTCAGGGAGCGCCCTTCCAGATCCACGGAGGCCCGGACCCCCTGCCGGCGGAACTCACGGACGATCCGAAGGCCCAGTTGAAACGCCTCCTCCCCCAAGGTCGCCGCGAAGACACCCTCCCTCGCCTCCTCCGGAGACGCCGGCGGGAGGGAGATCAGCAGACGCTCCATGCCGACGGCAAAGCCGATCCCGGGCGTCGGGGGCCCCCCCATCTCTTTCACCAAGAGGTCATACCTCCCCCCGCCGGCGATGGCATTTTGCGCTCCCAGGGACGGGTTTACGAATTCAAAGGTGGTCCGGGTGTAATAATCGAGGCCGCGAACCAGGTGTATATTGATGCTATAGTCGATCGTGAGGAGCCGCAATAGGTCCTGCAGTCGCTGGAAATGCGCTTCGCAATCCCGACACAGCGATTCGAGGGGGTGGGGGGCTTCGGCGACAAGGTTCCGGCATCCCTCCACTTTGCAATCCAGGATCCGAAGGGGATTCCGCTCGAGACGCCCGAGACAATCCGGACACAGGTGCTCTTTCCTGCCCCGCATATAGAGGGCGAACCGTTCGCGGAAAGCCGGGCGGCATGCCTCATCGCCGATACTGTTGAGGTGGAGTTGCCACCCCTCGACGCCCACGGTATCGAACAGATGCGCGAGGACGTCGAGCACCTCGGCGTCGAGGGCCGGGTCCCCCACTCCGAGGGCCTCGGCCCCGATCTGGTGAAATTGCCGGAACCGGCCCGCCTGAGGCCGTTCATGGCGGAACATCGGGCCAATGTAATACACCTTGCAGAGCCCCCCTCCGGTGAACAGTCGGTGTTCGAGGTACGAGCGGATCACGGGAGCAGTGCCCTCCGGGCGCAGGGTGAGGCTCTCGTGCCCCCTGTCCTGGAAGGTGTACATCTGTTTGTCCACGATGTCGGTCCCCTCCCCGATCCCCCGGACAAAAAGTTCGGTCCGCTCGAAGATGGGCGTCCGGATTTCCTGGTACGCATAGTTCTCCAAGATCCGCCGGGCCTGGGCCTCCACACGTTGCCAGCGACCGACCTCGTCGGGCAGAATGTCGGCGGCGCCCCGGACCCCCCTGATCACGGATTGGCTCTCCTGCATCCACTCTCCTCGGGCCGTCTGCACGCTCCCCGTATTCCACCACGCTGGAACGGGAAGGGATCCGCACACGCCGGGGACGAGGTAAACGGGGAAGGCTTAATAGATGGGATTACGGTCAAAGCGGTGGATGGCCTCGATGAACCGGACCGTTCCCGACCTGAAACGCATCACCAGGGAGTGGGTCTTTGCTCCACCGCCGAAAAACCGGACCCCTTTCAGGAAATCGCCATCGGTGACGCCGGTCGCGGTGAACGTGACCCCTCCCCCCCGGGCGAGATCAGTAATGGTGAGGACGCGGTCGATCTCCTTCAGGCCGGTCCGACGGATACGCTCGACATCATCCACATTCGCCGGTCGAAATTGGGCCTGCATGTCGCCACCCAGGCATCTCAGGGCCGCCGCCGCCAGGACCCCTTCCGGTGCCCGCCCGATCCCCATGAGGACATCCACACCCGAACCCTCGAGCGCGGCGGCAATGGCCGCCGAGAGGTCGCCATCCTGAATCAGCTTGATCCGCGCCCCCAACTCGCGGACCGCCCGGATGAGCTCACCGTGACGGGGTCGGTCGAGGATGACCACGGTGAGATCTTCCACGTAACACTTCATCGTCTCCGCGATGGAGCGGAGGTTCGCCTCCGGCCCGGCGGTGATTTCAATGGCCCCCAGCGCCCTGGGCCCGACCGCGATCTTCTCCATGTACACGTCCGGGGCAGGAAAGAGACACCCCTTCTCCGCCAGGGCGACCGCGGCGACCGCGTTCGCCCGCCCCTCGGCCACGATGGACGGCCCTTCGAGCGGTTCCACCGCCACATCCAGTTCGGGCCCGGAGCCGGAACCGACCTGCTCACCCACATACAGGGTGGAGGTCTCCCCTTTCTCTCCCCGCCCGATCACCACGGTTCCAGAGAAATTTACCGTATCAATGGCCCGGCGCATGGCATCCAGGGCGGTCTGCTCCGCCAGCGCGTCATTACCCCGCCCCATCCATCGTGCGGACGAGAGCGCGGCGGCTTCAGCCACCCGAACCACCTCGAGGGCCAGATTCCGCTCCATCCAGAACCTCCCGAGCGCCGTAAAAGCGTGATTCCTTCTGCAGTTAAAGCGGGGAAAAAGTATAGAAGAGGCCCTCGAAGAAGTCAAGCGATGAGTTATGCGAGGCCCCCTCGAATTAGAGCAACGGAGGCATGGCAATGGATGGAGATAGAGAAAAACAACGCCACCCGCCGCAGGGAAAATTGACTTGACTCGTACGTCGAAAGCGAGATAGTGGCGGAAGGGGTCGCTAAATCACGGACCCGTGGGTTGACGGGAAGGGGGGGGAAATCCCATGAAGCACCGGTGTGTCCATCTGAGGGCTGCAGCCATCCTCTTGGGGACATCACTGATCCTGGTCGGCTGCCCGAAAAAGCCGGGAGGGCAGGCGGGAAAGCCGGGGGCGACGGGCCCGGGGGGGGCACCGCAGCCGGAAGGGAAAGTGGTCGAGGAGAAAATCGGCCAGCCGACACCGATCCGGGAGATCCCGGTGACGCCTGGGCCCGGAGCACGGCCGAGAACCGGCCCGGGGGGGGCGCTCACAAAGGCGTCTCCCTTAAAGGATGTCTTCTTCGACTTCGACAAGGCCGTCCTCACCGAGGCTGCAAAGAGAACCCTGAACGGCAACATCCGGTGGCTCAAGGCCAATCCCCGAATTCGTATCGTGATCGAGGGCCACTGCGATGAGCGCGGGGCGAACGAGTACAACCTTGCGCTGGGGGAACAGCGGGCCAGGGCGGTCCGGGACTACCTGGTCGCCGGCGGCATTGATATCAAGCGGATCTCGACGATCAGCTATGGGGAGGAGCGGCCCTTTCTCCTTGGACACGACGAGTCCACCTGGAAATGGAACCGCCGGGGTCACTTCGTCGTGGCCTCCCGGTAGGGGGAGGATTGTCACGGCACTCCCTCCCCCCATAGCGGGTAACTCCATCCCCTGACGTCGCCAAAAAGCCAAGTTTTAAGCACCCTTACGGGGGCCTCTGCCGCCTCCCCCCCCGCAAGATGGGACCCCTCCCGTCCGGTGACGTGATCCTCTTTTCCCAGCATTCCTCTCCATGGCCCATGGTGGCATGGATCTTGCTAAAATCCTGCCTGATGCGTTTCGTACCGGAGGCGAATGATGGCTGCCGACCCAAAAACACCGACTCTCCACTACCGCCGCCACCTCCGATTTGCCCGCTACCTGCCCGTCCAGTGCACCGTCCTGAGTCCGGAGCAGGCGCAGCCGCAGCTCCTTGACGGGGTGACTCGGAACGTGAACGCCGGTGGACTCGAGATCCTGCTGCCCGAGGCCCTGCCGGTCGAGACGCCGGTATCGCTCGAGGTCAATGGGAGTAATCCGCTGCGCGGCCACGTTGTTTCGGTTGGCGACGGGACGCCGACCGGCCTGGGGACCAGGTTTCCACACGGAGTCGCCTTCGAGGAGTCGGTCGACCCGTCCCTGGTCCGGCAATGGGTCTCTCAGCCCAAAAGGCGGGTCCATACCCGGACCCCCGTTCAAATCGACGTCGAATACAGGCAGGCGGGGACGACGGCGCATGGGACGTGTCTCAACCTGAGTGAGGGGGGGATGTTTATCGTGACCGACCGCCCAGCGGCGGCCGGGACAGAGCTCGCACTCCACTTCACGCTCCCGGGCCTGTCCGATCCTCTCTCGGTTCGCGGGCAGGTCGCATGGGTGTCCGGTCAGGAGACGGACCCGCCTGCCATCACCGGGATGGGAGTATGTTTCCTCGACCTCAACCCATCAGAGGCTACCGCGATCCGCACCCTCGTGGATCGCCTCTCGGCGGAGGCCTCCACGGTGGATACTCCGTAGGTCGCCCCGTCTCACGAGCGCTCCTCATCCGCCTCGACCTCCCGAAACCGAGGCCATTTCGCTCACAACCCACCCGCGGACCTGTGCTGGCAAGTTCTTTTTTCCTTTACCTGCCAATCGTTTTGACGTATAGTATAGGCCTTCGGACGTAAGGCAGGAGTCCCATCCCGCACATTGTTATCGTCCTTGCTCATCACGTGATCCAGGCAGATGCGCGGCTTTGGAAAGGAGGGATGCCGATCATGCCCAGCCAAAAGCTCACCCTAAGCGTCATCAAGGCCGACGTGGGGAGCTACACCGGCCACAACCGGGTCCACCCCGAGCTCCTCCAGAAGGCCGGCGAATCGCTCGAGGCCGCCAAGAACAAGAAGACGATCATCGATTATCATGTGGCCCGGTGTGGGGATGACATTGACCTCGTCATCACCCACCGGCACGGGGTGGACGCCGAGGTGATCCATCGCCTGTCGTGGGATACCTTCATGGCCTGCACAACCGTGGCCAAGCGGCTTCACCTGTACGGGGCCGGCCAGGATCTCCTCGCCGACGCCTTTTCCGGGAACGTCAAGGGGATGGGCCCGGGAGTGGCAGAGATGGAGTTCGTGGAGCGGACCAGCGAGCCGGTCGTGGTCTTCATGGGGGATAAATGCTCTCCGGGGGCCTGGAATTTTCCCCTGTACCGGATATTCGCCGACCCCTTCACGACCGCCGGGCTCATCATCGACCCGAAGATGCACGAGGGATTTCAGTTCACGGTCTTGGACGCCAAGAAGGATGCCACCATCGTCCTGAGCTGTCCGGAGGAATTGTACGATCTCCTCGTCTTTCTGGGGGCTTCCAACCAGTTCATGATCACCGAAGTGCGGCGCCGGAGCGATGGAGAGATCGCCGCAGCAGCCTCCACCCAAAAGCTCAGCCTGATCGCCGGCAAATACGTCGGAAAGGATGACCCGGTGATGGTGG